>NZ_SDKM01000016.1 GCF_004519545.1 Nocardioides guangzhouensis
CGGCCTCGTTCCTCGGCCTCCTCAACCACCGATCTCAGGGTATCGGGTCGACCTCGTCGTACGACGCGACGTCGGCGGCGAGCCGGGCGAGGTGGAAGTCGCCGTCGCCGAGCAGGTGGTCGAGGGCGGTGAGCCGGCTGGTGTAGGCGCCGACGGAGTACTCCGCGGTCATCCCGATCCCGCCGTGCAGCTGGATCGCCTCCTGCCCGACGTGCCGCCCGGACCGGCTGACCTGCAGCGCCGCCCGGGACGCGGCAGTGGCCGCCTGAGCCGGCTCGTCGGCGAGCACCATCGTCGCCCAGAGCGTCAGCGAGCGGGCCAGCTCGAGGGAGACGTAGAGGTCCGCGGCCCGGAAGGTCAGCGCCTGGAAGGTGTTGAGGGTGACCCCGAACTGCTTGCGGCTGGTGAGGTACGACGTCGTGGTCTCGAGCGCGACCTCCATCAGGCCGAGCGCCTCGCTGCAGGCCACGATCCGGGCCACCACGAACGCCCGCTCGATGGCGGCGCTCGCGTCCCCGCCGGAACCGAGCGGCACGGCCGGGGTGTCGGCCAGCGTGACCCGCGCGGCGCGGCCGCCGTCGTGGGTGGGATACCCGTCGCGGGTCATCCCGGCGGCGTCGCCGTCGACCAGGAACAGCCCGGTCTCCCCGGACGGCAGCACCGCGCTGACGACCAGCCGGTCGGCGCGGGCGCCGTGCGGGACCGGCTCCTTGACCCCGGACAGCGTCCAGTCGTCGCCGGACTGCGTCGCCTTGACATCGGCGGCGGTGGTCTGCCAGCGCGAGCCCGGTTCGGCGTGCGCGAACGCCAGCAACGACTCGCCCGCGGCCAGCGCACCCAGGACCTCGGCGCGCTGCGCGGCCGACCCGGCCGCGGCGACCAGCCCACCGGCCAGCACGACGGCGGTCAGGAACGGCTCCGGCGCCAGCACCCGGCCCAGCTCGGTCGCGACGATGCCGAGCTCGATCGGCCCGGCGCCGACGCCGCCGTCCTCTTCCGCGAACGGCAGGCCCAGGACGCCCATCTCGGCCAGCCGGGCCCAGAGCTGCTCGTCGTAGCCCGGCTCCGCGGCGACGGTACGGCGACGCTGCTCGTAGTCGGCGTACGCCTTGCCGACCAGGCCGCGCACCGCCTCGCGGAGGGCCTTCTGCTCGCTGTCGTAGGTGAAGTCCATGTCAGAGCCCCAGGATCGTCTTCGCGATGATCTGCCGCTGGATCTCGTTGGACCCGCCGTAGATCGACGCCTTGCGGAGGTTGAGGTAGGCCGGGGTGGCGCGGTGGACCCACGGGTCCAGGTCGGAGGTCGCGGGCGTGGCGCCGGAGGCGAGCGACCCCGGTCCGGCCAGGTCGACGACCAGCTCGCTGACCGCCTGCTGCAGCTCGGAGCCCTTCAGCTTGAGCACCGACGACGCCGGGTGCGGCTTGCCGTCGGAGGAGTCGGCGACCACGCGCAGCGCGGTCAGCTCCAGCGCCAGCAGCTCGTTCTCGAGCTCCGCGACCCGCGCCGCGACCAGCGGGTCGTCGAGCAGCGGGCCGGCGTACTGCTTGGCCTGCGCCAGCACCCGCTTGGTCTGCCCGACCGGCGCGACGCCGACCCGCTCGTTGCCGAGCAGGAACTTGGCGTAGTCCCAGCCGTGGTTGAGCTCGCCGACCAGGTTCTCCGCCGGCACCCGCACGTCCTCGAACCAGACCTCGTTCACCTCGTGGCCGCCGTCGATGAGCTCGATCGGGCGCACGGTCACGCCGGGGGTGGTCATGTCGATGAGCAGGAACGAGATGCCGCGCTGCTTCTTGGCCTCGGGGTCGGTGCGGACAAGGGTGAAGATCCAGTCGCCGTACTGGCCGAACGTGGTCCACGTCTTCTGCCCGTTGACCACGAACTCGTCGCCGTCGCGCACCGCCGTGGTCCGCAGCGACGCGAGGTCGGAGCCGGCGTCGGGCTCGGAGAAGCCCTGGGACCACCAGATGTCGAGGTTCGCGGTCGGTGCCAGGAACCGCTCCTTCTGCTCCTGGCTGCCGAACGCCGCGATCACCGGGCCGACCATCGAGGCGTTGAACGCCAGCGGGATCGGCACGCACGCCCGCTGCATCTCCTCGTGCCAGATGTGGCGCTGCAGCGTGGTCCAGTCGCGGCCGCCCCACTCGACCGGCCAGTGCGGCACCGCCAGCCCGTGCTGGTTGAGGATCCGCTGGCTCTGGACGAACTGCTCCTTCGTGAGCTCCTGGCGGGCGGCGACGGTGTCGCGGATCTCCTGCGGCACCTCGGTGGTGAAGAACGTGCGCATCTCCTCGCGGAACGCGGCGTCCTCCGGCGACAGCTCCAGTCGCATCGGCTCTCCTCGGGTCGGCTACCGGCGAGTATTTCACGTCGGCCCAAGGGGTCGTCCGCCCCACGCGGGTGCCGGGGCCCTCCTCAGGCGGACGACTCGCGCAGCTCGGCGAGCAGCACCTCGTACGACGCGGGGTCGACGTGGCCCGACGACCAGTGCTCCCGCGCGTGCTCGGCGAAGTGCGCGTGGTCGGGGTGCGCCCGGGCGGCCCGGTCCAGCCAGGCGGCGGTGGCCAGCCCGTCGTTGGCCTCGCCGAGCAGGTCCTGCAGCGCCTGCGCGCGCCCGGCCAGGTCGGCGTACGCCGGACCGCCGGCCTCGGCGGCGTACCGCAGTCGCTTGGCCGCCTTCCGGACGTCGTGGAGCGCCACCGCCCGGTTGGCGCCCGGTTGTGCGGCGGCCCGGTCCCGCCGGAACACCCGCTCGAGCTCGTCGGCCAGCACCTCCTGGGCAACGGTGGACATCGGCGCCTCCGGGCAGTCGGCCCACGCGTCGGGCTCGCCCAGCTCGGCCAGCGTGCGCATCATGCGCCGGAACCGCCCGGACGCGATCTCCTCGTGGACGTCGTCCAGCACGCCGCGTCGTTCGTGGTCGAGCAGCGTCGTCGCCATCGGCACCTCGGCGACCCGGTCCCGGATGATGTCGAGGTCGCGCAGGTGGCCGGCGGTCCGCCCGAGTGCGCGGAGGTCCTTGCGCAGCCGTCCGGCCGCGGGTGCATGGGCGGCGTACGCGCCGAGGACGCTGCGTACCCGCCGGGCGCGGGTGCGGGTGCGGTGCACGGCCTCGGGGTCGTCGAGGGAGGGAAGGTCGCGCTCGAGGTCTGCGTGCTGCGCGGCGACGTACGCCCGCAGCGCCTCGCTCGCGGTCGGACCGGGCGGCGGTGCCGAGTCCCCGGTGGTCCCCGTCGTCGCCTGCGCCATGGGAGCAGTCTGCCGTCCGGGCGGCGCGCGGGACATGACCCGAGACGGCCATCGCGGGTGGCGCCGGCTCCGGACAGGTGACCGCCCCGGGCGCGAGGGGCGCCCGGGGCGGTGGCGGGGGTTGGTGCTGGGTTGGTGCGGGTGCTGCTGGTCCAGCCCGTGGACCGGTCCGGATCAGGCGGCGTGGGCCGCGTGCTCGCGGGAGCCCTCGGTCTGCGGGCTCGTGGTCTGGGGGCTGGTGGTCCGTGCGCTGGGCACGGATGGGACCGCGGTGATCCCGCCGAAGCGCGGTGCCGGTCGGGTCTCCGGCTCCGGCGGACGGCGGAAGAAGGATGCCAGCGACCAGCGAGCGGCGGAGCGCTGCATCTGGGTCTGGTGCTGGCGGGCGATCTCGGCGGTGATGGTGGTGGTGTACATGACGGTCTCCGGGCTGTGAGTGGTGCTGCTTTCTTCGGACAACCCCCAGCGTGGTGCTAAGCCGGGCACGGCGAATCGGGCGACCGCCCTAGATGTCTCCCCACCCAGGGATGAGGTGGGCCCTAGGTACCTCAGGGTCGACCCGAGGCGGTCAACAGACTGGTCTGACCACTTGACCACCGGGCTGGTGCGTCGTACGGTCGCGGGCATGCCCCTGCAGCCCGTGAACCGCCGCTCCGTGCCGGACGAGGTGTTCGACCAGCTCGTCGCCGAGGTGATGGACGGCGACCTCGGTCCGGGCGAGACCCTGCCCAGCGAGCGGCGGCTGGCCGAGGTGCTCGGCGTCTCCCGGCCCGCGGTCCGCGAGGCGCTGCAGCGGCTGGCGACCGCTGGCCTGGTCGACGTACGTCAGGGCGGGTCGACCACGGTCCGGGACTTCCGTCGTCTCGGCGGGCTCGACCTGCTGCCCCGGCTGCTCGTCGTCGGCGGGAACCTCGACCTCGCGGTGGCGCGCTCGATCCTCGAGGCCCGGCTGCACGTCGGCCCGAAGGTGGCCGAGCTGGCCGCGGTCCGATCGGGGGCCGCCCTCGAGGAACCGCTGCGCGGGGCCGTCGAGGCGCTCGCTGCGGCGACCGACGGCGTAAGACGCCAGCACCTGGCGCTCGCCTTCTGGGACCTGGTCGTGGGCGGCGCCGACTCGATCACCTTCCGGCTGATGTTCAACAGCATGCGCGCGGCGTACGAGCCGGTCATCGAGGCGCTCTCGGTGGTGATGGCCGACGAGGTCGACCGGGTCGAGGCGTACGCCGCGCTGACGGTCGCGATCATCGACGGCGACGCCGCCGCCGCCCGTGAGACCGCCCACGACCTGCTCTCCGTGGCCACCACCTCGCTCACCGAGGCGATGGACGCCCTCGGACGCTGACCCCGACCCGACCCCCGAGGAGCCGTGCCATGAGCACCGATGCGAGCACCGATGCGAGCACCGACCGAGCACCGACTGCCGAGACCACCGCGAGGCGACGGCTCGCGGCGGACGAGGAGGCGCTGCGCCGGCCGAGGCGCCCGGTCACGCTCGGGGGGACGTTCCGCGGGTTCTGGCGCTACCCGTCGCCGTGGATGATCGGCGGGACCCTGGTGGTCACGCTGGCGGTCCGGGTCGCGGTGGGTGGCTGGCGGCTCTCCGACCTGTGGGGGCCGGTGGCCCTGGTCGCGCTGTTCCCGGTGCTCGAGTGGCTGATCCACGTGTTCGTGCTGCACTGGCGGCCGCGCCGGGTCGCCGGGGTCACCCTCGACACGCTGCTCGCGCGCAAGCACCGCGAGCACCACGGCGACCCCCGCGACGTACCCCTCGTCTTCATCCCGTGGCGGGCCCTGGTCTGGGTGCTGGTCGGCTACAACGCCGTCGCGCTGCTGGCCTTCCCGCGGGTCGGGCAGGCGCTGTCCTTCATGCTGTCGGTCGCCGTGCTCGGGCTGCTCTACGAGTGGACGCACTACCTGATCCACTCCGACTACAAGCCGCGGACCAGGGCCTACAAGGCGGTCTGGCGCAACCACCGGCTGCACCACTACAAGAACGAGCACTACTGGTTCACGGTCACCACCACCGCCACCGCCGACCGACTGTTCGGGACCTACCCCGACCCGGCCACCGTGCCGACCTCGCCGACCGCGAAGGACCTCCACGGCGGGTGACGTACGTCGCGGGGCCGGGGTCGCCGAAACAAAGGCGGGCGCGGCAGCGTTGGATGAGGACGTGACCGACTCCCAGCTGTTCAGCCCGATCACCCTGCGCGACCTCACCATCCGGAACCGGGTGTGGGTGGCGCCGATGTGCCAGTACTCCGCGACCGACGGCGTCCCCGAGGACTGGCACCTCGTCCACCTCGGCTCGTTCGCATCCGGCGGCGCCGGGCTGGTGTTCACCGAGGCCACCGCCGTGCTGCCCGAGGGTCGGATCTCGCCGGCAGACACCGGCATCTGGAACGACGCGCAGCAGGCGGTGTGGCGACGCATCGTGGACTTCCTGCACAGCCAGGGCGCGGCCGCGGGCATGCAGCTCGCGCACGCCGGCCGCAAGGCGTCGACCGAGCCGCCGTGGGTCGGCCGTGCGGCGGTGGCCGACAAGGACGGCGGGTGGCAGCCGGTCGGGCCGGGCACCACGCCGTACCCGGGGCTGCGCGAGCCGCGGGCGCTCACCCTCGACGGGATCCGCGAGGTCGTGACCGCCTTCGGCGACGCCGCCGTCCGCGCGGTCGACGCCGGCTTCGACGTGCTCGAGGTGCACGCGGCCCACGGCTACCTGCTGCACGAGTTCCTGTCGCCGCTGTCGAACGACCGCGTCGACGAGTACGGCGGCAGCTTCGACAACCGGGCCCGCCTGCTGCTCGAGGTGGTGCGCGAGGTGCGTGGCCGGGTC
This sequence comes from Nocardioides guangzhouensis, assembly GCF_004519545.1. GTDB lineage: Bacteria > Actinomycetota > Actinomycetes > Propionibacteriales > Nocardioidaceae > Nocardioides > Nocardioides guangzhouensis. The sequence continues at coordinate 6,084 of NZ_SDKM01000016.1, forward strand.
CCGAGCGGTGTGCCGGTCGTGGTCCGCCTCAGCGCGACGGACTGGACCGACGGCGGCTGGGACGTCGAGCAGTCGGTCCGCCTGGCCGGGCTGCTGAAGGACGCCGGGGTCGACCTGGTCGACGTGTCGAGCGGCGGCAACGTGCCCGCCCAGGTCCCGGTCGGGCCGGGCTACCAGGTGCCGTTCGCGCGGGCCGTGCGCGAGGCCGGGATGCGGACCGGTGCGGTCGGGCTGATCACCGAGCCCAAGCAGGCCGAGGAGATCGTGGCGACCGGCTCCGCGGACGTCGTACTGCTGGCCCGGGTGCTGCTGCGCGAGCCGCACTGGCCGCTGCGCGCCGCGCACGAGCTCGGCGCAACGGACGCGGTGCGCTGGCCGGAGCAGTACCTCCGCGCGAAGCTCTGAGCCTCACTCCCACGGCGGGATGTCGTCCAGCTTGTCGTAGTAGCGCTTCAGGTGACCGCGGATGCGGCCGAGCTCCTCGTGGGGGACGTCCAGCCCGCTACGACCGCCCTGGACCACCACCGCGGCGGCGAAGATCGCGTGCGGGACGGCCTTCAACCGGCCGTCGACGACGTCGGCGATCAGCAGCTTGTACGACGTGAAGCTGTTCGCGTTGTCGGCGTCGTACCCGACGTGGAGATCGCGGTAGGCCGGCGTCGGCTCGTCCGCGGCATCGGTCCAACCCCGGACGCCCTTGTCGGCGGCGTCCCCGTCCCACTCGTGCTCGCGGGCGGCGAGGGGAACGTCCTGGAAGTGGGTGACAGTCATGGTTCCTCCTTCGCTCTCGCCCGCGTGGTACCCCGCCGATCTTCGAGTACGCCGCCCAGGCGGGCACCCGGTCGCACGTGCCGTCGGAGCCCCGGGGACAATGGAGCCATGTCCGAGCCTGCACCGGTGAAGCGCCGCCGGCACCTGATGGACCCGGCCAACCCGCGCCGGTCGTCGCCGGGTGGCATGTCGCTGACCCAGGTGCAGAAGTGGGTCATGTCGACCCTCGCGGTGACCACGATCCTGCACCTCGTCGTGGGTCTGGTCGTGGCCGCGGCCGTGGTCGACGAGGACCGTCTCGACGCGCAGGTCGGGCTGCTGATCATCGCCGGCGCGTTCGGCGTGCTGTCGGTCGCCGCGGCCCGCGCCATCCACCAGAAGCCGCTGCTCACGCCCTGGCTCGCGCTCGGCGCCGTACCCGCGCTGGTCGGCATCCCGTTCGTCTTCTGAGCCCGACCGTCGCCACTTGACGGGCAGTTCCTGCACATGTCGGGGGAAGTTCTGCCTGTCATGCGCAGGATTCCCCGGTCAACCGGGGAATCCGCCGGCCGGCCGGCCCCTCACTCCTCCGCGAACTGCTCCCGCATCGCGTCGGCGGCCTCGTCGATGATCCGGCGCATGGCGTCGCGGGCGGTGGCGGGGTCGCGCAGGCGGACGGCGCGGGCGACGGTCTCGTGCAGGGCGATGGCGTCCGGGTTGGGGGAGGACGGCATCAGGTGGTGGTGGGTGCGGCCGGCGAGGACCTCCTCGACGACGCCGCCGAGCGCCCGGAGCATCTCGTTGCCGGAGGCCTCGAGCAGGGTGCGGTGGAAGACCGTGTCGGCGTCGAGATAGGACTCGAGGTCGCCGCTGGTGCCGTGCACGACCATGTCGGAGACGGCCGCGGCCAGCACGCCGCACTGCTCGGGGGTGGCCCGCTGGGCGGCGAGCGCGGCGGCCACCGGCTCGAAGCCCATGCGCAGCTCGGAGAGCGAGAGCAGCTGGTTGCTGCGGTCGGCGCCGTCGAGCCGCCAGCGGATCACCCGCGGGTCGAAGACGTTCCACGTCTCGCGCGGCTGCACGGTCACACCCACCCGACGGCGCGCCGCCACCAGGCCCATCGACTCCAGGACCCGGATCGCCTCGCGGGAGACCGACCGGGACACGCCGTACTCGGTGTCCACCCGGTCGAGCGTCAGCACCTGCCCGGGGGCCAGCTCGCCGGCCACGATCCGCGACCCGAGCGCGTCGAGCACGCTCGAGTGCAGGCCGCGCGGGCGGTCGGACGAGGCGGACATGGGCGGATCCTTTCACGCGTGTGGGCGGGTGGGCGGGCACTCTCCGCAACAAGATAAATCAGACTAATTGTGACCCAGGGGTTGCAATCGACGGATCAATGATCGCATCATGTGACGCAGCGCACGGACAATGATCACATCAAAGGCGGTCGGACCATGGCAGCAACCGGGCACCACGGGGCCCCCCTCCTCGTCGTCATGGGCGTCTCCGGCTCCGGCAAGTCCGTGGTCGGCGCGGCCCTCGCGCAGCGGCTGCGCGTGGCGTTCGTCGACGCCGACGACCTGCACCCGCCGGCCAACATCGCCAAGATGTCGGCGGGCGAGCCGCTCGACGACCACGACCGACGGCCCTGGCTGGAGACGATCGGGGAGTGGCTCGCCGGCCACGACGCGAGCGGGGGCGTGGTCGCCTGCTCCGCGCTGAAGCGGACCTACCGCGACCAGCTGCGCCACCACGCGCCGCGGGTCCGGTTCCTCCACCTCGACGGCACCCCCGAGGTCATCGGCCGCCGCCAGTCCAGCCGCCCGGGCCACTTCATGCCCGCCTCCCTGCTCGCCTCGCAGTTCGCCACGCTCGAGCGCCTCGCCCCCGACGAGGCAGGCGAGGTGGTCGACGTCGACCAGAGCGTCGACGCGATCGTCCAGGAGTACGTCGACCTGTCGGCCGTGGGCTGACCGGGGACGCCGAACCACCAGAAGGAGAACCATGTCCACCCTGTTGCTCCCCCTCGCGGGCACCGACCTGATCGAGCCGGTCGCCTCCGACGTGCGTCTGGTGACCGCGGCGCTGCTCGGCATCGCGGTCATCGTCGTGCTGATCACCTGGGCGAAGCTGCACCCGTTCCTGGCGCTGACCCTGGGCGGCCTGACCGTCGGCGTCGCGGCGGGCGTCGACCTGGCGGTCGCGATCGAGAGCTTCTCGACGGGCTTCGGCACCACCGCTGCCGGGGTCGGCACGCTGATCGCGCTCGGTGCGATGTTCGGCAAGCTGCTCGCCGACTCCGGCGGCGCCGACCAGATCGTCGACACCATCGTCGGCAAGGCCCCGCAGCGGGCGCTGCCGTGGGCGATGGCCGCGGTGGGCGCGCTGATCGGCCTGCCGATGTTCTTCGAGATCGGCCTGGTCCTGCTGATGCCGGTGATCTACCTGGTGGCCCGCCGCGCCCAGCTCTCGATCATCACGGTCGGCATCCCGGCCCTCGCGGGCCTCTCCGCGATGCACGGCCTCGTGCCGCCGCACCCCGGTCCGCTCACCGCGATCGACTACCTCGGCGCCGACCTCGGCACCACTTTGGCGCTCGGCATCGCGGTCGCGGTCCCGACGATCATCGTCTCCGGCCCGCTGTTCGCGAAGTACGCCGGCGCGTGGGTCGACGTACCGGCTCCGGACCGCTTCGAGACCCGCTCCACGGTGACCGCCGGCGCCACCAGCGGCGGCGGCTCGGCGGGCGGGTACGCCGGCGCCGCCGGCTCCGCGGACGCCGAGGAGGAGCGCACGCGCCCGTCGTTCGGCGTCACGCTGTTCACGGTCCTGCTCCCGGTCGTGCTGATGATGGGCAAGGCGCTGGCCGACATCTTCGTCGACGACGAGACCAACACCTCCCGCCAGGTCCTCGACGCGCTCGGCACTCCGCTGGTCGCGCTGATCCTGTCGACCCTCGTCGCGATGTTCACGCTGGGCCGTGGGTCCGGCATGGGCCGTACAGAGATCGCGAAGTCCGTCGAGTCCTCGCTGCCCCCCATCGCCGGCATCCTGCTGATCGTCGCCGCGGGCGGCGGGTTCAAGCAGTCGCTGGTCGACACCGGCGTCGGCACCCTGGTCGCGGAGTGGGTCTCCCAGAGCGACTTCTCCGTGCTGCTGCTGGCCTGGCTGGTCGCGGTGCTGATCCGCCTCGCAACCGGCTCCGCCACCGTCGCCACGGTGACCACCGCCGGCCTGCTCGCGCCGCTGGTGGACACCCTCAGCACCGGCGAGACCTCGCTGATGGTGCTCGCCATCGGCGCCGGCTCGGTGTTCTTCTCCCACGTGAACGACGCCGGCTTCTGGCTGGTGAAGGAGTACTTCGGCCTCAGCGTCGGCCAGACCGTCAAGACCTGGTCCCTGATGGAGACCTTCCTGTCGGTCAGTGGTCTGGTCTTCGTCCTGCTGCTGGGACTGGTGATCTGAGGCGGTCCGGGGCGTACGGCAGAATCGTCGCTCGTGATTCCCGACGACAACCGGTTCGAGAGCGACCCCGACGAGATCCTTCCCGACGACCCGGGGCTGCCCGCGGACTGGACGGCGGAGGCACCGGACCCCGGTGACTCCGCCGTCACCGCACGGCTGACCGAGCTGCTGCGGGCCCATGAGGACGCCGGGCGCGGCTGGGCGGGTGCCTCGGAGGAGGACGTGCTGGTCGAGGTCTCCGAGCAGGGGCTGCGGACGCGGGAGAACCTCGTGGTCCGCGACCCGGCCGGCGAGATCCGGGCCTGGGGGAGCGTGCACGACCGGGCGTCCGGTCGCATGCTCTACGTCCACATCGTCGACCGGAGCCTCGAGGACCGGCTGGCCCGCGCCTGCTCGACGATCCTGTTCAGGTGGGCCGAGGCTCAGGCCCGGGAGGTCGGCGCGGCCCGCGGCCTCGACGTCCAGCAGATCGACACGGGTGCGTTCGAGGGCGACGACCGGCAGCACGCCTGGCTGTCCGGGGCCGGCTTCACGAAGGTCCGCACGTGGTGGCAGATGAGCCGACCGGTCCGCCCGGAGGAGGCCTCGCTGGTCGCCTCGGCCGAGCGGTGGGAGCGCAAGGGCGTGGTGTTCCGGCAGGTACGGCGCGTCGACGGGATGCCCGACGAGGACGACCTGCGCGCGGTCCACGAGGTCCTCGAGAGCGCGTTCACCGACCACTTCAACTCCGCCGAGGAGAGCTTCGAGGAGTTCGAGCACCGGCTCCGCGAGGACCCGGGGCACCGGTGGGACCACTGGTGGATCGCCGAGATCGTCGACGGCGGGGGAGCGCCCGAGCCTGCCGGCGCCCTGGTCGGCACCGTCTCGGAGGGCGGCCCCGGCCCGGCCGGCTCCTACGTGTCCTACCTCGGCGTGCTCGAGTCCGCCCGCGGCCGCGGCGTCGCCACCGGGCTGCTGAACACGATCATCGCGGACGCCGCCGAGCGTGGCCGCGACCGTGTCGGCCTCGAGGTGGACGCGGACAGCCCCACCGGCGCCGACGGCCTGTACGTCGCGATGGGCTGGCGGACGAAGTACGTCACCCAGTCCTGGCACAAGGACGTCCCGGTCGGCTGACACGGACGGAACCGGACCGCACCTGCGTTCGTCGGAAGGACATGATGCGCACTCTCGGGAGCCAGATCGGGCCGTCCCTCACCGCCCTGCTCCTGTCCATCCTGCTGCTGGCCGGCTGCGGCGACGACAGCGGCGGCACCGCCGCCGGCGACCGCACCGCCTCGGACGGGCAGACCAGCCGGAGGTCCGACCCGGCACCGGTCGGCTCCGTGCCGTTCACCGAGGTCGGCCTGCCGCACGCGACGGCCGCGGGCGGCACGGTCGACCCGACGGCGGTTCCGCTCGACAGTGACGCCGCGGTGCAGGACTTCACGGCGGCGTTCGACGGCGGCGAGCTGGCCGGTGACGTGCAGGACCAGGTCGCCGCGACCGACGTACCGGAGGGGGAGGCCCTGGTCGGCGCGGTCGTCGCGATCGGCTGCGACGTCCCGCCGGGGGTCGCCGTCCACCGCACCGGGGACGGCCTCGAGGTCACGGCGCTCGCGGTGAAGTCGGCGACCGTCGAGTGCTTCGCGCCGGTCACCACGGTCGCCCTCGTCCTGGTCGACGACGACGCCCTCTGAGCAGCCGCTGACGGCCACTGGGGTGCCCACCCCCCTGCCTAGTCACTCCGGGCGAAGTCGCCGACGTGTCCTGTTCTGCAAGGCGTCTCCGCGGGTAGCGTGGGGAATGTCCTTGGGGAGGGCAGTATGACGGGGGATGCGAGGAACGACGCTGTCCAGCGTCGGCGTGAGAGCGCTGAGCGGCTGGCCCGCGCCGGTGCGCTCGTGCACCGCGGTGACGCGGAGCGGGCCACGGCTCGCGCGCTCGCGGCCCTCCCTCCGGACTGGACGGTGTTCCACGACGTGCCCTGGCCGGGCCGGCGGGGAGCACGGATCGACCACGTGGTGGTCGGATCGGGAGGTGTGTTCGTGATCTCGAGCGAGTCATCGTCCGGAGAGGTCTCCGTGACCGACGACGTGCTCCGCGAGGACGGCCGTCCCCGCGAGCGGGCCGTGGCCAGCGTGGCCGAGGCCGCGCTGCAGGTCGGCCAGATGTCGTCGCGGCTGTCGGTGACCCAGCCGGTGCTCTGCTTCTCGGGATCCGACCTGGTGGGCAACAGGGCCCGCGAGGTCGTGCTCTGCACCCCCGACAACGTCGTCCGGGTCCTGATGGCGAAGAAGGTCGTCCTCGGTCCGGCTCAGGTGCGCGCGGTGGCCCAGGAGCTGGACGCCCAGTTCCGGACCGCTGCCGCCGCCCAGGGGCCGGTGGTGCCCCGGCCGCGGATGGCGGGTGAGGCCTCGCGACACCGGGCAACGGCGCCGGACCAGCGGTCCCGGCGCCGGGTGACCATCAGCGCGGCGCCCGGTCGGGTGCCCCGCCGCGAGCACCAGCACCGCCGTTCACGCCACCGGTCGGCACTGCTGCGCAGCCTGGCGCTGATCGGGATCGCGGTCGCGGTGATGCTGCTGGCCCAGCCGGTCGCGGACCTCGCGTTCGCGCTCGGCGGGTGGATCGCGGGGCTGATGCTGGGCTGATGCCCGGTTGAGGACGCTCAGCCGCAGCGCCCGCGCCCGAGCCGGGAGAGGCCGGCCAGGTCGCCCGGGCCCCAGGTCGTGCGCCCGACGTTGTCGTCGCTCATCAGCTCACCCCGGTCGTGCACATGGGTCAGCCCGATCAGGTGGCCGAACTCGTGGTCGAGGATCGCCTGCATCTGCGCGCGGCTGTCCGGGCGTCCGGAGATGTGCTGGAACGCACCTCGGTCGAGGGTGATCTCGCCCGTGACGTAGCGACGGCGTCCGAGCTCCTCGATCGAGGTACTGCCGCCGAGTCCCGCGACGTCGCCGGCGAGGCCCGGGACGTGGTCGGAGTCCGCCCAGGAGACCAGGACCGGGGGCCAGCCGCCGCCCGGGAGCGCCGTACGGCGGTTGTCGGAGTGCGGGCGCCGGTCGGTCTCGCCGACCACCGCGAACCGGAGCCCGGTCGGCTCGGACACGTGGTCGACCGCGGTGTCCACGAGCTCGCGGTAGCCGGCGGGAGCGCCGTCGGGGTTCACCTCGACCCGGATCACCTCGCACGGGTCGTAGGCGACCGGGTCCCGGCTGCCGGGCTGGTGCGCCATGAATGCATACGTCCCCTTGCCCGGGTCCACCAGCGCGACCCGCACCGGCGGCTCCGGCCCGAGCCCGACCAGGGCGCGCGTGGCCACCGCGACGCCGCCGCCGTCCATCAGCAGGAGCAGGCCGAGCATGCCGACGGTCGCGACGGTCGCGACCAGGCCGTTGAACCGGTGCCGGGCGCGGTACGTCGGTCCGCCGGAGACGCCGCGTGGGTCGGAGCCGAGCCCGTAGCGGGCGTCGAGGCGGTCGAGCTCCCCGCGCCGGCGCAGCATGGCGCGCGTGCGGCGGGCGCGTCCGAGCGCGCCGAGAGGTCCCCCGGTTGGCACCGGACCATGGTGCACCACCTCCGTCCGGCGCGCTGTGGAACCCCGGATCCCGGACGGCCGGTTGGCTATGTTGAGCCCATGGCCAAGGGAAGCGGGAAGGGCGGCAAGGTCGCGAAGGCGGCCGTCGTCATCGGGACGAGTGCCAAGCTCGCGGTGAAGTACGGCCCCCAGGCGAAGATCGCGTGGGACAAGGGCGGCAAGCAGGCCACCGCCGCCGCCACCGCGCGGGCGCGGTCGCTGACCTCGCGACGCAAGGCGTTCACCCATGCCTCGACGGTGGTCGACGGGTCGGTGCTCAAGGTCGCGCCCCAGGGCAGCACGGCGTACGTCGTGTTCAGCGGCGAGGAGCCCATCGCGACGTACCCCTCGGTCGACCTGCCCTACCCCGTGCTCCTCGCCCACGTGGACCTCAGCCGGCGGGTGCCGGCGTCCCAGGGGCCGGTCCGCTCGCGTCGCCCCGCCCCCGGAGGACCGAAGGCGCTCGGACGGGACTCCGGCCCGCGTGGCTGACCCGGGGGCCGCCGGAGGGCCGACCAACACCTTCGTCGAGGGCGACAACCTCGACGTGCTGCGCACTCTCCCGCCGGCCTCCGTCGACGTCGTCTACGTCGACCCGCCGTACAACACCGGCAACGACTTCGCCTACCGCGACAAGCACGGCACCGGGCGCGACCGGCACCGGGCGTGGACGGAGATGATGCGGCCCCGGCTGGAGGCTGCCCGCGAGGCGCTGGCCCCGACCGGCGCGTTCTTCTGCTCCATCGACGACAACGAGGTCGCGCACCTGCGGCTGCTGTGCGACGAGGTGTTCGGCGAGCGCCACTTCGTCGCCCAGGTGGTGGTCAACCTCAACCCGAAGGGGCGCCAGCTCGGCAGCTTCTTCGCCACCTCCCACGAGTACCTCCTCGTCTACGCGCGCGACGAGTCCCGGTGCGTCCTCGACGCGAGCTCGGAGTCGCTGGTGGTCGAGGCCGACTTCCCGCTGGTCGACGGCGACGGCCGGCGCTACCGCCACCTGCCGCTGCGCAACACCAACAAGAAGTTCAACCCGGCCACCGCCGGCACCCTGCACTTCGCGGTCTGGGGCGACCCCGAGTCCGGCCGGGTCGACACCGACCCGTTCCCCGGGGCGGTCGAGATCAAGCCGGTGTTCGGCGACGGCACGCCGGCGGTGTGGCGCTGGTCGGCGCCCCGGATCGAGGCGCGCGCCGACGACCTTGTCTGCCGGAGGATCCGCGGCCAGCTCGGCGAGCGGGTCGACGTGTTCCAGAAGGACTGGCTGCACGAGGGTCGCCGCAAGAAGCTCAAGACGATCTGGCTGGCGGAGGAGATCGGGTCGACCGACACCGCGGTCGCCGAGCTCAAGTCGCTGATCGGGCCGGTGTTCGAGTCCCCGAAGCCGACCGGGCTGGTGCGGCGGATCCTCGAGTGCTTCCCGGACGACGCCCGGGTGCTCGACTTCTTCGCCGGCTCGGGCACCACCGGGCACGCGACCGCGCTGGCCAACGCCGGGGACGGCGGCCGGCGCACCTGCCTCTCGGTGAACTCCGCCGAGCCGACCCGGGCCGGCTCCAACGCCGACCTGGCCGGCTACCCGACGGTCAGCGCGATCACGGTCGCCCGGCTGGAGCGGGTCGCGCAGACGGTCGGCGGGGGACTGCGGGTGCTGCGGGCACAATGACCCGCATGAGCACACGCGTCGCCCTCGTCACGGGTGGGTCCAGCGGCATCGGGGAGCAGGCGGCGATCGCCCTCCAGCAGGCGGGCTTCACGACGTACGCCGTCGCCCGCCGCGTCGACCGCATGGCTCGCCTCGCCGAGCACGGCGTCACGACGTTCGCGATGGACGTCACCGACGACCCCTCGATGGTGGCCGGGGTCGAGCGCATCGTCGCAGAGCAGGGCCGGGTCGACGTGCTGGTCAACAACGCCGGCTACGGGTCCTACGGCGCGGTCGAGGACGTCCCGATCGACGAGGCGCGTCGGCAGTTCGAGGTCAACGTGTTCGGGCTGGCCCGGCTCTGCCAGCTGGTCACCCCGCACATGCGCGCGGCCGGCGAGGGCCGGATCGTCAACATCTCCTCGATCGGCGGCAAGTTCTACGAGCCGATGGGCGCGTGGTACCACGCCACCAAGTTCGCGGTCGAGGGCTTCAGCGACAGCCTGCGGGTCGAGCTCAAGCCGTTCGGGATCGACGTGGTGCTGATCGAGCCCGGGCCGGTCATCACCGAGTGGAACCGCATCTCGCGCGAGAGCCTGGTCGCCACCGCCGCCGGCGGCGCCTACGAGGAGATGTCCACCAAGGTCGCGGCCGCGATGGAGCGCGGCGACTCGCGGATGCTCGGCAGCCCTCCGAGGACGGTCGCCCGCAAGATCGTGAAGGCGGCGCTCGCCACCACTCCGCGGGCCCGCTACCCGGTCGGCAAGGGTGCCGGCACCATCCTGCGGGCGCGTCGGTTCCTCCCGGACTACCTCTTCGACGGCATCGTCACCCGGGTCTACCTGAGGTAGCGGCTCAGACGCCGGCCGCCTTCTCCAGCGCGGTCAGCTCGTCGTCGAGGTGGCTCAACAGCCGCTGCAGGTGCGGGAGCGTGCGCCGGCAGCCGGTCAGGCCGAAGCACATGTGGCCGTCGTACGACGTGCAGGTGATGTTGAGCGCCATGCCGTCGATCGGGATCGACAGCGGGTAGGTGCCGAGCAGCTGCGCCCCGTTGAGGTAGTGGGTGGTGCGCGGGCCGGGCACGTTGCTGATGATCAGGTTGTAGGGCGGCCGCACCAGGCCCTGCATCCTCAGCAGCGGCGTGAGGATGGCCGGAGCCTGCCCGAGCGCGCTCATCGCCAGGATCTGCACCGGCGTCATGCTCGACAGCGCCTCCTTGCCGTCGCGCATGGAGGTGTGCACCGCCGAGAGCCGGTCGGCCGGGTCGTCGAGGTCGGTGCCGAGCTTGACCATGATCGAGCCGACCGCGTTGCCCCCGTCGGCGGACGCGAGCTGCGACTGCTTGGCGTTGAGGCCGACCGGGACCATCGACACCAGCGTGGAGTCCGGGAGCGCGTCGAGCTCCGAGAGGTAGGTGCGCATCGCGCCGCTGCACATCGCGAGCACCACGTCGTTGATGGTGGTGCCGGTGGCCTTGCCGATCGCCCGCATCCGCTCGATCGGCCAGTCCTGGGCGGCGAACCGGCGGGACCCGGTGATGGTCTGGTTGAGGATCGTCCGCGGCGCGTAGAGGGACAGCGCCGAGGTCTCGTTGCGGACGCTCTTGCGCAGCGTCCGCACCATCGCGCCGGGCAGCCCCACCGCCTCGGCGCTGATGCCCAAGGCCGTGCGGAGCGCGCTCGTCGTGACCTCGTCGGCGTTCGCGGGCGGGTCCTGCACGGCTCGCGGCCGCAGCGCCCACGGCGCCGGCATGTCGCGCCTGTCGGGGTCGGTGGACAGCACGCTCTGCAGCAGCCGCATCGCCGAGACCCCGTCGACCAGCGCGTGGTGGATCTTGGTGTACATCGCGATCCGGCCGTCGCGCAGGCCCTCGATGACGTGCGCCTCCCACAGCGGGCGCTCCGGCGCCAGCCGGGTGCCGTGCAGCCGTGAGCACAGGTCGAGCAGCTCACGGACCCGACCGGGCTTGGGCAGGGCGCTGTGCCGGACGTGGTGCTCGATGTCGAACTGCTCGTCCTCCACCCACACCAGCTGGCCGCCGGTGCGGATCGAGCGCTTCGGGTGCTTGAGGAACAGCGGCGCGATCGTCTCGACGTCCCGCATCTGGTGGTAGAGCTCGGTCGCGTAGCTGCGACCCGCCCCCTCCGGCTTGCGGAAGAGCTGCAGCCCCCCGACGTGCATGGGCATCCGGCGGTTCTCCGCCATCAGGAACGCCACCGCCGTCGGGTCGATCGGGTTGACCACGCCGTACCTCCTCGTCGGCGCCCACCGCACGCCGTACCGCCTCCAGGTCCCGAGCCTCCCGCACCGGACGGCTCCGGACAAGCACAACGGATCCGGGCGCCGCGGGTCACCACCGAGCGTGGTGGTGTCGCCCACATGCCGGGGTCGCCCGATTCGGGGGAGGCTCGCCGTTCGTCACACGGGCCACGATCGTCACACTCAACGGGAGGAGACCGTCCCATGCCCACCACCGTGCAACGGCTCTCAGCGGAGTTCCTCGGCACCTTCGTGCTCGTCTTCGGGGGGTGTGGCTCGGCCGTGCTGGCCGCGACCTTCCTCTCCGGCGACGTCCAGCTCGGCATCGGGTTCTTCGGCGTCGCGATGGCCTTCGGCCTGACGGTGCTGACGATGGCCTACGCGGTCGGTCACCTCTCCGGTGGTCACTTCAACCCCGCCGTGACCCTCGGCCTGGCCGCCGGCCGGCGCTTCGCGTGGCGCGACACCGGCGCCTACATCGCCACCCAGGTGGTCGCCGCGATCGTCGCCGCCGCCGTCCTGTGGGTGGTCGCCAACGGCGTCGACGGGTTCTCGGCCAAGGACTCGGGCTTCGCCACCAACGGCTACGGCGACCGGTCACCCGGCGGCTACAACCTGCTCGCATGCCTGGTCATCGAGGTGGTGCTGACCGCGGTCTTCCTGTTCGTGATCCTCGGCGTGACCGACACCCGCGCCCCCAAGGGCTTCGCCCCGATCGCGATCGGCCTGGCGCTCACGCTGATCCACCTCGTGAGCATCCCGGTGACCAACACCTCGGTGAACCCGGCCCGCTCGATCGGCCCGGCGCTCTTCGCCGGGAGCGACGCGATCTCCCAGCTGTGGTTGTTCATCCTGGCGCCGATCGCCGGTGGGTTGCTGGCCGGCTACGCGTACGCCGCGGTGTTCGCGTCGGGCGGCGAGGTGCCGCTGGAGGAGTCGGTCGAGGGCTGACCCGGCCACCCGCGGAAGACGAGGGTTACCCCGGTACCGCCGCCACGCCGCCCGGGGGTTGGCTGGTCCCGAGACCGTCGCCGACCCTCGGGAGCCGCCGTGCTGCGCCGTACCCTCTCCGCGCTGTCCCTCGCCGTGGCCGCCCCGCTCGCACTGGTCGCGGGCACGTCGGCGCCGGCCGCCGCGGCGCCGTGCTCCGCGCCGCTGACCACTGCGATCGCCGACCTGACCGTGGCGGCAGAGGTGCGCACCGGCTACAGCCGCGACCTCTTGCCGCACTGGGTGGACGCCGACGTCGACATCGACCACATGGTGCCGCTGGCCGAGGCGTGGGACTCGGGTGCTCGCTCGTGGACCACCGCGACCCGGCGGGCCTACGCCAACGACCTCGGCGACTACCGCACGCTGGTCAGCGTCACCGACAACGTCAACCAGGCCGACAGTGCCGAGAAGTCGGCCGTGCAGTCGCTCGCAGCGACCTGCACGAGCTCCACGATCAGCGTCACCCTGGCGAGCTGACCGACCCGGTTTCCGCACACAGGCACGACGTCCGGGACGGTCGTCCACAGCGGCACCGCGGGGGTGCGCCGCTGGCGGGCGGCCGTCCCTAGCGTCCTCGTCGTGGCCGGACCCGCCGGCCACCTCGTCGATCGGGGGTTCCCTGTGTCTGTTTCCGGCCCGTCTGTTCCCGCACCGCCTGTCTCCGCGGCCTTCCGTCCGGTCCGCCTCGTGGTGGTGCTGGCGTGCCTCGCCGCCGCCGTGGCGGTCACCCTGGCCGCCCAGCCCGGCTCCGCCGCCGGGCGCGGCTGGACACCGCCGCCGGACACCATCGTCCGCGTCACCGGCAACGCACAGGACGGCTTCGGCATTCACCACTACGACGGCAGCGCGCTGTTCCCGCCCACCGACTCCGAGGCGATCGCGGAGTGCAACGAGTACGACACCCGCGTCGCCCGGGTGCGGTGCCGGGTCGGCGTCCGTGTGTGGTACCGCGACCTCGCCGACCTCAAGCAGGCGCTGCGCCTGGCACACCGGTCGTAGGCACGGTGCCCGTCCTCCACCGCCCGGTCGAGCGCCGCCGCCGGCGTCTGGCACGATCGGGGGCATGGAGGCGCAGCCGCTCGACCGGGCGTGGACCCGAGGCCGCACCTCCCTCGCCGCACGGGTGCACCGGCTGCACGACAAGTCCTGGCAAGTGGCCCAGTGCGCGGTCGCCGCCGGGGTCGCCTGGCTGATCGCCGCCGACCTGCTCGGCCACGACACCCCGTTCTTCGCGCCGATCGCGGCCGTGCTCAGCCTCGGCACGTCCTACGGCCAGCGGCTGCGCCGCGTGGTCGAGGTCGCGATCGGGGTCGCGCTCGGCGTGCTCGTGGGCGACCTGGTGGTGCAGGCGATCGGGGTGGGCGCCTGGCAGCTCACGCTGATCGTGGGCACCGCGATGGCGGTCGCGTTCCTGCTCGACGGCGGGCAGCTCTTCGTCACCCAGGCGGCGGTGCAGTCGATCGTGGTCAGCACGCTGCTGCCCGACCCCGACGCCGGGCTCACCCGGTGGACCGACGCGCTGATCGGTGGCGCGGTGGCCCTGGTCGCGGCGACCGTGGTGCCGGCCGCGCCGCTGCGCCGGCCGCGGGAGCAGGCCGCCCTGGTGGTCCGCAAGGTCGCCGACCTGCTACGGGCCGCCAGCGGCGTCATGGTCGACGGGGAGGTGGAGCCGGCGATGGCGCTGCTCGCCGACGCCCGGTCCACCGACTACCTCATCCGCGAGCTGCAGTCGGCGGCGGACGAGGGCCTGTCCGTGGTCGCGTCGTCGCCGTTCCGGGTGCGACATCGTGGCGGCATGCGGCAGATGTCGGAGCTGGTCGACCCGCTCGACCGGGCGCTGCGCAGCACCCGCGTGCTGGTCCGGCACACCGCGGTCTGCGCCTACCACCGCCGGCCGGTGCCCCGGTCCTACGCGCTGCTCGCCGCGGACCTCGCCACCGCCTGCGACCAGGTCGCCGTCGAGCTCGAGAACAACCGGATGGCGGTCGAGGCTCGCTCCGCGGTGCTCGCCGTGGGCGAGGCGACCGGCGAGGTGGACCGGGCCGAGGAGCTCTCGGCCGACGCGATCCTGGCCCAGCTCCGCTCGGTGGTCACCGACCTGCTGCTGCTCACCGGCATGGACTCGCTGGAGGCGACCGACTCGTTGCCGCGGCCCCGGAGCTGAGCCGTGGCCGAACCCGGGACGTCGCAGCGTGACTGGGTCCTGCACGTCGACCTCGACCAATTCATCGCGGCCGTGGAGATCCTGCGCCGCCCCGACCTCGAGGGGCTGCCGGTGGTGGTCGGTGGGCGGGGCGACCCGACCGAGCGCGGCGTGGTGTCCACCGCGTCGTACGCCGCCCGGGAGTTCGGCGTCGGCTCGGGGATGCCGTTGCGGCTGGCCCGGCGCAAGTGCCCGGACGCGGTGTTCCTGCCGGTCGACGGGCCGGCGTACGACGCCGCCTCGGCGGAGGTGATGGCCGCCCTGCGGTCGCTGGAGTGGGGCGGGGTGCCGGTGCTGCTGGAGGTGCTCGGCTGGGACGAGGCGTTCCTCGGCGCCGGTCCGGGTCACGGCGACCTCGGTGACCCGGTGGCGTTCGCCGGCACGATCCGCGAGGCGGTGCTGGAGGCGACCGGCCTGCACTGCTCGGTGGGCATCGGCGACAACAAGCTCCAGGCCAAGATCGCGACCGACTTCGGCAAGCCACGCGGGGTCTATCGGATCAGCGACGAGACCTGGTTCGCCGAGATGGGCGACCGGCCGACCGACGCGCTGTGGGGGATCGGGGGCAAGACCCGCAAGAAGCTGGCCGCGCTGGGCATCGAGACCGTCTCGCAGCTCGCGACCACGGACGCGGCGGTGCTCGCCGCGGAGCTCGGGCCGACGATGGGCCCGTGGTTCCGGCGGCTCGGCCGCGGTGTCGACAGCAGCCCGGTCGACCCGACGCCGTACGTGCCGCGCGCGCACGGCCGCGAGACCACCTTCCAGACCGACCTCGACGACTGGGACCGGGTGGCGGCGGAGGTGCGGGCGCTGACCGCCCGGGTGGTCGCCGACATCGACGCCGAGGGCCGGCCGGCCGAGCGGGTCGGCATCAAGGTGCGGTTCCGGCCCTTCTTCACGGTCTCGCGGAGCCTCACCCTGCCCGGCCCGACGAACGACCCGGCGGTGCTGGCGGACGCGGCCGTCTCCCTGCTGGACCGGCTCGACGAGCGGGACCGCGATCGTCCGGTCCGGCTGCTCGGCGTCCGCCTGGAGATGGTGACCCCGGAGGGTGGCTACCCGAAGTAGTCGCTGCTGGTCGACCAGCTTCGTGCGGTCAGCCGGCCAGGCTGTCCCGGAGCTCGGTGACCACCGAGTCGACGACCGCGACCAGGTCGAAGGAGGTCCGCTCGGCGACCGCCCGCTGCCGCTGGTACGACGCGCCCCGGCGCGGGATGTCGGCGACCGCCCGCAGCTCGTCCTCGCAGCCGAGCCGCCGGGCCACCGGGGAGAGCCGCTCGAGGAGGTCGTCGAGGTCGTCGGTGATCAGCCGCTCGTGGGAGCGGGCGTCGAGGATGATGATCGCGTCGAGCCCGTAGCGGGCGGCGCGCCACTTGTTCTCCTGCACGTGCCACGGCGGCATCGTCGGCAGCTCCTCGCCGGACGCGAGCCGGGTGTCGAGGTCGACGACCAGGCAGTGCATGAGCGCGGTCAGCGCCCCCATCTCGTGCATCGTCGAGATGCCGTCGCAGATCCGGTTCTCCAGGGTGCCCAGCTTCGTCGAGGGACGCAGGTCCCAGCGGATCTCCGAGAGCTCGTCGATCACCCCGGTGGTCAGCTGGTCGTGCGCGAACGCCTCGAACTCGTTCCAGGTCTGGAACTGGAACGGCAGACCGGCGGTCGGCAGCTGCTGGAACATGAGTGCCCGGTTGGAGGCGTAGCCGGTGTCGACGCCGGCCCAGATCGGGGACGACGCGGAGAGCGCCTGCAGGTGCGGGTAGTAGTTGAGCAGCGAGGACAGCACCGCCATCACCCGCTTCTTCTCGGGCATCCCGACGTGCACGTGCACGCCCCAGATCAGCATCTGCCGGCCCCACCACTGGGTCCGGTTGATCAGCTCCTCGTAGCGGTGCCCGGCGGTCAGCTGCTGCGCCGACCAGGCCGCGAACGGGTGGGCGCCGCCGCCGAAGAGGTCGACCCCGACCTGGTCCGCGGCCGGCAGCACCACCGCCAGCGAGTCGGAGAGGTCGGCGACCGCCTCGGCGGCGTTCTCACAGACGCCGGTGACGATCTCGACGGTGTTGCGCAGCAGCTCCTTGTGCAGCTTGCCCTCGTTGGCGAGCCGGTCGTGGGCGGCGGCGAACAGGTCCGCGGCGGAGTTCGAGAGGTCCCGGGTCTCCTTGTCGACGAGCGCGAACTCCCACTCCACGCCGACGGTCGGCCGCGGCGAGGAGCGGAAGTCGAGCTGCACACGAAAAGCGAACCACACCCGGAGCGGGCGCCGGAACGGTCGATGTCAGCATGGGGTCCATGCAGGAGGCGCGGACGATCAACCTGACCATGGACTTGTGCCTGCGGATCGGCGAGATGCTGCTGTCGTCCGGGGCCGGCGCGGCCGACGTCACCGCCACCATGCAGTCGGTCGCCCGCCACCTGGGGCTCCGCAACCCGGTCATCGACGTGACCTTCACCAGCCTGTCGATGGGCTACTCGATCTCCTCCGAGGAGGCGCCGCTCGCGCTGTTCCGGCAGGTGGTCCAGCGCGACATCGACTACGAGGACCTGACCAGCGTCGACGGCCTCGTGCGCGACGTCCTCGACGACGAGGTCGACCTGATGGAGGCGCGCGCCGTGATCGCGAGGATCGCGTCGTCCGGCCACCACCGGAGGCGCTGGCTGGTGACGGCCGGGTACGGCGTGATGTGCGCCGGCGTGGCGCTGATGCTCGGCGGAAATGCGGCCGTGATGGCGGTCGCCACCACGGCCGCGGTGCTGATCGACCGGCTGCAGCTGGTGATGTCGCGTCGCCGGCTGCCGTTCTTCTACCAGCAGATCGCCGGGGCGGCGGTGGCCACGCTGCTGGCCGTCGGTGCCGCCGCGCTGGAGGGCAGCGTCGACCCGTCGCAGGCGATCACCGCGAACATCATCATGCTGCTCTCGGGCATCGGCTTCATGGGCGCTCTCCAAGATTGCCTGACCGGCTACTACGTCACCGGCGGCGCCCGGATGATCGAGGCGCTGCTGGCGACCTCCGGCATCATCGCCGGGGTCAGCGGAGGCCTCGCGGTCGCCGACATCGCCGGGGTCTCGATCGGGCGGCTGGAGCCGGGCAGCACCTCGCTGATCGGCCTGTCCCTGATGGCGCTGGGTGCGGCGGTCTCGGCCGCAGCGTTCGCATTCTCGGCGTACTCCCCGAAGCGGGTGATGCTGCCGATCGCGCTCATCGCCGGCGCCGCGATGGTGATCTCCCAGGTCGTCGAGACCAGCGGCTTCGGCCGGACCTGGTCGGTCGGCCTGGCCGCGTTCTTCATCGGCCTCGTCAGCTTCTCGGTCTCCACCATGGTGCGGGTGCCGCCACTGGTCATCGTGGTGTCCGCGATCGTCCCGATGCTCCCGGGCCTCTCGATCTACCGCGGCCTCTCCCTGCTCGGCGACGACGGCGACTCCGCCGGCGGGATCCTGGCCCTGGTCACCGCGGCGTCGGTCGCGATCGCGCTGGCCGCCGGCGTGATCCTCGGTGAGTACGTCGCCCAGCCGCTGCGCCGCGAGGCCCGGCGGCTCGAGCGCCGGCTCTCCGGCCCCCGCCTGGTCGGCCCGTTCCGCGCGCGCACGAACCGGTAGGCCCCAGGGATTCCCCGGGCGCCCGGGGAATCCCTGCCCGGGCACGGAATGCTTTCCCCGCCAGGGCAGCAATTTCCCCGACCCGGCCCGGGTCAGGTGCGCAGGGTCGCGACCTGCTCCAGCCAGGCGGCGGGGGACCCGTCGTACGGCGGCACCCGGCGCTGCACGGCCCCGAGAACGTGGTCGCACGAGTGCGTGGCGTGCACGACCAGCGGGGTCGGGTAGTCGTAGGCGATCCGGTGCTCGGCGAACTCGTCCTCGTCGTCCACCCAGACCCGGCCGGTGGTGCCGCGGACCACGTCGAGGTCGAGGTCGACGGCGCGGAGGACGGTGCCGTCCCAGTGCGGGGGCGTGGTGATGTCGACGTACACCTCGACCTGGCCGCCGCGGGCGTGGAACGTCGCGAGCCAGCCGCGCTCGGCGGCGGCGGCGGCCGGGACCAGGCCGACCTGGTCGACCGGCGCGACGTACTCCGCGCCGGGCCGCGACATGTGCGTGCCGCCGGGGATGCCGAGCCAGTCGCCGTGCTCGTCGGTGCCGAGCAGGACCGCCGCGAACTCCCAGTGCGGGCGCTCGCGCCACTTCGTCATCACGACGTCGACGCGGGTGCCCGGGGGCGGGGGGACCTCCTGCATGGGGCCATCCTGACGCCCCGGGCCTGAACTCAGGGGAGGACGCGCCTGCTGCCCCGCGCGACGACGTCCTGGTAGCGGCTGCCCAGCAGCTTGGCGGCGTGGTGGATCAGGTGCGCGTCGAGCCCGACCAGCACCCGGGCGCGATTCTTGAGGATCCCGTCGACGATGACCGAGGCAGCCTTCTCCGGCGACATCCTGGCCAGCTTCTTCTCGAACAGCTCGTCCACGGCCGGCCCGTCCACGCCCTCGGTCTTGCGCCCGTTGCGGGAGATCCCGGTCCGGATGCCGCCGGGGTGCACGCAGGTCACGCCGACCGGGTGGCCGTCGACGAGCATCTCCTCGCGGAGCGCCTCGGTGAAGCCGCGGACGGCGTACTTCGACGCGTTGTACGTCGACTGGCCGGGCATGCTGACCAGCCCGAACAGCGAGGAGATGTTGACCACGTGCCCGTCCCCGCTCGCGATCAGGTGGGGCAGGAACTCCTTGGTGCCGGTGACGACGCCCCAGAAGTTGATCCCCATGATCCACTCGAAGTCGTCGTAGGAGATCTCCTCGAAGTGGCCGGTCATGGTCACGCCGGCATTGTTGACCACCACGTTGACCCGACCGAACTGCTCGGCCACGGCCGCGGCGTAGGTCGCGAACGCGGCGCGGTCGGACACGTCGAGCCGGTCGGCCCGCACCTCGGAGGCCCCGGCCTCCTTGACCAGCTCCACGGTCTCGGCGAGGCCGGCCTCGTCGATGTCGGAGATCGCGACCAGCGCGCCGCGGCGCGCGACCTCGACGGCGAGCGCCCGTCCGATGCCGGAGCCGGCGCCGGTGATGACCACGACCTTGTCGTTCAGGGTCTTCATGCGAGGACGTCCTCTCGTGCGTGGGCCGGGGTGGTCGGGTGCGGCGCGGTCACGTCGTACGCCGCGGAGTCGAAGCGGGAGAGCAGCCGGCGCATGGTGAACGTGGCCCGCGGCCAGAGGACCGTGTTGCGACCGTGCTCGTCGAGGTACCAGCTCGCACAGCCCCCACGGTTCCACACCGTGCGCCCCATGCGCTGCTGCAGGTCGGCGTTCCACGTGTCCTGGGCGTCGCGACGCGGCTCGACCGCCGCGTAGTCGTGGGCCCGCATGGTCCGGATCGCGTCCCGGACGTAGGCGAGCTGGGACTCGATCACGAACACCATGCTCGAGTGCCCGAGGCCGGTGTTGGGGCCGACGACCTGGAACAGGTTGGGGAAGCCGTGCACGGTGGTCCCCTTGTACGCCGCCATCCCGCCCTCGCTCCACACCTCGGCCAGGCTGCGCCCCTCGCGCC
Organism: Nocardioides guangzhouensis; assembly: GCF_004519545.1. Lineage (GTDB taxonomy): Bacteria > Actinomycetota > Actinomycetes > Propionibacteriales > Nocardioidaceae > Nocardioides > Nocardioides guangzhouensis. Next base: position 26,498 of record NZ_SDKM01000016.1, read on the forward strand.
CGACCACGTGCTGCGCGATCGGCTGGTCGGTGGTGTGGAACCCGGTGGCCACCACGATCACGTCCACCGGCCGCTCGACGCCGTCGGCGGTGACGATCGCGTCGCCGGTGACCTTCACGATCCGGTCGGTGACCAGGTCGACGTCGTCGCTGGCCAGCGCGGGGTACCAGGTGTTCGAGATCAGGATCCGCTTGCAGCCGATCTCGAAGTCCGGGGTGACCCGCTCCCGCAGCTCCGGATCCGCGATGCCCTTGCGGATGTTGGCCAGCGCCAGCTGCTTCGCCGGCCAGGCCAGCCTCGGCTGCCGCGTGAAGCCGGGCACGTAGGTCTCGCGGCCCCAGTAGATCGCGGTCCGGTAGGCACGCTGCACCACCGGCAGGTGCCGGAACGCGAGCCGCTCGAGGCGGGTGTAGGCGCGGTCGTTGCGCGGGATGACGTACGGCGCGGTGCGCTGGTACACGTCGAGGTGGCCGGCGACCTTCCGCACCTCGGGCACGATCTGGATCGCCGAGGCGCCGGTGCCGATCACCGCGACCCGCTTCCCGGCCAGGTCGACGTCGTGGTCCCAGCGGGCGGAGTGGAAGATCTCGCCCTGGAAGGAGTCGATGCCGTCGATGTCGGGCAGCCTCGGCTCGGACAGCCCGCCGGACGCGGTGATCAGTGTGGTCGAGGTGACCTCGCGACCGTCGGAGAGCCGCACCCGCCAGCACTGCGCGGCGTCGTCCCAGGCCGCGTGCTCGACGGCGGTGCCGAACCGGAACCGGTCGAGCACGCCGGACTCGGCCGCGACCCGCCGGAGGTAGGCCTGGATCTCCGGCTGCGGTGAGAACGACATCGACCAGTCGGGGTTGGGCGCGAACGAGAACGAGTAGAGGGGGCTCGGGACGTCGCAGGCCGCGCCGGGGTAGGTGTTGTCGCGCCAGGTGCCGCCTACCTCGGTGCCCTTCTCGATCACGAGGAAGTCGTCCTCGCCGTCCTCGGCAAGGGTGATCGCGGTACCGAGGCCGCCGAAGCCGGCGCCGACCACGAGGTGCTGCACGTGCTGCGAACCGGGCGCGCGCCGCGGCTGGGGAGGGGTCATGCCGGTCACGGTAGGCATGCTATTGAACGTCCGTCAACAGAATCGGCCGCATTTGTTGAACGACGTTCAGTAGGATCCGGCCCATGACGTCCAGCCCTCGCGTCCGGATGACGCCGGAGAGCCGGCGCGAGCAACTGCTCGACCTCGGGGTCACCCTGCTCGCGACCCGGTCGCTGGATGAGCTGTCGATCGAGATCCTCGCCGAGGAGGCCGGGATCTCGCGCGGGCTGCTCTACCACTACTTCGGCAACAAGCACGACTTCCACGAGGCCGTCGTCCGCCGGGCCGCGGAGGACCTGGTCGCGATCACCGCCCCCGGCGGCGAGGGGGACCTGGCCGCCCGCCTGACCTCCTCGATCGACCGCTACCTCGGCTGGGTCGAGGCCAACCACGAGGGCTACGTCTCACTGGTCCGCGCCGCCTCCGGCGGCAACGAGCGGCTGCGCGAGATCTACGAGTCGACCCGGTCGGCGCTCACCGACCGCATCTTCGACGCCGCCGGCGCCGAGGGCCTCGCGTCGCTCGGCATCACCGACTCACCCGGCGTGCGGCTCGTGGTGCGGGGTTGGGCCGCGCTGGTCGAGGAGGTCGTGCTGTCGTGGGTCGAGGACGATCGCGGGGTCTCCCGCGAGGCCCTGGTCGGGTCGCTGACCGCCAGCCTGGCCGCGCTGCTGGGCGTCGCGCCTTCCTGACTTCCCGGTCAGGCCCGCGGACCGCGCGCAACGTAGGTGGGTATCCCGGGTCTTGTCCCGGTGTCCTCACGTCCTCCGCTGCGTAGGTTCTCGACCGGCGCCGGTGGTCGGCGCCCTGCAGGACGTCCCCGTCGACGAGCCGAGGAGGTGGACCGTGGACTCGCTGGCTGCTGCACCGGTGCTCGCGGGCATGGTCTCGACCGTCCTGTTCGTCGGCAGCTACCTCCCGATGCTGGTCAAGGCGTTCCGCACCCGCGACCTCACGTCGTACAGCCTCGGCAACCTGGTGCTCGCCAACGTCGGCAACGCCGTGCACTCGGTCTACGTCTTCAGCCTGCCGGTGGGGCCGATCTGGTTCCTGCACGGGTTCTACGTGCTCGGGACGCTGCTGATGCTGGTGTGGCACCGGCTCTTCGTCCCTCGTTGACTTGTCGAGCAGACAAGTTACGGTCGGGGCGTGGCCTACGAGAGCGAGTACCCACCGTTCTACGTCACCGTCGACATCGTCGTCCTGGCGATCCGTGACGGCCGGCTGAACGCGCTGGCGATCCGCCGCGGTCCGGGCCACGACGAGGGCAAGTGGGCGCTGCCCGGTGGTTTCGTCGGGATCGACGAGGACCTCGAGCCGGCCGCGCGCCGCGAGCTCGAGGAGGAGACCGGCTTCAGCGTGCACCGGGACGCCCTCCAGCAGGTCGGCACGTACGGCGCCCCCGACCGCGACCCGCGCTACCTGCGGGTGGTCAGCGTGGCCTGGCTGGCCGCCGTACCCGACGCCTCGGCGGTGGTCGCCGGCACCGACGCCGCGCACGCCGAGTGGCGGCCGGTCGACGACCTGCTCGCCGAGGACCTCGCCTTCGACCACCACCGGATCCTCGCCGACGCCCGCGACCGTGCCCGCGTGCTGGTCGACAGCCCACCGCCCGGCACCCGCCCCCTGGCCGCGGCGTTCCTGCCGTCCGACGAGTTCAGCCTGTCCAGGCTGCGCTCGGTCTACGAGGCCGTCCTCGGGCGCGAGCTGGACCCGGGCAACTTCCAGCGCCGGGTGAAGACCACCCAGGGGCTGGTGACGCCGACCGGCCGCCGCGAGCCCGCCGCCGGAGGCCGAGGCCGCCCTGCCGAGCTGTTCCGGATCCGGGGCTGACCGGTGCCCCGAGTCAGGGCGCCGAGAGTAGGTTCGGGGGCAGCGAAGGGAGGACGGCCGTGATCGAGCTGACCAAGGGCCAGGAGCTCGTGCTGGTCACCGACGACGGGACGCCGTTGAAGCGGATACGGATGGGCGTCGGCTGGGACAAGGCACGCAACGCCGGGTTCGCGGGCACGGGTGCCCCGGACATCGACCTGGACGCGTCCGCGGTGTCGTTCGGGGACGGCCAGCTCCTCGACGCGGCGTTCTACAACAACCTGACTTCGCGCGACGGCTCCGTCGTGCACCTCGGCGACAACCTGACCGGCAGCGGCGAGGGAGACGACGAGGAGCTCACCGTCGACCTCGAGAAGGTGCACCCGCGGATCGACACGATCGTGTTCCTGGTCAGCAGCTACCAGGGCCACGAGCTCGAGTGGATCCGCAACGCCTACTGCCGGATCGTCGACGAGAACGACGTCGAGCTCGCCCGGTTCACGCTCACCAACGGCGTACCGGAGACCGGCATGGCGATGGCGAAGCTGTCGCGTGACGGCGACCGTTGGCGGCTCCGAGCGATCGGCGAGGGGATCAAGGTCAAGGTGCCGACCGAGTCGGTCGCCGCGCTGCGTCCGTACCTCTGACGGCCCCCGCCCGGCGGGCGGTGGTTTCGAGACGCTCGCTGGCACTCGCTCCTCAACCAGCGGAGAGCTCCTCGACCAGCGCCGGCGAGGGGCGGAAGATCCAGAGGCGCATGGCCAGGAAGCGCATCAGGGTGACCAGCAGGTTGGCGACGGTGAGCACCAGCACCTCGACGACCGGGTGCGGGGTCGCGGACCAGGCGTGCAGGACGGCGAGGGAGCCGCTGGTCATGGCGAGGCCGGCGCCCAAGACGGCGAGGCCCTGGACCTGGTGCCGGACGAGGTGCTGCGGGCCGCGGACGCCGAAGGTGAGCCACCGGTTGGCGGCGGTGTTGCCGACCGCGGTCACCAGCAGCGCCAGCAGGTTCGCCACCTGGCCGCCGGTGACCTGCCGGAACAGCAGGTAGAGCACGGCGTACGCGATCGTGGAGGCGATCCCGACGCAGACGAACAGCGCGACCTGGGTGCCGGTGCGGCCGGCGGCGGCCCGAGACTGCGTGCGACCGAGCTCGGTGGAGACCGTGGCCAGGGGGAGCCGACCGGTGAGCAGCGACCAGCCGAGCCGGCGGATGCCGCGCAGGTCGTCGAGCGCGGTCCGGAGCACGTCGACGCGGGAGTCGGGGTCGTCCACCCAGTCCACCGGTACCTCGTGGATGCGCAGCCCGGACCGCTCGGCGAGCACCAGCAGCTCGGTGTCGAAGAACCACGTGTCGTCCTGGACCAGCGGCAGCAGCGCCTGCGCCGCCGGACGCCGGATCGCCTTGAACCCGCACTGCGCGTCGGTGAACCGGGCCCGCAGCGTCGAGCGGAGCAGCACGTTGTACCCCCGCGAGACCAGCTCCCGCTTCGGGCCGCGCACGACGCTCGACCCGCGGGTCAGCCGCGACCCGATCGCCAGGTCGGAGTGCCCCGACAGCAGCGGCGCCACCAGCGGCAGCAGCGCGTTGAGGTCGGTCGACAGGTCGACGTCCATGTAGACGAGCACCTCGGCGGTCGACTCCGACCACACCCGCTTGAGCGCCCGGCCGCGGCCCTTCTCGGACATCGTCACCACCCGTACGCCGGCCAGCTCGCGCGCCAGCCGCCGGGCGATGATCGGCGTCGCGTCGGTGCTCGCGTTGTCCGCGACCGTCACCTGCCACGACCAGGGCAGCCGCTCGAGGTGCCGGGTGACCCGGTGCACCGTGTCGGCCAGCGCGGCCTCCTCGTTGTGCACCGGGATCACCACGTCGAGCAGCGGCGCCTCCTCCGCGAGCGGCTCCGCCGCGCTCACTTCACGCCGCCTGAGAGGTCGTAGACGGTGACGCCGTCGACGGTGGTCGCGGTGAAGCTGTCTGCCACCCACTCGGCGATCTGGGACGCGGTGCCGGAGCCTCCGCCCATCCCGCCGGGACCGCCGCCGATCCCGCCGCCACCGGCGATGAACCAGTGGATCGCGCCGTTCGCGACGTACTCCTGGAACTCCGCCAGGGTGGGGCTCGGGTCGCTCCCGTTGAAGCCGCCGATCGCCATCACCGGCTCGCCGCTGGCGAGCTGGTAGCCGGCCGCGCTGTTCGCACCGACCACCGCGGCCGACCAGGTCCACGACTCGGCGTCCGCGCGGAGCATCGCGGTCAGCTCGGCGGTCGACGTCGACCCGTTCAGCAGCCCGCCGACGCCGCCGTTCCCGGTTCCCCCGGCCCCGGTTCCCCCGGCCCCGGTTCCCCCGGCCCCGGTCCCACCGGCCCCGGCTCCGGGAGCATTGCCGGGCATGGCCCCGCCGGGGCCGCCCCGCATCCCGCCCGGGAACCCGCCTGCGGACACCGGTCCGGCCGAGGGGATCGAGCCGGTGTGCGGCGTGGCGGCCGTCTCGAGCGAGTACGCCGCGGGGGCGGCGAGGCCGGCCAGCAGCGCCACCGTCGCGACCACGGTCCCGACCCGGCGCGGCAGGTGCCGGACGCCGGCCAGCATCAGCGCGGCCGCGAAGCCGATCGTGGCGATCAGGTACTTCAGCCACGGCATCCAGCCGTCGCGGTCCAGCAGCACGAACGCCCACGCTGTCGTGAAGGCGGTGGCGAACGCCAGCGTCGCCGCCGCGGTGTACGACGCACGCTGCCGCCACAGCACCCAGCCGCCGATCGCGACGAGCCCGCCGATCGCGGGAGCCAGGGCGACCGTGTAGTAGGCGTGGAAGATCCCCGCCATGAAGCTGAACGTCACCGCGGTGACCACCAGCCAGGCCAGCCACAGGGTCAGCCCGGCCCGCACCAGCCGGCGGGCGTCGGCGCCGACCTCGAGCCGCCGCGCGAACCACAGGCCGGCGACGCCGAGCAGCAGCGCGGCCGGCAGCAGCCACGCGACCTGGCCGCCGATCTCGGAGTCGAACATCCGCCAGATCCCGGTCTGGCCCCAGCCTCCGCCGCCGCCGACGGACCCGGTCTCGTCACCGGTGAGCCGGCCCAGGCCGTTGTAGCCGAGGGTCAGCTCCAGCACGCTGTTGGACTGTGAGCCACCGATGTACGGCCGTGACGACGCCGGCCACAGCTCGACGATCGCGACCCACCAGCCCCCGGCCAGCACCAGCGAGCCGAACGCCACCAGCAGCGGCACGACGCGGCGCGCGAGCGGGATCCCGGCCCACAGCAGGTAGGCCAGCGCCAGCGCGGGCAGCACCAGGAACGCCTGGAGCATCTTGGTGAGGAACGCCAGACCGACCAGGGCACCGCCGAGCGCCAGCCAACCGGTCCCCGCCCGGCCGGTCGCGGACACCTCGACCGCCCGGGTGGTGGCGTACGCCGCGCCGACCATCAGCAGCACCAGCAGCGCGTCCGGGTTGTCGAACCGGAACATCAGCGTCGCCACCGGCGTCAGCGCCAGCACCGCGCCGGCGAGGATCCCGGCGGCACCGGACCCCGTCGTACGGCGGACGGTGGCGTGCAGCAGCGCGACCGCCGCCACGCCCTCGAGTGCCTGGGGGACCAGGATCGCCCACGACGACAGCCCGAACAGCCGCACCGACAGCACCATCGGCCAGAGGCTGAGCGGGGTCTTGTCGACGGTGATCGCGTTGGCCGCGTCGAACGACCCGAAGAAGAACGCCTTCCAGGACTCCGACCCGGCCTGCACGGCGGCTGCGTAGTAGGAGTTCGCCCAGCCGGACGCGCCGAGCCCCCAGAGGTAGAGCACGGCGGTGCCGCCGAGCAGCAGCGCCAGCGGGAGGTGGCGGCGTACGGCGGCCGCGTCCACGCGCGACCCGGCGCGCGCGGCCCGGGCCGCGCGCGCCGGGGGAGAGGTGGTCTGGGTACGGGTGGGCGCGGTCGGCGCCGTGGTCGAGAGGTCCATGCCAGCCACCGTCGACGGCCGCGCTGGGTGGCCCGTGGGGTGCGGCTGTCAGTCCCCTGTGAGCGGCAGGTCGATGACGAAGGTCGTCGAGCCGGGCCGGGAGTCGAGGCGTACGGCGCCCCCGTGCGCGGTCACGATCGCCTGCACCAGCGACAGCCCGAGGCCCGCGCCACCGGGGTGGGCGTCCCGGGTACGGGCGCTGTCGCCGCGGGTGAACCGCTCGAAGGCGTGCCCCGCCAGCTCCGGCGGGAAGCCGGGGCCGTCGTCGTGGATGGTGATCCGGACCGGCTGCCCGGGGTGGCGGTCGCCGGGCCGGACGCCGACGGTGACCGTGGTACCGGGCGGGGTGTGCCGGCGGGCGTTGCCCAGCAGGTTCGTGACCACCTGGTGCAGCCGCGCCTCGTCGCCGGTGACCTCGACCGCCTCGTCGGGCAGGTCGAGCCGCCAGTGGTGGCCCGGATCGAGCACCCGGGCGTCGGAGACCGCCTCGAGCAGCAGCCGGGTCAGGTCGACAGGTCGCCGCTCCAGCGGACGGCCGGCGTCGAGCCGTGCGAGCAGCAGCAGGTCGTCGACCAGCGACGACATGCGGCCGGCCTCGGACTCCACCTTCTCCAGGGCGCCGAGCAGCGCGGCCGCGTCCTCGGGGGTGCGCCGCGACAGCTCGGCGTACCCGAGGATCGTGGCCAGCGGGGTCCGCAGCTCGTGGGAGGCGTCGGCGACGAACTGGCGCACCTGCTGCTCGCTCTCGTGCCGGGCCTCGAGCGAGGTCTCGACGTGCGTGAGGAGGGTGTTCAAGGCGGCACCGACCTGGCCGACCTCGGTGGCCTCGTCGGTGAGCCGCTCGGGCACCCGGGGGCTGACGTCGACCTCACCGCCGGAGAGCGGCAGCCCGCTCACCTCGTGCGCGGTGGCGGCGACCTCGCGCAGCGGCGCGAGCTGGCGGCGGACGAGGATCGACCCGACCGCGGCCGCGGTCAGCACCCCGGCCAGCGCCAGCAGCAGCTCCCACCAGATCAGCGAGGAGATCAGGTTGTCGACCTCGCGCGTCGGCAGGCCGGTGACCACGGTGCCGCCCGGAGTCTGCACCCCGGTCACCCGGTAGCTGCCCACGCCCGGCAGGTCGACGGTGTGCACGCTGCCGTCGGCGGGCACGGCCTGGAGCGCGGCGAGCGCCTCGCTGGAGAGCCGCTTCTCGTCCTCGGTGGTGAGCACCTGCCCCACCGTGCGGCCGTCGGGCATGTACACCGCGGTCAGCGTGCCGACCCCTTGCCGGGCGATCGGCCGGATGTCGTCGCGGTCGCCGTCCGGAGCGAGCGGAGGTGCGGGGCGGTCGTGGTCGCGGTCGTCACCGAAGTGGGAGTCGCGGTGCAGCGCGGCCGTGACCTCGGTGTCGAGCTGGTTGGTGAGGTAGGCGCGCATCGCCAACGTCGTGGTCACCCCGACCAGAAGCGAGATGACCGCGACCAGCAGCACGGTGGTCAGCACCAGCCGCGAGGTCAGGGAGGCGGGCAGCTTCATGGCTTCAGCACGTAGCCGGCGCCGCGCATCGTGTGGATCATCGGCTCGCGCCCGGCGTCGATCTTCTTGCGCAGGTAGGAGATGTACAGCTCGACCACGTTGGCCTGGCCGCCGAAGTCGTAGTTCCAGACCCGGTCGAGGATCTGGGCCTTGGACAGCACCCGGCGCGGGTTGCGCATGAGGAACCGCAGCAGCTCGAACTCGGTGGCGGTCAGCGTGATCTCCTCGCCGTCGCGGCGTACCTCCCGGCTGTCCTCGTCGAGGGTCAGGTCGCCGACGGTGAGCACGGACTCCTCGCGGGCCGCCCGGGCCCCGGCCCGGCGGAGCAGCCCGCGCAGCCGGGCCACCAGCTCCTCGAGGCTGAACGGCTTGGTCACGTAGTCGTCCCCGCCCGCGGTCAGGCCGGCCACCCGGTCCTCGACCGAGTCGCGGGCGGTGAGGAAGACGACCGGTACGTCGGGCGCGAAGCCGCGGATCCGGCGCAGTACCTCCATGCCGTCGAAGTCCGGCAGCATCATGTCGAGCACCACGGCGTCGGGCCGGAAGTCCTTCGCCGCCGCAACCGCCTTCGACCCGGTGTGCGCCTGCTGGGTCTCCCAGCCCTCGTAGCGCAGGGCCATGCTGATGAGCTCCGCGATGTTGTGCTCGTCGTCGACGACCAGGACCCGGAGCGGGCTGCCGTCGGGACGCGTGAGGGGCGGGGGTGTCTGGGAGCTCATGCGGTCACCGTCTCCTGTGCGCTTGCCGTCAGCCTGTCACGTTCCTGTGCGAATCCTGTGAAAGGTCGGACACCCAGCCGGTGCCGGGGCGACGCACAGCCTCCGCACAGGGAGCGCGCGCACCGTGGCGGGCATGAACGATGAGAAGAAGCCCGGCGACGCCCCGCTGCCGCCGGAGTACCACCAGGTCCCGCAGCCGCCGGCCCGGGAGTCCGCCGCCGAGGCGGGCCCAGCGGCGGGCCCAGCGGCGAGCGCAGCGGCGGGCGGAGGGGCGGGCGCAGGGGCGGGCGCAGAGGCGGCGCCGCCCGCGGAGCAGCAGGCCCCACCGCACTACCCGCAGCAGCCGCCGGGCTACCCGCCGTACGGCGCCGGGGCGCCGTACGGGCAGGCCTACGGCCAGGGGTACGGCGCGCCGTACGGCCAGCCCTCGGCGTACGGTGCCCCGGCACGGCCGCCGACCCGCTTCCGCGACCGCGTGCTCGGGATGCGCGCGGTCGCCGGCGTCGCCCTGGCCTCGGTGATCCTCGGCGGCGTCGGCGGGGCCGCGCTCGGTGCGGTCTCCTCGGGGAACGACGAGCGCGACGGCGGCCGGTTCGGAGGCGGCCCGGGCAATTTCCAGCAGGGGCAGAACGGTCAGCAGCCGTTCGGCGGCCAGCAGTTCCAGCAAGGGCAGGTCCCGCCCGGCGGCGACGACGACGGCCCCGACGACGGGAACTGACGAGCGGAGCCGACGAGCGGAACTGACCGGGGCTACCGGCCGGTCGCGGCCAGTCGGGGTTGATCTCCGCCGCGATCGGCGGTTGGGATGGGGGGATGACCGATGACTTCTCGGACCTCGGCACCCCTTCCACCTCCCGACGCGGCTTCCTGGCCGGCACCGCCGGGACCGGTCTCGGCCTCGCGGTTGCGGCCCCGATCGGGCTCGGTGCGGCCGCCGCGGCGGCCGCACCGGGCGGCCCGGCCTGGCCCGACGGGCCCGGCAGCCGCAACCAACCGCAACGACCGGATCCGGAGCTGACCTCGATCCTGGCCGCGATCGACCCAGCCCGGATCGAGGCCAACGTCCGCACGCTGGTCTCCTTCGGCACGCGGCACACGCTCTCCGACCAGGACGACCCCGAGCGCGGCATCGGGGCCGCCCGGGACTGGCTGTTCGACGAGTTCTCGCGGTACGCCGCCGCCTCGGGCGGCCGGATGACGGTCGAGAAGCAGTCCTACGTGCAGCCGCCGGCCAATCGGGTCCCCGTGGCCACCCGGATCACGAACGTGCTCGCCACGCTGCAGGGCTCGACCGACCCCGACCGGGTCTACCTCATCTCCGGGCACTACGACTCCCGGGTCACCGACGTCATGAACGCGACCGCGGACGCGCCCGGCGCCGACGACGACGCGTCCGGGGTCGCGGTCTCCCTGGAGGTGGCGCGGGTGCTGGCCACGCACCGGCCGGCCGCGACGATCGTCTGTGCCGCGGTGGCGGGGGAGGAGCAGGGCCTCTACGGCTCCACCCACCTGGCCGAGCAGCTGAAGGCGGCCGGCAAGGACGTGCAGGGCATGTTCACCAACGACATCGTGGGCAGCTCCACTGCCGACGACGGCAAGCGCGACCCGCGCAGCATCCGGCTGTTCGCCGAGGGTGTTGCGGCGGGAAGCGGAGTCCCGCCGCGTTCCCGCTCCCGCAGAGCTGACCCTGGCGCCCGGCCTGTCCCGAGCCCCGGCAATGGCAGCGGTATTGCAGGGAGTCGGCGCGGGACGTGTCATGGGGCCGCAATCGCAGCCGTATGACAGGGAATCGGGCGCGGGACCTGTCATGCGGCCGCAATTGCAGCCGAACGACAGCACACGCGAGCAAACCCCCGCGCGGGCACTTCGGGGCTCGGGCACAATGGCGCCCGTTGTGTCCGAGTCCTCCGCCCCGTCCCTGACGATCCGCTACCCGCCCGAGCTGCCGGTCAGCGAGCGGCGCGACGACATCGCCGCGGCGATCCGCGACCACCAGGTCGTCATCGTCGCCGGCGAGACCGGGTCCGGGAAGACCACGCAGCTGCCGAAGATCTGCCTCGAGCTCGGTCGCGGGCTGAAGGGCCTGATCGGGCACACCCAACCGCGCCGGATCGCGGCCCGGTCGGTGGCCGAACGGATCGCCGAGGAGCTCGACACCGAGCTCGGGGACCTGGTCGGCTACCAGGTCCGGTTCACCGACCGCACCTCGCGCTCCTCGCGGCTGAAGCTGATGACCGACGGCATCCTGCTCGCCGAGCTCCAGCGCGACCGCCAGCTGCGGAAGTACGACACGATCATCATCGACGAGGCGCACGAGCGGTCGCTCAACATCGACTTCATCCTCGGCTATCTCAAGCGGCTGCTCCCGAAGCGGCCCGACCTCAAGGTCATCATCACCTCCGCCACCATCGACCCGGAGCGGTTCGCCGCGCACTTCGCCGACCGGCGGGGGAGGCCGGCGCCGATCGTCGAGGTCTCCGGGCGCACCTACCCGGTCGAGGTCCGCTACCGCCCGCTCATCGAACTGCCCGAAGAGGACGAGGAAGGGGAGGCGTTCGTCCGCGACCAGACCGAGGCGATCCTGGACGCCGTCGCCGAGCTCTTGCAGGAGGGACCCGGCGACGTGCTCGTGTTCCTCCCGGGCGAGCGCGAGATCCGCGACACCGCCGACGCCCTCGACGGCCGCGCCGGGCTCGAGGTGCTGCCGCTGTACTCCCGGCTCTCCGCCGCCGAGCAGCACCGGGTGTTCCGGCCGACCGCCTCCTCGCTCACCCGCCGGGTGGTGCTCGCGACCAACGTCGCCGAGACCTCGCTGACCGTCCCGGGCATCCGGTACGTCGTGGACACCGGCGTCGCACGCATCTCCCGCTACTCCGTGCGGACCAAGGTGCAGCGGCTGCCGATCGAGCCGATCAGCCAGGCGTCCGCCAACCAGCGGTCGGGTCGCTGCGGCCGGGTCGCCGCCGGCGTCGCGATCCGGCTCTACTCCGAGGAGGACTACCTCGGTCGTCCCGAGTTCACCGAGCCGGAAATCCTGCGCACCAACCTGGCCTCGGTCATCCTCCAGATGACCTCGCTGGGCCTCGGCGACCTGGCCCGGTTCCCGTTCGTGGAACCGCCGGACCGGCGCAACGTCTCCGCCGGCACGCAGCTGCTGGAGGAGCTCGGCGCGCTGGACTCGGGTGGTTTCGAGACGGGCGCAGAGCGCCCTCCTCAACCACCGAAGGGCGGCGGGCCGCTGGTTGAGGAGCGAGCGCCAGCGAGCGTCTCGAAACCAGCGACGGGGCGCCGGCCGGGCCCCCGACTGACGAAGATCGGCCGCCGCCTCGCCCGGCTCCCGATCGACCCCCGCCTGGCCCGGATGATCCTCGAGGCCGAGCGCCTCGGCTGCGTGCGCGAGGTGATCGTCATCGCCGCCGCGCTGTCCCTGCAGGACCCGCGCGAGCGGCCCGCCGAGCAGCAGGCGCAGGCCGACCAGGCGCACGCCCGGTTCAAGGACAAGAGCTCGGACTTCCTCACCTGGCTCAACCTCTGGAGGCACCTCAAGCAGCAGCAGCGAGACCTGTCCTCGAGCGCGTTCCGGCGGATGTGCAAGCGCGAGTTCCTCAACTACCTGCGCGTGCGCGAGTGGCAGGACTTCGAGTCGCAGCTGCGCCAGGTCTGCAAGGAGATGAAGGTGCAGGTCGGCCAGCCGGCCGACGTACCCGACGCCGACGGCATCCACCAGGCCCTCCTCTCCGGGTTGCTGTCGCACATCGGCCTGCTGGAGGAGCGGGACAAGACCCAGCCGGGCCAGCGGCGACCCGGCCCGCGGGAGTACCTCGGTGCCCGCGGTGCCAGGTTCGCGATCTTCCCCGGCTCGGGGCTCAAGGGCGCCAACCCGCAGTACCTCATGGCCGGTGAGCTGGTGGAGACCTCCCGCCTGTGGGCCCGCCAGAACGCCGCGATCAAGCCCGAGTGGGCCGAGCGGCTGGGCGCGCACCTGGTGAAGCGGACCTACTCCGAGCCGCACTGGTCGCGGAAGCGCGCCGCGGTGGTCGCCTACGAGCGGGTCACGCTGTACGGCGTCCCGCTGGTCGCCGACCGGCTCGTGAACTACGGCCGGATCGATGCCGAGCTCAGCCGGGAGCTGTTCCTCCGGCACGCGCTGGTGTACGGCGAGTGGCAGACGCGGCACCGCTTCTACACCGAGAACCTCCGGCTGCTGGAGGAGGCCGAGGAGCTCGAGCACCGGGCCCGGCGGCGCGACATCGTGGTCGACGAGCACACCCTGTTCGACTTCTACGACGCCCGGGTCGGGGCCGACGTGGTCAGCGGTGCGCACTTCGACCAGTGGTGGAAGCGCGAGCGGCAGAAGCGGCCGGACCTGCTCACGTTCGACCCCGAGATGCTCACCCACGACACCGCGGCCGAGGTGCGTGCGCAGGACTACCCCGAGCTGTGGCACAGCGAGGGGCTGACCTTCCCGATCGCCTACCACTTCGAGCCGGGGGCCGCCGACGACGGCCTCACGATCGACGTACCGGTAGCCACGCTGAACCGGGTCGAGGCCGACCAGTTCAGCTGGATCGTGCCCGGGCTGCGCGAGGAGCTGGTGACCGCCCTGATCCGGTCGCTGCCGAAGAACCTGCGCGTGAGCTTCGTGCCGGCGCCGAACAAGGCGCGCGAGTTCCTGGCCGCCGTACCCGCCGGTGACGAGCCGCTGCTGACCGCGCTGACCCGCTGGATGCGGTCGACCACCGGGGTGGTCGTGCCCGAGGAGGCGTGGGACTGGACGAAGGTGCCGGAGCACCTGCGGCCGACGTTCCGGGTGGTCGACGACGGCGGCCGCGAGCAGGGCCGGGGCAAGGACCTCGAGGCGCTCAAGGAACCGCTGCGGCCGCGGTTCGCCGAGGCGATGGCGTCGGTCGCGTCCGACTCGGGGATCACCGCGACCGGGCAGACGACGTGGACGTTCGGCACCATCGAGAAGGCGTTCACGCAGGTGCGCGCGGGGCACGAGGTGCGCGGTTACCCAGCGCTGGTGGACGAGGTGTCGAGCATCGGCCTCCAGGTGTACGGCTCCGAGGACGAGCAGGAGGCGCGGCACCGGCTCGGCGTACGCCGGCTGCTGCAGCTGAACACCTCGTCGCCGGCGAAGGCGATCGTTGACTCGTTCGGCAACACCGAGAAGCTGGCGCTGGCCGGATCGCCGTACCCGACGGTGGCGGAGCTGCTCGACGACTGCGTCGCGGCGGTGCTCCAGCGCGCCGTGGACGCGCGGCCGCCGGTCCGGTCGGAGGAGGAGTACGCCGCGCTGCTGGCCGCGGTGCGCCCGGACCTGGAGGCGCGGGTGCGGGCGGTGGTGCAGGACGTGTTCACGGTGCTGGCCGCGTGGCGCCGTACGGACAAGACGCTGAGCGGGCGGGCCGAGATGTCCACGCTGCCGGCGCTCTCGGACATGAAGGCGCAGGTCGCCCGGCTGGTGCGGCGCGGCTTCGTCGCCGAGGCCGGGGTCGAGCAGCTGCGGCAGCTGCCGCGCTACCTCGCCGCCGTCGACCTGCGCCGGGAGCGGCTCGACGGCGACGTGGTACGCGACCGTCAGCTGATGGGCCAGATCGCCGACCTCCAGGCGGCCTGGGAGCACCGGGTCGAGGCGCTCCCCGAGGGCCGCCCTCCGGGCGCCGCGCTGCGCCAGGTGCGCTGGATGCTCGAGGAGTACCGCGTCTCCCTGTGGGCTCAGCAGCTCGGCACGGCGTATCCGGTCAGCGACGCCCGGATCCGCAAGGCCCTCACCTGACTCCCCACGATCGCCGGTCACCGCTGGTTGAGGAGGCGCGCCAGCGCCGTCTCGAAACCGAGGTGCGATCCGTGGCTACCCGCCGGACATAGGCTGAGCCGGTGACCGAACGGCGACACCACCGGCCCACCACCCCCGGCGCGCTCTTCTTCGAGAAGCTGGACGGCGGCGCCGACCCGCAGCTCGTCTCGGAGGCCGCCGACCGCGCGGCCACGTTGCTGGTCCGCGGTGCCCGGGACTCGGGGGACGCCGAGGTCGCCGGCCGCTTGCTGCACCTCGCCGACAACGAGGGCCTCGAGACCCTGGCCGACGTCTGGGCCGGGTCGCCGGCGGACTCGCTGGCCGGGTGCCTGTGGCGGCTCTACGTGCTCCGCGCCTGGGTGCACCGCGCCCCGGTGCAGGCGGCCGAGCAGTTCGAGTCCGGACGCGCGACCGCGCAGGTCGCCCGCGTTGTCGCCGGCGTCGCCGACCCGCCCGGCCCGGACGAGGTGCGGGCCATGGTCGACCAGGTGCTGCAGGGGATCGCGGGCGGCGACTTCGCCGACGTACTGCTGCGGGCCGCGGCGTTCGCGCGCGTCGTGGCGGTCGGCAGGGCGCACCTGAACAGCCCGGACGCGTCGCGGATGCTCACCATGAGCGAGCAGCTCGAGGCGGCGGCCCACCTGGAGCTGGCCGGCGAGCTGGCCTGACCGCAAGACCGGGCACCTCGGGCCGCAAGAAGGGGCACCTCGGCGGGAGGTGAAAGGCACGCCGGACCGGGAGCGCCTCACGGCGCGTGGCCGCTCGTAGCGGCTTGTGTTGGGACCCGGGGCTGCCGCGGTCCGGCGTGCCTCCGTCGAGTCTAAGGGACCGTTCACGGGAGCCAAGGCATTGTGGCAAAGGTGTGGAGGAGCACGCCAGACCAGTGCGCTCGACGGTCGCGGGGCGGTGGTTTCGAGACGCTCGCTGGCGCTCGCTCCTCGACCACCGGGGATCGCTCGGCCGCCATTTCGCACGGTTCGGCGGGGTGGGGAGGTGGGGCCTAGGGTGGGCGGCATGGACCTCGACCCCACGGACGGCGCCACTCGGGACGGCGACCCGACCTACGCGCCGGAGCTGGACGGGGAGCCGGATCCCGGCGAGGTGGTGTGGGCCTGGGTGCCCTACGAGGACGACCCGGGCCAGGGCAAGGACCGACCGGTGCTGGTCCTGTCGGTGACCGGGAGCGAGGTGCTGGCGCTGCAGCTCACGTCGACCGACCACGACCTCGACGCGGCGCAGGAAGCGCGTGAGGGGCGGTACTGGATGGACGTCGGCTCCGGTGCGTGGGACAGCCAGCGCCGCCCGAGCGAGGTCCGGCTCAACCGGCTGCTGCGCCTCGACCCCGCCGCCGTACGCCGCGAGGGCGCCGCCCTGGACCCGACGACGTACGCCGCCGTGGTCGCGGCCGCCCGCGAGCACCACACGTTCTAGAGGAGATCCCATGCAGACCCGTCGACTCGGAGACCGGACCGTGAGCGCGATCGGCCTCGGCGCCATGCCGCTCTCGCGCCCCCACCACGCGACCGGGGAGCTGCCCGACCGCGCCCAGGCGATCGAGACCGTCCTCGCGGCGCTCGACGTTGGCGTGACCCTGATCGACACCGCCGACTGCTACGGACCGGACGTCGACGGCTTCGGGCACAACGAGGAGCTGGTCGCCGAGGCGCTGCGCCGGGCCGGCAACCCCGACGTGCTGGTCGCCACCAAGGGCGGCATCCAGCGCGACGGTGCGACGTGGCCGATCTGCGGCCGCCCGGGCTACGTCCGCGAGGCGGCGTACGGCTCGCTCAGCCGGCTCGGCGTCGACGTGATCGACCTCTATCAGCACCACCGGCCCGACCCGGACGTGCCCTACGCCGAGACGATCGGCGCCTTCAAGGACCTCCACGACGAGGGCGTGGTCCGCGCGGTCGGCCTGAGCAACGCGGACCCCGCCCAGATCCGCGAGGCGCACGGCATCCTCGGCGACGCGCTGGTCGCCGTCCAGAACCAGCTCTCCCCGTCCTTCCGCACCAGCGAGCCCGAGCTCGACCTGTGCGACGAGCTCGGCCTGGCGTTCCTGCCGTGGAGCCCGCTCGGCGGGATGCGTCACGCGCACGAGCTCGCCGCGGACTTCGCGCCGTTCGGCGAGGTCGCCGAGGAGCACGGGGTCAGCCCCTACCAGGTCGCGGTCGCCTGGCTGCTGGCCAAGTCGCCGAACGTGGTGCCGATCCCCGGGGCCAGTCGGCCGGCGTCGATCCGCGACTCGGCCGCGGCGGTGCACGTCGAGCTCACGCCCGAGCAGTTCACGGCGCTGGAGAAGGGCTAGCCCAGCTTCGCGAGGGCGAGGCGCGCGGCCTCGGCGGCCGGCTCCTGGCCCGCCGGGTAGTTGTAGTCCTGCCCGACCAGCCCGATCTGGACGACGGAGAGCAGCGGGCCCGTGCGGCTGATCCCCACGCCGTCCCACTGCTGCTCGTCGGCGCCCTTGTCGCCGTAGTGCACGACGTACGCGTCGGCGACCGCCGTGCCCTGGGCGAGGGAGTCGAGCGGGCCGACCTCGACCGTGCCCGCCTCGACCTGCTCGGCGCACTTCTTGTGCCAGGTCTTCAGCACCTGGTGCGCGCGCCAGGCGGACTTGGCGTCGGAGAACTCCGCGAGCACCTGGCCGCCCTCGACGGTGTCCTGGTTGCTCGTGAACGTGCGCACGACGGCGTCCCCGGCGCCCAGCGAGGCCATGTCGAAGCGCTGGCAGGTGCCGAAGGGTCCGTCCTCCGCTGCGGTGGACGCGACGGTCCACTCGGTCTCGTCGTTCGCGCCCGGCAGCTCCGCGGCGGTCAGCAGCCGCGCCTCCAGCCCGGCCTCCGCGGGCTCGCTGGAGGTGTCCTCGGTGGGCGCACCGGTCGCCTCTTCGGCCGCCTCGGTGGTGACGGTCTCCGAGGGCGTGGCCGGGTCGTCCACGACCGCGCCGCGGTCGCCGCTGGTGGTGTCGGGGTCGTTCCCGCAGCCGGCCAGGGTGATGAGGAACACGGCGACCACGGCTCCGGTTCGGAGGGTCCGACGTGTCACGCTGGAGGGCGCACGGCGGCGCAGGGGTGCCATGTCGCCTCACTGTAGGGCGCACCGGAGGTCGCGCCCGGCCGTGCGTGTGGCGTGTCCCGATATCGTGGGGCCCCACGTGGTGATCAGGGAAGGCTTCAGGGTGCGTAGGGCTGCGTCGTTCGTGTGTGCTGTTGTGCTGGCCTCGATGCTCGCTGCCTGCACCAGCGACGACGAGCCGACCCCGGATCCGGTCGGCACCAAGGACGACCCGGTCAAGCTGAGCTTCATGACCTACGGCCCCGACGAGGAGGTCGAGGCCTACGAGTCGATCGTCGAGGACTTCAACGAGACCCACGACGGGGTCGAGGTCAAGCTGCACCACGTCGACAACCAGGACGCCGCGCTCCGGGCGCTGCGGGCCGGGGTCAACCCCGACGTCTTCCTGCTCGCCCGCCGCGACCTCGCGGAGATCGTGAGGGACCAGCGCAACCAGCCGGTCGACGAGCTGCTCGACTCCCGCGGGGTCGACTTCGGCGACTACTACAAGCGTGACGCGCTGCAGGCCTTCTCGCTCGACGACCGCCTCCAGTGCATGCCGTACGGCGTGTCCCCGATGGTGATCTACTACAACACCAACCTCATCGACTTCGAGACGATGAAGGAGCAGGGGCTGCCGGCACCGGGCCCGGAGTCGACCTCCTGGAACTTCGAGCAGTTCTCGGCGGCCGCCGACTACGCCACCCGGAGGGGCACCAAGGGCGTCTACGTCGCGGCCTCCCTGCAGGGGCTGGCGCCGTTCGTCTACTCCGGGGGCGGCCAGGTCTTCGACGACCCCAAGGAGCCGACCACGCTGACCCTCTCCGACGACTCGTCGCGGGAGGCGCTGGGCACCACGATGGAGCTGCTGCGCACCGACCGGCTGACCCTGTCGCCGCGCCAGCTGCGCAGGAAGTCGGCGCTGCAGCGGTTCAAGGAGGGCAAGCTCGGGATGATCGCGGGCTACCGCGACCTGGTGCCCGAGCTCCGCAAGACCCCGAGCCTGAGCTTCGACGTGATGCCGATGCCGGCCATCGAGAGCAGCCGCACCGTCGGCACGACCACCGGGCTGTGCATGTCCTCGGAGCCGTCGAGCGTCTCGGCGGCCGCGGACTTCATCGTCGACGCGATCTCCACCGAGTCCGTCTCGCGGGTCGCCGAGGCCGGCTACCTCGTCCCCTCCAACAACGAGGTCGCCGAGTCCGATGCCTTCCTCCAGCCCGACCGGCTGCCGGCCCACCCCGAGGTGTTCAACAAGTCGGTCCGCGACATCGTGATCTCCCCGCCGGACGTCGACCTCAAGCGCCTGGAGCAGGTCATCCACCCCGGCATCTACCGGCTCTTCTACGCGCGCATCCTCAACATCGAGGCGGTCACCGAGTCGATCGACGAGGCGAGCCGGTCGGTGGTCGGCGCCGGGGAGAACAGCACCGACGAGTGACCCCACTCAGGAGGCGGCGTCTTCCTGGGTGTCCTCCTGGGTGTCCTCCGCCGCGGCATCGGCCGGTGGCTCCTCGTCGCCGCGCACGATCGCCTCGGTGACCAGCGGCGCCACCAGCTCCACCTGCCACGGCCGCGCGGCGTACGACGTGAGGGCGGCGCGCACCTGCTCGGCCAGCCGGTCGGGGTCGCGGGTCGCGGGCGGCTGCCAGAGCACCCGACGGAGGTGGTCGGGGGTGAGGAGGTTCTCGACCGGCACCCCGGTCTCGTCGGAGAGGCCCTGCATGAGCTCGCGGGTGATCACCAGCCGGCGGGCCGCGGCCGGGTCGCGGTCGGCCCACGCGCGCGGGGTGGGCGGCCCGTCACCCCGCGGGCCGCGCTGCGGGAGCTCGGACTCCGGCATCTCGCGGGCGGCGTCGATCGCGGCCGCCCAGCGGTTGGCGTACCGCTCCGCGCCCCGGCCGTGGAAGCCCTTGGTGCCGAGCAGGGCGGCCTTGTCGGTGGGCATCGCGCTGGCGGCCGCGATGATCGCGGAGTCCGGCAGGATCCGGCCGGGAGTGACGTCGCGGCGCTCGGCGATCTCGTCGCGGGTCTGCCACAGCGCCCGCACCGCGGCCAGCGCCCGGCGGCCGCGGATCCGGTGCAGCTGGGAGGTACGGCGCCAGGGCTCGGCCCGCTGGACCGGCTCGAACCCGAGCAGGTGCTCGAACTCCTGGCGCGCCCACTCGGCCTTGCCCTGCTCCTCGAGCTCGGCGGCCATCACCGCCCGCAGCTCGACCAGCACCTCGACGTCGAGGGCGGCGTACTCGAGCCACGGCTCCGGCAGCGGCCGCCGCGACCAGTCGACCGCGGAGTGTTCCTTGCGCAGGGACTTGCCGAGACGGGACTCGACCAGGGTGGCCAGCCCGACCCGTGGGTAGCCCAGCAGGCGGCCGGCCAGCTCGGTGTCGAACAGGCTGACCGGGCGCAGCCCGACCTCGGCCAGGCAGGGGAGGTCCTGGGTGGCGGCGTGCAGGATCCACTCGACGCCGTCGATCGCCTCCGCCAGCGGGGCGAGGTCGTCGAGCCCGATCGGGTCGAGCAGGATCGTGCCCGAGCCCTCGCGGCGGATCTGGATGAGGTAGGCGCGGGAGGAGTAGCGGTAGCCCGAGGCCCGCTCGGCGTCGATGGCCACCGGGCCGGTGCCCGCGGTCAGCCGCGCGGCGACCTCGGCGAGTGCCGGGGCGGAGTCGGTGACGGGCGGGAGCCCCTCGCGGAGCTCCAGCAGGGGAACGTCCTGGACGGGGGCGGACTGCTCCTGCTCGGGTGTGTCGTCGTGGCTATGGTCCGTCACCGGGAGATCACTGCCCGCGCTGGCCGCGGCGGCTCGGCATCGCGGTGACGCCCTCGGGAACCGGCGGAAGGCCGACGGTCGTGCACAGCAGCTCGCCCCAGGCCTCGACGTGGGCGGCCATCCCGAGCGACCCGTCCTCGTCCTCGACCGGTGTCCACGACGCGCGCAGCTCCAGCTGTGCGGTCGCCTCCTCGTCGCCCATGCCGCCGAAGCTCTCGGTCGCAACCCGGGTCACGGTGCCCGACGCTGCGGCGTACGACGCCCCGTGCGCGTCGAGCGCCTCGGTGAGCCAGGACCAGCCGACGGCGGCCAGCATGGGGTCCGTGATCAGCTCCGGGTCGATCTCGGCGCGGACGTAGGCCACACACCGGAAGGTGCCCTCCCACGCGTCGTTGCCCGCCGGGTCGTGGAGCAGGATGATCCGTCCGGTGCCGACGTCGGTGCCGTCGACGGTGACGTCCGCGGAGAGCGCGGAGGCCCAGGGCGCGATGCGCTGGGGTGCCGGCATCTCCTCGCACAGCACCTCCGGCCGCATCCGCGCGGCCCGCATGTCGGCGACGGCTGCCCGGAACGGTTCGGGCATTCCGCCCGCGCCCGTGCCCGGGTGCGTCTCTTGCCGGACGACCATGCCGCCAGCCTAGGCCGGGGCACCCCGCCCGGTGTCCCGCCACGCCGCCTGACCTGCGAAGATTCGGTCGTGAGCAGCCCGCACCCCGACCTCCACGACTCCGCCCTCCTGCGCGCCGCGCGCGGGGAGGCGGTGCCGCACACCCCGGTCTGGTACATGCGCCAGGCCGGCCGGTCGCTGCCGGAGTACCTCCGCGTGCGCGAGGGCGTCGCCATGCTCGACGCCTGCATGGACCCCGGGCTGGTCACCGAGATCACCCTCCAGCCGGTGCGCCGGTACGGCGTCGACGCGGCGATCTTCTTCTCCGACATCGTGCTGCCGCTCAAGGCGGTCGGGGTCGACCTCGACATCAAGCCGGGTGTCGGTCCGGTGGTCGCGCAGCCGGTGCGGACGCTGGAGGACGTGGCCGCGATCCCGGACCTCGAGGCGGGGCACGTCCCCTACATCACGGAGGCGGTGCGCTCGCTGGTCGGCGAGCTCGGCGCGACGCCGCTCATCGGCTTCGCGGGCGCCCCGTTCACCGTGGCGTCGTACCTCGTCGAGGGTGGGCCCTCCAAGGAGCACGCGAAGACCAAGGCGATGATGTTCGGCGCCCCCGACGTGTGGGACGCGCTGATGCGCAAGATCGCCGGCATCGCCGCGGCGTACCTCCAGGTGCAGGTGCGTGCCGGGGCCTCGGCGGTCCAGCTCTTCGACTCGTGGGCCGGCGCGCTCACCCCTGACGACTACCGCGACCAGGTGATGCCGCACTCCGCACGGGTGCTGGCGGCGGCCGGGGAGCTCGGGGTGCCGCGGATCCACTTCGGCGTCGGGACCTCCAACCTGCTGCCGCTGATGGCCGAGGCCGGTGCGGACGTCGTGGGCGTCGACTGGCGCACCCCGCTGGCCGCCGCGGTCCCGCAGGTGGGGGAGCGCAGCGTGCAGGGCAACCTCGACCCGACCCTGGTGTTCGCGCCCACCGAGGTGATGACGCGGCGGGCCGGCGCGATCATCGAGGCCGGCAAGGCCGCCCGTGGCCACATCTTCAACCTCGGCCACGGTGTGATCCCCTCGACCGACCCCGACCAGCTCGCGCGGCTGACCGAGTTCGTGCAGTCCTACCCTCGCTGAGCCGCGGACCGGGACTCGCCGTACGCCCGGCCCCGCTCGACCAGCGCGGCGGCCAGGTCCCGGATCGCCGGCGGCACGTGCTCGACCCGGCGGTGCAGGAGGAGCAGCGTCACCGAGGTGGAGTCCTCCGCCAGCGGGCGGTGCGTGATCACCCCGGCACGGGCCAGCGGGTCGTGCTCGACGCTGAAGTCCGGCAGCACCGTGACACCGAGTCCCTCGGCCACCATCTGCTTGCCCATCTCGGCGCCGTCGGTGGAGTAGGTCATCCGCGGGGTCTCGCCCGCGAACAGCCGGTGCACGAAGCGGTGCATGAGGTAGCCGGCCCGCATCGCGACGAACGGCTCGTCGCGGAGCCGCTCCGCGGGGACCTCGTCCAGGTCCGCCAGCGGGTGCCCGGTGGGCAGCACCACCACCGGTCGGCCGTGGACCAGCTCGCTGGCCGCGAGGCCGGGCGGTACGTCGTCACCGGGGAGCACGTTGACCAGCCCGAGGTCGAGCCCGTCCTCGGTGAGGCCCTGCACGATCTCGGCCTGCTGGGTGTTGACCACCTCGACCGTGGTGCCGGGGTGGCCGGCGCGGAAGTCGCGGATCGCCGGCACCAGCAGGGTGGAGGTGGCGGCGTTCACGGTGCCGATCCGGAGGGTCCGCGCCGCGGTGCTCTGGTCGCCGGCCGCGGTGCGCAATCGGTCGACGGCCTCGAGCACCTCGACCATGTTCTGGAGCAGGTCGCGGCCCTGGCGGCTGATCCGGGCGCCGGTGCGCCGGCGGTCGAGCAGGATGACGCCGAGCTCGCGCTCGAGCTTGCTCACCGCCTCGCTGAGGGCAGGCTGGGAGATGTGCAGTCGCTCGCTGGCCCGGCGCAGCGACCCGTGCTGGGTGACCGCGGCGAGGTACTCGAGCTGCTCGATGCGCAAGGGCCCTCCTGGGGGATCCCGGTGGTGGCGGTGAGAGGCGGAACCGATCACCCCGTCGCCGACTCGTGACGCGCGAAGGCGGGTCTCGCCTTGAACTTCCGCCGATCTTTGTGAAGTATCTTAGTAGACATTAATCCTGAACCTCCCCCCGACCCGGAACATCTGCCACAGGACGGGGGTCCCATGAGGCGGCGCGCGTCGCCACCGGGCCACTCTCCGGGGTGCCGCCCGGTGGCGCGCGACGTCGCCGGCCCCGACCGAGCGGCCGGGGACCGGCGGAGACACGATGGAGAGAGGACACGATGAGCCTGCGATTCCACTGGTTCCTGCCCACCAACGGCGGCGACGGGCGGCACGTGGTCGGTGGCGGCCACGGCGTGGCGGCCGGCGCCTCCGGCCGACCGGCCTCGGTCGGCTACCTCGGGCAGATCGCCCGCAGCGCCGAGCAGCTCGGCTTCGAGGCCGCGCTGACCCCGACCGGCGCCTGGTGCGAGGACGCGTGGCTGTCGACGGCGATGTTGAGCAGCGTCTCCGAGCGGCTGAAGTTCCTGGTCGCGTTCCGGCCCGGCCTCACCTCGCCGACCCTGGCCGCACAGATGGCGGCGACCTTCCAGAACATGTCCGGTGGCCGGCTGCTGCTCAACGTGGTCACCGGCGGCGAGAGCGCCGAGCAGCGCGCCTACGGGGACTTCCTCGACAAGGACGCGCGCTACGCCCGCTGCGGCGAGTTCCTCGACGTGGTCCGGCGGCTCTGGGCCGGCGAGAGCGTCACCTTCGAGGGCGAGCACCTGCACGTCGAGGACGCGAAGCTGGGCGCGCTGCCGTCGCCGGTCCCCGAGATCTACTTCGGTGGCTCCTCGCCGGCCGCCGGGACCGTCGCCGCGAAGCACGCGGACGTCTACCTCACCTGGGGCGAGCCACCCGCCGCGGTCGCCGAGAAGATCGAGTGGATCAGGGGGCTCGCCGCTGCCGAGGGCCGCACCCTCCGCTTCGGCATCCGTCTGCACGTGATCAACCGCGACACCTCCGGGGAGGCGTGGGCCGAGGCGCAGCGGCTCCTCGACGCGATCGACGACGAGACCGTGGCCCGGGTCCAGGCGGGCCTGCGCCAGAGCGAGTCCGAGGGGCAGCGCCGGATGCTCGAGCTCAACGGCGGCCGCAAGGACGACCTCGAGATCCACCCCAACCTGTGGGCGGGGGTCGGCCTGGTCCGCGGTGGCGCCGGCACCGCGATGGTCGGCAGCCACGAGGAGGTGGCGGACCTGGTCCAGCAGTACGCCGACCTCGGCATCGAGGAGTTCGTGCTCTCCGGCTACCCGCACCTCGAGTCGTCGTACTGGTTCGGCGAAGGGGTGCTGCCGGTGCTCCGCGAGCGCGGCCTCTGGAGCAACCCGTACGGCCCGGCCGCGGCTTCGCCTGCGAGCGTCCCGTTCGCCGACGGGCCCGGCCGGGCGGCCTCGTGAGCCCCCGCGCCGCCGTGGTGGTCGGCAACCCCAGGCCGCGGTCCCGGACCCGGGACGCGGCCGTGCACCTGGCCACCGAGCTCACCGGCACCGCCCCCGAAGCGATCGTCGACCTCGCCGACCTCGGCGCCGCGCTGCTGGACTGGGCGGACCCGGCCGTCACCGCCGTCGTGGACGAGGTGCGGGCGGCCGACCTGCTGGTCGTGGCCAGCCCGACGTACAAGGCGACCTACACGGGCCTGCTCAAGCTGTTCCTCGACCGGTTCCCGCCCGGCGGTCTGCGCGGGGTGGTCACGGTGCCCCTCATGCTCGGCGCCGGCCCGGCCCACGCGCTGGCGCCGGAGCTGACCCTGCGTCCGGTGCTGACCGAGATCGGGGCGACGGTGCCGGTGCCCGGCGCGTACGTCCTGGACGCTTCGTACGACGACCCCGCGGCGTACGACGCGTGGCTGGAGGTCGCCCGACCCGTGGTGGCGTCCCTGGTCGGCGACGGGGTGGCGGCGTGACCGTGACCCGTCTGGAGCCCGCCCTCGACCCCGGCACGCTGCGCCGCGTCCTCGGTGCCTTCCCCAGCGGCGTGGTGGCGGTGGCCGCCCAGGTCGACGGGGCGTACGTCGGCCTGGCTGCCAGCTCGTTCACGTCGGTCAGCCTGGAGCCCGCGCTGGTGTCGGTCTCCGTCGCGAACACCTCGTCGACGTGGCCGGTGCTGCGCTCCGCCTCGCACCTCGGGCTGTCGGTGCTGGCCGACCACCACGACGCGGCGTGCGCCCGGCTCGCCGGCCCGGCCGAGCAACGCTTCACAGGCCTCGACCTGCACGCCACCGCGGACGGTGCGGTGCTGCTTGAGGACGCCGTCGCGACGTTCGACTGCACCGTCCACCGCGAGATCGTCGCCGGCGACCACACCATCGTGCTGCTGCGGCTGCACGCGGTCGACGACGACGGCGGCTCGCCCCTGGTCTTCCACCGCAGCGGGTTCGGCCGGGTCGCCGACTCCGCCTGAGGAAGGCGCTCAGCCCGCCTCGGGTGGCGCGCCCGGCGCCCGGCGGCGTCGTACGGCGCGGGTGGCGAGCCACGCCGGGACGCCGAGCAGCCCGAACAGCACGGCGAACGGGAGCAGCAGCCCGACGGCGGTGAGGGTGCCGGTCACGAGTCCCGTGAGGCCGTGCCACCCGTCCTCGAGGCCGGCCAGGAAGCCGCCGGCCCGGCGGTCGTCCGTGCCGGCGGGGTCGTCGGCCTCGATGTTCACGGTGATGGTGGCCATCGCCACCTGGCCGGTGAGGTAGGCCTGCTGCTGCTTCAGGGAGTCGAGGTCGGCCTGGCGACGGGTCAGCTGGTTCTCGAGCGCGATGACCTCCGACAGGTCGTCGGCCCGGCCGATCAGCTGCTCGAGGCGGCGCACCCCGCGCGTCTGTGCCCGGATCCGTGACTCGTTGTCGATCACCTGCGTGGTCACGTCCTCGCGACCGCCGGTGGACGACCCGAACTCCGCGACCTGCTCGACGTCCCGCTTCGCCTCCGGGTAGTCCTCGCTCGGCACCCGGAGCACCAGGCGGGCGTGCGCCAGGCTGCCCTGCTCTCCGCTGGCGGTCTCCTCCTCGGCGACCTCGCCCCGGTAGCGGTCGGTGATCGCGAGCACGTCGAGCCGGGCCTTGGCGACGTCGTCGGAGTGCAGCTCCACGGAGGCGGTGTAGATCACCGCCTCGGTGCGCACGGCGGTACGCCGGGCGGGGGTGGGCCGGTCGCCGGACCCGCCGGCCGAGTCCGCGGTCTCGGCGGCGACGCTCCCGCCGTCGCCCCCGGCGTCGCTGGACGAGCCGCCGCTGCAGCCCGAGACCAGGGCGGCGAGGAGGAGCGTGGGTGCGATGACGAGGGCTGCTCTCATGGGGGTCGGACGGGAGCGGGGCCCCGCCGGTTCCCGGCAGCCCGTCTGGCAGGCTGGGCACGTGACCGGGACCCGCCGTACCGCCGTGGTCGGCGGGGGCATCGCGGGCCTCGCCGCGGCCCGGGAGCTGGCCGCGGCCGGCGACGACGTCGTGCTGCTGGAGGGCTCGCCCGAGGTCGGCGGCAAGCTGAGGGTGGCCGAGGTCGCGGGCGTCACCGTCGATGTCGGGGCCGAGGCCATGCTGGCCCGGCGGCCCGAGGGCGTCGACCTGGCCACCGGCCTCGGTCTGGAGCTGGTCCACCCCGTCACCACCGCCTCCCGGATCTGGACCCGCGGCGCGCTGCGGCCGCTGCCGCGCTCGGTGATGGGCGTCCCGGCGGACCTCGACCAGCTCGCCGCCTCCGGCGTGCTCTCCGACGCGGGCCTGGCCCGGGCCCGCGCCGAGGTGGCCGCGCCCGCGCCCGGCCACGACGTCTCCGTCGGAGACCTGATCGCCACCCACCTCGGCGACGAGGTGGTGGACCGGCTGGTCGAGCCTCTCCTCGGCGGGGTGTACGCCGGCCACGCCCGATCCCTGTCCGCCCGGGCGACCGTCCCGCAGGTGGTGGCGCTGCTCGACCGCGGCCCGTCGCTGGTGGCCGCGGCCGCCCGCGTGCCCGCCGACGCCCCCGCGACCCCCGTCTTCGCCGGGCTGGCCGGGGGCGTGGGCCGGCTGCCGCAGGTCCTCGCCCGCGACGGCGGGTTCGCGGTCCGCACCGGCGCCACGGTGCGTGCGGCCCGGCGTACCGCCACCGGCTTCGAGCTCACCGTCGGACCGACCGTGGCGCCCGAGGCCGTTGCCTGCGACCGCCTGGTGCTGGCCACCCCGGCCACCCCGACCGCCCGCCTGCTGGCCGACCTGGCCCCGGCCGCGGCGGCCGAGCTGGCCGCGGTGGAGTACGCCTCGATGGCCGTGGTCACCCTCGCCTTCCGGGTCGAGGACGTCGCCGGCGTCGCCGCGCTCGACGAGGCCTCCGGGTTCCTGGTGCCGCCGGTCGACGGCCGCACGATCAAGGCCTCGACCTTCAGCGCCACCAAGTGGGGGTGGGTCCGCGAGGCCGGCGCCGCCGCGGGCGTCCTGCTGCTGCGCACCTCGGTCGGACGGCACCGCGAGGAGGCCGCCCTCCAGCGCTCCGACGAGGAGCTGGTCGCGGTGTCGCTGGCCGACCTCGCCGACGCCACCGGGCTCACCGCGGCGCCGGTCGACGCGTTCGTGCAGCGGTGGGGCGGCGGACTGCCGCAGTACGCCGTCGGCCACCTCGACCGAGTCGCCCGGATCCGCGCCGACGTCGCCCGGGTGCCCGGGCTGGCGGTCTGCGGCGCCGCGTACGACGGGCTGGGTATCCCGGCCTGCATCGCCTCCGCCCGCCGCGCGGTCGCCGACCTCGGCTGAGGCGTCCTCGACCGACGGGGTCGCCGAGGGGTCTCCGGTGGCGCCCTTGCACAATGGAGGCATGACCAGCAACGCCGCCCGGACCCGCGAGCTCAACGACACCATCCGCTACACGATGTGGTCGGTCTTCCGGCTCCGGGACCTGCTCGGCGACGCCGACCGTGCCGCCGAGGCGCAGGAGGTGCAGGCGCTGTTCGACAAGCTGGCCGCCGACGACGTGGTGGTGCGGGGGACGTACGACGTGGCCGGCCTGCGCGCCGACGCCGACCTGATGGTCTGGTGGCACGCCGCCACCTCCGAGCAGCTCCAGGGCGCCTACCACGAGCTGCGCCGCACGACGTTCGGCCGACGCCTCGACCCGGTCTGGTCGCAGATGGCGCTGCACCGCCCGGCGGAGTTCAACAAGAGCCACATCCCGGCGTTCCTCGCCGAGGAGGAGGCCCGCGCTCACGTGTGCGTCTACCCGTTCGTCCGCTCCTACGAGTGGTACCTCCTCGACGACGGCGAGCGCCGCCGCCTGCTCGCCGAGCACGGCCAGATGGCGCGCGACTATCCCGACGTCCGGGCGAACACGGTCTCCAGCTTCGCGCTCGGCGACTACGAGTGGATGCTCGCCTTCGAGGCCGACGAGCTCTACCGCATCGTCGACCTGATGCGGCATCTGCGCGGCTCCGAGACCCGACGGCACGTGCGCGAGGAGGTGCCGTTCTACACCGGCGCCCGCGCCGACGTCGCCGACCTGGTCGCCCGCCTGCCCTGACGCCTCGCGCCGGTGGTCGAGGAGCGAGCAGCCAGCGAGCGTCTCGAAGCCACCGAGGGTTGGTGGTGGTTTCGAGACGGGCTCGTTCCTCGCCCTCCTCAACCACCGGGGTTGGTGGTGGTTTCGAGACGGGCTCCCGGCTCTGGCCGACCACCGGCTGAGACGCCGGCGTTTCGACTTGCCCGGGCTTGGGGGGCCGTGCATTCTTTAAACATGAGTAAGTTGATAAACATTGACGAGAGACAGCGACGGCTGCATGTCGACCTGCTCCGCACGGCGAGCGACCTGTGTCGCGGGGTGAGCATCCGCCACCCGCACACCTCGACCCACAGGAGAACCGATGACTGCCTTGACCGTCCTGCCCCTGCTCCAGACGCTGCGTGAGATCGCGGCGGACCCCGACCTGCTCGAGCTCCACGACCCCACCGCCACCGAGCGGGCCTGGACCGAGCTGCACGCGACGCCCGACCTCCAGGTCTGGCTGATCACCTGGCCACCCGGAGCCCGCACCGGCTGGCACGACCACGGGACCGCCGGCGGTGCGTTCACCACGATCGCCGGCCGGCTGCACGAGTACACCTGGGACCACGGCCCACAGCCACACGGCCTGGTCGTCGGCGACAGCCGCTCGTTCGCGCCCGGACACCTGCACGACGTGCGCAACCTCGGCGAGAAGGCGGCGGTGTCCGTGCACGCCTACTCGCCGCGACTGACCACGATGACCCGCTACGACGTGACCGATGGACGGCTGGTGCTGGCCGGGGTCGAGAAGGCGGGGGCGGACTGGTGACGGTGCACCGCTTCCACCAGCCGTTTCCCGAGATCTGGTTCGACGGCGTCGACGCGATGCTGGCCGACGCCCGGTCGCGCCTGGACCGGGTGCCGCCCCGCGCGGCGTACCGCGAGCTGCTGGCCCGGCAGGCCGTGCTCGTCGACATCCGGCCGGAGGCGCAGAGGACCGCCGAGGGGGAGGTCCACTCCGTCGTCCACCCGTTGGTCGTCGAGCGCAACGTGCTCGAGTGGCGGTTCGACCCGCGCAGCAGCGCCCGCGTCGAGCAGGCGTCGTACAACGCTCGCGTGATCGTGCTCTGCCAGGAGGGCTACACGTCGTCGCTGGCCGCGGACGCGCTGGTCCGCCTCGGGGTGCGCCGGGCCACCGACGTCGTGGGCGGGTTCGCCGCCTGGCGCGAGGCCGGGCTGCCCGTGGCCGAACGGCCGGTGCTCGCGTCCACCCCTCGCGAGGCGGACCTGGCGGTCATTCCTTCGGCTCGAGCGTGAGCGCGATCGAGTTGATGCAGTAGCGGTCGCCGGTGGGCGTGCCGTAGCCGTCCGGGAAGACGTGGCCGAGGTGCGAGCCGCAGCTCGCGCACCGCACCTCGACCCGCTTCATCCCGTGCGAGGAGTCCTCGAGGTACTCGATGGTGTCCGCCCCCTCGGATGTGCGCAGCGGCTGGTAGAACGACGGCCAGCCGCAGCCCGAGTGGAACTTGGTGTCGGACTCGAAGAGCTTCGCGTCGCACGCCTTGCAGCGGTAGACGCCGACGGTCTCGGTGTCGGTGTAGGTGCCGGTGAAGGCGCGCTCGGTGCCGGCCTGGCGGAGCACGGCGTACTCGTCGGGGGAGAGCTGCTCACGCCACTCGGCGTCGCTCTTGGTGACGGCGTAGCTGCCGGTGTCCCCGGCCGGCGCGTCGGACTTCGACTTCCGCATGCCGTTCAGCCTACTCAGCGCACCCAGACCCGCTGCGGGCCCAGCGGGCTGAACCCGTGTGCGAGGGCCGAGGCCAGCTCATCGCCGTACGTGTAGTCGGTCACCGGCTGACCGGACCTTACGGCGGCGGTGACCGCCAGCACCTCGGACCAGCCGAGCTCGTCGCCGGCCGGGGTGCAGGCGTTGGAGACCCCGACCGCCGTACCGCCGTCGTGCACGACGAACCCCGCGCTGACCCGGTCGCCGTCGTGCCGGGCCAGCATCGTGAACTCCGGCCGGCGGAGGATGCCGGGCACGAAGATGCCACCGGTGCCGTGCACCGCCACCCACGCGTCGAGCCCGGCCGGGTCGGTGACCGGCGCCCAGCCTGCCGGCACCGGCCCGGTGTCGAGCGCGGGGCGGTGGATCCAGGTGGCCTCGAAGAGCAGGTCGAAGCCGTCCGCGGTGAGGTCGAGGTCGCCGAAGGAGTCGGCCACGCTGACCTGGTCGTACGCCGCCACCGCGCGCAGCACGGTCTCACGGGGCACGCCGGGGCGCAGGGTCTTGGCCGCCGAGTGCAGCGGCGGCATCGGGGCGAGCGCGTGCCACAACCCGTCGGTGACGGTGGTGGGCACGGCGTGCAGGGCGGCCATGTCGTCGTACCAGCGCACGCTGGTCTGCACGGCGGTGCTCAGGCGGGGATCCACGCCGGCAGTGTGGCACCCGGGGGACCGCTAGGTTGGCGGCATGGCCAAGCCACCCGCAGCCGAGGTCCGGGCAGGCGAGCGCTCCGTGCGCGTGTCCAGCCCCGACCGGGTCATCTACGAGAAGACCGAGCACACGCCCGAGGTGACCAAGCTGATGGTCGCGGAGTACTTCGCCTCCGTCGAGGACGGGCTGATGCGGGCGCTGCGGGAGCGGCCGACCGCACTGGAGCGATGGACCTCCGGGGTCCGCGAGGGGATGCGGCTGGCCACCGGCCCGCAGGACCGCAACGCCGACGCGTTCTACCAGAAGCGGGTGCCCAAGGGAGCGCCCGACTACCTCGAGAGCGTGCAGGTCACCTTCCCGTCCGGGCGGACCGCGGAGGAGGTCTGTCCGACCGAGATCGCGGTGCCGGTGTGGTGCGCCCACATGGGCACGCTGACCTTCCATCCGTGGCCGGTACGGCGGGCCGACGTCGACCACCCCGACGAGCTGCGGATCGACCTCGACCCGCAGCCCGGCACCACGTTCTCGGACGCGGTCCGGGTGGCCGGGGTGGCGAAGGAGCTGCTCGAGGAGCTCGGGCTGCGCGGCTACCCCAAGACCTCGGGCAACCGCGGGGTGCACGTCTACGTGCGGATCGAGCCGCGGTGGGATTTCACCGACCTCCGGCACGCCGCGATCGGGTTCGGCCGCGAGCTGGCCCGGCGCGACGACGGGGTGACCATGAACTGGTGGAAGGAGGAGCGCGGGGAGCGGATCTTCGTCGACTTCAACCAGAACAACCGCGACCGCACCATCGCCTCGGCGTACTCCCTGCGGCCCATCCCCGGCGCCCCGGTCTCCACGCCGGTCACCTGGGCGGAGCTGGCGGACCTCACCGACCCACGTGGGTTCAACCTGTTCACCGTGCCCGGGCGGGTGCAGGACGGCGACCCGTGGGCGGACATCGACGACGAGGCGTTCTCGCTGGAGCCGCTGCTGGCGCTGTGGGAGGAGCTGCCCGGAGGCGAGATGCCGTTCCCGCCGGACTACCCGAAGATGCCGGGCGAGCCGCCGCGGGTGCAGCCGTCGAAGAAAGTCGCGGCCCACTGGGACGAGCACGGCAACCGGGTCGAGGACTGAGCGCGGTGGAACCGGAGGAGCCCCGCGGGGACATCGGCGACGAGGGCGCGCACTGGTCGGCGTACCTCGACTTCTACCGGGCCACGATCGCCGACGGCGTGACCTCGCTGCCGCCGGACCAGCAGCGGCGCAGCATGGTGCCGTCGGGCTGGACGCCGATCGAGCTGCTCAGCCACGTGCTGCACATGGAGCGGCGCTGGTTCCTCTGGGGCTTCCTCGGCGAGGACGTCCCGGACGTGTGGGGCGACTGGTCGCGGCCGGACCCGTGGGAGCACGAGGACGACCCGGACGTGCGCTGGCAGGTGCCGGACGGCGTGTCCGCCGACGACCTCGCGGCCCGGCTGGAGCGGCTCGCGGTGCGGGTGCGGAAGCTGCTGCGGGAGTTCCCGACGGAGGCGCGCGCGGTGCCCGGCCCCCGGTTCGACGAAGGCACGCCGACGCTGCGCTGGATCTGCCAGCACGTGGTCCACGAGTACGCCCGGCACGCCGGCCACCTCGACATCGTCCGCGAGCTGGGCGCCGCGGATCCCGCCGGACAGTGAAGGATCCCCGGCACCGGGTGCCGGGGATCCTTCATCGATCGTCGAGGGGGTCAGGCCTTCGACTTGCCGACCCGGCCCTCCGCCAGGCCGATCAGCACGATCGCGGCGAGGATGCCGACGACCGTCCCCCAGAAGTTCAGCTCCCAGATGTCGCCGGTGCCGAACCAGCTCGCGACGATGCCGCCGATCAGCGCACCTGCGACGCCGAGCAGCAGCGTCCAGAGGAAACCGATCCGCTGCCGGCCGGGCTTGAACAGCCGGGCGAGGTAGCCGATCACGAGCCCGATGACGATCAGACCGAGGACCTGCACGACGAACCTCCTGGTGGTGGGCTGCCCGCGGCAGCCGGTCTCTCGACACTAGCGCGCGGCGGTACGGCGACGCGGGACCCGGTCCTACCGTCGGGGCAGCTCGGCCGGCCGGTTCTCCTCGACCCAGGCGTCGATCCGCGCCCACCAGTCGAAGAGCCAGTCGATCTGCTCCTCCCGCTCGGTCGGGATCTCGTCGCGCGGCACCCGCCACCAGCGCATGATGATCTGCTTGTCCATCGGCAGCTCGTGCCAGACGTCGCGCAGCGTCAGCACGTGGTCGAGGCCGGTGTGGGCGACCAGCAGCACGTCGGCGTCCGGGGCGGCATCGAGCGCGGCGAGGAAGCCGCCCGGCCGCGGGGCCAGGACGTTCTTCATCCGCTCCGCCCGCTGCGCCATCCGCTCCAGGCCGAGCGAGCGCAGCTTGCGGATCGCCTTCTCGCGCCGGGCCGGGGTGAAGTTGCCGCCCTCGGGGAAGATCACGAACGCGTCGTTGGCGTCGAGGCCGCGCGCCATCTCGGAGATCTGGCTCTCGACGTCCTCGCCGGCGCCGGGGTTGGGCTGGACGAACCGGGCCGGGAGGCGGTGCAGCATGATCCCGATCGCCGGGTCCCACGCGAGGGTGTCCTTGAGGACCACGCGTGGCTCGCGGTGGTACCAGTGCATGAGCGCGTACATCAGGATGAACGAGTCGCCCGGTCCCGCGTGCCGGCAGCACACCAGCAGCGGGTCGCCGGGGAACGCGTCCGGGGTCGGGCCGACGGTCTCGATCTTGAGCCGGAGCACCCGGCGGGACTCGCGCACGAAGACCACCAGGTAGGCGTGCACGAGGTCGTAGTGGATCCGCTCGAAGAACGGCCGCCGGATGAAGAGCCCGAACCCGCTGGCGATCCAGAGCCCGAGCAGCTCGACCAGGATGAGGCTCTCCAGGGTGAGGTGCACGATGGCCACCCAGGCCAGGCGCACCGGCCGCAGCCAGCCGGGGACGAACGCCGAGGCGATGCCGGTCCCGATCAGCCAGAACGGTGCGAACACCCAGAGGAAGACGGTCAGCGCGATCACCGCCGGGGCGAGCACCACCCGGCGCACGAGGGCGGCGATCATCCGGGGTCCCCGCGGGATCGCGAGCTCGCCAGTGATCTCGGGGGGTGGTTCATCTCAGGCCCTCGAGGTACGCCGCGCTCTCGGCGTACGCCTCGTCCATGCGCTGCTGCACGCGCGCATGGTCGCGGTAGGAGAGCGGGTTGTCGTCGCGCTCCGTCCCGGTGCCGGAGGGGAGCACGTGCGCCTCGACGTGGGTGGGCAGCTCGTTCATCTCCCGGTGGAAGCGGTGCCGGCGGGCGATCTCGAACGACACCCGGGCCACCTCCCACGGCCGGCGCGGGACCGTGAGCGGCCGGTTCACCCGCCCGACCTGGAGCACGAAGATCCGGGTGGCCCCGAGGTCCGCCGCCCGCCCGACCGGGATGGAGTTCACGATGCCGCCGTCGAGGTAGTGCTCGGCGCCGACCTTCTCGGGGGGCAGCAGGCCGGGTACGGCGGCGCTCGCCATCACCGCGGGCACCACCGGCCCGGCGCTGAACCAGTGCTCGGTGGCCCGCTCGATGCTGGCCGCGCAGCACTGGAACGGCACCGCGAGGTCGGCGAACGTGGTGTCGCCGAACTCCTCCTGGAGCCGGCGGCGCAGGGGAGCCGAGTCGTGCAGGTGGGTGCCGGTCGCCAGCGCGCGTCGGGCCTGCTTGAACGGCCCGTCGGCGTACACGTCGCGCTCCTCGGCGACCGAGCGCCACATCGCGCGCAGCCGGTCGACCGCGCCCACGGTCGGGTCCTGGGCGACCACCACGCCGTTCAGCGCGCCGACCGACGTGCCGAGCACCAGGTCTGGGCGGACGCCGTGCTCGAGCAGGGCGCGGACCATGCCGACCTCGACGGCACCGAGCAGGCCCCCGCCGCCGAGGACGAACGCCGTCCGGCCCTCCGACTCCACGCTCAGAGGCCGGTCACGCCCTCGCCGCCACCGGCCTGCTCCTCGACGGTCTCGTGCTCGAGCAGGTGGAGGCAGGGCACACCGATCTTGCGCCGGGCTCGGGAGGTCCAGTCGAGGTGGAAGAACTCCGCGACCACGTGCGGCCGGGTCAGGATGATCGCCTCACGGCCACCGGACTCGGTGACCGCCGTGGACAGCGCGTCGATCGGGTGCTCGTGCACCACCCGGCCCTCGGCCGTGGCCCCGGCCTCGCGCAGCCGGGTGAGCGTGGCCTGGAGCTCCTGCTTCGAACGGTCGAGGCAGTCCTGGCGCACCTGGTCGAGGTCGACCTCGTTCATCACCATCGCCGGGGAGGCCATCACCTCGCCGGCCGCCAGCGAGCCCATCGCGGCCTCGACCCGGGCGGCGGCGTCCTCGACGGGCAGCAGCACGTGGTAGGTCACCGGCCCGTCGAGCTCCTGGTGCAGCGAGGTCACCTGGCGGGCGTCCTCGGCAGACAGCGCCTGCTCACAAAGGAGCACGACGTCGTAGGCGCCGGTCTGCCCGGCAGCCGCTTCACCGCTCATGTCACTCGCCTCCGGCCAGCTCAACGGATGCTCAAAATCTTAGCGAGGTCGTAGCCCGAAGGCTCCTCCAACTGGCCGTATCCGCACGACTCCGGGTCGCGGTCCGGGCGCCAGCGCTTGAACTGCGCCGTGTGCCGGAACCGCCGGCCCTCCATGTGGTCGTAGCCGACCTCCAGCACCCGCTCGGGGCGCAGTGGCGTGAAGGAGAGGTCCTTGCCCTGGCTCCACCGGCTCTGGGTGCCCGGGACCCGGTCGGGGTTGGCGATCGCCCCGTTCTGCCACGCGCCCCACGGGTGGTCCTCGATGGCGCAGACCAGCGGCTGGAGCTCCTCGAACAGCTCGGCCCGGCGCTTCTCGGTGAAGGAGGCCGAGACGCCGATGTGCTGCAGCGTCCCCTCGTCGTACAGACCGAGCAGCATCGAGCCGAGCAGCGGCCGGTCCTTCGTCGAGGTCTTGTGCTCGCGGTAGCCGCAGAGCACCACGTCGGCGGTGCGGGAGTGCTTGATCTTGAGCATGGTGCGGGCGTTCGGCTGGTACGCCGCGTCCAGCGGCTTCGCGATGACGCCGTCGAGGCCGGCGCCCTCGAAGGTGTGGAACCACTGCTCCGCCTCGGCCGGGTCGGTGGTCGTGCGGGTGAGGTGGCAGGCGCCGTCCTGGCCGTCGAGGTGGGCGAGCGCCTCCTCCATCGCGGCCCGGCGCTCGGCGAACGGCCGGTCGACGTACGACGCGTCGCCGAGGGCGAGCAGGTCGAACGCCACGAACTCGGCGGGGGTCTTCTCGGCGAGCATCGTGATCCGGGACTCGGCCGGGTGGATCCGCTCCTGGAGCGTCTCGAACTCCAGCCGGGCCTCGCCCTCCTCGCCGAGCGCGACGAAGAGCTCGCCGTCGAGCACCACCCGGTCGGGCAGCTGCTCGCGGGCCGCGGCGACCACCTCGGGGAAGTAGCGGGTCAGCGGCTTGGTGTTGCGCGAGGCCAGCTCGACCTCGTCGCCGTCCTTGAAGACCAGGCAGCGGAAGCCGTCCCACTTCGGCTCGAACGAGAGGCCGCCGTACTTCGCGGGGTCGGGGATCCCCTTCACCGGTTTGGCCAGCATCGGCAGGACAGGAGGCATCACCGGCAGGTCCATACCCGGGACCCTAGCCCGCACCGTCGAGTCGCGCCCCGCTGCACATCGAGTTGCGCCTCCCTCGCCCAGCGAGGCGCAACTCGACGGCGAGGGAGGCGCAACTCAACGGGAGGGGGCGGGGATTAGGGTGATGCCGTTCATTCCCCGGTTGGTCTGCCGGCAGGGCCCGCCTGACTTTGAATCAGGACTAGCGACGTAGGTTCGACTCCTACCCGGGGAGCTGGTCTCGGTTACCCAGGAGGAAGTCTGTGGCAAGCAACCTGACCGTGGTGGTCCTCGCCGCCGGCGGCGGCACCCGCATGAAGTCCAAGACCATGAAGGTCCTGCACCCGGTCGGCGGCCGCAGCATGGTCGGCCACGTGCTGACCGCGGTGCAACAGATGGAGCCGTCGCGCATCGTCGCGGTGGTCGGCACCCAGCGCGAGCAGGTGGGTCCGCACATCCACGAGCTGGTGCCCGACGCGGTGCTCGCCGTCCAGGAGACCCAGGACGGCACCGGGCACGCGGTCAAGGTGGCGCTCGAGGCCCTCGGCGGGAAGGTCGACGGGACGGTCGTGGTGGTCACCGGCGACACCCCGCTGCTGCGCGGAGAGAGCCTGCGCGCGTTCGCGGAGGAGCACGACGCGGCCCAGCGTGCGGTCAGCATCCTGTCCGGACGGGTCGCGAACCCGTTCGGGTACGGCCGGGTGGTCCGCAACACCGAGGGCGACGTCGAGGGGATTGTCGAGGAGAAGGACGCGACCCCCGAGCAGCGAGAGATCGACGAGATCAACTCCGGCATCCTCGCCTTCGACGGGGCCTTCCTCGTCGACGCCCTCGACCGGGTCGGCAACGACAACGCCAAGGGGGAGTACTACCTCACCGACACCGTCGGCATCGCCCGCGCGGACGGGCTGA
This sequence comes from Nocardioides guangzhouensis, assembly GCF_004519545.1. Lineage (GTDB taxonomy): Bacteria > Actinomycetota > Actinomycetes > Propionibacteriales > Nocardioidaceae > Nocardioides > Nocardioides guangzhouensis. Next base: position 64,356 of record NZ_SDKM01000016.1, read on the forward strand.
CCGTCGGGGCGTTCCCGGTGGACGACGTCATGCAGACCGAAGGCGCCAACGACCGCGCCCAGCTCGCGGCGCTGGGGCGCGAGATGAACCGCCGCATCGTCGACCGGTGGATGCGGGACGGGGTCACCGTGATGGATCCCGAGACCACCTGGATCGAGTCCGACGTGGTGCTGGCCCCCGACGTGACGATCCTGCCCGGCACCCAGCTGCTCGGTGCCACCGTGGTCGCCGAGGACGCGGTGGTCGGCCCGGACACGACGCTCAAGGACTGCGAGATCGGCTCCGGTGCCCGGGTGGTCCGCACCCATGCCGAGCTCGCGGTGATCGGCGAGAACGCGACCGTCGGCCCCTTCGCCTACTTGCGGCCCGGGGCCCGGCTCGGCGCCGGTGGCAAGATCGGCACCTTCGTCGAGGTCAAGAACTCCCACATCGGGGACGGCGCGAAGGTGCCGCACCTGTCCTACGTCGGCGACGCCGAGGTCGGCGAGGGCGCCAACATCGGCGCCGGCACGACCTTCGCCAACTACGACGGCGTCGCCAAGCACCGCACGGTGGTCGGCCGCTACGCCAAGACCTCGTGCAACAACACGTTCGTCGCGCCCGTCACGATCGGTGACGGCGCCACCACGGGCGCGGGGGCGGTCATCCGCCGCGACGTGCCGCCCGGGTCGCTCGCGGTCAGCGGTGGTCCCCAGCGCAACCTCGAGGGCTGGGTGCTTTCCCGTCGGGCGGGCACGAAGCAGGCCGAGGCCGCCGAGCAGGCGCTCCCCGGAGCCACCGACGGCGCCCCCTCCGACAGCACGTCCGGATGAGCCGTCTCGCCACGCCGGACCCGATTCGCGGCCGGGCCGGTCGGGGAGGCACAATCGGGTGACCGGCTCGTCAGCACGCACACCACGAGGAGCATCCGGCGTGAGCGGAATGAAGCGGACCACCGAGAAGAACCTCATGGTCTTCAGCGGCCGGGCGCACCCCGACCTCGCCCAGGAGGTCGCCGAGCAGCTCGGTACCGGCCTGGTCCCGCAGTCGGCGTACGAGTTCGCCAACTCCGAGATCTACGTCCGCTACGAGGAGTCGGTCCGCGGCTGCGACGCCTTCGTGATCCAGAGCCACACCGCTCCGATCAACGAGTGGATCATGGAGCACCTGATCATGGTCGACGCGCTCAAGCGGGCCTCGGCCAAGCGCATCACCGTCGTGATGCCGTTCTACGGGTACGCCCGCCAGGACAAGAAGCACCGTGGCCGCGAGCCGATCTCGGCCCGGCTGATGGCCGACCTGTTCAAGACCGCCGGCGCCGACCGGCTGATCACGGTCGACCTGCACGCCGACCAGATCCAGGGCTTCTTCGACGGCCCGGTCGACCACCTGATGGCGCTGCCGATCCTCGCCGACTACGTCAAGCAGAAGTACGGCGACGAGCGGCTGGCCGTGGTGTCTCCGGACGCCGGACGGATCAAGGTGGCCGAGCGCTGGTCCGCCCGCCTCGGCGGCGCCCCGCTGGCGTTCATCCACAAGTCCCGCCGCATCGACCGGCCCAACGAGACCGTGGCGAACCGCGTGGTCGGTGACGTCAAGGGCCGCATGTGCGTGCTGGTCGACGACATGATCGACACCGGCGGCACGATCGTGAAGGCCGCCGACGCGCTGATGGCCGACGGCGCCGCGGGCGTGATCATCGCCGCGACCCACGCGATCCTCTCCGAGCCGGCGGTCGACCGGCTCAAGAACAGCCCGGCCACCGAGGTGGTCGTCACGAACACCCTCCCGCTCACCGACGACCGGCGCTTCGACAAGCTCACCTGCCTGTCGATCGCTCCGCTCATCGCCCGGGCGATCCGCGAGGTGTTCGAGGACGGCTCGGTGACCTCGATGTTCGACGGGCACGCCTGACCCGGGCGCACGACGCCGCACGTCCCCGCTCAACCGGTGGCGAGCAGCGCCAGTCCGTCACCGCCGACCAGGTCCGGGTCGGGTGACCGGCCCGAGCAGAGCATGAGCAGCTCCTGCACCGGTCCCTCGATCGTGGGGCCGGACCCGCGCACCCAGTCGATGTCGGTGGCGCTCATGCGCGTCCCGCGCACCACGCGTCGGTTGCCCATCAGGGACCACAGCAGGCGAGCCCGGTCGGCGGCGACCGCGGCGGCCTCGGGCGGCATGTCCCGCCGCAGGCCGAGCGGGCGGACGATGTCCTGGTGGTGCAGCAGCGCGTCGATCAGCGGCTCGACGGACGTGGTCGTGGGCACGTGGTGCGTGGAGGTCGCGAAGCGCTCGAAGTCGGCCAGGATCGACTCCCGCGTCTCCCGCTCGCCGAGCCGCCTGACCTCGCGGAAGATCATCGTGTTGTAGCCGCGGCCGAGGTTGCGCAGCAGCATGCCCGGCATCTGCCGCCAGCCGGTCTGCGGAGTGGAGATCACGTGCGCCGCCACGTCCTTGACCGTCCAGCCGGGGCAGAGGGTGTCGTGCTCCCACTGCTCGTCGGAGAGCCCGGTCAGGGTCGCCGCGAGGACGGCGCGCTCGGTGTGGATGTGCTTCCAGAGCTGTGCGTGGTCCATGGTCGACCTCGGTAGGATGGTCAGAGTCCCTGACCATTATGGTCAGTCTGTCTGACTAGGTTGTCAAGGCTCGACCGTCGAGGAGGAGGCGTGCCCGACCTGCACCCGGGGCTGCTCATGTCGATCGCCGCTCGACACGTCGAGATGCGGGTGATGCGGGCCCTGCACGAGGCCGGTCACGAGCTCACGCTCGCCCAGGGCCGGCTGATGGCCGGCATCGACGGGGAGGGGACCCGGCTCACCGACCTGGCCGCGCGGGCACAGATCACCAAGCAGAGCGCGGGGTTCCTCGTCGACCAGGTCGAACGCCTGGGGTACGTCGAGCGGGTGCCCGACCCGACCGACGCCCGGGCCCGCCTGGTCCGGCTGGCCCCGCGCGGGCGCGAGGCCCAGCGCGAGGCGCGTCACGTCGAGCGACAGGTGCGGCACGAGTGGGAGCAGCACCTCGGCCAGGAGCGGATGGCCGCGCTGCAGGACGCGCTCACGTCGCTGCGGGAGATCACCGACCCCTGGGCGTGACCCCGGCGTGGACGATGGTGGGCGGACGCGGATTCGCGCCCGCCCCGGCCCGCGGCTAAGATCGGACAGTTGCCTCGGCGAGGGAACCTGCGCCTCACGCGGGTGTCCGTGATCGACTGGGCCGGCCAGACCTCCTGCTGCGCCGCGCTGACCCGGTCGCGCGGCGCTCGTCGTCTCCGGGCCGCGGGGTCCGCGCGGGGCAGCCACCAGTCGCCGACGAACTGTCGCTGCACGAACGCACACAACGACGTACGCACGAGGAGAACAGACGCATGGCCGCCGAGAAGATCGCCGCCGAGACCCGGACCGAGTTCGGCAAGGGTGCCGCCCGCCGCATCCGCCGTGAGCACAAGGTCCCCGCCGTCATCTACGGCCACGGCAACGAGCCGGTCCACGTGACCCTGCCGGGCCACGAGACGATGATGGCGCTCAAGCACGGCGGTGCGAACGCGCTGCTCGAGCTCGACATCGAGGGCACCGCCCAGCTCGCCCTGACCAAGCAGGTCCAGGTCGACCCGATCCGCCGGGTGCTCGAGCACATCGACTTCGTCGCGGTCCGTCGGGGCGAGAAGGTCACCGTCGACATCCCGGTGCACCTCGTCGGCGAGGCCGGCCCGGACACCCTGGTCGTCACCGAGAACGCCGTGGTGTCGGTCGAGGCCGAGGCCACCCACATCCCCGAGTACGTCGAGGTCTCCATCGAGGGCGCCGAGGTCGGCACCCAGATCCACGCCTCCGACCTGCGGCTGCCCGAAGGCACCACGCTGCTCACCGACGGCCAGATCCTGGTCGTCAACATCACCAACGCGCCGACCGCCGAGGAGCTCGAGGCGGAGCTGGAGGAGGCCGAGGCCGAGGTCGGTATCGAGCGCGACGAGGCCGAGGAGCCCGCCGAGGCTGCCGAGGGCGAGGCCGCCGAGGGCGAGGCCGCCGAGGGCGAGGCCGCCGAGGCGTCCACGGAGGAGTGACCACCGGCTGGGTCCGCCGCCTCCTCGGAGGCCGTCTCTCCGGAGGCCGGCGGGCCCGGCCGTCGAGGGGCCGGGATACTTCTGCCATGACCGCACCACAGGACCTGTGGCTCGTGGTCGGGCTGGGGAATCCCGGCCCGTCCTACTCCGGGCACCGCCACAACGTCGGCTACCTCGTCGCCGACGAGCTGGCTTCGCGCATGGGCTCGCCGTTCCGGGCGCACAAGTCCGGGCGGGCCGATGTGGTCGAGGGGCGGCTGACCCCGCCCGGTGCCCCCGGACCCCGCGTCGTTCTCGTGCGCGGCCGCGGCTACATGAACGAGTCCGGTGGCCCGGTGTCGGCCGTCGCGAAGTTCTACGGCGTGAAGCCGGACCACGTCGTCGCCATCCACGACGAGCTCGACATCCCCTTCGGCACCCTGCGCGTGAAGTTCGGGGGCGGCGACAACGGGCACAACGGGCTGCGCTCCCTCCGGTCCTCGCTGGGCACCGGAGACTTCTACCGGGTACGCGCCGGCATCGGCCGACCGCCCGGCCGGCAGCCCGTCGCGGACTTCGTCCTGTCCAACTACTCGAGCACCGAACGGGCCGAGCTGCCCTTCCAGGTCGGCGACGCGGCAGACGCCGTCGTGACCCTGGTCACCGAGGGCCTGGACAAGACCCAGTCCCGCTTCAACTCCTGATTCCGCGCGGACCATCCGCCAAGTCGGCACGCCCTGCCTACAGACGAAATCGACAGGCCTAGTCACCATTGGCCCAAAGGGACCATGGGTGCCCCGGTATCTCCCTTCTGGGGCGGACCTCCTCGATTCCCGAGACCTAGCCTTGCCAGCAGGTGCCGACAGGGGCGGCGCCGGATGCGCGTGACGTTGGGTCTGGGACGGCACGCCTGGGGGGTTGAAGCGGGGAGATGTCATGGCTCAGACGCAGCCATCTGTGACAGCGTGGGTGCGCCCACGAACGGGGGAACACGACGTACTCAGCGCCTCGTCGACGGGGGTCGACCTGGCTGCACCGGTGACCTTGCCGGGGGCGCGCCGCCGACGCGGTGACGTCGCGCTGCTGGCGGAGATCGCCCTGGTCGCGACCGTCGTCGTCTGGACCGGGTGGGTGACCCGTGGCCCGTCGCTGACCGTGGCCGCCTGCCTCGCGCTCGTCCTGGTCACGCTCTACCACTCGGGCCGCCAGGTCACCCGGCAGGGACTGCCGCACTTCGGTCGCGTGCTGCGCGACATGGCCATCCCGATTGCCGCCATGGCCTCGGCCGCCGAGTTCTACGCACGAGGCCGGGGCGTCATCGGGGACTCGATCCAGATGGTCGTCGCCGGGACGCTGGCGGCCGCGGCCGCGACGCTGGCCCGCCGCCACCTCTCCGGCCGGGTCCGGGTGTTGCTCATCGGCGACGCCGAGGCCATCGCCCGGACCGCGACCACGTGGGCCGGCAGCCGCCGCGTCGCGGTCGTCGGCGCCATGCTGGTCGGCGAGGACGCCGAGGACGACGTCGAGCTGTTCGGGGTGCCGGTCGAGCGAGGGCTCGGACGGCTGCGCGAGCGCGCGGTCGACTGGGACGCCGAGATCGCCGTCGCCCTGCCCGGCCACGACATCGACTCCGACTCGCTGCGCCGGATCGCCTGGTCGCTCGAGGACACCGGCACCACCCTGGCCGTGCTGAGCCTGCTCGACACCGTGGCGCCGCACCGCATCGACACCACGCAGTTCGCCGGATCGACGATCCTGCACATCCAGCCGGGCCACCGGTCCATGTTCGTCCGCGTCGTCAAGGGCGCGATCGACCGCACGGTCGGCACGCTGGCGCTGGTGGTGGCGGCGCCGGTCATGCTCACGCTCCTGGCCGCCGTCCGGATCGAGAGCCGCGGCAAGCCGCTGTACAAGCAGACCCGCATCGGCAGGAACGGCAAGCCGTTCACGATGTACAAGATCCGCAGCATGTGCGCCGACGCCGACCAGCAGCGCAGCTCGCTGCTCGCGCTGAACGAGCGCGACGGGGTGCTGTTCAAGATGGAGTCGGACCCGCGGGTCACCCGCGTCGGCCGGTTCCTCCGCAAGTCCTCGCTGGACGAGCTGCCGCAGCTCTGGAACGTGGTGCGGGGTGACATGTCCCTCATCGGGCCCCGTCCGGCGCTGCCCGAGGAGGTCAAGCAGTACGACGAAGTCGCCCTCCGGCGCCTCGCCGTGAAGCCGGGGCTGACCGGGCTGAGCCAGGTCAACGGCCGGGCCGCGCTGAGCTACGACTCCACGATCCAGCTCGACGTCTTCTACACCGACAACTGGCGCCTGGCCGACGACCTCGCCATCGGGGCGAACACGGTCCGTGCCGTGATCAGCGCGAAGGGCGCCTACTGACATCCGTCACGGCGTAGGAGCGCCGTGCGTCAACTGGGGGGAAACACAATGAAGGTTGCAGTTTTCGGTCTCGGCTACGTCGGGACCGTGACCGCCGCGGGCCTGGCGTCCCGCGGTCACGAGGTCGTCGGCATCGACGTCGACCCCGGCAAGGTCGAGGCCATCGCGAGCGGGCGCAGCCCGGTCGTGGAGCCCGGGATCGAGGAGCTGATCGCCGAGGGCGTCTCCGCGAGGCGCCTGCGTGCCACCACGGACACCCGCGAGGCGGTGGCCGGCGCCGACGTGTCGCTGATCTGCGTCGGCACGCCGTCGGCGGCCAGCGGCGACACCGACCTGACCTACGTACGCCGCGCGCTGGAGGACCTGCGCCAGGCGATGCTGGTCACCGCCCCGCCCGCGAGCGGCCGGCACGCCGTGGTGATGCGCAGCACCGTCCCGCCCGGGACCGGCGCCGGCGTGGTCGCCCCCGCCTTCGCCGGCGAGCTGTGCCCCGAGGGCTGGACCGTCGGCACCGCGATGTGCCCGGAGTTCCTCCGCGAGGGCGTCGGCGTCAAGGACTTCTTCGACCCGCCGTTCGTGGTCGTCGGCACCGCTGACGACGCGGTGGCCGCGGACCTCACCGAGCTGTTCGCGTTCCTCGACCGCGACGTCCGCCGGGTCGAGGTGGGCACCGCCGAGGCGCTGAAGTACGCCTGCAACGCCTTCCACGCCACCAAGGTCTCGTTCGCCAACGAGATGGCCCGGGTCTTCCGGTTCCACGGCGTCGACTCCCGCGAGGTCATGGAGATCTTCGTGGAGGACACCAAACTCAACATCGCGCCGACGTACCTCCGTCCCGGCTTCGCCTACGGCGGCTCGTGCCTGCCCAAGGACCTCCGCGCCCTCCAGCACTTCGCCCGGGTGAGCGGCGTCGACGTGCCGCTGCTGGCCGGCACCGCCCTCACCAACGAGATGGTGGTGCGCGGCGTCGTCGAGCGGATCATCGCGACCGGCCACCGCCGGGTCGCCATCCTGGGTCTCAGCTTCAAGATGGACACCGACGACCTCCGCGAGAGCCCCAACGTCGAGCTCGCCGAGCGGCTGATCGGCAAGGGCTACGACGTCACGATCTACGACCCGATCATCAATCCCGACCGGCTGGTCGGCGCCAACCGCCGACACGTCGAGGCCAAGCTCCCGCACCTCAACCGGCTGCTCGCCTGCGACCCCGGAGAGGCGCTGGCCGGGGCCGAGGTGGTCGTGGTCGCCTCGTCCGACCCGGGCCTGCTCGCGGCGCTGGAGGCCGCCTCGCCCCGGGTCGTCATCGACCTGCACGGTCGCCTCGGCGACGCCGTCGAGGCGTTGCCGGGCTACGAAGGGGTCGGATGGTGACGAACCGGGTCGGGGGGCTCCGGGTCCTCATCATCATCCAGAACCTGCACGTGCCGTTCGACCGGCGCGTGTGGCTGGAGTGCCAGTCGCTCCGTGACGCCGGGTACGACGTCACGGTGGTCTGCCCGCGCGGCAAGGACTCCAAGCCGTACGAGGTCATCGACGGCGTCGCGGTGCACACCTACAAGCCGTACGCGCCGGGCGGCAGCGCGCTGGGCTTCGTCATCGAGTACCTCTACTCGTTCCTGGCCACGGCCCGCCTGGTGCGCAGGGCACGCCGCCGGGGCTCCTTCGCGGTCATCCAGGCCTGCAACCCACCGGACATCTTCTGGCCGCTGGGCCGGTGGTACCGCCGGCGGGACGGCTCGAAATATCTCTTCGACCACCACGACCTGTGCCCGGAGCTCTACGAGTCACGGTTCCCGGACGGGGCCACCCTGCCGCACCGCGGGCTGCTGTTCCTCGAGCGGATGACCTTCCGGACCGCCGACCGGGTCACCTCGACCAACGAGTCCTACGCCGCCATCGCCGTACGTCGCGGGGGCAAGCGCCCCGAGCACGTCACGGTCGTGCGCACCGGCCCGGATCCCGAGAAGCTCAAGCAGGTCGACCCGGACCCGGTGCTGCGGCGCGGCCGCCGCCACCTCGCGGCGTACCTCGGCGTGATGGGGCCCCAGGACGGCGTCGACCTGGTGCTGGCCGCCGCCGACCACATCGTGCACACGCTCGGCCGGACCGACATCGCGTTCACGCTGATGGGCGGAGGGGACTGCTGGGAGGACCTCGTCGCCGATCGCGACCGGCGCGGTCTCCAGGACCACGTCGAGCTGACCGGACGGGTGCCCGACGAGACCGTGAAGGCGGTCCTGTCCACGGCCACCGTCGGCCTGTGCCCGGACCCGAAGAACCCGCTCAACGACGTCTCCACGATGAACAAGACGATGGAGTACATGTCGTTCCGCCTCCCGGTGGTGGCCTTCGACCTGAAGGAGACCCGGGTGTCGGCCGGCGAGGCCGCGGTCTACGCGACGCCGAACGAGGTCGCCGACTTCGCGGCCCGCATCGTCGAGCTCGTCGACGACGAGGACCGGCGCGAGAAGATGGGCCGGCTGGGGCGGGAGCGGGTGGAGCGCGAGCTCGCGTGGAGCCACCAGCAGCACGCGTACGTCGGCGTGTACGACGAGCTGACCGGCGGCGCCGGCGCGGCTCCGGCGACGGAGGCCTGACGTGTGCGGCGTGGCGGGGACCTACCAGCAGTCCGACGGCAAGGTCGTGGTGAACACCATGATCGACCGGATCGGCCACCGCGGCCCCGACGCCTGTGGCGTGCTCGAGATCGTCGACCCGACCACCGACGTGTGCCTCGCGCACCGGCGGCTGTCGATCATCGACCTGAGCCAGGCGGCCGACCAGCCGCTCGTGAAGGACGGGCTGACGCTCAGCTACAACGGGGAGCTCTATAACTACCGGGTCATCCGCGACGAGCTCGAGGGCCTGGGCGTCCGGTTCGTGACCCACTCCGACACCGAGGTCGTTCTCGAGGCGTGGCGGGCGTGGGGACCCGCCGCCCTCGAGAAGTTCCGCGGCATGTTCGCCTTCGCCGTGCACGACGCGGCCACGGGTGACCTGACCCTGGCCCGCGACCCGCTGGGCATCAAGCCGCTCTACGTGATGCGCCGCGGTCCGGGGATCGTGTTCGCCTCCGAGCTCAAGGCGATCGTCTCGGCGGTCGGCCCGGAGCTCGCCGTGGACCCGGCCGGCATGGTCGCCTCGACGCTGTTCTACTGGCTGCCACCGCAGCAGGAGGCGGTCCGCGGTGTGCGGAAGCTGCCGGCCGGCTCGTGGCGCACCTACCACCGGGACGGCACCAGCACGGGCGCCGTCTACTGGGACCCGGTCGAGGTGGCGCGCCGCGCGGCGGCGGGGCCGCGCGCCGACCTGCACCAGGTGATCGCGTCCTCGGTGGCGCACCACCTGGTCGCCGACGTGCCGGTCGCCTCGTTCCTGTCCGGCGGGCTGGACTCCAGCATGGTGACCGCGGTCGCGGCCCGGCAGGACCCGTCCGTCGAGACCTACACGATCGCGTTCCGCAGCCAGGACCAGAAGCTCGAGGCGATGCCGGACGACGCGCACTACGCGCGCAAGATGGCCGCGCACCTCGGCGTACCGCTGCACGAGATCGAGATCGCCCCCGACGTGGTGGACCTGCTGCCGCGGATCGTCGACGTGCTCGACGAGCCGATCGGTGACCCGGCCGCGATCAACACGCTGCTGATGTGCGACGCCGCCCGGGCCTCCGGGGTCAAGGTGCTGCTCTCCGGCATGGGCGCCGACGAGCTGTTCGGCGGCTACCGCAAGCACCTCGCCAACCTGCTCAGCGGCCGCTACCGGCACGTGCCCGGCCCGATCCGCCGTGGCGTGATCGCGCCGCTGGTCGACCGGATGCCGGTGGTCGCCGGCGGCCGGGGGCTGCGCACCGTCCGCTGGGCACAGCGGTTCCTCACCTTCGCCGAGCTGGGGGAGGAGGAGGCGTTCCGCCGCAGCTACACGCTGCACGGCCGCGACGACCTGGTCGAGCTGCTCGACCCGGACCTCGCGGGCACCGTGGACGCGGTCCTCGACAGCCACCGCGCGGTGTACGTCGACGACGCCGGGCTGACCGACCACGTCAACCGGATGTGCCTGGCCGACTCGCGGCTGTTCCTGCAGGGCCTCAACCTGGCCTACACCGACCGGGCCAGCATGGCCGCGTCCACCGAGGTGCGGGTCCCGTTCGTGGACCCGGTGGTGTTCGAGGCGGCGTTCTCGCTGCCCGGCCGCGACAAGATCCACGGCCGCGTGCAGAAGGCGGCGCTCAAGCAGGCCGCGCGCGACTGGGTGCCGGACGAGATCATCGACCGCCCCAAGGCCTCGTTCGGGGCCCCGCTGCGCGCCTGGGTGACCAACGACCTCGGTCCGCTGATCGACGACGTGCTGGTCGGGGGCGACCTCGTCTCGACCGGCTACCTGCGCCGGCAGCCGCTCGACCGACTCATCGCGGACCAGCGCAGCGGGCGCCGCGACAACTCGAAGCAGATCTGGCAGCTCCTGAGCCTGGAGCTGTGGTACCGCAACGTCCGGGGGGCAGGGGTGACGGCGGCATGAAGCAGGTGGCGCAGAACTACAAGTCGGGAGAGCTCGTGGTGCTCGACGTGCCCGAGCCGGCCTGCCGGCCGGGCGGCGTGCTGGTGCGCTCGCTCTTCTCGCTGATCTCCACCGGCACCGAGATGATGAAGGTCAGCGAGGCCCGGCTGTCGCTGCTCGGCAAGGCCCGGGCGCGTCCCGACCAGGTCAGGAAGCTGGTCGACTCTGTCGCCCAGCAGGGTCCGGTGGCGACGTACAAGAAGGCGATGAACCGCCTCGACAGCTACACCCCGCTCGGCTACTCGCTGTGCGGCGTGGTGGTCGAGGTCGGGGCCGGCGCCGAGGAGTTCCAGGTCGGCGACCTGGTCGCGGCGGCGGGCAACGAGTTCGCGCTCCACGCCGAGGTCAACTGGGTGCCGACCAACCTGTGCGTGAAGGTGCCCGACGGGGTGCACCCCGAGCACGCGGCGTTCGCCACGGTGGGCGCGATCGCGATGCAGGGCGTCCGCCGCGCGGAGCCGCAGCTCGGCGAGCTGGCCTGCGTGATCGGGCTCGGCCTCGTCGGCCAGCTCGCGGTCCGGCTGCTGGTCGCCGCCGGGGTCCGCGTCGTCGGCGTGGACACGGTCGAGGAGCGCTGCCGGATGGCCGAGAAGGCCGGCGCGCTGGCCGCAGCCGGCCCGGACGCCGAGGGCGCCGCGGTCATCGAGCAGGTGTGCCGCCAGGCCACCGGCGGGCTCGGTGCCGACCACGTGCTGATCGCCGCCGGCGGTCCGACCAACGGGCCGGTCGAGCTGGCCGCGAGGATCGCCCGCGACCGGGCCACGGTCGTCGACATCGGCAAGACCAGGCTGGACCTGCCGTGGAACGACTACTACGAGAAGGAGCTGGACGTCCGCTTCTCCCGGTCCTACGGCCCGGGCCGCTACGACGACAGCTACGAGCTCGAGGGCGTCGACTACCCCGCCGGCTACGTCCGGTGGACCGAGCGGCGCAACCTCGGGTGCTTCCTGGACCTGATCGCCGGTGACGCGATCGACGTCGCCCCGCTGGTCTCGGCGGTGCGCCCGATCGCGGATGCCGAGGCGACGTACGAGGAGCTGCGGACCGGCACGCTGACCGGCGTCGGCTTCCTCCTGGAGTACCCCCGCGTCGAGGACGCGGAGACCTCCACCGAGACGCCCGGCCCGACTGCGGTGCCTGCGCACGGGGGCGCCCTCCCGGTGCAGGAACCGCGCCGGGCCGGGACCAGCACGACCGGACGCCGCGACGTGCGGATCGGCTTCGTCGGCGCCGGCAACTACGCCTCGTCGATGCTGCTGCCGCACCTCGCGGAGGACGAGTCCGCGAGGCTGTCGGTGGTCGCCACCACGCGGTCGCTGTCGGCGGTCAACGCGCAGAAGAAGTTCGGCTTCGACCGCCTGACCACCGACGCCGACGCCGTGCTGGACGACCCCGACCTCGACGCGATCTTCGTGGTCACCCGGCACGCCTCGCACGCCGAATTCGTGTGCCGGGCGCTCGAGGCGGGCAAGGCGGTCTTCGTCGAGAAGCCGCTGGCCCTCAGCGAGGAGCAGGTGCAGCGGGTCGTCGAGACCGTCGTCCGTACCGGCAACGACCGGTTGATGGTCGGCTTCAACCGCCGGTTCGCCCCGCTCTTCGTCGACCTGCGCCGCAAGCTCGGCCCGCTGGAGCAGCCGGTCAGCGCCCGCTACCTGGTCAACGCCGGACGCCTCGCCGCGGACAGCTGGTACCTCAACGAGGGACTCGAGGGGTCCCGCTTCGCGGGGGAGGGCGGTCACTTCGTCGACGCGCTCACCGCGATCGTCGGCAAGGACCCGGTCGAGGTGCACGCCTGGCAGACCCCGGGCGGCGAGGACCTCCAGGTCACGCTGCGGTACGCCGACGGTTCGCTCGGGTCGATCACCTACGCGACCGGCGGCCACGCCCGGTTCCCCAAGGAGACCCTCGACGTCACCGGCGGCGGCCGCAACGCGCGGCTGGACAACTTCACCCGGGCCACGGTCTGGGGCCGCGGCGGCCGCGACACCAAGCGGGCGCTCGGCCAGGACAAGGGCCAGAAGGCGCAGCTGCGGGCGTTCCTGGACGCCGTACGCAGCGGCGGGACGATGCCGATCCACTGGGAGTCCCTGGTCACCACGACCCGGGCCACGCTGGCCGCCGGCGCCAGCGCCTCGAGCGGACGGGCGGTGCCGTTGTGAGCCGCAGCCTGGGCTGGTACGCCCGTCGCCTCCGGCGCATGTCACCCGCCGAGATCGCCTCCCGGACCGCCGACGAGGCCCGGCGCCGTGCCTGGGCGCGCCGCCAGGTCCTGCCGGGCGCCGACCCGGGCCCGGTCCCGCGCCTGCGGGACGAGCGCCGGTTCACCACCGTGATCCCGTCCGGGACGCAGGAGCTGGTGCCTCCTGCGGCCCGGGCCGCCGCCGTCGCCGCCGCGGACCGGGTGCTGACCGGTGAGTGGCTGCTGCTCGGCACGCCCCGGCCGGACATCGCGGACCCCGACTGGTTCCGGGACCCGGTGACCGGCCGCCGGGCGCCGCAGCGCACGCTCGCCTTCCGGGTCGACCACCGCGACGAGGCGGTGACCGGCAACGTGAAGTCGGTCTGGGAGCTCTCCCGGCATCACCACCTCACGGTCCTCGCGGCCGGCTGGTGGCTCACCGGGGACGCGCGGTACGCCGAGGCGGTCGACCGGCAGCTGCGCTCCTGGTGGGACGCGAACCCGTTCCTGTCCGGCATCCACTGGACCAGCGGCATCGAGCTCGGCGTCCGACTCACCGCCTGGGCGTGGGCGCGACGGCTGCTCGACGGGTGGGCCGGGGCCGCGGACCTGTTCGAGCAGAACCCGGTCGCGCTGCACCAGATCCGCTGGCACCAGGAGTACCTCGACGCGTTCCGCAGCACCGGCTCCTCGGCCAACAACCACGTCGTCGCCGAGGCGGTCGGCCGCGTGGCCGGGGCCTGCGCGTTCCCCTGGTTCGCCGAGAGCTCCCGCTGGCGCGCCGACGCCGCCGCCCAGCTCCACCGGGAGCTGCACGCCAACACGTTCCCCAGCGGCGTCAACCGCGAGTTGGCCACCGATTACCACCGGTTCGTCACCGAGCTCGGCGTGGTCGCCGGGGCCGAGGCCGCCGCGGCCGGGCACCCGCTCTCGGCCGGCACCTGGTCGCTGCTCGGCCGCTCCTTCGACGCCGCGGCCGCTCTCACCGACGCGGCCGGCAACCCGCCCCGCCAGGGGGACGGCGACGAGGGGCGCGCGCTGGTGCTCGACGACCCCGAGGCGGCCGCCTGGGGTCAGATGCTCGCGCTCGGCGACGGCGTCGTCGGTTCCCTCCCGTGGTGGCCCGAGCGCCGGACCGGCACCGTCGCGAGCACCGTCGTACCGGCGCTGCTCGGGGGCCGGGTCCGGGTGCCCGGCCGTCCGGTCGCAGCGCCGCGGGTCTTCGACGACGCCGGGATCACCCTGCTGCGCACGGCGCCGGAGGAGGGCTCCGAGGTGTGGTGCCGCTGCGACGCCGGCCCGCACGGGTTCCTGTCGATCGCCGCACACGGCCACGCCGACGCGCTCGCGGTCGAGGTGCGGCACGGGGGCGTGGAGGTGCTGGTCGACCCCGGGACGTACTGCTACCACGGCGAGCCGGAGTGGCGGAGCTACTTCCGGTCGACGGTCGCACACAACACCCTCGAGGTCGACGGGCAGAGCCAGGCCGTCGAGGGTGGCCCCTTCCTGTGGAGCACCCAGCCGCACAGCGAGGTGCTCGCCTCCGAGGTGGATCCGGCCGCCGACCGGCTGTGCTGGACCGCCCGGCACGACGGCTACGCGCGGCTCGGCGTCGCGCACCGTCGTACGGTCACCCTGGACCGGGCCACCCGCGGCCTCACCCTGACCGACGTGGTCGAGGGCGAGTCCCGGCACCACGTGCGGCTGGCCCTGCACCTCGGTCCCGAGGTCGCCGTCGAGCTGCGCGGCGCCACCGCGCTGCTGTCGTGGGAGGGCCCGGACGGGCCGATGACCGCGACGATGACGCTGCCTGCCGCCCTGCGCTGGTCCGCGCACCGCGGCGAGACCGCACCGGTGCTCGGGTGGTACTCCCCGCGCTTCGGCGAGCGGGTTCCCACCACCACGCTGCTCGGCAACGGCAGCCTGGAAGGGCGGCTCGAGCTCCGGACGGCCCTGGTGTTCGAGGGCTCGACGATTCGTGGCAGGACCTACGCCAAGGTTGCAGGAGGCGTTCGTCGTGATTGACAAGACACCGGTTCTCCGTGCGTGGGCAGCGTGCCCACGACGGCACGGACGTCTGCTGGCCGTCGCGAGCACGCTCGCCGCGAAGGGAGGCAACGTCGTCGTTGGGCTCGTCCCCCCCGAGAACACCAGCGCGAACGTTGCGCCTCGGACGCGGCTGGGCTGCTCGGGCGGCCAGCAGGCCCTCCGGCTCCAGGGGGCCACACGCTGTGTGGCGCTGGCCGGAGCGACGACGGGGGGTGTGGTCCATGGGTGAGCAGGTCGTCGACCTCCGGTCCGCGCTGACCATCCTGCGGCGCAGGCGCGCGGTGCTGGCCGGCGCTGCGTTGGTGGGAGCGGCCATGGGTGTCGGTCTGGTGCTCGACAACCCGCCGATGTACTCGAGCACCACCCAGGTCCTCCTGCCGCCGGCCCAGGACGCCAACGGCCAGAGCATCGAGCGCGACGTCGCCACCGAGATCCGTGTGGCGAGCAGCGAGGCCGTCCTCCGTCCCGCGGGTGCCCACCTGTCGCCCGTGCTCGGCGCGAGGGCGATGAGCCGTCAGGTCGACGTGATGGCGGCCAGCAAGGACGTGCTCGAGTTCACCGCCGAGGCCGACAACCCGGGTCGGGCGGAGTCGATGGCGAACGCGGTTGCGGCCGCCATGGTGGCCTACGTGCAGGATGCGGCCAGCTCGCTGTCGAACGCCGAGAAGGCCGGCCTCCAGGAGCGCCAGCAGACGCTCGAGAAGAGCCTGACCACGGTCAACGCGGAGATCGAGAAGGCGCTGGCGCGCAAGAGGACGACGAACCCGTTGAGCGCTGCCGGCCGGGCGGACGCCGCCGCGCTGGGCCAGCTCACCGCGGAGCAGGCGAACCTGTCCCTGCAGATCGACCGGGTCAAGGACCAGCTGTCCGGGAGTGGCGTCACCGCGGATGCCCAGGTCATCCAGTCGGCCACACCGGCCGCCCGCCCGTCCGCGGTGGTGCGGTTCGGGGTGCCTGCCTTCATCAGCGCCATGGCCGTGATGGGGTTGGCGAGCGCCGTCATCGTCGCGCTGGCGCGCCGGGACCAGCGGCTGAGGCTCCGAGACGAGCTCGCCGACGCGCTCGGAACGACGGTGGTGGGATCCCTGCACGCGCGGGTCCCGACCAACGTGGCGGGCTGGGCGTCGCTGCTCGGAAACTATGCGCCGTCCACCGTGGATGCGTGGTCGATACGTCAGACGCTGCGCCAGGTGATGGGCCGGGGTCGCACCGACGCCCAGGCCGCCGAGGGCTCCGAGGGCGCGATCAAGCATCCCGACTCTCTCACCGTCATCAGCCTGTCCGAGGACATGAAGGGCCTGTCGATGGGACCGCAGCTGGCGTCGTACGTCGCTTCGGTCGGCGTCGAGACCCGCCTCGTCGCAGCACAGAGCCACGAGTCCGCTGCCGCACTGTGGGCGGCGTGCGGTCATCTGATCGGTGGGGAGGTGCGGCCCGGCCTCACCGTCGACACGCACGACCGCGACGACGACGAGGCGGAGCTGACCGTCGTCCTCGCCGTCGTCGACCGGCGCGATCCCGAGCTGCTCGAGCTGCCGCGGACCGCGGCCACCGTCCTCGCTGTCTCAGCGGGGTCGGCGACGGCGGACGACCTGGCGCGCCTCGCGGTCGTCGCGGACGACGCCGGCTACTGGATCGACGGGATCGTCGTCGCCGACCCGGACAACCTCGACCGCACGACGGGTCGCCTTCTTGCCGGCGAGAGGGCCCAGCAGGCAGCACTGCCGATGCGCCTGACCGGGCTGCCCGGCGGTGCGACGTCGCACCGCGGCTCCAAGCGTCGCTCCGAGCAGGATCCGTCCAAGGTCGCCGGGAGCGTCTCCGACCTGCGCCGCAGGAGGAAGCGATGAACCGCGGCTGGATCCTCGAGGAAGTCCCGGAGCAGCAAGAGCTCGCCGGAGAGCCGGCAGCCACGCTCGTCAGCCTGCACTTCCTCCGCTCGGCCCTGATGACCCACTGGCGCGTGTGGGCCGCCTTCGCCGTGGCCGGGCTCGCGCTGGGCGTGCTCGCCTCGGTACTGGTGCCGGTCGCGCCGAAGGCCACCGCGACCCTCGTGCTCACCCAGGAGCAGGGTGTCGACCCCGCCGACGGCCTGGCGACCGACATGACGCTCCTGCGCACCCGGAGGCTGGCGGCGGCCGTGGTCGACGACATGGACCTGCGGATCTCGCCCGAGGCTCTGCGAGCGTCGGTGAGCGTGCTGCCGGAGAGCGGTCGGGTCATCGCCCTGACCGTCGCCGCTCCGGACGCCGAACAGGCGGTGGCCCGGGCCGACGCGGTGGTGGAGCAGTTCTTTGAACTCCGGAACCAGCAGATGGACGATCACGTGCAGGCGATCGTCGGGGGCTACCAGGCCCGGATCGACCGGTTGCGGAAGCGGGTCGAGTCGTTGACCGCGCAGTACGACGCCCTCGGTGGCGTGGGCGGCGCCGGACAGGCCGAGGCGGCCGAGGTGCTGACGGAACGGGCGTCGCTGAACGCGGAGATCGACCGGCTCCAGTCGCTCATCGAGGAGCAGGAGCTCGAGGTGAGCGGGGTCCGCGCGGCCAGCCACGTGCTCGACCCGCCGGCCCTTGCTCCCATGTCCGGCATGCGCACGGTCCTGGCCGGAGCTGCCGGACTCGTGGGTGGGTTCTGCCTCGGCGCGGGACTCGTGCTCTTCTGGGCCCTGACCTCTGACCGGCTCCGGCGTCGCGAGGAGATCGCGGTCGCGCTCGGGGTGCCGGTGTGGATGAGCGCCGGACCGGTTCGCGGGAACCACCTCTGGCACCTGCTGGTGCACAGGGGGGGGTCGCCCGACCGGAACCGGCAGCTGCTCGTCAGCGCGCTGGAGCCCGACCTGACCCGCTCGCGCAACGAGCCGGTCCGGATGGCGTTGGCGACCATCGGCAACACGAGCGACGGCGTCGCCCTCATGTCGGCTCTCGCTCAGCGGGTCCGTCAGCGGGGGGCTCGCGTGTTCGTGGTGGACCTGACCGAGGACGGGAACCTCGCTCGCCAGGCCGGACCCGAGGCGCAGGACGGTGGGGATGACGGGCTGGTGGTGTTCCGACCCGACGGCATCCCCTCCCTGGCCAGCGGTCCGTACGGACACCGTCGGGATGGCGGACCGCTGGGGGAGGACCACCCGCTTCGCGCCCGGTGGGACGACGCGGACGTCGTGCTCGTGCTCGTCGACGTCGACCCTGCGGTCGGCGTCTACGAGCTCTCCTCGTGGGTGAACGAGGTGCGCATGGTCGTCACGGCCGGGCAGTGCAGCGCCGAGCGCCTTCGCACGGCAGGGGAGCTGATCCGGGCCGCCGGACTGGAGCCGGAGTTCGCCGTGCTGGTCGCGGACGACCGCCGCGACGACAGCCTGGGTCGGGACCTGCGCGGATCTTCGACATGACCAGTCTGCAGTTCGCGCTCCGACGAACAGGGCCTCGAGCTCGCGAGGTCCCCTGGAGCGTCCAGCTGGTGTGGGCCGCTCTCTACTTCAACGTGCTCACCGTCGCGGGGAACCCCACCATCCTCCCCATCCCCGGTCCCCTGGGACAGCTCGCGAACCAGGCCGCCCTGCCCCTCGCCCTGCTGCTCGCGCTCGCCGCCAACCGGGGCGGCCTCGTGAGGCCGAGCCTCTTCCTCGTGCTGCTGACGGTCCTCTCCGTCGTGTCACTCATGGTCAGCCTCCACAGTGAGTTTCCGATCGGATCGACCTACCGATCGCTTCGCCTGGCCGGGTTCGTCCTGGTTCTGTGGCTGACCACGAGGTGGTGGGGACGCAGCGACATGCTCCTGCTGCGCTGCCACCGTCGCGTGCTGGGCGTGATCGTCGGGAGTGTCGTCGTGGGTGCGCTGGTGGCCCCGGGCTACGCCTTCGGGTTCGACGGACGACTCGCGGGCGCCGTGTGGCCGATCCCACCGACGCAGGTGGCCCACTACTCAGCCGTCCTCGTCGGCACCTCTGCGGTGCTCTGGCTCTGTCGCGTCATCTCGAGCAGGAACGCGGCGTTCGGGATCGTGGTACCCGCAGTAGTGATGCTCCTGACGCACACGCGGACTGCCCTGCTCGGACTCACCATCGGCTTGGCGATCGCTGCGGCGAGCCTCTTCCTGGGGCACGTGCGCGTCCGTCGCACCTCCGCGCTCGGGGCGGTCGCCGTCGTCGCACTGACGACGGTCTTCGCGTCGCAGGTGAAGTCGTGGGCCCTGCGGGGCGAGAGCGCCGAGGACGCCGGGCAGCTGACGGGTCGGACCAAGGTGTGGTCCGACGTCTTCAGCCACTCCCGGCCCCCGCTCGAGGACATGTTCGGGACGGGCCTGTCCAACAACACGTTCCGCGGCCTGGCGATCGACAGCAGCTGGGTGGCCAACTACGTCGACCAAGGCTGGTTCGGGGTGCTGGTGGACGCCGCGCTCGTGCTCGTGCTGCTGCTCATGGCCGCGAGCCACCGTCGGGGGCCGGAGCGCGCGGTGGCGCTGTTCCTGGTCGTCTACTGCATCGTGGCCTCGATCACCGAGACGGGCCTCGGAACGGCGTCGACGTACACGCTCGACCTGGCGATCGCGGCCTCGCTGCTCGCGGCGCCGGGACGCGATCCCATGGCCAGTGCCGAAGGAGGGGGTGCCCGTGCAGCACGAGCGTAGCCGGGTGGCCCCCGTGACCAATCCGACTGGGCCATCGACCCCAGTCTTGCGCCGAGCCGCCCCGAGCGGCATTCCGAGTACCTACGATCACGAACAGGGGTGGGGGAACATGTTCGAGCACGACAGCCTGACGGGACCGGTCCGGTGAGCCGCGCGGGGGTCCTGCTGGACCGGGACGGCACGATCATCGTCGACACCGGCTACGTCGGCTCGGTGGACCGGGTCGAGCTCCTCCCGGGCGCCGTCGAGGCGATCGCCGCGCTGAACGCCGCCGACATCCCCGTGGTCGTGGTGACCAACCAGTCCGGGGTTGCCCGGGGGCTCTACGGCGTCCACGACGTGCAGCGCGTGCACGCCCACATCGACGAGGTGCTGGCCGCTGCCGGCGCACGCGTGGACATGTGGCTGTTCTGCCCCTATCACCCGGACGGCACCGTGCCGGAGTACGCCCGGGTCAGCGCGGACCGCAAGCCGGCCCCGGGCATGGCGCTGGCCGCCGCCCAGGCCCTGGACCTCAACCTGGCCGCCTCGTGGGTGGTCGGCGACAGCCCGGTCGACGTCGGTCTGGCCCGCGCCATCGGCGCCAGGCCGATCTTCATCGGGTGCGCCACCACCGACCCGCAGGTGCGCTCGGTGCCCGACCTGGCAGCCGCCGTCCAGCTGATCCTCGGGCCCGAGTCGGACGAGCCGAGCCTGCTCGACGAGAGTGCCGCCATGCGGTTCCCGGCTGCCCGCTACGAGTCGGCCGACCTGTTCGCGCAGGACTACACGGCCGAGATCGGCCGGGCCATGGCCAGCGTCGACCTGGGCGAGGTGGAGCGGGCCGCGAAGACCCTGAACGCGGCCTACGACCGCGACGCCGCGGTGTTCGCCTGCGGCAACGGCGGCTCCGCGTCCATCGCCAACCACCTGATGTGCGACCACGTGAAGGGGGTGCGCGTCGGCACCGACCTGCACACCCGGGTCACCAGCCTGAGCTCCAACATGGAGATCCTCAGCGCGATCGCGAACGACATCGGCTACGAGGCGGTCTTCGAGTTCCAGCTCCAGTCCCTGGCCCGTCCGGGCGACGTGCTGGTCGTGGTGTCCTCCTCGGGCCGCTCCCCGAACATCGTGCGCGCGCTGGAGTGGGCGGCCGCCCACGAGATGCACACGATCGCCTTGACCGGCTTCGAGGGCGGGCCGGCGCGGACGCTGGCGAACGTGTCGGTCCACGTCGACTGCACCAACTACGGGGTCGTGGAGGACGCGCACCAGGCGTGCATGCACCTGCTCGCGCAGTACGTGCGCCAGTCCCGCATGTCCTCGTCGATGGTCGCGGCCCAGGTGTTCTGACATGCGCGTCGCGATCAACCTGCTCACCGACCACCCGGACCACCCGTCCGGGGCGCACTGGTTCTGGACCCGGATCATCCCGGAGATGGCAGCCCGTCTGCGCCCCGACGAGGAGATCCGGCTGCTGGTGAGCCCACGGTCCCGCGCGATGCACGAGGACTACGGCGACGGCGTCGGCTACCTGACGTTCCCGTGGTCCAACGAGCACCCGAGGCTGCGCACCCTCAGCGAGCAGGTGTGGGCGCCGCCCCGGCTCCGGGCCGCGGGCATCGACGTGTTCAACACGCTGATCGCACCGATGGTGAAGCCGGCCCCGGCGGTGGTGGCGCACTTCAAGACCATGCACGCGTTCACCGAGCCGGAGGCGATCCCGCCGCTGGTCCGGTGGTACCGCCAGCGCGGCTACCCGCACACCGCGGACGTCGCCGACGCCATCATCATCAACTCCGAGAGCCTGCGCTCGGAGGTGGAGCGCTACCTCGACGTCGACCCTGCCAAGCTGCACCTGATCCGCGAGGCCGTCGACCACGAGCTGTTCCACCGCGGGGACCGGGCGGCCGCGACCGAGCTCGTCCGCGAGCGGTACGGCGTGCGGCGGCCGTTCGTGCTGTTCGTCTCCTCGCTGTGGCCGTACAAGAACTGCGAGGGGCTGATCCGGGCCTTCGCGCAGGCGCGCGGCGAGCTCGGCGGGCACCAGCTGGTGGTGGTCGGCCCGGGCCGGGACACGGCGTACACGGGGCGGCTGCGGGCGCTGGCCGAGGAGCTGGGTGTCGCAGGTGACGTGGTGTGGGTGGGCGGCGTGCCGATCGCGGAGACCGCGGACTTCTACCGGGCCGCGGACGTGTTCGTCTACCCGTCGTTCAACGAGACATTCGGGCTGCCGCTGCTCGAGGCGATGGCCTGCGGCTGCCCGGTGGTCACCTCGGACCGCAGCGCGATGCCCGAGACCGCCGGCGGGGCCGCGCTGCTCGCCGACCCGCACGACCCGGCCTCGATCGCTGGCGCGATCGTGGACGCGGTCGGTGAGGCGGGGGAGAAGCTGAGGCGGCTCGGTCCCGAGCGGGCCGCCGACTTCACGTGGGCCGCCACCGCCGAGCAGACGCTCGAGGTGTACCGCACCGTGCATGCGGCCAGGAAGGCGAAAGCATGAGGATCCTCGTCACCGGAGGGGCCGGCTTCATCGGCTCGCACACCGCCGACCGGCTGGCCGAGCTCGGTCACCGGGTCACGGTGCTCGACGCCCTGCTGCCGCCGGTGCACCGCGACGGCCGGCCGGAGTACCTCACGCCCGGCGCCGAGCTCGTGGTCGGCGACGTCCGCGACCGGGAGCTGATGACCCGCCTGCTGCGCGACACCGACGCGGTCTACCACTTCGCGGCCTACCAGGACTACCTGCCGGACTTCTCGCGGTTCACCGACGTCAACGTCACCTCGACCGCCCTGATCTACGAGATCGCGGTCGCGGAGGGGCTCGACCTCCAGCGGGTCGTGGTCGCCTCCTCGCAGTCGGCGATGGGCGAGGGGCTCTACCTCTGCCCGCGCGACGGTGAGCAGACGCCCGGCATGCGGCCTGAGTCGGCGCTGCTGGCCGCCGAGTGGGAGGTGCCGTGCCCGGCGTGCGGCGGGCCGCTGGAGCTGCAGCGGACCCCCGAGCGCGTGTCGAACCCGCAGAACGCCTACGGCATGTCCAAGTACGGCGAGGAGATGGTCGCGGTCAACCTCGGCCGGCGCTACGGGATCCCCACGGCGGCCCTGCGCTACAGCATCGTGCAGGGGCCGCGGCAGTCGGTCTACAACGCCTACTCGGGGGCCTGTCGGATCTTCTCGCTGCACTACCTGCTCGGCGGCGCGCCGACGGTCTACGAGGACGGCGGAGCGATCCGCGACTACGTCAACATCCACGACGTCGTCGACGCGAACGAGCTCGTGCTCACCGACCAGCGTGCCGCCGGACGGGTCTTCAACGTCGGCGGAGGGACGCCGTACACGACACTGGAGTTCTCCGAGGTCGTGCGCCGCCAGTACGCCTCCGACCAGCCGGCCCGGGTCACCGGGGAGTACCGCTTCGGCGACACCCGGCACATCATCTCCGACGTCGCCGCGCTCGAGGAGCTCGGCTGGAAGCCGGCGCGCACGCCCGCCGACTCGGTCGCGGAGTACGCCGCGTGGCTGGAGGGGATGCCCGACCTCGACCGGGTCCTGGCGGACGCCGACGCGAAGATGCGCGAGCTCGGCGTGGTGCGGAAGGCGGCGACGTGAAGGCCGTCCTGCTCGCTGCGGGGCTGGGCACGCGTCTCCGCCCGTTGACCGACCACACCCCCAAGTGCCTGGTGCAGGTGGGCGGCCGCACGCTGCTCGACACCTGGCTGGACGCGCTGGCCGGAGCCGGCGTGGACGAGGTGCTGGTCAACCTGCACCACCTGCCCCACCTGGTCGAGGCACACCTGCTCACCCGCCGGGTCGGCCCGGTCGTGCACACCGTGCTGGAGCCGGTGCTGCTCGGCAGCGCCGGCACCCTGCGCGCCAACGCCGCCTTCCTGCGCGGCGAGGAGATGTTCCTCGCGCTGAACGCCGACAACCTGACGGACTTCGATCCTGCGGTCCTCGTGGCCGCGCACCGGACCGGCGGGCAGGCGGCGACACTGAGCGTGTTCCACGCACCGGACCCGACCCAGTGCGGGATCGTCGAGGTCACCGACGGGCTGGTGACCGGCTTCGAGGAGAAGCCCGCCCACCCGCGCAGCGACCTCGCGAACGCCGGGATGTACGCCTTCGGGCCCGAGGTGCTCGACCTGGTCGAGGGCCCGGACCCCCGCGACATCGGCTTCCACCTGCTGCCGCGGCTGGTCGGCCGCGCGGGCGTCGTCGACCTCGGTGACGCCTGGCTGTGCGACATCGGCACCCCCGAGGCCCTCGACCGGGCGCGCCGGGAGTGGATCGGACGGAGGAGCGCATGATCATCACGCAGACCCCGCTGCGGGTCGGCCTCGTGGGCGGCGGCACCGACATCCCTGCGTACTACCGCGAGCACGGCGGGCGGGTCCTCAACGCCGCGATCGACAAGTACGTCTACGTGGTCGTCAAGCAGCGCTTCGACGACGACATCTACGTCAACTACTCGCAGAAGGAGGTCGTCAGCCGGGTCGAGGACGTCCGGCACGACCTGGTCCGCGAGGCCATGCACATGGCCGGGGTGCGCGGCGGCGTCGAGATCACCACGCTCGCCGACATCCCGTCCGCCGGGTCCGGGCTCGGGTCCTCGTCGGCGGTCACCGTCGGGCTGCTGCATGCGCTCTTCGCGTACGCCGGCCGGCAGGTGTCGGCCGAGGAGCTCGCCGACCGCGCCTGCACGATCGAGATCGACCGGTGCGGCAAGCCGATCGGCAAGCAGGACCAGTACGCCGCGGCGTACGGCGGGATCTGTGACCTGCGGTTCGGCCCGGGCGACCGGGTGCTGGTCGACCAGATCCGGCTGGAGTCGACCGCGCACCGCCGGCTGCAGGACGAGCTGCTGCTCTTCTACACCGGCATCACCCGGAGCGCGGACACCATCCTCAGCGAGCAGAAGGCCAACATCGGCGACAAGCTGACCCAGCTGCACCAGCTGCGCGACCTCGCCGGCGAGGCCGCCGACGGGCTGCGGGCGGGTGACACGGGCGCGGTGGGGGTTGCGCTCGGCAAGAGCTGGCAGGCCAAGCGGGCGCTGGCCTCGGGCGTCTCGAACGCACGGCTCGACGAGGCGGTCGAGAGCGCGCTGGCCGAGGGCGCGACCGGGGCCAAGATCGCCGGCGCCGGAGGTGGCGGGTTCGTGCTGGTCAGCTGCCCGATCGAGCGCCAGACCGCGGTGCGGGCGTCGTTCGCGGACATGAAGGAGCTCCCGATCAAGATCGATCCACTCGGCTCACGCGTCATCTTCAACGTGCACCGGGACATCTGGAGCTGAGGCCGGCTGTTCCGGACCCTCCCTGCGTAGTCCACGAGGGGCGGGGACGAGCGTCGCCACGGTCGCGACGACGGCACCGAGCAGGGCACCCCCGACCACGTCGGTGAACCAGTGGGTCGCGAGGAACAGCAGGCTGACGCCCATGGTCACGACCACCGCGGTGACCAGCACCCAGTCGCCCCAGTGGCTGCGTCGGCGCAGCAGAAGGACGCACCCGCTGAGCGCCACGACGAGCATGACCATGTGGCCGGACGGGTAGGCGCCACCGTGGCCGTTCAGGTCACCGTGCGGGTCCGCGCGTCCCACGAGCGCCTTGCTCGCCATGGTGAGGGCCGCGGCCACGACGGTGATCGCGCCGGCGAAGACGAGCGGAGCAGGCGAGCGACGCACGACCGCGGCGACCGAGGCCACCACGGCCAGGATGGCCACGGCGATCGGGGGCTCCAGACCGTCGACGACGTTGCCGAAGATGAGCTGGTTGGTGCTCCAGATGTCGTCCGGGCGGAACACCTGGCGCACCCGGTCATCGAGCCCGTCCGTGAGGGACCGGGCGACGCAGAACGACAGGAGCCCGAACGCCGCGACGCAGACGGCGGCGAACACCGTCCTCGCGCGGCGGGTCATGCCGCTCTCGTACGGCTAGTCACGGGTGCTCCCGGCGTCCTGGTGGTACGGCGCCCCGCGCCACGCCTCCCAGCCGACCACGTTGCCCTGGTCCTCGACCATGAACCTCCACGGGCCCGTGTAGCGATTGTCGGCCCAGACGTTGTCCTGGTCGAAGGTGATCGCCTTCATCACGACGTCCTCCATGTACGGCGACCAGTCCGGAGTCGTGCCCCAGTTCGCGAAGAGCCCGTTGAAGCCACATCCCTGCTCGGCCCGGCAGCCGCCCTCGAAGTGGGACGGGTCGAACTGGAAGACGTTGGCCCGCACGCGCAGGTGCTGCGTCTTCCAGCGACAGTCGTCGACGTACGGCTCGGTCCCGATCAGGTCGGGGTCCGCGCACGCCTCGACCGTGGCGACGCGCGGATTCACGAGGGTGGAGTAGCCCGTGCTGGTGTTGACGGGCGAACCCGCGAACCGGTCGGCGTTCTCCCAGCCGACCACGCCGCCCCAGTTGTCGATGAACCGGTTGTGCTCGATGAGGAGCCGGTCCCCGTACGGTGCGCCGACACGCGTGTCGCTCCCCGACTCCGAGATGTAGATCGCCGAGCGGGGGAACCCGGGATCCGTCGGGCCGGAGACGAGCGCGTTCCGGGCGAACGTGTTGCCGCGGACGACGGCGTTGTAGCTGGTCTCGTAGATCAGGCCGCTCTCGGTGTTGTCCTCGACGAGGTTGCCCTCCACCCGGAAGCCCGCGTTGTTCGTGTCCACGAAGAGTCCCGCCCCGCGGTTGTGGTGGACCCAGTTGTCGACGACCCTCACCCGCGTCGTCTCCCAGAACTTCCCGCCGCCGGTGCACCCGCAGCCGTCCTCGAGACGTTCCCAGTCCGCCGTGTTGTTGCCGGTGATCTCGTTGCGGCGGAGCAGCACGCCGTCGGCGCTGCCGGTGGTGAAGCCGTACTGGCCGTTGGCCTCGAGGCAGTTCCCGGTGGTCACGCTGTCACTGCCGAGGAAGAGGCCGGCGCCGGCATTCCAGCGGATGGTGGTGTGCTGGACGACCCAGCCGGCTCCTCCGTCGTGGTTGACCACGGCCTCGCTGGAGTTGTCGCGGATGGTGGTTCCGAAGCTCTGGACGGTGAGGTGGGAGATCCGCACGTGCTGCGCGGGGCCGCCGAACGCGTAGCTGTTCTGCCGCTGACCGTCCAGCACCGCACCGGGGGCACCGATGAACCGCTGTCGGTCCTTGGGCACAACCTGCGTGAACTCTCCGGGACCGAGGACGTGCCGCCCACTCGTGAGCCAGAACGTGGTTCCCTCGGGGTGGTTCTCGGCGGCGGTCATGAGGTTCTGGTCCGTGGTGATGCGGATCGCCCCGGTCGGCGGTCGCCCCGGACCGTCGAGGGTCCGCGAGCCGCAGACCTCGGCAGGGGGCGTGCGCGGCGCCGCCGGGCCCGGCACCGAGGCTCCTGGGTCCGAGGCGGGGTCGGCCGGTGGGTCGTCGACGATCGACGACCCGGGCAGTGGCCCGGGGCCGGACAGGCGACCGCTGGCGAGTCCCACCGCGGCGAGGGACGTCAGGGCCACCCCGAGAGCGACCGCCAGCACCAGGGCGTACCTCCGGCGGGTCCCCGTTCGGGCCGTGCCCAAGACCATGAGGGCCCCCCTCCCGCGTTCCCACGGCGCGGAGGCTCGACCCTACCCAGTACACCTCGTTCGTCTCTTGACCCAGACGGGTCACATCCACCCCAGTCCGGCGCGGGACCGGCTCACGGCATCGAGCGCGACGACGACGGCGACGTCCGCCGCTGACCGAAGAGGGCGGAGTCGAGCTCGTCGAACTGGCGGTCGACCTCAGCCAGGACGGCCTCGTGGTGCTGCCGCAGGAGACCCTCGACCTGCTCCCGTGATCGATGGAGGGCAACGACGCGCGACTCGAGCAGCTCGACGTCAAGCGTCCTGATCGGCAGCGTGTGGCCCGGCAGGCCCATCGACGCGAGCAGGGACTCGTGCTTGTCCCCGTAGGCGATCGCGAGCGTCGGCTTGTGGAGGACGAGCGCAGCGACGAGGTTGTGGTAGCGGGCTGCGACCACGACGTCGCAGGCAGCCAGCTGCGCCAGGACCTCGTCGAAGGAGGACGCGGCGGCGAAGGGCAGGTACCCAGCGGCGCCGGCACGTCGTGCGAGCACCTGCTCCTCGATGGCCAGGGCGGTGTCGCGGTCCTCGGCGTCCCCGATGACGAGCCGGACCCGGTGACCCGCGTCGAGGAGCCGGACGACCGCGCGCACCATCGCGTCGACGTACGTGGCGTGGACCGCCTCCGAGCGACCACGTTCGGTGTTCGACCCGCGGAACGCCATCACGCCGACGGCGACGGTGAGGGGTCCGTCGGGTGCGGGTGTCTCCGGACGACGAAGGGAGAGCACCAGGTCCGGGAAGACCGCGTCGGCGCGGCACGGCACGCCCATCGCGGCCAGCTCGTCGCGCGACCGGGAATCCCGGAACGAACGGTAGTGCGCAAGGCGCGCCCCCGTGACCATCAGCCACCGGTTCGCGGGCTCGGGGATGTGGCTCGCTCCCACGCAGAGGAAGGCGACGTCGACGCCGAAGAGCCGTCCTGACACACCCAGGAGGAAGAGCGACCATGGCATCTGCCAGGGGCGCTCCTGCAGGGTCGCCTCGAGGGTTCCCATGCCGGGGACGATCACCGCGTCGTGGCGGCGTACCCAGGCGGCGGTGCGCCAGGCGTCGACGACGGCTCCCGCAGCGATCCGCGCGATCGTCCGGGCCGGTCCGCGGCGGCCGCGCGGCTGGGTGTGGAACGCGTGCAGGTGCTGGGCCGGGAGGCCATGCTTGCGGGTGATCTCCTCCGGGCCGGAGCACATGCAGTCGATCACCACGGACGGCTGTCGGGCGCGGATCCCGGCCAGCACCACCTCCATGGTCGCGTCGTTCCCGATGTTCCCGGCGCCGAGGCGGCCGAACAGGCCGACGGCAGGTCCGTTCCTCCTCCGTCGCGGCAAGATCAGGATCCGGACTGCTGGCCGGCCACGAGGGAGCGCATCGGGATCGAGCCGGGCTCGACGGGCTCGATCTCGAGCGAGTCCTCGGGGCGCCCGTGAGAGCGCTGGAGCCCCCGGTCGACCATCCACCGTGCCACCTCGACGTAGCACCGTCGGCGGTCGCGAGCGGACAGCGGGGCCCGGGCAACCATCCCGAGGTTCATCAGTGGGTACTCGGCGAGCAGACGGACCGTGGGGTGCAGGGGGCCGCTCCGTCGAGGATCGAGGTTGGAGCACCAGGACTTGATGCTGGGATTGGCCTGGTGTGCACGGCCGGGGTGGTGCCGCCGGAAGTACAGGAAGTCCGGGTGCTGCACGAACGGGCCGTGCAGGGCCAGCTCGCACATGAAGGTCTGGTCGGCATGGTGGAAGCTGCCGTGCGGCTTCACCTTGCGCAGGACGTCGGAGCGGATCACGCCGTAGAAGTCGTCCGCCCGGATCGCGCCGGGAAGGTCGTCGCCGCCGAACAGCATGCTGTGGAGGCGGGTGCGGGGATCCGGGGAGTCGGTGGCGAGGGGGTACTCGAACGCCTGCACGACCGTGCCGGTCGAGTCGACGGCCGCCGTCCAGCTGTGGGCGAGGACCGCCTCGGGGTGGACGCTCAGCAGGTCGACGCAGCGCTCGAGCAGGTCGCGGGCGTAGAGGTCGTCTCCGGAGGCCCACTTGAACAGCCCGGCCTGCGCCTTGCGGAAGACGAAGTCGTGGTGTGGGGCCGCTCCGATGTTGCGGTCCTGCCGGAAGAACCGGATCCGCGAGTCCCGTGCTGCGTACTCGCGGCAGATGTCGTCGGTTCCGTCGGTGGACGCGTTGCTCGAGATGATCAGCTCGAAGTCGCTGAAGGTCTGGCCGAGGAGCGCGTCGATCGACTCGGCGAGGAAGTCGTCGTTGTTGTAGACCGGCAGTCCGATGCTCAGCCTGGGCGGCATGCGTCCTCCACCTCTGCTTTCCCCCGGCAGGGTCGACGCGAGGACCGATGTGAGTCCCCGGTGCTCACCAGCCTAGGCCGGGCGCGAGAGCGCATGCAGGTTTCGGGCGAAGTTCTCCCAACATGCCCCGACCGGACCATGTCACCCCAGTGTTCGGTCAATCAGTGCGACCGTGCGGACTGGACGCGCGAGGATGGAGCATCAGGCCCCAGGAGCTTCATGCACAGGCGGGGCGGGGGCGTCGAAGTGAGGTGTTGATGGCGTCTGTGCCTGCGGCGCATCGCCGGCGGCGCGCATGGCCGCGCATCTCGTTGCTGCGCCGACTCGGCTGGGGCATCGGGGACCAGGCCGTGTCCAGCCTGACGAACTTCGTGGTGGCCGCCACGGCCGCCCACCAGCTCGACGCGACGCACCTCGGTGCCTACAGTCTCGCCTTCCTCACCTACACGGTCGCCCTGACGGCCTCCCGCGGCCTCGCCACCGATCCGCTCATGGTGCGGCTCAGCGGCTCGGATCCCGCGACGTGGCGGTCCGCGGTACGCCGTAGCACCGGTACCGCGACGGTCGTCGGTGTCACGGCCGGACTGATCGTGATGCTCGTGGCGCTCTACGTGCCGGCGCCGATCAGCGGTGCCATGCTCGCGCTCGGTCTCGTGCTCCCCTTCCTGCTGCTGCAGGACGCCTGGCGTTACGCCTTCTTCGTCGACGGCCGACCGAAGGCCGCGCTGGTGAACGACCTCGTGTGGGCGGCAGCTCTCGTGCCCACCATCACCGTGGTGGCGGAGATGAGCGAGCCGAGCGCCTTCGGGTTCGTCCTGGCGTGGGGCTGCAGTGCCGGTGTGGCGGCACTCGCCGGGTGCTGGCAGGCATGGTGCCTTCCCCGGCCCGGTCAGACCCGCGCCTGGCTCGTTGCTCACCGCGACCTGAATGTCCGGTTCATGATGGAGGGAATGGCCGGCAGCGGGTCCGGTCAGCTGCGCGCGTCCGGCGTCAGCTACACGCTCGGCCTGAGTGCGGTGGGGTACCTGCAGGTGGTCAACACGCTCATGGGTCCCTTCCAGGTGCTCCTGCACGGATCCGGTGCCGTGTTCATCCCGGAGCTGGGAGTCCTCGCCCGCGAGAACCTGGACCGTGTGAGATCCGCGTGCCTGGTGCGGGGAATGGCCCTTGCGGCCGCGGCCCTCTCGTGGGGGCTGCTGCTCTGGATCCTGCTGCCCCACGGTCTGGGTCAGCTGGTCGTGGGCGACCTGTGGGTGGAGGCCCGTCCGCTGGTCCCGCTGGCGACGGTCTCCCTGATGGGCACGAGCCTCATGGCCGGAGCGGGTGCCGGACTGCATGCGTTGGGTGGGGCCCGACGCAGCCTCCGGGTGATGCTGGCCTGCTCGACGCTCGTCGTCGTGCTCTCTGTCGGTGGCGCCGTCGTGGCGGGGTTGCCCGGCACCATGATCGGAACGGCGATCGCCGCATGGACTGGCGTCGTACTGGCATGGCGTGCCCTCCGGAACCAGGTCGCCGAGGACCGGGCGCTGCGGGCCCAGGCGCTGCCAGAGGCCGTGTCGTGACCACCACGGCCGACTCGAGGTCGCGGCACCACGTGCCGCTGGTCGTCGCGATGCTGGCTCGAGACCAGGGGATCACCGGGGTGCACACGCACGTGCGTCAGCTGCGCGAGCACGTCGCGGCAGGATCCGGAGAAGCACCGCAGCTCGTCACACCACGAACCTGGGCCGGGTCCAGTCCCTGGCGACGGCTGGTGATCCTGGCGGTGTTCGCGGTCTCGCCGGTGCTCGAGAGGGTGAGCAGCGCGGCACACGTCCGGTGGTACCGCCGCTCACACGAGGTCTTCCTCCGCTGGGCCCTGCGCCACGAGCTTGCGCGCACCGGACCGTGCGTGGTCTACGTGCACTGCCCGGTATCTGCCCGGGCCGCGCTGCGGGCCCGGAGTGGTCCCGAGCAGCGGGTCGTGCTGGCGGTCCACTTCGTGAGCTCGCAGTCCGACGAGTGGGCGCACCGCTCCTACATCTCGTGGAACGGCCGCACCCATCGGGCGATCCGCCGGCTCGAGCGGCAGGTCGTGCCCACGGTCGACGGTCTCGTGTACGTCTCGCGCTGGGCGCAGCGCGCTCTGCTGGAGTGGCTGCCCGAGGCGGCACAGGTCCCGAGTCGCGTCGTGACGAACTTCGTCGGTCGTCCCGCGGCCGCACGACCGGGTCCGCGCCGCGGGGACCTGGTGTCCGTGGGGAACCTGCTGCCGGTGAAGAACCACGGCTACCTGTTCCAGATCCTGGCCGAGGCCCGGTCGCGTGGACAGGTCTACACCCTGGACCTCTTCGGTGAGGGCATCGAGCACGCACGTCTCGCCCGCCTGGCAGAGGAGCTCGGCATCGCGGAGCAGGTCCGGTTCCTCGGCTTCCAGCCCGACGTCGAGGAGAAGCTGCCGGGATATGTCGCCTACGTGCACTCGTCGTACTCCGAGTCGTCGTGCATCGCGGTCATGGAGGCCATGGCCGCCGGGCTGCCGGTGGTCACGACGGATGCGGGGGCCCTGGCCGAGCTCATCGACGACCCGGAGGAGGGCCGGTACTGGCCCCTGGACGAGCCGGCGCGTGCGGCCGACGTGCTGGTCGGGCTGCTGGCCTCGGAGGCCGAGACGAAGCGCGCCGGGCTCGCTGCCCGGGCGCGCTTCGAGCGGGACTACGCCGCGGACGTCGTGGTCCCTCGCCTGATCAGCTTCCTCGAGACGGTGGGTGCGACGCACGCGCCCGATCTCGCTCTCCGGGGCCCCGATGCGCCGGCTCGTGTCGGGCAGGGCCCGGTCGAGTCGTCCTCGCGCCGAGCCGAGCACGCGCGTGACGACGGTGGTGCGTAGCGCGAACGAGCCGTTGCCGGCTCACGGGTGATGCGTCGCCTGCACGTCGCCGAGCCGGTCGCGCAGCTGGGACATCGGGAGCGCAGCACGGTCGGCCTCGGACATCACGGTGGGAGGCAGCGGCCATGGGATGGCCAGCTCCGGGTCGTCCCACGCGATGGTGAGCGCCTCGGACGGGTCGTGCTCCCGGTCGATGCGGTACGACGTGTCCGCGGGGTCGGTGAGCGCCTGGAACCCGTGGGCGCACCCGGCGGGGATGTAGATCGACTCCTGGGTGTCGCCGTCGAGGTCGAACGACTCCCAGCGGCCGTACGTCGGGGACCCGGGCCGCAGGTCGACCACCACGTCGAAGATCCGCCCGTGCGAGCACCGCACGAGCTTGGCCTCGCCCCGGCCCACCCGGAGGTGCAGGGCACGCACCACGCCGAGGGCTGACCGCGACATGCTGTCCTGCACGAACGAGTCCGGATCCACCCCGGCGTCCCGGGCCACCTCCGCGTCGAACGTGCGGCTGAAGAAGCCGCGCTCGTCCCGGTGCGGGGTGGGACGGAACCTCACTAGTCCGGGGATGCCTGTCGGCATGAACTCCATGGCCTAGCCCCTCCCTTGGTCTTCCCCCAGTGTTTCCCATCGCCGCGTATCCGGGGCGGACTTTCTTGACACCCTTCTAGGCAGCGCCCGAGCGGCGCCATTCGGGGATGTACCACCAAGGGGGGAAACCACGGTGTCCAATCCGCTGTGCCGTCTGTGCGGCAGCGAGCTCACGCACACGTTCGTCGACCTGGGCATGTCGCCTCCGTGCGAGAGCTACCTCAGTGCCGACCAGATCGACGCCGGGGAGGTGTTCTACCCGCTCCACGTCAGAGTGTGCTCGGAGTGCCTGCTCGTCCAGCTCCCGGCCTA
Source organism: Nocardioides guangzhouensis (assembly GCF_004519545.1). Lineage (GTDB taxonomy): Bacteria > Actinomycetota > Actinomycetes > Propionibacteriales > Nocardioidaceae > Nocardioides > Nocardioides guangzhouensis. The sequence goes on from NZ_SDKM01000016.1 coordinate 97,808, forward strand.
CATCCCGGCCGAGGACATCTTCACCGACTACGCCTACTTCTCGTCGTACTCGGACTCGTGGGTGCAGCACGCGAAGGACTTCGTCGACACTGCCGTGGAGCGCCTGGGGCTCGGCAAGGGCTCGTTCGTCGTGGAGGTCGCGAGCAACGACGGATACCTGCTCCAGCACAGCGTGGCCCGCGGCATCCGCTCGCTGGGCATCGAGCCGGCGGCCAACGTGGCCGAGGCGGCGGTGGCCCGCGGCGTGCCGACCGAGGTGATGTTCCTCGGCGAGGAGAGCGGGTCGAAGGTGGCCGAGGTGCACGGCAAGGCCGACCTGGTCTGCGCGAACAACGTGTTCGCACACGTGCCCGACATCGTCGACTTCAGCAAGGGGCTGCGCTCGCTGCTCGCCGACGACGGCACGCTCAGCATCGAGATCCCGCACCTGCTGCGGCTGATCGAGGGCAACGAGTACGACACGATCTACCACGAGCACTTCTGCTACGTCTCGCTGCTCACGACGCAGCGGGTGCTCGCGGCGGCGGGTCTCACCGTCGTCGACGTGGAGGAGCTGCCGAGCCACGGGGGCTCGTTGCGCACCTGGTCGATGCCGACCGAGTCCGCCGGGGAGCCGTCGACCGCGGTCGCCCGGGTGCTGGCGGACGAGGCGGCGGCCGGTCTGCACACGCTGGAGGGACATGCCGGCTTCGCGGGGTCGGTCGCGAAGGTCCGCAACGACCTGCTGGAGTTCCTCATCGGCTGCTCGCGCGAGGGCCGGAAGGTCGTCGCGTACGGCGCCCCGGGCAAGGGCAACACCCTGCTCAACCACTGCGGGATCCGCAGCGACCTGGTGGAGTTCAGCGTCGACCGGAACCCGCACAAGCACGGGAAGTTCCTGCCGGGGACGCACATCCCGATCCATCCCGTCGAGGCGCTGGCCGAGGCCCGCCCCGACTACGTGCTGATCATGCCTTGGAACCTGCGCAAGGAGATCAGCTCCCAGCTCGAGTACGTACGCGAGTGGGGCGGCCAGCTGGTGGTGGCGCTGCCCGAGCTCGAGATCTTCTGACGGGGAGCCAGACGTGAAGGTCGTTCTGTTCTGCGGGGGACTCGGTATGCGGATGCGTGCCGACAACCAGTCGTTGCCCAAGCCGATGATGCCGATCGGCAGTCGGCCCGTGCTGTGGCACGTGATGCGCTACTACGCCCACTTCGGGCACACCGAGTTCGTCCTGTGCCTGGGCTACGGCGCCCAGGCGGTGAAGGACTACTTCCTCGACTACCGCGAGACCGCGTCCAACGACTTCGTGCTGACCAAGGGCGGCCAGCACGTGGAGATGCTGAGCACGGACATCAGCGACTGGACGATCACGTTCATCGACACCGGCATGGACACGGCGATCGGGGAGCGGCTGCGCCGGGTCCGCCCGTACCTCGAGGGCGACGAGTTCTTCCTCGCGAACTACGGGGACGTGCTCACCGACGCCCCGATGAACGACCTCATCGAGGAGTTCGCCGGGACCGACGCGGTCGCGCAGTTCCTCGCCGTCAAGCCGCAGGACTCCTTCCACGTGGTCGACGTGGGTCCCGACGGGCGGGTGTCGGGCCTGGTGCCGGTCGCCGACATGGACATGCGCATCAACGGCGGCTACTTCGTGCTGCGCCAGGGCATCTTCGACTACCTCGACGAGGGCGACGACCTGGTGATGGACGGGTGCGTGAAGGCGGCCCGGCTCGGCAAGGTCCGCGCCGTCCCGTACGGCGGGTTCTGGGCGCCGATGGACACCCTCAAGGAGCGCACCGCCCTGGAGTCGCAGTACAAGCAGGGCATCAGCCCGTGGGCCTTGTGGCGCGACCATCCGGTCGAGGCGGGGCGCCCGGTGCTGCCGGTCGAGCCCGAGCTGACCGCGGTCAACGGGACGCGCTGAGCCGGAACGGCGCCGGGACGGCCACCGCAGCGCGCGCCAGCCGTGCGCCGACGCCGTACCCACCCCAGTGGATCCCTCGGGGTGTCCGGGGTCCGAGTGGACCAGCCCACGACCCGGGAGGACCATGCAGCAGTGTCCTACGGGACGATGCCGCCACCCGATCGATTCGGATAGCGTGGCTATTCACCCGACCGCGTCAGAGGGGGGCGACATGATCGGGCTGACCCTGCCGACGGGTGCGCTCGAGGTGCTGTGCCTCGGTGCCCACCCCGACGACATCGAGATCGGCTGTGGGGGGACGCTGCTGCGGCTCGCGCGACGGCCCGGCCTGCGCCTGTCCGGCGCAGTGCTCACCGGCAGGCCCGACCGGGTCGACGAGGCACGCGGCGCCCTGGACCGCTTCGTCCCGGGGGCGAAGCTCGAGGCCTTCGGTCTCCCCGACGGTCGGCTCCCGGCCCACTGGGACGCGGTGAAGGAGTCGCTCGAAGGACTGGCCGCGGCCGGCCGCGCGGACCTGGTGCTGGTACCGCGGGTGGACGACGCGCACCAGGACCACCGCCTGGTGGGCCGCCTGGCGACCACGGTCTGGCGGAACGCGCTCGTGCTGCACTACGAGATCCCGAAGTGGGACGGGGACATGGCGGCCCCCACGCACTATGTCGGGCTGAGTGCGGAGGACGCCCACCGGAAGGTGGAGCTCCTCGACGAGTCCTACCCGAGCCAGGCCGACCGCGACTGGTGGGACGACGAGATGTTCCTCGGGCTGATGCGTATCAGGGGCATGGAGTCGCGGCACCAGTACGCCGAGGCCTTCTTCGCAGGGAAGGTACTGATCGACCCGACCGGGGAGGGGGAGTCGTGACGATGACGGAGCCTGACCCTCGCGCACCGGCGGAGGGCGCAGCGGCGACCGGACGCTACGCGGCGTCGAACGCCGCGCAGCAGCGGCTGCACGAGCTCGTGCCCGGCGGGGCACACACCTACGCCCGTGGTGCCGACCAGTACCCCGAGGACATGGCGCCGATCCTGGTCCGGGGTCGCGGTGCCCGGGTGGTCGACCTCGACGGCCACGAGTACGTCGAGTACGGCATGGGGTTGCGGTCGGTCACGCTGGGGCACGCGTACCAGCCCGTCGTCGAGGCGGTACGACGCGCCATCGGTGAAGGCACCAGCTTCACGCGACCCACCGAGCTGGAGCTGCGGGCGGCGGAGACCTTCCTGGCGCAGGTGCCCGGCGCCGACATGGTGAAGTTCACCAAGAACGGCTCCGACGCGACGACGGCGGCGGTCAAGCTGGCCCGCGCCGCCACCGGGCGCCGGCACGTCGCGATCTGCCGCAGCCAGCCCTTCTTCTCCACCGACGACTGGTTCATCGGCACCACGCCGATGAACGCGGGCACCCTTCCGGAGGAGAGCGCGCTGACGCTGGGCTTCGACTACAACGACCTGGACTCGCTGCGGGCCGTGCTGGCGGCACACCCGGGCGACGTCGCGTGCGTGATCCTCGAGGCGGGCACGGCCCTCGCCGAGCCCGCGCCGGGCTTCCTCGAGGGTTTGCGGGCGCTCGCCGACCGGGACGGCTTCGTGCTGGTCTTCGACGAGATGATCACCGGGATGCGGTGGTCGCTGCACGGCGCCCAGCACGTCTACGGCGTCACCCCGGACCTCTCGACCTGGGGGAAGGCCCTCGGCAACGGGTTCGCGATCTCGGCACTGGCCGGCCGACGGGAGCTCATGGAGCTCGGCGGGCTGCGCACCTCCGGGCGGCGGGTCTTCCTGCTCTCGACCACGCACGGACCCGAGACGGCCGGGCTGGCGGCGTACCTCGCCGTCGAGCGCTCCTACCGCGAGCGGGACGTGGTCGGAGAGATGGAACGCCAAGGGGTGAAGCTGGCCGAGGCGGTCACCGAGGAGATCCGGGTCGCCGGGCTGGAGGACCACGTGGAGGTGACGGGGCGCCCGTCGTGCCTGGTCTTCGTGACCCGCGACGCCGACGGGAAGCCGTCGCAGGCCCACCGGACCCTCTTCCTGCAGGAGCTCCTCAAGCACGGGGTGCTGGGCCAGTCGTTCGTGATCTCCGCCGCTCACACCGACGAGGACATCGAGCTCACGGTCGGGGCCGTGCGACACGCGTTGCAGGTCTACCGCCGGAGCCTGGGCGCGGGAGGCGTCGACGGCCTGTTGCACGGCCGTCCGGTCGCGCCCGCCCTACGGGAGCGTTCGACTCCCCGCAGACTCGGCAGCACGGGGGCTGTCGTGAACCAAGGAGAACAACACCATGACCAGCATCATCGTCGACCCGACCATCAGTGACGACCAGCGACGCGAGCTCCTCTACCGAGGTGAGCTGTTCGTGCACACCGACTCACCGGCGATCCGTGAGTTCGTCGCCTTCACGCGGGGGATGGTCGAGGAGGCTTTCGGGGGGCGCGATCCGGAGAGCGCGCAGCACGAGATGGACGTCGAGTCCTACGCGATGACGCTGGCACGTCTCAAGCCGGCGTTCATCCACCACCCGGACTCGAAGACCCACCTGCGTGCCATCCTCACCGAGCACGGCTGCGACCCGGACCTGACCTACTTCGACGTCCCGCGGCTGCGCACGTCCACGTCGGACGACTACCTCACGACCGGCATCGCCTACGCGTTCCACGCGCACCGGGACACGTGGTACTCCGCGCCGATGATGCAGGTGAACTGGTGGCTCCCGATCTACGACGTGGAGCCCGACAACGTGGTCGCGTTCCACCCGGCGTACTTCGACCGGGCCATCTCCAACGGGAGCGCGAACTACAACTACTACGAGTGGAACCGCGACAGCCGCGCGATCGCGGCCACCCAGATCGGTGTCGACACCAGGGTGCAGCCGAAGCCCGAGGAGGAGATCGACCTCGAGCCGCAGATCCGGCCGGTGCCGCCGGTCGGCGGAATGATGGTGTTCTCCGGCGCGCAGCTGCACTCGTCGGTCCCCAACACGTCGGGCCGGACCCGGATCAGCGTCGACTTCCGCACGGTCCACCGCTCCGACGTCCAGGCCCGCCGCGGTGCACCGAACGTGGACTCGCACTGCACCGGCACCACCCTGCGCGACTACCTCCGGGTGACCGACCTGGAGCGCCTGCCCGCAGATGTCATCGCGCCGTTCGACGAGGGCGTTCCCGAGGAGCTCCTCGCGCACGCCGTCTACACAGGTTGAGGGAGAAGAGAAGATGAAGGTTCTGGTCGACGGTGACCGCGGGTACGTCGGGGCCGTGCTGGTCCCCCTGCTGAGGGAGGCCGGTCACGAGGTGACCGGCCTCGACGCCGGCTGGTACGACGGGTGCGACTTCGGTCCGCAGCCCACCGGGTACGAATCGCGCACGGGTGACATCCGCGACCAGCGGCCGGAGGACCTGGCCGGGTTCGACGCGGTGATCCACCTGGCCGCGATCTCCAACGACCCGGTCGGGCAGCTCAACCCGGAGGCGACGTACTCGGTCAACGCCCACGGAGCGGCGCACATGGCGCGGGTGGCGAAGGACGCGGGCGTGCCGCGGTTCCTGTTCTCCTCCTCGTGCTCGCTGTACGGCGCCGCCGGGGACGCCCCGGTCACCGAGGAGAGCGACTTCAACCCGGTCACGCCGTACGGCGAGAGCAAGGTGATCGCCGAGCGGCTGATCGGCAAGCTGGCCGACGAGGACTTCAGCCCCACGTACCTCCGCAACGCCACCGCGTACGGCTCGTCGCCGCGACTGCGCGCCGACATCGTGGTCAACAACCTGAGCGGTGCCGCGTTCACCACCGGAGAGGTGCGCCTGCAGAGCGACGGCACGCCGTGGCGCCCGCTGGTGCACGTCGAGGACATCTCGCGCGCGTTCCTGGCGGTGCTCGAGGCCGACCGCGACGCGGTCCACGACCAGGCGTTCAACATCGGCCGCGACGAGGACGTGGTCCAGGTGCGCGCCATCGCGAACGCCGTGTCGGAGCGGTTCGCCTGCCCGGTGACCTTCGCCGACGGCGCGTCGGCGGACAAGCGCGACTACCGGGTCGACTTCGGGAAGGTGACCAGCCTGCTCCCGTCGTTCCGACCTGCGTGGACCGTGCCGAACGGCATCGAGCAGCTGGCCGCGGCCATGGAGCGCAACGGCCTGTCCCGCGAGGACTTCGAGTCGCGGTTCGTGCGCCTCGAGCAGATCAACCGGCTCAAGGCCTCCGGCCGGATGGACGACATGCTCGTCCTGGCTCCCTGAGCATGACGTCGGCTGCCGACCGGCAGCGCTCGGCGCGGATGCGTCGGCGCATGGAGCGGCTGTACCCCCTGCTGCGCAGCATCAGCGGCGACGGGGTGAGGGCGACGCTGGACGTGCTCGCCGAGACGGTGCCGTTGCGTCGCGTCGGCGTGCCCTCGGGGACCCGGGTGTTCGACTGGACCCTCAACGACGAGTGGAACGCGCGCGAGGCGTGGATCGCGGACACCGACGGCAACCGGCTGGTCGACCTCGCCGACCACACGCTGCACCTGGTCTCCTACAGCACGCCGGTGCGCGGGCGGTTCACCCGCGACGAGCTGCTCCCGCACCTGCACACGCTGCCCGACCACCCGGACTGGATCCCGTACCGCACCAGCTACTACAACCGCAGCTGGGGCTTCTGCCTGTCGCAGCACCAGCTCGACCGGCTCGGCGACGGCCCGTTCGACGTGCTGGTCGACAGCACGCTCGAGCCGGGCGAGCTGACGTACGGCGAGCTGTTCCTGCCCGGGGAGACCGAGGACGAGGTTGTCGTCAGCTCGCACGTCTGCCACCCGTCCCTGGTCAACGACAACCTCACCGGGCTGACCGTGGCCGTCGAGCTGGCCGCCGACCTGGCCGACCGCCCGCGGCGCCGGCACGGCTGGCGGTTCCTGTTCGCGCCGGGGACGATCGGCTCGCTGACCTGGCTGAGCCAGAACCCCGACGTCCTCCCGCGGATCCGGCACGGCATCGTGCTGACCGGCCTCGGCGGGGGCGGGCCGCTGGTGTGGAAGCGCACCCGGCACGGCGACCGGCCGGTCGACCGGGCGGCGACGCACGTGCTGCGCCGCTACCGGTCGGAGCTGCGCGACTACTCGCCGTACGGGTACGACGAGCGGCAGTTCAACGCGGTCGGCTTCGACCTCCCGGTCGGGCGGCTCACCCGCACCCCGCACGGGGAGTACCCCGAGTACCACACCTCCGCGGACGACCTCGACTTCGTCACCGACGCCGAGCTGGCGGAGTCCCTCGAGGCGCTGACCTCGATCGTCGACGTGCTCGAGCGCGACACGACGTACACCAACCTGAGCCCGTACGGCGAGCCGCAGCTGGGGGCGCGGGGGCTCTACCCGTCGATGGGCGGCAAGGCGGCCTCGGACGCGGTGATGGCGATGCTGTGGACGCTCGGCTACTCCGACGGGCGCACCAGCCTGCTCGAGATCGCCGAGACCAGCGCTGTGCCGTTCGAGCGGTTGCACGCGGCGGCGACCGACCTGCTGGGCTCGGGGCTGCTCGCCGAGGTGACCGGGTCAGGAGGCGAGGGAGAACGCTTCCTCCGCGCGGTCGGCGAGGAGCTCGGCGATCGCCAGTGACGCGGTCGCGGCGGGGGAGGGCGCGTTGAGCACGTTGAGCGAGCCCGGACCCTCCTGGAGGTGGAAGTCGTCGACCATCGCGCCGTCCGGGGCCAGGGCCTGGGCGCGCACGCCGGAGGGTCCGAACGTGAGCTGGTCGGACCGGACCTCGGGGACGTAGCGCTGGAGCTCCTTCACGAACGCCCGCTTCACCAGGTCCCGCCAGACCTCGTGGGCGCCGGTGCGCCAGTACTTCCGGGCCAGCTTGCGGAAGCCGGAGTAGCCGAGCACCTCGCGGGAGTCGCCCAGGTCGACGTCGCGCCGGCGGTAGCCCTCGCGGGCCAGTGCCAGCACGGCGTTCGGGCCGGCCCACACCTCGCCGTCGTGACGCTTGGTGAAGTGCACGCCGAGGAACGGCAGGGACGGGTCTGGCACCGGGTAGATGAGGCCCTGGCAGAGGAAGCGGGCATCAGCCTTCAGCGTGTAGTAGTCCCCGCGGAACGGCACGATCCGGACGTCCGGCTGCGTGGTCAGCGCCGCGACCCGGTCGGAGTGCAGGCCGGCGCAGCTGACCAGCGCGCGGGTGGTGACCTCGCCGCCCGTCGTCGCCACGACCCGGACGCCGTCGCGCCCGGTGACGCCGGTGACCTCGTGGCCGAGCAGCAGGTCGACGCCGTCGGCGACCAGCTCGTCGGCCATGGCCCGGGTCACCCGGCCGAAGTCGATGATCCCCGTGCCGGGGCTGTGCAGGGCGCGGACGCCGGCCGCGTGCGGCTCGATCTCGCGCAGCTCCTCGGGGCCGACCTCGCGCAGGCCGGGCACGCCGTTCGCGGTGCCGCGCTCGAGCAGGCTGGTCAGCCGACCGAGCTCGCTGTCGTCCAGCGCGACGATCAGCTTGCCGCAGCTCTCGAACGGGATGCCGTGCTCGACGGCGTACTCCTCCATCAGGGTCTTGCCGCGCACGCACAGCCGCGCCTTGAGCGACCCGGGCTGGTAGTAGACGCCGGCGTGCAGCACGCCGCTGTTGTGTCCGGACTGGTGCCTGCCGACCGCGTCCTCCTTGTCCAGGACCGCCATCCGCAGGCCGGGATGGCGGCGGTGCAGCTCGCGGACCGTGGCCAGGCCGACGATGCCGGCCCCCACCATGACGACGTCGTACTGCCTGCTCATGCGCGCGCCCCCTGCCCCTGCGGCCGTGTCTCCCACAGGCTAGGGCGTGAGTAGGGTGACCGGGTGACTTTCGAACCCGGAACCCCGCCCGAGCAGGCCGCGACCGACGACCACGTGCTCGCCACCTGGCTGGCCACGACCGCCGGCGAGCGGCTGCTGCAGGTCCGGGAGGAGGGCCTCGAGGGCAAGGCGCTCAAGGACGCCGGCGACCAGGCCGCGCACGACCTGCTGATGGGGTTGCTCCGCGAGCACCGGCCGGGAGACGCGGTCCTGTCGGAGGAGGGCGCCGACGACAAGGCCCGGCTCTCGGCCCACCGGGTCTGGATCGTCGACCCGCTCGACGGCACGCGGGAGTTCTCCGAGCCGCCGCGCGACGACTGGGCCGTCCACGTGGCGCTCTGGGAGGGCGGCGCGCTGGTGGCCGGCGCGGTCGCCCAGCCGGCGCTCGGCGAGACTTTCAACACCGGCGTGCCGCCGGTGGTCCCACCGTCCACCTCGCCGGTGCCCCGGATCGCGGTCTCGCGCAGCCGCCCGCCGGCGTTCGTCGAGGCCCTGGCCGAGGAGATCGGGGCCGAGCTGGTGCCGATGGGCTCGGCCGGCGTGAAGGTGATGTCCGTGGTGCGTGACGTGGCCGACGCCTACGTGCACGCTGGCGGCCAGTACGAGTGGGACAACGCGGCGCCCGTCGCGGTGGCTCGTGCGGCCGGCCTGTTCTGCTCGCGGGTCGACGGCTCCGAGCTGGCCTACAACCAGGACGACGTCTCCCTGCCCGACCTCGTCGTGTGCCGGCCGGGTCTGGCGGACAGGATCATCGCGTTCGTGCGCGCGCACGGCACGGACTGAGCGCCGGTGACGGGGGAGCGACCGCCGGTGCGGCACGTCCTGCTCGACGCCGACGGCGTCATGCAGGACCTTCCCGGCGGCTGGCGGGCCGCGCTGGACCCGTTCCTCGGTGAGCGCAGCGAGGAGCTTCTCGGGGCACTCGCGACGGACGAGCAGGCCTGCCTGCGCGGCGAGCCGTTCCTGCCCGTGCTCGACGACCTGCTGGGCCGGCTCGGGGTCGACGTCCCGGCGGCCGAGCTGCACGCGGCGGTGTGGGAGCGGATCGCGGTGGCGCCCGGGAGCGTCGCGCTGGTCCGGGAGCTCCGGGCCGACGGGCTCGGCGTCCACCTGGCGACCAACCAGAACCCCGAGCGGGCGGCGTACATGCGGCAGGCGCTGGGGTACGGCGACCTGTTCGACGGGGCCTTCTACTCCTGCGAGATGGGAGCGGCGAAGCCGGAGCCGGCGTACTTCGATGCCGCCCTGGCGGCCCTCGGAGCCGCGCCCGACGAGGTCGTGCTCGTCGACGACTCGACCCGCAACGTCGACGGTGCCCGGGCCGTCGGCCTGCGGGCCGAGCACTGGCACCTCGACCACGGCCACGACGTCCTCCGCGGCCTGCTCGCCGCGCACCGTCCCGGCTGAGGCCTGACCCCGCTTCCACCGCCCGGGCGGGCCAGTGACGCGGGTGCCGCGGTTCCCCTAGCCTGCGGGGATGGCGACCTGCATCCTCACCGTCGTCGGCGACGACCGCCCCGGCGTCGTGTCTGCGCTGTCGGCCCCGATCGTCGCGCACGGCGGCAGCTGGGAGCGCAGCCAGCTTTCCCGGCTGGCCGGCAAGTTCGCCGGGATCGTCCTGGTGACGGTCCCCGACGGCCGGCTCGACGCGCTGCTCGCCGACCTGTCCGCCCTGGGCTCCGAAGGCCTCGGGGTGTCCATCGAGCGCACCGACGAGCCGGTCACCGACGACTCCCTGGTCCTCCACCTCGACCTGCTCGGCGCCGACCACCCCGGCATCGTCGCCGAGATCTCCGCGTCGCTGGCCGCCGCCGGCATCAGCATCGACGAGCTCAGCACCGACGTGCGTGACGCCCCGATGGCCGGCGGCACGCTCTTCGAGGCGCACGCCGTGCTCACCGCCCCGCCCGCCACCCACACCGACGCCCTCCGCGCGATGCTCGAGGGCCTCGCCGACGAGCTGATGGTCGAGATCCGCCTCTCCGAGGAGCTCTGACCGTCGAGCGGCCAGGTGTTGTGCGTCGAGCGGCGAGGTGTTGTGTGCCGAGCGGCCAGTTCTGGTGAGCGGACCGACCCGGTTCTGCGACAGTGACCGGCATGGAGCTCGTCACCGACCGCCTGGTGCTGCGGGACTACCGGCCCGGTGACCTGCGTGCCGCGCACCGGTTCACCTCGGACCCCGAGAGCGTCCGGTTCGTGACCTGGGGACCGAACACGCTCGACCAGACCCGGATGTTCCTCCAGGTCTGGCTGGAGGAGCAGGAGGCCGCGCCGCGGACCGGTTTCACGCTCGCGGTCACCGAGCCGGGCGGCGAGACGTTCGGCTCGGTCGGGATCTACCGCGACGGGCCGCACCACGCGGAGATGGGCCTCTCGGTACGCCGGGACCGGTGGGGGCAGGGCTACGCCACCGAGGCCGCCGCCGCCCTGCTCGGGTTCGGGTTCGACGAGCTCGGTCTGCGCCGGGTCTGGGCGACCTGCCGGCCCGACAACGTCGCCTCGCGGCGGGTGCTGGAGAAGATCGGGATGTCGGTCGAGGGCCGGCTGCGCGACCACGTCCTGCTGCGCGGGACGTGGCAGGACTCGGTGCTGTACGCCGCGCTCACGCCGTACCGCTGATCCCCGGAGACTCCACCAGCGCCGCCAGCCGGGCCAGCGCCTCGGTCCACCCCAGCTCGTTGTCCGCCGGTGCCACGCCCGGCGGCAGCCCCTCGTGCACCGCGAGCAGGTCGGTGCCGCCGTCTGCCGTCGCGCTCAACGTGACCGTGATCGTCATCGCGCCCCGGAACGCCGGGTCGTCGGTCTCGAACTCGTCGACCTCGACCACCATCTCGCCGGGCACCAGCCGCTCGAACCGCCCGCGGTAGGTGTCGGTGTGCGCCGCGGTCTTCCCCTGCCGGTCCGTGGCGTCGTAGGTCAGCGACACCCGGAACGTGCCGCCCTCCCACCCCTCGAAGTGGTGCACCCGCGACGTCATCCCGCCCGGCACCTTCCACCGCACCACGTCGTCCGCGCTGGTCAGCGCCCGGTACACCCGCTCCGGCGGCGCTCCGAGGTGCCGACCGACCCGCGTCTCGCCCATGGCCCCATCCTCCCGCCGAGTGGCCAGGAATGCGCGCCGAGCGGCCACGTCTCGGGGATCGCTGGTTTCGAGACGCTCGCTGGCGCTCG
>NZ_SDKM01000160.1 GCF_004519545.1 Nocardioides guangzhouensis
GAGCTCGCCGAGGAGCTCGACGTCACCCCCCACGAGGTCGCCGACGCCGGCTCCGCCTACGGGTCCTTCTCCCCCACCTCCCTCGACCAACCCGTCAACGCCGACGGCGCCTCCCACCTCTCCGACCTCCTCCCCGACGACGACACCGACGCCCACGCCAGCGAAGCCCGGCTCCTGCTCGCCCCCGCCCTCCGCAAGCTCAGCGACCGCGACCGCCGCATCCTCTACCTGCGCTACTGCGAGGACCGCACCCAGCAAGAGATCGGCGACGACATCGGCGTCACCCAGATGCAGGTCTCCCGCACCCTCACCCGCATCCTCCGCGACCTCCGCACCGA
>NZ_SDKM01000161.1 GCF_004519545.1 Nocardioides guangzhouensis
GCAACATCACCGTCGGGGTGCGGCCCGAGGCGTGGCGGATCGAGAAGGACAGTGAGCACGGTCTGCCGGTGCAGGTGACGGTGGTCGAGGAGCTCGGCTCCGACGCCTACGTCTACGGCACCTGCGGGGTCGAGGGCACCCCCTCGAACGTCATCATCCGGGTCAGCGGGCGCGACCACGTGCAGAAGGGCGAGACGGTCTTCGTGACCACCGACCCGCGCCACGTGCACGTGTTCGACACCGACACCGGGGAGCGGCTCAGCGACTGAGCGCCTCCTCGACCACGGAGACTTCCTCCGGAAGGCGGCCGGCCGGGTGCGGGACATCCGGC
>NZ_SDKM01000162.1 GCF_004519545.1 Nocardioides guangzhouensis
ACCGGCTCCCCGACGAGACCTGGTTCTACCCCGGCCACGGCAACGACAGCACGATCGGTGCCGAGCGCCCTCACCTCGCTGAGTGGCGCGCCCGCGGCTGGTGAGCGCGTTCGGGCCGGACGCGCCACGTCGTCGACGACTTACCGCCTGAGGGCTGCTCTCACACGACGTCTCCGGGGTTGACCTTGAACTCGTGGTCGTCGCCACGGTTCATCTGCGCCTCGTGCAGGTCGTCACCTGGGCGCTGGCTCTCCGTTCCTCGGCGGCGTCGGCAAGACCGGGTCGGACGAGGAACTTCCGGACCCTGGTCGACGAGGTGTCGAC
>NZ_SDKM01000163.1 GCF_004519545.1 Nocardioides guangzhouensis
CCTACCTCGGCCAGTTCGTCGACCACGACCTGACCTTCGACGCGACCAAGGTGACCCTCGGCGAACGGATCTCCCCGGCCGCCCTGATCCAGGGCCGCTCGCCGGCCCTCGACCTCGACTCCCTGTACGGCGCCGGGCCGCTCGACCCGGTCTCCGAGGTGTTCTACGAGGCCGACCGCACGCACCTGAAGACCGGCCGCACGGTCGCCGCCGGGGACCCGGCCATGGACGGGTTCGACCTGCCGCGCAAGGGCACCGGCACCGCGGCTCAGAAGCGCAAGGCACTCATCCCCGACCACCGCAACGACGAGAACCTCG
>NZ_SDKM01000164.1 GCF_004519545.1 Nocardioides guangzhouensis
CCTACCTCGGCCAGTTCGTCGACCACGACCTCACCTTCGACGCCACCAAGGTGACCTTCGGCGACCTGGTCTTCCCCGCCCACCTGGTCCAGGGCAGGTCCCCGGCGCTCGACCTCGACTCGCTGTACGGCGCCGGGCCGCTCGACCCGGTGTCCGAGGCGTTCTACGACCCAGACGGCCAGCACCTGAAGACGGGCAGGACCGTGGCCGCCGGCGACCCGGCGATGGACGGGTTCGACCTCCCCCGCAAGGGCACGGGCACGGCGGCACAGAAGCGCAAGGCGCTGATCCCCGACCACCGCAACGACGAGAACCTCG
>NZ_SDKM01000165.1 GCF_004519545.1 Nocardioides guangzhouensis
CTTCATGCTGCTGTTCCTGTTGAAGGACTGGTCACAGATCACGACCTGGGCGTCCGGCCATGTCGGCCTTCCCTCAGAGGTCGGGCGCAGCATTCTCGACGGAACGGTGAGCGCCTTTCGTGGGTACGCGACCGGGCTGACGATCATCGGCGCGGCCAACGCGGCTGTGGTCGCGATCGGCGCCGTGGTCCTGGGCGTGCCTCTCGTGGGGACAATCGCGCTGGTCTCGTTCGTCACCAGCTACGTTCCCTATCTCGGCGCATTCGTCGCGGGGGCCTTCGCCGTGCTCATCGCCTACGGATCGGGAGGGCTCG
>NZ_SDKM01000166.1 GCF_004519545.1 Nocardioides guangzhouensis
CTTTCATCATTGGTACTACATGCTTAGTCGATCTTTAAATTCACCACCCACCTGCGAACCGACACGCTAGTAAATGACTATCCTGAATTAAAATTCACCGTTCATCTCTCAGGCGGGAGAATCCGGGCTAGCGCGTTTGGGTTTGATCCCTCGTTGGTCCCCGTCTTACGTGCGGAAGCTAGGGCGAGAGAGCTCTGAGCAGGTTATTAAGCTGCTAGTGCGTAGTTTTCGTCGTTTGCGACTATTTTTTTGCGGTTTGTTAACGAGGCCTACCGCACCTCGGCATGCACCTCAGACTTCTGAATTCCCG
>NZ_SDKM01000017.1 GCF_004519545.1 Nocardioides guangzhouensis
ACCGGGCACCTGGGCCATCAAGACCGGGCACGTCGGGCGTCAAGACCGGGCACGTCGGGCATCAAGAGGGGGCGCGTCGGCGGAGCATGCGGAGCTCCCAGGCATCGAGGGGGCGGTAGTGCTGGCGGCCGCCGTCGGCGACGAAGCCGTTGCGCGCGTAGAAGCGGCGGGCGCGGGCGTTGCCCTCCAGCACCCAGAGGTACGCCGACCGGTCGCCGAGGCCCGCGTCGAGCAGCGCCTGCGCGACGCCGGTGCCGTGCCAGGCGGCGCGAACGTAGACGGCGTACAGCTCGAACGGCAGCGGGGCGTCCTCGTGCCGGGCCGGGCCGCAGGTGACGAACCCGACCGGCTCGTCGTCGTGCACGGCGAGCAGCCGCGGTGGGCCGTCCGCGACCTGCTCACGCCAGCGCCGGGTCCACCGGTCCTCGTCGAGCGCGGCCTCGAGCAGGGCGGGGTCGACCAGCGGGCCGTACGCCTCGCGCCAGCAGGCCAGGTGCAGGCGGGCCCCGGCCGCGGCGTCGTCGGGGGTGGCCGGACGGAGGTCCACACCGGGCGGCAGGGCGGTCACGTCGCGGTCGGCCGATCAGCAGCGGCCGGTCAGAAGCGGCCGGCCAGGGCAGCCGCCCGCGCGGCGTACCCGCCACCGAACATGGCGGCGTGCACGAGCAGCGGGAACAGCTGGTGCAGCCCGACCCGGTCCTCGAAGCCCTCCGCGAGCGGAGCCGTCTCCTGGTAGGCGTCGACCACCCGCGCCAGGTGCGGCAGCCCGAACAGCGCGAGCATCGCGAGGTCCACCTCGCGGTGGCCGGCGTACGCCGCGGGGTCGATGACGCTGACCGTCCCGTCGCCGCCCCACAGCACGTTGCCGTTCCAGAGGTCGCCGTGCAGCCGGGCCGGCGGCTCGTCCGGCACCAGGTCGCCGATCCGCCCGACGACGCCCTCGACCGCGACGGCCTGCTGGGCGTCGGCGTGGCCGCGGTCGCGCGCCAGCTTGAGGTAGGGCAGCACCCGACGGGTGGCGTAGAACTCCGCCCACGTCGGCGCGGTGGCGTTCGGGAGCGGCAGCCGGCCGATGAAGCCGTCGGGCAGCGCGCCCCAGCCGTCGGCACCGGCAGCGTGGGTGGCGGCCAGGCGGCGGCCGAAGTCGACGGCCGCGTCGGGGGTGGGCTTGCCGGTCTCGATCCACGGCAGCAGCACGCACTCGTCGTCGGTGGCGAGCACGGACGGTACGGCGACCCCGTCGGACTCGGCGAGCCAGGCCAGGCCGCGTGCCTCGGCCTCGAAGAAGCCGGCCGGTGCCGGGGTCAGCGTCTTCATCAGCACGTTGCGCCCGTCGGAGAGCTTGAGCCGGGTGGCGGTACAGATGTCACCGCCGGCGACCGGTGCCGTCGCGACCACAGGGGCGCCGAGGAGCTCCTCGGCGCGGCGGGCGGTCGCGGACTGCCGGGTCATGCCGGTCCCGGCCCCCCGGGCTCGCGCCCGAACCGCGCGGCGAGGACGTCGACCAGGGCGGTGCTGGTCCGCTCGACCATGGTCAGCACCTCCGCGAAGCCGTCGTCGCCGTCGTAGTAGGGGTCCGGCACCTCGTCATCATGCCCCGCCGTGGCCTCGGCGTCGAAGGTCCGGAACATCCGCAGCCGGTCGGGGTCCACGCCCAGGTCGCGCAGGTCGGCCTCGTTGGCGTGGTCCATGGCCAGCACCAGGTCGACGTCATCGAGGTCCCCGCGCGTGACCTGCCGGGCGCGGTGCCGGGACGCGTCGTACCCCTCGGCGGTGAGCGTGGCCGCGGCCCGGTGGTCCATCGGGCGGCCGACGTGCCAGCCGCCGGTGCCGTAGCTCTCGACCCGCACCCGGCCGGCGAGCCCGGCGTCGCCGACCCGCTCACCCAGCACCACGTCGGCCATGGGGGAGCGGCAGATGTTGCCGAGGCAGACCACCGCGATCCGGTAGCCGTCGGCGGACCGGGCAGGTGGCAGCCCGTCGGCCGGCGACATCATCGCTCCATGACGGTGAGCTCGATCATCCACGTGACCAGCGTGATGATGATCGACCCGAGCACCGCGGTCCAGAAGCCGTCGACGGAGAACCCGAGGTCGAGCTTGTCGGCGATCCAGCCTGTGAGCAGCAGCATCGAGGCGTTGATCACCAGCAGGAACAGGCCGAGGGTGATGATGATGAACGGGATCGACAGGACCTTCAGCACGATCCCGACCGACGCGTTCACGACGCCGAGGATCAGCGCCACGATCAGCAGCGGCAGCAGCTTCTCCTGCCAGTCGGCTCCCTCGAAGTCGATGCCGTCGAGTGCCCAGGCGGCGACGGCGAGCGCGGCGGCGTTGGTCAGCAGCCAGATGACGAACTTCACGGGGCCAACTGTAGGGCCGGGCCCTCGGCCGTCCCGGCCCTCAGCCGTCGCGTGGCCCGAGCGCCGCGAGGATCGCCACCTCGGCGTCGGCGAGGTGGCGCCGGACCTGGTCGGCGGCGCCCTCGACGTCTCCCTGCTCGAGCAGGGAGAGGACCTCGGTGTGCGATCCGGCCTGGTCGAGGGCGTTGCGGCGGATCCGGTCGACCTGCGCCAGCGTCAGCCGCAGCTCGGCGCTCAGCGACTCGGCCGTGGCGGCCAGCCGCGGTGAGTCGAGCAGCCCGACCAGCGAGCGGTGGACGGCGAGGTGCTTCTCGTTGACCTGCTGGTACGACGCGCCGTCGGCCTCCGCGGCCGCGTACGCGGCCAGGGCCCGGCGGACCTCGTCACGGAGGTGCTCCGATGCCTCGGGCCAGCGGCGTACGCCGGCCTCCTCGAGCACCGCCCGGGCCCGGCAGACGTCGCGGACCGAGTCCGGGTCGGCCTCGGCGACGTGCACCCCGCGGTTGGGCTCCCGGGTTGCCAGCCCCTCGCCGACCAGCACCGCGAGGGCCTCGCGGACGGTGGAGCGGGACACCCCGAGCGACTCGGCCAGGGCCACCTCGCGCAGCGCGGTGCCGGACTCGAGCTCGCCGTCGAACACCGCCCGCCGCAGCTCCTCGGCCACCCGGTCGACCGTCGACGTGTGCTCCAGGCTCAGCGTCCCGAAGGCGGACGGCTCGTTCGGGGTCATGGGCGTCATTGTCCGACAAAGCGGAACCCGCCGGAAGCGCCGGTCTGCCCTGTCGTGCGCCGTCCTGCCCCGGACGGGCGGACGGCCCCGCCACCGTGGCTGAGTTCACGGTGACGGGGCCGTCCAGACGGGATCCGCGCCAGAGCGGGGGGGACCACTGACAGGGACCCCGTCGGTCAGGGAGAAGCCAGTTCAGGCCGGTGACTCCTCCTCGTCCCTGCGGCGGCCGCGGGCGGCCAGGGCGACACCGAGACCGACGGCGAGGGCACCGAGCAGCGCCAGCTGGAGCAGGTTCTCCGGCGCTCCGGTCGACGGCAGCTGCGGCTGCGTCGGCTGGTGCGGCGGGTTGCCCGGGGGCTGGACCGGCGGCGGTGGCTCCACCGGCTCGCCCGGCTTCTGCACGACCGCCTCCGCGATGACCTCGTTCGAGACCGCCGAGAGGTACTGGTACTCGAGGCCGTCGCGGCTGCCACCGACGGCCTGGGCCCAGTCGGCGTACGCGACGTTCCAGAGCACCGTTCGGTACTCGCCGTGCCTGTCGTAGTGCACCTCGTCCGGCAGGTCCGGGAACCGGACCACGAACTCGAGGTCGACGCGTCGGCCCTGCAGGTCGCCGACCTTCCAGGTGATCAGGCCGTCCGCGTCCACGCCCACCGAGCAGACCGCCTCGAACTCACCGAGGCAGACCGCGGAGTCGGGCACCAGCGTCGAGGCGCCGGTCGAGACGTCGTCGGCCGGGTTGCGGTTCGGCACGTAGTCGGTGACCACGACGTCGTGGAACCTCTGGAGGCCCAGGGTGCTGACGTGGAGGGTGTACTTCAGGACGTCGCCGTGGTTGACGATGCCGTCGGACTCCACCCACGAGGTGCCCTCGAGCTCCTGCTGGCCCTTGGTGATGATCAGGTCACCGAGCGCCGCGTCGCGGAAGACGATCGGAGCCATCTCGCCGCCGGCCACGAAGTTGCCGTCGTCGACCTCGACTGCGAGCGTCGTCGCCTCGGGCAGGTCGTAGCCCTCGGGGGCGCGGGTCTCCTGGAGGAGGTAGTGCCCCTTCAGCAGCTCGCCCCACTTCGCGAGACCGTCCGCGTCGGTGGTCCGGACGCCGAGCTCCTCGTCCTCGTCCCCGATCTGCGGGTCGGCCGGGTCGGCGTACGGCGCGTTGTCGCGGTACAGCGCGAACTCCGCGCCGGGCAGCCCGGCCGGGGACTCCGAGGAGTCCTCCAGGTCGACCTTCTTGACCACCAGCGTCGTCACCGGGTTGGTCCCGGTCGTGGTGGTGCACTCGTCGCCCGGCTCGTCGGCGCCGACACAGTCGCCCACCCGGTCCGGCGTGGCGGTGTTCACCAGCTGCCGGCCCCAGGCCCCGTCGTCCACGGTGACGCGGTACGTCGCGGTCACGGTGGCGCCCGGAGCGACCGGGCCGGTGACGGTCCAGGTGAGGTGCTCGCTCCCGATGACCGAGTCGTCGAGCACGAGGCCCTGGCCGGCCAGCTCCTGCGTCGTCGAGGCCATGGTGGCGTCGTCGAGCACGTCGCTGACGTCGTCGGTCACGACTGTGTCCCGGACCACCGCGTGCACGGTGTCGTTGCGGAGGGTCAGCGTGTAGGTGAGCTCCTGGCCCGGCATCGCCAGCCCGTCGCCGTCCGCGTCGTCGAACGCGACCGACTTGTCGAGCAGGTAGTGCGGGGTCGGGTTCTCCGTCGTGCAGTCCGGGTTGCCGGCCTCGCACGGCTCCGCCCCGTCGCCGGTGGCGTGGTTGCGGAGCGTCACGCCGTGCCGGTCACCGACCAGGACCTGGTAGGTCATGGTCTGCGGGGTGCTGCCCAGCACCGGGATGGTCCAGTGCAGCTCGGCGCCGACCAGCGTCGGCTGCGCGCCGGAGGTCACCGTGATGCTGCCGGGCACGATCGAGCCCTTGTCCGGCAGGATCCCCGAGAGGTCGTCGGTGACGGTCGCGTCGAGGACGGCCACGCCGTCCGAGGTCTTCGTGGCGGTCACCGTGTAGGTGATCACCTCCCCCTCGGTGACGGTGGCGCCGCGCGGGCGGTCGTTGTGCTTGGTGACCGCCCAGGTGCTCGCGACCGCGCGGTTGGTGACGGTGCAGGAGGCGGCCTGGCCGAGCTTCACGGTGACCGTGGGCCGGCCCTGGTCGTCGGTGCCCTGCTTGCCGTCGGCGCAGACCCAGCCGACCTGCTCCCACCCGCCGGGGCCGTTGGCCTCGGAGAGGAGGTAGGTGCCGGCCGGGACGGCCGCCCCGGTGATCGCCGACTGGCCCTCGACGCCGGAGATCGCGTACGTCCCGCTCGCGGCCATCAGCGTCCAGGCGGTGTCCGGCTCGACCACGCCGGTGCCGTTCGGGTCGACCGTCTTGGCCAGGGTCAGCGTGCCCTGCTCGGCCGCGTTGGTGACCGTGCAGCTCACGTCGGCACCCAACGGGACGGTGACCGTGGTCTCGCCCTTCGGGCCGGTGCCGAGCGTGCCGCCGGTGCACTGCCAGCCGACCTGGTGGTAGCCGTGCGGACCGTCGGACTCCGCCAGCGCGTAGGTGCCGACCGGGACCGGGGCGCCGGTGATCGACGCGTCGCCCTCGACGCCGCTGACGGTCACCGGACCGGTCGCGGTGAGGGTCCAGTCGGTGTCCACCGCGGTGCCGCCGGTGTCGCCGTTGTCGACGGTCTTGCCCAGAGTCAGGTGCGGCTGCTGCGCGGTGTTGACCACCGTGCAGGTGACGTCCTCGCCGAGCGCGATCGTGATCGTCGCCTTCCCGTGGACGTCGACCCCCTGCACCCCACCGCCCCAGCAGTGCCACCCGGTCTGCGTGTAGCCGGAGGGACCGCCGGACTCGGCGAGCACGTAGGTGCCCTTCTTCACGGAGGCGCCGGTGATCGACGCGTCGCCCTCGACGCCGCTGACGGTCACCGGGCCGGACGCCGAGAGCGTCCAGTCGGTGT
Source organism: Nocardioides guangzhouensis (assembly GCF_004519545.1). Lineage (GTDB taxonomy): Bacteria > Actinomycetota > Actinomycetes > Propionibacteriales > Nocardioidaceae > Nocardioides > Nocardioides guangzhouensis. The sequence goes on from NZ_SDKM01000017.1 coordinate 6,047, forward strand.
CGACCGCGGTGCCGCCCGTGGCGTCGTTGCCGGCCACCTTCTTGAGGAGGGTCAGGTGCGGTGCCTGCGCCTGGTTCTGCACGGTGCAGGTGACGTTGTCACCGAGGCCGAGCTGGACCCGGTGCTGCGCGTCGACCGGGTGGTCGGCTCCGCACCACCACTCGCCGACCTGGGCGTAGCCGTGCGGCCCGCCGAGCTCCTCGAGTGTGTAGGTGCCGACCGGCACCGGAACGCCGGTGACGTCGGTGTCACCGTCGTCGCCCTCGAACCCGTGGACGGTCACAGGACCGGTCGCCCGGAGCTCGAAGTCGCCGTCGCTGGCGGTGCCGCCGGTCTGCTCGTTGCCGAGGACGGTCTTGTCCAGCGTCAGGAACGGCTGCCGCGCGGTGTTGGTGATCGTGCAGGAGGCGCTACCGCCGTTGGCGACCGTGACCGTCTGCGCGCCCGGCGTGCCGCCGAGGGAGCCGCCCGAGCAGCTCCAGCTGCCCGGGTCGTAGCCGTCCGGCCCGCGCTCGCCGAGCAGGTAGGTCCCGGCCTTGACCTCGGTGGCGGTGAAGCCGCCCGGGCCGGACACGGGGTCCTGACCGGCGATCGCCGGTTGCGGGGTGGCGGTCAGCGTGAAGGCGGAGGCGTCGGTGCCCGCGCCGGTGCTGCCGTTGTCGACGATCTTGTTCAGCGACAGGGCCGCGGCGTCGTCGTCGTTGGTGAAAGTGCAGGTCACCTCGGCTCCCGCGGCCGGGGTCACCGAGGTGACCGCCGTGCCGGGGATGTTGCTGCAGACGATCGACGTGCGGGTGTAGCCCGACGGACCTCCCGACTCGCCCAGCGCCAGGGCCTCGCCCGGGGTCACCCAGAACGAGCTGCCGTTGGTGCCGGCGTGATCGCCCGCGTGCAGGGTCCACCGGCCCGGGGTCGCGGTGCCGCCGTCGTCGTTCACGACGTCCTTGACCACGGTCACCCGGGCGGTGGCGTTGTGCACCGTGCAGGTGGTGCTGCGGCCGGCCTCGACGCGGACGGTGTGGTCGGTGACCGTGACCCCGTTGGTGCAGGCCCACGCGCCGTTCTGGACGTAGCGGCTGTCGCCGCCCGTCTCGGACAGGACGTACGCCGCGCCGGCGGTGACGTCACCCGACGCACCGGGGGAGCCGGTGGTGCCCGAGGGACCGGCCATCCCGCCGCCGGACGCCGTGGCCGACAGGGTCCAGGCGGTGGCGACCGCCGGGCCGTTGTCGACGACCTTGACCAGCGTCACGTGGCCACGACAGTCCACGGTGTTGGTGACCGTGTAGCTGTTGTCGCCGCCCTGGAGCGTCGGCGACCAGGGCAGGGCCTGGTCCACGGCGGCGCCGTTGGCCCGGGTGACCTTCGCCGAGACCGGACCGCACAGCGCGTTGGCGGAGCCGCTGGTCTCGCTGATGGTCGTGCTCTCGCCCTGGCTGTAGCCGCCGCGCCAGGCCCCCCAGGCCTGGTTGCTGGCGCCGGCCGGCGCCGGGCCGGTCAGCGACAGCTGCGAGGTGAGGCCGAGCTGCGGGTACGCCGCCTGGGCCGCGCCGTCGGCGTAGGTCTCTCCGTTGATCTTCCAGACCTTGTCGACCTGCACGCGCGCCTCGCGGGTGTTGACGAAGGTGCACGTGACGTTCTTGTCGTCGGCCACGGCGACCGTGACGCTTCCGTCGGCCAGGTCCTTCGCGACCGGGGTGACCGGGGTGCCCCCGGTCTGGTTGATCGCGGCCACGGTGCACGTGATGCTCGACAGCGTCCAGCCGGCGACCGGGGTCTCGCGGACGGTCACGTTGCCCGGAGCCACCCGCGAGTGCGTCTCGTTCGAGAGCGTCGGGTCGGCGTCGTCGTCGAGCCGCGTGTCGTTGCTGGCGTTCGGCGCGGTGATGGTGAACTCGAAGTCCTGGGGGCTGTCGGGGCGCGCGTCCTTGACCACGGTGATCTTGCCGGCGTCGACCGCGGAGGTCTTCATCTGGTTGGTCTGGGTGCCCACGTTGCCGCAGCTGAGGCTCTTGAGGCCGAGGTGGTAGTTCGACCCGGCGATGTCCCCGGCGCCGAGGTCGAGCCCGCGGTCGAGGTAGTCGAGCTCCGAGGCGACGTGCGCCTCCCAGTAGAGCGTGGGGCTGCTGGTGCTCGCGGTGAAGGTGATCGTGACCAGGACCTCGGTCGCGAACGGCATCGGCGGGTTGCCCGGGGCAGCGTCCCAGGTGGCGGTGCCGCCGGTCATCTGCAGGTCGGCCATGAAGTCGTAGGCGTAGTTGGCCGAGATCGTGCGGTCGTAGGTGAACACCAGTGTCTGCGGGACGCCCACCGGGACGCCGGACAGCGCGACCCGCTGCGGGACGTAGTCGCCCTCGGCGTAGCCGCTGACCAGGTTGCCGGCGATCCACGCGGACTCCGGGAGCCCGGCGTAGTCGTGGCCGCTCGCGTGCACCTTGGTGGTGCTGTGCCGGAAGACCGCGGCGCACGAGCTGCTGCTGGTGGTGGTCTCGGCGGCCGCCGGGCTGCTGGTCAGGCTCGAGCCGCTCGAGCTGGTCGCGGTCTTCGGGCCCGGGGCGGTCGAGCCGCCGGTGGTCGGCTGGTCGGTCGCGGGCTGGTCGGCCACCGGCGCCGGGTCGGACGGCGCGGGCTCGGGTGCCGGGGCCGGATCGGCGGGTGCGGAGTCTGCCGGCGCCGGGTCGGAGGATGCCGGGTCGGACGGTGCCGACTCGGTGCTCGTGGTCCCCGGGTCTGCCGGCGCCGCGCTGCCGTCCTCGGCGCGGGCGATGTCGTTCAGGAACGGCACCGAGAGCAGCGCGATCGAGAGCACGAGCGCAAAGCGGAGTGTGAGGTACAGCCGGCGCATGGGCGTGGCGGCACGACGATGCTTGCTGGTCAAAGCTTCCCCCCAAGGAAGGCGGCAGGCGCCAGAGCCTGTGCCGCTGTGTCTGCAGAACCCCGGCCCCGAACCGGAGGTGACAGACGCCCGTGCCCCACAACGGGTTCCCGAGATCTCCCCCTACACGTGACGACGTGTCACAAGCCGAATCATGTGCGGGCGAGGGGGCCGCGACACTAGGGGACACACCCCAGAACCGAAATGACTACTCGCCAAATGACCCGGGGCGACCCCCGGTCCCTGCCCGGCCCGCCGACCCCGGACGGGCCGCCGACCCCGGGGTCTAGGGTGCGGGCATGACCAGTGCCCCCGCTCCCCGGGAGAACGTCGGGAGGATCCCCGCCTACGTCCCGGGCAAGCCGCCCGCCCCCCGCCCCGGCCTCACGACGTACAAGCTGAGCTCGAACGAGAACCCCTACCCGCCGCTGCCGGGCGTGGTCGAGGCGGCGTCGCGGGTGGTCGCCGAGATGAACCGCTACCCCGACATGGGCGCGGTCGCGCTGTACGACGCGCTGGCCGCGCGGTTCGGGGTCGGTGTGGGCAACCTGGCGACGGCGACCGGCTCGGTGGCGCTGATCTACCAGCTCCTGCAGGCGTTCTGCGATCCCGGCGACGAGGTGGTGTACGCCTGGCGGTCCTTCGAGGCCTACCCGATCGCGGTCACGGCGGCCGCCGCGACGTCCGTCCAGGTGCCGGTCACGGTGACCGGCGAGCACGACTTGGACGCGATGGCCGCGGCGATCACCGACCGCACCAAGGTCGCCATCGTCTGCACGCCGAACAACCCGACCGGCCCGTCGGTGACGCACGCCGCGCTGCTCGACTTCCTCGCGAAGGTGCCGCCGCACGTGCTGGTCGTCGTCGACGAGGCGTACGTCGAGTTCGTGCGCATGGACGACCCGGTCGACGGCCTCGCACTGCAGCGGCAGCTCCCGAACGTCGTGGTCACCCGCACGTTCTCCAAGGCCTACGGGCTGGCCAACCTGCGGGTCGGGTACGCCGTCGCCGAGGAGCCGGTCGCGGCCGCGCTGCGTGCGGTGTCCCTGCCGTTCGGGGTCTCCGGGGTCGCGCAGGCCGCGGCGGTCGCGTCGCTGGCCGCCGAGTCCGAGCTGCTCGAGAGGGTGGACGCCCTGGTCGCCGAGCGCACCCGGGTCCGCGACGGGCTGACCTCGATCGGGTGGGCCATCCCCGAGGCGCAGGGCAACTTCGTCTGGTTCCCGCTGGGCGAGCGCACCCTCGACTTCGCCGCCGCCTGCCAGGAGGTCGGCGTCACCGTGCGTCCGTTCGCCGGCGACGGCGCCCGGGTGAGCATCGGCGAGACCGAGGCCAACGACCGGATCCTCGAGGTGGCGAAGGGCTTCCTCGGCTGAGGGAACGGCGCGCCGTGGGCGACGCACCCTAGACGGACGTGGGTTCCCCGGCCGGCTCGCGGGCCGGCCGGTGGTCCATCTCCTTCCAGCGGGGCTGCACGGCCGGCGCCATCGTGGTCACGAGGTACGCCGCGCCGACCAGCAGCAGCGCCGGGACCAGGCCCGCCGTGCTCACGGCGACGCCGCCGAGGATCCCGCCGAGCGGGATCAGCGACCAGCTCATCGCGATGTTCATCGCCGACACGCGCCCCATCAGGTCCGGTGGCGTGCGCTCGAACAGCACCGCCCCGAGCACCGGGTTCAGGAAGCCGGAGGCGCACCCGCCGACCACGGCGACCAGGAGGATCGACCACAGCGGTGCGTCCAGGGCCAGCATCACGAAGCGCGGCGCACCGCACATCAGGAACGCGACGAGGTAGGTCCGGTAGCGCGGCAGTCGCTCGGCCCACGCCGCTGCCAGCACGGAGCCGACGACCGCGGAGGCGCCGAACGTGGCCGCCAGCAGGCCGACCGCCGCGACGCCGTACCCGCTCTCCTTCGCCCATACCGGCACCAGCACCACGGACCACGCCTGGTCCAGCAGGTTGGTGACCGCGACCATCACGCCGATGCCCATCAGCACCGGGTCGCGACGCATGAAGCGCCAGCCGTCCCGCAGCTCGCGGACGTACGACGAGGCCACCTCGTGCGCGTCCTCCTCCGGCTCCGGTCGGGCCGGGGACAGGCCGCGGGTGGTGATCCCGAGGACGACCGCCGAGAGCAGGAACGAGCCCGCGTCGACCACGAGCGCGTCCGCGCCGCCCACCGCCGCGACCACGGCGCCGGCGACGGCCGCCCCGACCAGCGACGCGCTCCGCTCGACCGCGCCGGCCAGACCGGTGACCCGCTCCGTGGGCAGGTGCGCGTGCTCGACCAGGAGCGGCAGCATGGCGTGCCGGGCCGCGTCACCGGGCCCGCGCAGCGCCCCGGCCAGCGCCACCAGGCCGACCAGCGCGGGGATCGTGAGCAGGCCGAGCTCGTGCAGCAGCGGGATGGTGCCGACGACGAGGGCGCTGGCCCAGTCGCAGAACAGCGCGACCCGGCGGGCCCCGAGCCGGTCGATGAACGGACCGGACAGGAACTGCAGCAGCACCAGCGGCGCCATCTCGGCCGCGGCGACCAGCCCGGTCATGGTGGCCGACCGGGTCGAGGTGAGCACGAACCAGGGGATCGCGATCATCGACAGGCGGGTGCCGCTGATCGACACCGCTTCCGCGACGAGGTAGCCCCACAGCGGTGTCCGCCGGCTCACGGCGTGCGCCCGTCGTCCGGTCCGTCCTCCGCGTGGGGGTTCCCCTCCAGCCCCTCGGCGGCCAGCAGGCCCGGACGCACGAAGGCGTTGATGTTCACCCGGAACTCCGCCGTCTCGGGGTCGTCCGCGTCGTCCTCCGGCCAGCCCTCGACGAGGTCGTGCAGCGCCTCGACCAGGGCCTTGGCCCGGGCCGGGGTGAGGCGCAGCGACCAGTCGCTCAGGTTGCCGGCGTCCTGCCAGGCGTGCGGCAGCGTGCGCCGCTCCTCGAGCGAGTGCTGGAGCTGCTCGGTGTAGACGACACCGACGGCCTGGAGGTAGGCGTCGACGGTGTCGTGCTCCTCCTCGGTGGTCGCCAGGGCCGCGTCGGTCTGGGTGAACTGGTGCGCCGCCCGCCACCACCGGTCGCGGGCGTTGCCGCGCGAGGTGTCCTCGACGATGAACCCGTGCTTCTCCAGCTGGCGCAGGTGGTAGGAGGTGGCGCCGCTGTTGAGCCCGAGCCGGGTGGCCAGCGTGGTGGCGGTCGCCGGTCCCTCGGTGCGCAGGAGGCCGAGCATCCGCAGTCGGCCGGGGTGGCTGAGTGCCTTGAGCCCTTCCGGGCCTGGCGTGACGAAGCTGCGGGGGTCCATGCCGGCCACCCTAGACTGCAAAGAAGTCTTTGCAAATAGTTCTTTGGAAATCTGGTCCAGTCCACCCGTACGCTCGGAGGGCATGAGCGCCGACACCCGCACCGACAGCCCGCCGTACCTCCAGGAGGGCGGCGACTTCGACCGGGACATGGACTACCTCCCGGACCGGATCACCCGCGACGCCCGCCGCCCCGAGCACGGGCCCGACGCACCGACGCGGCCGGTCGAGCCCGGCCGCTACCACCTCGTGGCCGCGCGCGCCTGCCCGTGGGCCAACCGCGCGATCATCGTGCGTCGCCTGCTCGGGCTCGAGGACGTGCTCTCCCTCGGGTTGGCCGGACCGGTGCACGACCAGCGCAGCTGGACCTTCGACCTCGACGAGGGTGGGCGCGACCCGGTGGTCGGCATCGAGCGCCTGCAGCAGGCCTACCTCGCCCGCGACCCCGACTACCCGAAGGGGATCACCGTGCCCGCGATGGTCGACATCCCCAGCGGCCAGGTGGTCACCAACGACTTCCCCTGGATCACCCACGACCTGTTCCACGAGTGGCAGGACCACCACCGGCCGGGCGCGCCCGACCTGTGGCCGGCCGACCTCCGCACGGAGATGGAATCGGTGATGGACCGGGTCTTCGAGGACGTCAACAACGGCGTCTACCGGTGTGGCTTCGCCGGCTCGCAGGAGGCGTACGACGCGGCGTACGACCGGCTGTTCGCGGCGCTCGACTGGCTGGAGGAGCGGCTCACCGGCCAGCGCTACCTGATGGGCGACCAGCTCACCGAGGCCGACGTCCGCCTGTTCACCACGCTGGCCCGTTTCGACGCGGTCTACCACGGGCACTTCGGGTGCAACCGCACCAAGCTGACCGAGATGCCGGTGCTCTGGGCCTACGCCCGCGACCTGTTCCAGACTCCGGGGTTCGGGGAGACGATCGACTTCGGCCAGGTCAAGGAGCACTACTACCGCGTGCACACCGACCTCAACCCGTCGGGGATCGTGCCTCGCGGACCGCTCGTCGACGGGTGGCTGGCGCCGCACGGTCGCGAGGTGCTCGGCGGCAAGCCGCTCGAGCTCGACTGACGTGGCTGCGCTAGCCGCCGACCAGGCGCAGCGCCAGGGTGGGGCAGACCCGCACCGCGTCCCGGGCCCGCGCGACCTGGTCGTCGGGGACCGGGCCGTCGAGCACGGGATAGCCCCACTCGTCGAGGTCGATCAGCTCCGGGAAGACCTCCTGGCACAGGCCGCGCCCGCGGCAGGCCGGCCAGTCGACGCGTAGCCGGGTCATGCCGCGCCCTCCGGAGCAGCCGGTACGGCGTGCAGCCGGCGCGTCGGCGCGCCCAGGGCGGTTCCGGCCAGGGCGGGACAGCCGCCGCGGAGGTGGGCGTCCACCTCGCCCAGCAACGCGGCCAGCAGGGAGCGCGCCAGCCGCGCCGTGCCGTCCGGGTGGGCACAGGCCCCGCGCCGCTCGACCAGGCCGGCCAGCGCGGTCAGCCGGTCGGTCCGGCCGCTGCCGGCGGCCACCGCACGCAGCGCCGACGCCAGCGCCGGCAGCCCGTTGAGGCAGGGGCCGCACCGCCCTGCGCTCTGTCCGGCGAGGTAGTCGACGATCCGGCTGGTCAGCCGCAGCGGGCACTCGCCCGGCGCCGGGACGAGCACCACCCCGGCTCCGAGCGGCGTCCCGAGCGCGCGCAGGCGGTCGACCGAGACCCGCAGCGACGCGAGCGTCTCCCAGGTCACCCAGGACCCGTGGAACCCGCCGAGCAGTGCCGGCTGTCCCCACGCCTCCGGAGGGAGGACGTCCCTCAGCCGCGCGCCGTACGGGACCTCCCGGACGGTGGCCCGCCGGCCGCGGACGGCCAGCGTGAGCAGGGTGGTCCCGGGCTCGCGGTCGGTGCCGTGCCGGGCGTACCCGGCCACGCCGCGGTGCGCGAGGAGGCCCACGTGCGCCCAGGTCTCGGCGTTGGACAGGACCGTCGGCCGGCGGCGGTGGCCCGCCACGGACGCCGGCTGCCAGGCGGTGACCGGGAAGCCCGGCCGTCCGGCCAGCAGCTCGAGCACGGCGGTCTCCTGGCCGGCGACGAACCGGGCGTCCGCGACGTGGGCGTGCACCCGCAGCCGGTCGTCGCGCTCCCGCGCCGCGAAGCGCAGGGCGGCGGCCACGTCCGGACGCTCCCCGGGCAGCACCAGGTGGACCTCGCGGGCCCCGAGCGCGCGGGCCGTGGTGACCGCACCGTCGAGGACCAGGTGCGGTGCGGCGCCGACCAGGGCCGCGTCCTTCGCGCTGGCCGGCTCGCCCTCCCCGGCGTTGACGACCACGACGGGCCGGCGCCGTCCGGCGGCTGCGCGGAGCTTGGTGGCGAACGGGAACCCCGCGCCGCCACGTCCGCGGACCCGGGCCCGGGTGGTGAGGTCGAGGAGGGTGTCGAGGTCGAGGTCGGGCAGCGGGCCGTGCCGGTCGCGGTGCGCGGCCAGCCCGGGACCCTCGGCCGTGCCGGCCAGCAGCGCCGGGCCGGGCACCACGTCGTACGGGCCCGCGACGGGGACCGGGGAGGCGGGTCTCATGCCGACACCGCCGACGGTGCGCGGCGCCGGTGCACCCGGGCCCGGACCAGCCGGGTGACGCCGGCCAGCGCGACCGCGGCGACGCAGCCCATGGTCAGAGGAAGGCCCCACGGCACGGCCCGGGTCTCGTCGGTGCCGATGCCGACCGAGTGCGCGACCGCCGCCGCCCAGGCCAGGTAGGACAGCAGGTGCACCAGCCACCAGGACCGGTGCGGGATCCGGGTCCGCAGCAGACTGGTCGCGACCACCACGGCCAGCAGGTCGAGCGACAGTGCGCCCAGTCCCAGCCACACCGGGCGGTAGGAGCCGCCGACCGGGAGGAACGCGTCCCGCCAGCGGATGTCGACGAACGAGTCGAGCACCGCCGAGGCGACGTGGACGGCGAGCATCGCCACGGACAGCAGGGACAGGTTGCGGTGCAGGCCCTGGCGCACGAACTGCGGCACGCGGCTCCCGGCACGCCCGGACGTGGCCAGCACGCCGAGCACCACCGATCCGGTGAGCAGCACCAGGAGCACCACGCCGGTCCCGCGGTTGACGTACCAGAGCAAGGGTCCCTCGGTCATGCCACCTCACCTCCCGGTACGTCGTGCGGCCCGGGCCAGGCGCCGGTACGGACCACGGTGCCGTCGGCCGCGACCAGACGGGCACTGACGCCGTGGTCGGCCAGCCACCCCGGAGCGTCCGTCCCCAGGACGATCGCCGCCGTGCTGGCGACGTTCGCGGCCAGGCAGGTGGGGCCGGTCGCGGTCACCGTCCGCCACACCTCGGCGGCCGGCCGACCGGTCCGCGGGTCGAGCAGGTGGTGGACGGTGGCACCGCCCCGGGCCCAGCGGCGTACCCGGGTGCTGCTGGTCGCGAGCCCGCCGCGGTCGAGCTCGACGACCTCGTCGGGCTCGTCCTCGACCCGCTCGCCGATGCCGATCGGCCAGAGCGTGGCCTCGCCGTCGATCCGGACGTCGCCGCCGACGCTGACCACGACCGTCCCACCGAGCTCGCCGGTCACCGCCGCCGCCACCGCGTCCGCCGCCCACGCCTTCGCAGTGGCGCCGAGGTCGAGGGCGGTGCCCGGCGGGATCGTGACCGTGCCGTCCGGGTCGACCTCGATCCGGCGCCAGGCGTCCCGGGTCCGGGGGGCCTCCGGCGCTGCCCACGGGCCGGGGTCGGGCCGCTCGCGGAGGGCGGCGAAGTCGCGGTCGTAGCCCAGGTGGACCAGGTCGCGCCCGAGCAGCGGGTCGACCAGCCCGCCCGTCGCCTCCGCGGCGTCGCGGCCCACGGCCACGGCCGCGGCGAGCAGCGGGTCGACCGCCACCCGGGTCCCGGGCGCGGCGTTGACCCGGGTGAGGTCCGAGTCCTCCCGGAACCGGCTGCAGGTGCAGTCGATCTCGTCCAGCACCGCCTCGGCGAGCTCGCGGGCCGGTGCCAGGTCCTGCTCGTCCCCGACGCCGAGGAACACGTAGGTGCCCCACGTCGGGAACCGGGTGGTGGCCGGCATCCTCGTCACGAGCCCGTGCTCGGTGCCGGCGGCGGCGGGGGAGGTGGCGGCGGGGGTGCCGCGGCCGGTGGAGGCGCCGAGCCGCCTCCACCACCCGCGGGGGAAGCCGGGAGGCGCACCGTTCCTCCCGGCGCCGGGGCGGCCGCGCCGGACGACCCGGCAGCCCGGACGTACCGCGTGACCACACGCGTGCGGTAGGGCCGGTCCTGCCGCAGGACGGCGGGCCGTTTCGCCGCCTCGACCGCGGCGCGGTACTCCGCCTGCGCGCGGGCGGCCCGGGCCGCGGCGGCCCGCTCCTGCGCAGCCCGGTCGGCCTGCCGGTGCTCGTAGTCGTGCGCGGCCGCACCCATCACCCAGCCCGTGGCGGTGAGCGCGACCACGGTCGTCGTGCCGGTGGCCAGGCTCATCGCGAGGCGGTGCCGGTCGCGGGTGCGGGGGGTCAGGGGCATGACCCGAGGTTCCGGGCGAGGGAGCCAAGTGCGCCTCATGGACGTGTTAAGTCCGGGTCATGGGGGTTCTTGACCCAATCTTGAGGTCGCCGCGACGCGGCCATAGCGCGGCCGGTCGCAGGGTGGGTGGCCATGAGGACGACGAGCGTGGTCGTGACGATGGTGTCCCTGGCGGCCGGCGGGATCGGCGCCGTCTGGGCGTACGACGCGGCATCGCCGCCGGCGCCGACCGTTGCCCCCGTCTCGGACACCTCGGTGCCCAAGGCGGTGGCGAAGCGGCCACGACTCGTCTGGGCGCCGTGCCGACCGCCCGCCACGCTCCGGCACGGGGAGTGCGTCACCGACGTCGTCCACACCGTGGTGCTCCCGCCGGTCGCACCCCCGCTGGCCCCGCCCGTGGTCGCTGCGGCGCCGGCCGCGGAGTCCGAGGACCAGGCTGAGCACGAGGCGGCCGAGCCGCCCGAGCAGGAGCCGGCCGAGCACGAGCAGGAGCACGAGGCCGAGGAGCCCGAGCACGAGCAGGAGCACGAGGACGACGGGGCGACCCCACGGGCGCCCGTGAGCCCGTGACCCGTGTTCCCGTGAGCTGCTCGCCCGGCCCGGGCCCGTGGTCAGTCGGCGACCCGGGGCAGGGTCGCCTCGACGCGGGTGCCGCCGTGCGTCCCGGGACCGGCGACCAGGGCGCCGCCGCTCGCGACCGCCGTCCGCCGGGCGATGTCGAGCCCCAACCCGGTGCTGCCCGGGCGCGGGGCGGGCGACGTGGACCCGAGGCCGGGACCGTCGTCCTCCACGACCAGCCGGACCGAGCGCTCCCCCGCGTGCAGCGACACCCGGAACGGGGTGCCCTCCGGGGTGTGCGCGAAGACGTTGTCGATCAGCACGTCGACCAGGTCCGCCACGTCCTGGCCGGGCACCGGCGCCGGCAGGGGTACGTCGGGCAGGTCGGTCGCCATCGGCCGGCCCTGGTCCTCGGCGAGTGCCGACCAGAACCCGCAGCGCCGGCGTACCTCCGCGGTGATGTCGCTCCGGTTGGCGAGGTCGCCGTGCACCGGGCGCCGGGCGTCCCGCACGATCGCGTCGATGGTGCGCTGGAGCACGGCGATGTGCTCCTGCAGCCGGTGCGCCAGCGCCGGGTCCCGGACCGCCTCGGCGTCGAGGCGGAGCGCCGTCACCGGGGTCCGCAGCCGGTGCGACAGGTCGGCCACCGCGGCGCGCTCGGCGGCGAGCAGCTCGACAGTCCGGTCGGCCAGCCCGTTGAGGGCGCGCGCCAGCTCCTCGGTCTCGCCGGTGCCCCTGACCTCGGCCCGGGCGGAGAGGTCGCCCTCGCGGAGCCGGTGGGCGACGCCGGCGACCTCGAGCAGCGGGCTGCTGATCCGGCGGCTGAGCCGCAGCGCGATCGCCAGCGCGAGCGTCATCAGCACCAGTCCCAGCCCGACGATGCCCAGCCACGCCGGCCAGACCCCGCGTCGCAGCAGGTCGCTGGGGACCTCGGTCCGGACCACGTCGGTGCCGCCGGCCACCACCACCGGGATCAGCACCCGCGCCCCGTCGCCGTCGACGACGGTGAACGCCTCCTGCGTCGCGACCGCCCGGCGCACCTCGGGGTCGGCGGCCAGCTCCGCGGCGCTGGTGTCGTCGGAGCCGAGCACCCGGCCGTCGGCGGTCAGCACGGCGGTCTCCGGGCTGGCCCGGCTGTCCAGGTCCTCGACCAGGCCGGGCAGCCGCGGACTGTCACTGAGGCTGGCGACCAGGATCGCCACGTTGCGGGCCTCCTGGTCGGCGGCCGCGGTCGCCCGGTCCTCCGCGAGCGTGCGCACCAGCAGGCACAGCGGGATCACGAACGAGACCACGACCGTCGACGTCGTGGCCACCACCAGCCATGAGATCCGGCTGCGCATCAACGCGCGGTCGGGTCGACGAGACGGACACCGACCCCGCGGACGCTGACCAGGTAGCGCGGCTCCGACGCGGTCTCGCCCAGCTTGCGGCGCAGCCACGACAGGTGGACGTCGACGGTGCGGTCGGAGCCGCCGTACGGCTGCTGCCAGACCTCGGCCAGCAGCTCCCGCTTGGTGACCACCTCGCCCGGGCGCTGGGCGAGCGCGAGCAACAGGTCGAACTCGCGTCGGGCCAGCTCGACGGGTCGCCCGTCGAGCGTGACCGTACGACGACGCTCGTCGACGACCAGCCCGCCGACCCGGATCGGCTCGGCCCCCGAGCCACGCACGCCGCGGCGCAGCACGGCCCGGATCCGGGCAGCCACCTGGTCGGTGCCGAACGGCTTGACCACGTAGTCGTCGGCGCCCGCGTCGAGCGCCCGCACCATCGTCGGGTCGTCGTCCTGGGCGGTGACCACGATGATGGGGACCTCGCTGGCCGCCCGCACCATGGAGATCAGCGTCAGGCCCTCGAGGTCGGGCAGCCCGAGGTCGAGCAGCACCACGTCCGGCCGCTGCTGGAGGATCAGGTCCAGCCCGGCGAGGCCGGTCTCCGCGGTGGTGACCGCCAGCCCGCGTTCGGTCAGCCCGCGCCGGGTCGCGTTGCGGATCGCCGCATCGTCCTCGATCACGAGGATGCTGGTCATGTCGGCAGGGTACGGCGCGGTGCGCCACGCCGGGGGCCGGTTCGGTCAGGAGCAGGGAAAGGTCAGGTCGGTCGATGACCTCGGTGCGAGGGTGGCTGCTCGGCGTGATGGCCTGGCTGCTGGTGGTCCTGGTCGGGTCGAGCCTGGTCTGGGTGGTCATCTCACGGGCCGGCCAGGGGGTGGCCCCGAGCCCGGGCAGCGGGGATCCGGGGCAGGTCGCGGCCGGGGCCGCAGCGTCGTCCCCGGGGGCGGCGGTGACGCCTGCGCCGTCCACCACCAGTCGGCCGACCCTGCGGCCCGAGCCGTCCGACTCCGCGCGGCCGAGCGGTCCGCCGTCCCCGCGTGCGGGGACGACCGACGGTCCCGACGACTCGTCGCCCTCGGCCGCTCCGCCCGCCTCCGCGCCGTCGGCGTCCACCTCGGGGGCGCGGGCGGTGCGCCGGACCTGGTCGGGCGTGGGGGGCACCGTGGTCGCCGAGTGCCGGGGGGAGACCATCCGGATGATGGGGGCGCAACCGGACGGAGGCTTCGCGGTCGAGGTGCTGGACCGTGGCCCGCACCAGGTGAAGGTGGAGTTCCGCGGGCGCGGCGACGAGCACCGCGAGAGCCAGGTCGAGTCCGAGTGCGAAGCGGGCACCCCGCACTTCTCCGCCGAGAACAAGGACGACTGATCCCGGGCCGGCCGTGGGGCCGGGTCTGAGGCTCGCGGCCGGTCAGGACCCGAAGAACCGACCGAGGTACGGCCGCCCGGCTCGGGTCCACCCCAGACGCGCGCCGTACAGCGCCCGACGAGAGCCCGGCTTGCTGACGCCCTCCTCGATCCGGAAGCCCGCCGGGCACGGCGTCGGGCTGTCCTTGCAGACCCACCCGTGGAAGAAGATCCGGGTGGCGCCGGTGCTGGTCCGGAGGACATCCGCCCCGCCCGGACCGCACAGACCCGTCGACGCGCGGTCCAGGAGCACCCGCGGTCGGCTCTCCCCCCAGTCCCACAGCGAGCCGCTGCGTTGCCACCGGGTGCGGTAGCGGCAGTGGCCGAACCAGCCCTCGGAGGTGAACAGCACGAACCCGCGCCGTTGCACGAGCACCGGGTTCTCGATGATGCCCGGGCTGCGCACCAGCTCGCGGCTGCGCTGCCGGGGCGCGACCCGGGTGCCGCTGGCCGCCAGCCGCACCATGCGGATCGTCGACGGGACCCCCTGCGTGCGGTAGAGGAGGTACAGCCGTCCGCGCCGCCGGAACAGGGACGGGTCGATGACGCCCTGCTGCGGCAGGGACCGGGCCCGCGCCCACAGCGTGTCGGAGGCGGTCGGGGTGGTGGCCCGTGCGGGGCAGACCAGGGGCCGCTCGTCGAGCGGGGTGAACGTGACGTCGGGACTCGGCGCCTCGGCGACCGCGATGCAGCGGCCGGTGGCGCCCACGCCCTCGACCCGGACGGCGTAGTAGAGCAGCCAGCGACCGTCCACGCGGGCGAGGTCGGGTGCCCAGACCTGCTGTCCCGGCACCACCCAGCTCGGTTCCACCTCGAAGGCGACCGGCAGGTCGCTCCAGGGTCCGCCGGGTCGCGCTGCGGAGGCGCGGCCGACGTTGCGCGCTCCGGTGGCCACGCCGAGGAGGCCGTCGCCGACCTCGACGACAGCCGGGTCGGCGAAGCCGCGTTCCCAGATGAGCGGGGTCGGCACGACGTCCGCCCGGGGAGCCGGACCGCTGCTCGAGGCCGGCTGCCGGGGGAGCATCACCGTGGAGGTGAGCACGCAGGCCAGCACGACGGCAGCCCACAGCGCGGTCCGTGCGGTGCGCGGTCGTGACATCTCGCCCCCACGTGGCGGCCGTACCCGGTCCCGGCTTCACGGGACGGTAACCCGCGGCCCGGCCGGTCGGGGCCCGAATCACCGAACCGGTCACGCGGGCGCCGCGCCCGGCCCGGCTCCTAGGCTGGGCCCATGGGGCACGGACACGGGCACGGGCACGCGGCCGGGCGCGCGGCTGACAGGTCCCGCCTGCGGCTGGTGCTGCTGGTCACCGTCTCGGTCCTCGTCGTCGAGCTGATCGGCGCCTGGGTGGCCGGGTCGCTGGCCCTGCTCGCCGACGCCGGGCACATGGCCACCGACGCCGCAGCGGTCGTGCTCGCCCTCGGCGCGTCGTACGTCGCGGGGATGACGCCCGGCCCGCGCTCCACGTTCGGCTACCACCGGGCGGAGATCCTGGCCGCGCTCGTCAACGCCCTGGTGCTGCTGGGCGTGTGCGGCTACCTCGCCTTCGCCGGCATAGAGCGGCTGCGCGAGCCGCAGCCGGTCGACGCGCCGGCGATGATCGGGTTCGCCACCATCGGCCTGCTGGCGAACGCCGTGTCGCTGGCGATCCTGAGCCGCTCCGACACCGACTCGCTCAACCAGCGCGGCGCCTCGATGGAGGTCTTCGCCGACCTGCTGGGCTCGCTCCTCGCGGTGACCGCCGGCGTCGTCATCTGGCTGACCGGCTTCGACCGCGCCGACCCGATCGCCTCGCTGGTCATCGCGGTGCTGATCCTCCCGCGCTCGGTGATGCTCGCGAAGGACGCGGTCGTGGTGCTGCTCGAGATCGCGCCGGCCGGCCTCGACCTCGACGACGTCCGCGCCCACCTGCTCGCGATGCCCGGCGTGGTCGACGTCCACGACCTGCACGCCTGGACGATCACCAGCGGCCTGCCCAGCCTCTCCGCGCACGTCACGGTGACCGACGAGGCGCTCGAGGCCGACGGCGTCGGCGGGGTCCTCGACCGCCTGGTCGCCTGCACCGCCGAGCACTTCGGCGTGCAGCACGCGACGTTCCAGGTCGAGCCCGAGACGCACCGCGAGCACGAGGACCTGGGCGAGACCCACTGACCACCACGTACGACGTCCGGGCGCGCGAACCCGGGGCGGCTCAGTCCCGGTCGCGGCCCAGCCCGGCCTCGCGGGCCGTGATGATCGCCTCGGCCCGGCCGGCCGCGTGCAGCTTGGTGTAGATCGAGGAGACGATGTTGCGCACGGTCTTGTTGGACACGTAGATCTCCCGGGCGATCTCGTCGTTGGACCGGCCGCCCGCGAGCAGGTCGAGCACCGAGCGTTCGCGGTCGGTCAGCTCGGGGAACGGCTGCTCGGCCGGGGCCGGCCCGCCGCCGGAGAGGTACGTCGCGACCCGGCCCGCGAGGGAGGCTCCGAACACCATGCCGCCGTCCGCGGCGGCCTCGATGGCGCGCAGCACCTCGGCAGCACCGGAGCCCTTGAGCAGGTAGCCCGAGGCGCCGGCCCGGATCGCGCTCATCACGGTCTCGTCGTCCTCGTTCATGGTCAGCATCACCACCCGGACGCCGTCGTGGGCGCGGGTGATGAAGCGGGTCGCCTCGATGCCGTCGAGGTGTGGCATCTGGATGTCCATCACCACCACGTCGGGCGTCGTCTCGCCGACCACGTGCACGGCGTCGCGGCCGTCCTCCGCGGTGCCGACCACCTCGACCCCGTCGAGCGCGGACAGCAGTGCGACCAGGCCGTCCCGGACGATCTGGTGGTCGTCGGCCACCACCACCCGCACGGTCTCGCGGACGTCGGTCATGTGCTTCTCCCCATCGGTAGCCAGGCCCGGACGACGGTGCCGCCGCCCTCGGGACAGGTGATCTTGGTGCGGCCGCCCAGCTCGGAGGCCCGCTCGCGCAGCGACACCAGGCCGACCCCCGCCTGGACGTCCTCGGCGATGCCGACGCCGTCGTCGGCGACCTCGACCACGAGCCGGGAGTCGCGGACCTCGAGGCGTACGGCGCACGTGGTGGCGTGGGCGTGGCGGACCACGTTGGTGACCGCCTCCCCGGCGATGCGGTACGCCGCGACCTCGACCGCGGCGGGCAGCGGACCGAGGTCCCCGGCCGCGACCAGGACCCGGAGCCCGTCGGTCGACACCGCCTCGGCCTGCTGCTCCAGCGCGCCGACCAGGCCCCGGTCGTCCAGCGCCGGCGGCCGCAGGTCGTGGACCAGCCGGCGCACGTCGGCGACGACGTCCTGGACGTGGTCGCTGGTCGCCTCGATGTGGGCGACCGCGGCGTCGGGGTCGCGGTCGACCAGCAGCCGCGCCGACTCCAGCCGGAACACCACGCCGGACAGGGCCGGGCCGAGGCCGTCGTGCAGGTCGCGGCGGATCCGGCGGCGCTCCTCCTCGCGGGCCACGACCAGGCGCTCGCGGGAGTCTTGCAGCTCGTCGGCCAGCCGGCTGGTGCGGGCCGCGGTGGCGGCCTGCCGCACCAGGTCGCCGAGCAGCTGCTCGTCCCGGCGGGACAGGCGGCTGCGCAGTCCACGGGCCGGGAGCACCAGCCGCCCAACCTCGGCGTCGCGGTAGGTGATCGGCAGGGTCCGGGTCTCCGCCGGCCGCACGCCGTGGGTCGCGATCAGGCGCTCGCCGCCGCTGCGGTCCACCTCGACCCGGACGTAGGAGACGCCGAACGCGGTCGCCACCGCCCGGGCGACGGCGGCCAGCTGTCCCGGCCCCTCGTCGGTGGTCTCGAGCGTGGACGCCAGGCCGGCCACCGCGTCGTACGGGTTGTCGCGGTCGCCGAGGACCAGCCGCCGCACCCCGCGCCACAGCCGGTGCCTCAGCGGCGCGTAGAGCACCGCGGACAGCAGCAGCACCAGCAGCACCACCTGCCGCTGGTCCAGGGAGTCGCCGAGCAGCGTGGTCAGCCCCGCCAGGAACGCGAGGTCGACGGCGACGATCACGACCGACAGCGCGCCGTACACGAGGGTGCGGCCGAACAGCTCCTCGATCGGGACGATGTGGGGCGCCACGATCGCGACGGTCATGGCGCCGGCCGGCATCACCATGATCAGGAACGTCATCGCGATCTCGAGCGAGGCGACGTCGAAGAACGTCGACGCGGCGATCACCAGTGCCATCACGATGACCGCCCAGAGCAGCCAGCGCATCCGGTCCCGCTCGATGCCCCGGGCCTGCCGGTAGCGCACCACGACGGTGGCCATCGGGACCGAGAACGCCGCCACCGCGAGCGCCCGGAGCACGGACCCGATGGACTCGGCGAGGTCGCTGGGCACCGGGATCGTGGTCGGTTCGAGGTCGACCCCGGCCGGCACGGGTACGTCGGGGAAGCCCCAGGACGGGGCGACGATCAGCAGCAGGCACATCGCGGTCATCAGGCCCAGGCTCAGCGTGCCGGCCAGTCCCCAGCGGCCGGGCAGGAAGCGGCCGGTCGGGAAGATCAGCAGCAGCACGGCGATCGTGACCGGCAGGAACGACGTGAACCGCAGCAGGAACCACAGCGCGAGGGTCATGCCCGGCCAGGCCTCGTCCGACGACAGGCCGGCACGGACGTAGGACTGCGCCAGTCCGTCCAGCGCCCAGAACAGCCCCAACCAGGCCAGTGCCCAGCCGAACCCGTGGTGGACGTCGCGGAACAGGATGACCACGGCGAGCCCGGCCAGCACCACCCCGTTGAGCGCGTAGATCCAGCCCGGCTCCTCCGCGAACGGCAGCGGGCCCCCGGGCAGCGGGCCGCGCAGGTCGAGCAGGATCGCCAGCACGAAGCAGGCCAGCGAGAGCAGCGGCAGCGCCAGCAGCGCCCAACGCGGGCGGGGTGTCCCGGCGGTGCGCGGGGGGCTGCTGGCCGTCGAGGTCACGGACGCATTGTGACGCCGGCCCGGCCCGCGCGGGGCCGGACCGGCGTACTCACTGGGGGGCGCGGTCATGCGTGGGCTCGGCCGGGCCGTCAGGCCGCCCGGTGCGCCCGGTCGCCGACGGTGAAGCCGATCGCGGTGACCAGCACCAGCAGCGGACCGGTCATGCCGGCCATGTACTGCACCGGGGAGACGCCGAGCAGCACGGTCAGCCCGCCCAGCACCACGCCGGTGAGGCCGATCCAGCGGGGCATTCCGCCGCGGCGGTACGCCGAGAACAGGGCCAGGCCGGCCAGGCCCGCGAGCGTCCACAGCCACGGGATGGTGCCGATCCAGTGGTTGTACATCGCGGCGTTCGCCGGCTGGATCACGTCGTCCTGGGTCAGCCCCATCATGAACTCGGTGTCCAGGCCGGACCCCAGGATCGAGACCACGGCGGTGCCCGCGAGGCCGGCCAGCGCCAGCGTCGGCGCGATCGACTCCGGGAGCACGGCACGCAGCCGGCGGTGGAGGCCCGCGGCGAACACGAGCAGCAGGACCGCGCCGACCGCGGTGAACGTGTGGAAGGCGTACATCGCGCCGGTCTGGTCGGCGAGCCGGGCCTGGATGCCGGCCGGGTCGCCGGCGAGGTCCGGGTCGTAGACCGCGTTGACCATGCCGGAGGCGACGATGGTGCCGACCCCGGCCAGGCCGGCGCCGATGCCGGCGACCGCCCAGGATCGGGAGGTACGCCGCGGGGTCGCCGGCGACACGTCGGGAGAGCCGGCCGGGACGTCGGCGCGGACCAGGTTCTGGGTGGTGACGTGGGTGCTCACGGTGCTGCCTCTCGTTTGACTGTCGTTGTCGTGGCAGGACCGTGCCGGGCCGGATGTCCCGGGGCACAGGGACAACGGGGCACACCTGTCCGGACAAGCCGGGAGAGGGTCCTCGGATTGGCGGCTGCGCGGGGGCGGACGGTACGTTGGGACCTCACGGCAGTGTGGCCCGCGTCACGTGGGCGACCGGTCGTGACCCCACCTGCGGCCCGGCCCGGCGTACCACCCCTTCGCCACCTGACCGCGGGCAGATTCCCACCCGGGCGAGGTGATCCCCCAGGCCCGGCGACGTGAAGGAGTGCAGGTGACCCACCAGTCCGAGTTCGGACCGGACCTCGCCGAGGTCTTCGGTCCCAGCCAGCAGGACGGAGGCCCGGAGCTCGTCCAGCTGCTCACCCCCGAGGGGGAGCGCAGGGAGCACCCGGAGTTCGCGTTCGACCTCGACGACGAGGCCATCAAGGGCTTCTACCGCGACATGGTCCTGACCCGTCGCATCGACACCGAGGCCACCGCCCTCCAGCGGCACGGTGAGCTCGGCATCTGGGCCCAGCTGCTCGGCCAGGAGGCCGCGCAGATCGGCGCCGGCCGCGCGCTGCGCCCGCAGGACTACGTCTTCCCGACCTACCGCGAGCACGGCGTCGCCTACTGCCGCGGCGTCGACCCGCTCAACCTGCTCGGGCTGTTCCGCGGCGTCGACCACGGCGCGTGGAACCCCAACGACAACAACTTCGGCCTCTACACGATCGTCATCGGCGCGCAGACCCTGCACGCGACCGGCTACGCCATGGGCATCCAGCGCGACGGCGCGGTCGGCACCGGCGACCCGGACCGCGACGCCGCCGTGATCGCGCACTTCGGTGACGGCGCCAGCAGCCAGGGCGACGTCAACGAGGCGTTCATCTTCGCCGCGTCCTACAACGCCCCGGTGGTGTTCTTCTGCCAGAACAACCAGTGGGCGATCTCCGAGCCGATCGAGCGCCAGACCCGGATCCCGCTCTACCAGCGGGCCCTCGGCTTCGGCTTCCCCGGCGTCCGCGTCGACGGCAACGACGTGCTCGCGACGTACGCCGTGACCAAGGCCGCGCTCCAGCGCGCCCGGGACGGCCAGGGCCCCACCTTCGTCGAGGCGTACACCTACCGCATGGGGGCGCACACCACTACCGACGACCCGACCCGCTACCGGCTCTCCGACGACGTCGAGCACTGGAAGCTCAAGGACCCGATCGCCCGCGTGAAGGCCTACCTCACCCGCAACGGCCTCGCCGACGACGCGTTCTTCGGTGCCGTCGAGGACGAGGCGAACGAGCTCGGCCACCACCTGCGCGAGGGTTGCAAGGCGCTGCCGGACCCGAAGCCGATGGACATGTTCGCCCACGTCTACGCCGAGGAGCCCGAGGAGCTGCGCATCCAGCGCGAGGGCTTTGCGGCGTACCTCGAGACCTTCGAGGAGAGCCACGCATGAACACCCCATTCGAATGCTCGCTCCGCTCCGCTTCGAACGGGGGCCCCGCATGAGCACCCAGAAGATCACGCTCGCCAAGGGCCTCAACATGGGCCTGCGCAAGGCGATGGAGGACGACCCCAAGGTCCTCGTCATGGGTGAGGACGTCGGCAAGCTCGGCGGCGTCTTCCGGATCACCGACGGCCTGCAGAAGGACTTCGGCGAGGACCGCGTCATCGACAGCCCGCTGGCCGAGTCCGGCATCGTCGGCACGGCCGTCGGCATGGCGCTGCGCGGCTACCGCCCGGTGGTCGAGATCCAGTTCGACGGCTTCGTCTACCCGGCCTACGACCAGATCGTCTGCCAGGTCGCGAAGATGCACTACCGGTCCAAGGGCCGCAGCAAGATGCCGATGGTCATCCGCATCCCGTTCGGCGGCGGCATCGGCGCGGTCGAGCACCACAGCGAGTCCCCGGAGGCGCAGTTCGCGCACACCCCGGGCCTCAAGGTGGTCGCCTGCTCCAACCCGGTCGACGGCTACTGGATGATCCAGCAGGCGATCGCCTCCGACGACCCGGTGATCTTCCTCGAGCCGAAGCGCCAGTACCACGCGGACAAGGCCGAGCTCGACGAGAGCGCCACGCCCGAGCCGCTGTTCCGCTCCCGGACCGTCCGCCAGGGCACCGACGTGACCGTACTGGCCTACGGCCCGACCGTGAAGACCGCGCTGCAGGCCGCCGAGGCCGCGTCCGGCGAGGGCAAGTCGCTCGAGGTCATCGACCTGCGCACCCTGTCCCCGCTCGACATGGGCCCGGTCCTCGACTCGGTGCGGCGCACCGGCCGCGTCGTGGTCACCCACGAGGCGCACGTCAACCTCGGCATGGGATCCGAGCTCGCCTCGCGCATCCAGGAGGAGTGCTTCTACTCCCTCGAGGCCCCGGTGCTCCGCGTCGGCGGCTTCGACACGCCCTACCCCGCGTCGCGCATCGAGGAGGACTTCCTCCCCGACCTCGACCGGGTGCTCGACGCCGTCGACCGCACGCTCGCCTACTGACCCGAGGGAGGAACCCGAACACATGGCCGAGTTCAAGCTGCCCGACGTCGGCGAGGGCCTGACCGAGGCGGAGATCGTCGCCTGGAAGGTCAAGCAGGGCGACACCGTCCAGATCAACGAGATCCTGGTCGAGATCGAGACCGCGAAGTCCCTGGTCGAGCTGCCGTCGCCGTTCGCCGGCACCGTGCTGGCGCTGCTGGTGCCCGAGGGCGAGACCGTCCCCGTCGGCACCCCGATCATCAGCATCGGCGACCCGTCCGAGACCGCCCCGCCCGTGCCCGCCGCTCCGGCGGCCGCACCGCAGCCGGACCTGGAGATCGACCTGTCCAACCCGGCCGCCAGCGGCGGCGGGGAGGGCGAGTCGCTGGTCGGCCGCAACAAGGCCGACCGCGGTCCGCTGCGCCGTCCGCGGCGGGGCCACGCGTCCCCGGCCACCGAGGCCGGCGCCGCCACCCAGATGCAGGTCCAGGGCTCCTTCGCCCAGGGCGGCGCGCAGACCGCCGACGTGATGGAGGCCGACGAGACCCCGGTCCCGGCCACCTCCGCGCGGCCCGAGGCCCCGGCCTCGCGCGCCGAGGCGCTGGTGCCCGCGCGGGCCACCGACCCGGGCGCCGTACGCGCGCTGGCGAAGCCGCCGGTCCGCAAGCTGGCCAAGGACCTCGGTGTCGACCTCGCCACGGTGCCGGCGACCGGCCCGAACGGCACGGTCAGCCGTGAGGACGTCCAGCGGTACGCCGAGGGGTCCGGCGGGGCACGCCCGATGGAGGCCGTCGGCACTTCCACCGCCGGCTTCGCCGGGGTGGCTCCCGGCGAGGAGCGGCGCGAGCCGATCAAGGGCGTCCGCAAGATGATGGCGCAGGCGATGGTGGGCTCCGCGTTCACCGCCCCGCACGTCACCGAGTGGATCACCGTCGACGTGACGCGCACGATGGAGTTCGTCGACCGGCTCAAGAAGCGGCGCGAGTTCAAGGACGTCAAGGTGTCTCCGCTGCTCGTGCTCTCGCGTGCGGTGATGCTGGCCATGAAGCGGACCCCCGAGATCAACTCGTTCTGGGACGAGGCGGCCCAGGAGGTCGTCTACAAGGGCTACGTCAACCTCGGCATCGCCGCGGCCACCCCGCGCGGGCTGGTCGTGCCGAACGTCAAGGGCGCCCAGGACCTGTCGCTGCTCGAGCTCGCGGGCGCGCTCAACGAGCTGACCGCGACCGCGCGCGACGGCCGGACCCAGCCGGCGGAGATGAGCGGCGGCACGTTCACGATCACCAACGTGGGCGTGTTCGGTGTCGACGCCGGCACCCCGATCATCAACCCGGGTGAGTCCGCGATCCTGTGCTTCGGCGCGGTCCGGAAGCAGCCGTGGGTGCTCACCGGGGCCGACGGCGAGGATGAGCTGGCGATCCGCCAGATCACCACGCTGGCGCTGTCGTTCGACCACCGCCACATCGACGGGGAGAAGGGCTCCCGCTTCCTCGCCGACGTGGCGGGGATCCTCGAGGACCCGGCGTCTGCCCTGCTGTTCTGATCCGCTCGTTCCCGGTTCGGGACGAGTTCGGCCCTGGCCGTGCCAACTCGGCCCCGTCCTGCGAGAATCGAGCCCATGCACGCTGACCGTGAGACCTCGGGTGGGGACGACGTGACGTCGACCCCGTCCGAGGCCGCGGCGGCGCTGCTCCGCCGCGCCCAGCGCATCGCCGAGCAGCTCCACGAGGAGGCCGTGGCGGAGGCCGAGCGGGCCACCGCCGAGGCGCACCGGCTCGAGGCCGAGCAGCGGGCCCTCCACGACCGCGCCATCGCGGCGGCCGCGGAGGCCGAGCGTTCCCGCGACAGCGCCAGCACGGTGCTGGCCGAGGCGGCCGACGAGGCCCGGTCGATCGTGGCCGACGCGACCGAGCAGGCCAACCTCCTGCTCCGGGCGGCCGAGGCCCAGCGCGACCGGCTGCTCGAGGAGGCCGGCGCCCACGCCACCGAGAGCGTGGCCCGCACCGACCGGGAGGTCGCCGCCCGGCTGCGTGAGAGCGAGGAGGCGACCGCGACCGCGGAGGCTGAGGTGCAGCGGCTCCTCGACGGCGCCCGGGCCCAGTCCGAGGCGTCCGCCACCGAGGCGGCCGAGCGGGCCGCCGAGCTGGTCGAGTCGGCGCGCGCCAACGCCGAGGCCCACCTGGCGGCCGCCACGACCGAGGCCGACGAGACCCGCGAGACGGCAGTCGCCGAGGCCATGGCCCTCCGCGACGAGGCCGAGAAGCATGCCACCGTCGTCCGGCACGAGGCCGACGAGGCGGCCGCGGTGTCCCGTGCGGAGGCCGAGCGGATCCTCGGCGAGGCGCAGGAGCGCAGCGAGGCCGAGCTCCGCAAGGCCGCCGACGAGATGGCCTGGACCCGCACCACGATCGACGCCCTGGTCGCGGCCGCCGGCGCCGAGGCCGACGCGATCCGGCTGCGTGGGCACGGCGACGCGGTGCGGCACCTGGCCGGGGTACGCCGCCGCATCCAGGGCATCATGCACCGGGTCGGTGCCCGCATGGGGGACGAGCTCGACGAGGCCGAGGAGCGCGCCGCCGAGATCCAGGCCGCTGCCAGCCAGCGCCTCGCGGACGCCGAGGAGTCGGCCGCCCGCCAGCAGGCCGAGGCCGAGGAGCGGGCACGCCGAGTCGAGGCCGACGCCGACGACCGCGC
The DNA here is from genome assembly GCF_004519545.1 of Nocardioides guangzhouensis. Taxonomy (GTDB): domain Bacteria; phylum Actinomycetota; class Actinomycetes; order Propionibacteriales; family Nocardioidaceae; genus Nocardioides; species Nocardioides guangzhouensis. Next base: position 30,919 of record NZ_SDKM01000017.1, read on the forward strand.
GTCGCGACTGGTCGAGCGCGCCGAGCGTCGTAGCAGCGAGGCCGAGTCCCACGCGAGCGTGATGCGCTCCGCGGTCGCCGAGGAGGTGGTCCGGCTCCGGGCCGAGGCCTCCGAGGAGCTGCGCTCCGCCCGTGGCGAGGCCGCCGACACCCTGAGCCGTGCCCAGGCCGAGGCCACGGAGCTCCGCGCCACCGCGCGCCGGCTGCTCGACGAGGCCCGTGCCGAGGTCACGGAGCTGCGGGAGCGCCGCGACCGGATCACCGGCGAGCTGAGCCAGCTCTCCGGTGTGATCGAGGCCCTGGCGGTCCCTGACGACAAGCGACCCACCCCCCACGAAGTAGAACCCCCCGAGGAGCCGTCATGAGCCAGCCCGAGCACCAGTTCCGCGTCGTACTCCGGGGGTACGACCCGGCCGACGTCGACCGGGTCGTGGCCGACCTCCGGGGCCGCGTCGCCGCGGCCGAGCAGGGTCTCGCCGACCTCCAGTCCCGGCTCGGCCAGGCCGAGCATGCCGCCGCGACCGCCCGGTCCGAGGCGGAGGCCGCCACGGCGCAGGCCGGCGAGGCCGCTCCGGTCCAGCCGGCCTCCTTCGAGCACCTCGGTGCCCGGGTCAGCCAGATCCTGACCCTCGCCGAGCAGGAGGCGGCCGAGATCCGGGACAACATGGCCGCCGAGCTCGAGACGCGCCGCAAGGACGCCGAGCAGGCCGCGATCGCGGTCCGCGACGACGCCGACCGGTACTCCGACCAGACCCGACGCGACGCCGACGCCGAGAGCACCCGGGTGCTCACGGACGCCCGCCGGTTCGCCGACGAGGAGCGCGACGCCGCCGAGCGGGACGCCGCCGCCCGCCGCCAGGAAGCGGAGGCGATCCACGAGGAGCAGCGTGCCAAGGCCGCGAAGGCCGCCGCCGACTTCGAGGCCACCCTGGCCGAGCGCCGCGACCGCACCACCGCCGAGTTCCAGGAGCAGCAGGCCGCAACCCAGGCGCAGCTCGACGCGATGGCCGCCCGGGTGGAGGAGATGCGCGAGGCCGCCGAGCGCCAGAAGGCCACCGCCGAGGCCGACGCCCGCCGGATCGTCGAGGACGCCGAGAGCCGAGCGGACGCCCTGGTCAAGGAGGCCCGGGCCAGCGCCGACCGGGTGCGCGCGGACTCCGACCGCGAGCTCGCCGCCGCCTCGCAGCGCCGCGACAGCATCAACGCCCAGCTCTCCAACGTGCGCCAGATGCTGGCCACGCTGTCCGGCTCCGCCGCCGGCTTCGCGGTCGACCCCATCGGCGACCTCGGCGAGCAGTCGACCGCGGGCGCCGGCGAGGCCGAGGTCGTGACCGTGGCCGACGTCGAGTCGCCCGAGGAGATCGCCTCCGAGGACATGGTCGCCGAGGGTGGGCACGAGGAGCCCGAGCGGGAGTAGACGGCGGGGTCAGCCCCCGAGCAGGTCCAGCAACGCGCGGGCGTACGCCGCGTCGGCGGCCACGTCGACGTACCTCGTCGTACCGTCGCGCACCAGCGCCGTCACCGCGACGCCCTCGGGGGCGTCACCGCCGGGGATCCGCTCGAGCGCCAGGAACGCCTCGCCGAGCAGGTTGCGCAGCTGGTCCTCCCGCGGCACCCACACCGCCTCACGGGCGTCGAGGCTGTCCAGCGCCCACTCCGTGGTCCCGTTGAACGCCAGCAGCTGCCCGGTCGGGGTGTTGCGGGTCTCGACGACCATGTCGCTGACCACGAACAGCATGTCGTCGAGGTCGCGGTCGGGAACCAGGAACCGGTCGCCGGCCGCAGGGATCCAGGTCAGTCCGGCGTCCCGCAGCGCCCGGGCCAGGTCGAGGTCGATCACGTCTCCAGTGTGCGCCCGGCCGCAAGCCGCGCCGCCCGACCCGGAACGGTGAAGGATCCCCGGCGCCAGGTGCCGGAGATCCTCCACCGAAGTCCCGCCCGGGACTGTCAGGCCACGCCCGGGCGGCTGCCGAGAGCGCGCCGTTGTCAGGCGGCCGCCTGGAGCACCAGGTTGTACGCCGTCGCCGTGGCCACGCGAGCGTCGGCGAAACCGGCGTCGCGGAACGCGGCGGTGAGCTTCTCCGGGCCGGCCTGCGCGCCCAGCGCTGCGCCGCCCTGGGAGATGCTGTGCGGCACACAGAGGCAGGAGCTGCCGACGTAGAACACCGCGGCGATCGGGTTCGACAGGTTCGCCGCGAGGGTGTCCTCGGCGTACGGCTCGATCGCCACCACCTGTCCGCCCGGCGCCAGAGCCCTCCGGGCGTGGGCGAGCGCCCCGACGGGGTCGCCGAAGTCGTGGACCGCGTCGAAGAACAGCACGAGGTCGAACTCGCCGGCGTACGACGTGGCGTCGGCGGCCGCGAACCGGACCCGGCCGGAGACCCCGGCCTCGACGGCCGCCGCGGTCGCCTGCCGGACCGACTCATGGTGGTAGTCAACCCCCACGAACGTGGAGTTCGGGAAGGCCTCGGCCAGCAGGATCGTCGGAACCCCGAGGCCGCACCCGACGTCGAGGACGCGGATGCCGGACTCCAGCCGCTCGACCAGGCCGTCGACCGCGGGCAGCCACTCGGTGAGCAGCGACGTGCGGTAGGCGATGGCGTAGAAGCGCGACACGGCACTGAACAACCGGGGGTCGTGCTCGTGCCACGGGAGTCCCTGCCCTGTCGTGTAGGAGTGCGCGAGCTTGTCGACCGCGGCCCACACCGCGGCGATCAGCTCGAACCCGGGCACCAGCGAGGCCGGGCTCGCCTCGTCGGCCACCACGCTCGCGTGCTCGGCGGGCAGCGTGAACGTGTCGGTCGCGGCGTCGTAGGTCACGTAGCCGTTGGCGGCCTGGGCGGACAGCCACTCCTGGAGGTATCGCGGGGTGACCCCGGAGCGGTTGGCGAGCTCGTCGACGCTCGCGGTGCCGAGCGCCGCCAGTGCGCTCCAGAGTCCGAGACGGTCGCCGAGGTACACCAGGATCGCGTTGTACGCCGCCGCCTGGTCGCCCGCCACCTTGCCGGCGAACTCCTCGAGCCGGGAAAGGTCGAGGCCGGTCTCGTGCTGGGTGGTCATGATGTGGTTCCTTCCGGTGGGGCGCCCCGGTGGCGCCGTCCCTTCCCACGCTGCGGCCGGCCGCTGCCACCGTGCTCACGCGCCGGCCCGTCACCGTGACAGCACCGTGACAGGGTCGTGGGCGACGCTGGGACCATGGCCGACCTGACCGGGCTGGAGCTGAGCGGTGACCTGGCCCTGCTCGGCACGGTGCTGACCGTGTGGGCGCACCCCGACGACGAGACCTACCTCGCAGGCGGGCTGCTGGCCGCGCTCGGCGAGGCCGGTCAGCGGGTCGTGTGCGTCACGGCCACCCGTGGGGAGGCGGCCGACCCGGACGCGACGCCGGGAGAGCGGGCGGCGCTCGCGCGTACCCGGACCCGTGAGCTCGAGGAGGCGCTGGCGGTGCTGGGCGTTGCGGAGCACCACTGGCTCGACCACGCCGACGGCGGCCTCTCGGACCTCGACCCCGGCATCGCGGCGGCCCGGCTGGCCCGCCTCTTGGACGATGTCCGGCCGGACACCGTGGTGACGTTCGGGCCGGACGGCTTCACCGGCCATCCTGACCACCGCGCGGTGAGTGGCTGGGTCGACCTCGCGCTGCGCCGATCGACGGCCGCACCCCGGCTGTTGCACGCGGTGGCCCGGGAGGAGGTCGCGGATCCCGGGCTGGACCAGGACTTCGGCGTGTTCGAGCTCGGCCGTCCCCGGGTGTGCGCGGACGCCGACCTCGCGCTGCTGCTGCGGCTGGACGGCGCGAGCCTGGACCGCAAGGTCGAGGCCCTGCTGCGGCAGGTCTCCCAGACCGCGGGGCTCGTCGACGCGGTGGGGCTCGCCCGGTTCCGGACGTGGGTGGCCGCCGAGGCCTTCGCACCGCCCCGGCAAAGGACGTGACGGTCGCCCCCGCGCTCCGGCACAGTGCGGGGATGGACCGGTCCGGGCTCGCGCTGCGCGTGGACGTGCTCGGCTCCCTGGCGTTGCACGTGGCAGGGAGCCCGGTCGACGTGCCCGGCCTGCGGCGGCGGGCACTGCTGGCGCTGCTGGCCCTCGCGGGTCGGGAGGGGATGAGCGACGAACGGCTGGTGGACGCGCTCTGGCCCGACGACCTGCCGGCCAATGCGATGCAGGCGCTCTACAGCCACGTCTCACGGCTGCGCGGCCATCTCGGACCCTCGGCCGGCCGCCTCGAACGCCGTCGCAACGGCTACCGGCTGCGGCTCGAGCCGTTCGAGCTCGACGCCGACGCCGCCCGTCGTGCGGCCGGACAGGATCCGGATACGGCGCTGGCCCTGTGGCGCGGTCCGTCGTTGGCGGAGTTCCGTTCCCTCCCGGCCCTCGAGGCCGAGGCTCTCGCCCTGGACGAGCTCGAGCTGCAGGTGGTGGACGAGGTGCTGCAGAGGCGGCTGGACGCCGGCGACCGCACCGTCACGGTCGACGCGGTGGCGGCGGCGTCCGCGTCGCCGCTGCGGGAGCGTACGGCGCTGCTGCTGGTGCGCGCGCTGGCTGCCGACGGACGTGCGGCCGAGGCGATGGCGGCTGCGCAGTCCTTCCGGGCCAGGCTCGCCGAGGAGACCGGACTGGACCCGACGTCCGCGCTTGCGGACCTGGAGCAGCGGGTGGCGTCCGGGTCCGTGGCCGGGCCGGCCGTGGGCGCGCCGCGGCGGGTGGCCCGCCCCGACGGGCCGATGGTGGGGCGCAGCCACGACCGCGAGCAGGTCGTGCGCCTGCTCGGTCTCAACTCCGTCGTCACGCTGACCGGACCGGGTGGTGTGGGGAAGACCCGGCTCGCGCTGGACATCGCGGCCGATCACGACGACGGAGAGGCCGTGGTCCTCGGCCTGGCCGCGGTCGACCGACCCGAGCGGCTCTGCCAGGCCGTCGTCTCCGACCTCGGGCTGCGCGTCGCCGGAGGGGCCGGGCCCGACGACGTCGCCGCCGCGCTCGTGGACCGGCGCCTTCTCCTGCTGCTCGACAACTGCGAGCACCTGGCCGGTGCGTGTCGGGATCTCGTCGTGGCGATCCGGCGAGCCGCACCCGGGGTCCGCGTCCTGGCCACCTCGAGGGTCACCCTCCACGTGCCGGGCGAGTACGTCGTCCGGCTGCAGCCGCTGCCGGTCCCCAGGGTGACGAGCGACCTCGAAGCGCTCCGCCGCCAGCCCGGCGTACGCGCGTTCGTGGAGCACGCGCGGTTCCGGCGACCGGGGTACGACCTCGATCCCGAGGACGCCCCCGATCTGGTCGAGGTGCTGCGCCGGCTCGACGGGCTGCCCCTCGGGATCGAGCTCGCCGCACGGCAGGTCGCGGTCATGCCGCTGTCGGCGGTGCGGGAGCGACTGGGCCGCGCGCTCGACCTCGCCACCGGACGACAGGGCGCGGACGACGAGCGGCAGCGAACGCTGCGCGCCACCATCGACACGTCCTACCGGCTGCTCGGCGAGGAGCAGCGCGCCCTGCTGCGGGCGGTCGCGCCCTTCCCCGGTGGGGTCGACGTGGCCACGATCGAGGCGGTCGCGGAGGGAGCCGGCGACCCGCTCGACCTGCTGCACGACCTCGTCGACTCGTCGTTGCTGGTGGCGGACCCGGCCACCGGCCGCTACCGCCTCCTGTTCACCGTCCGCGCCTACCTGGTGGAGCGGCTGGTCGAGGCCGGCGAGGCGGAGGGTGCCCATGCCCGCTTCGTCGACCGCTGCGTCGCGGTCGCCGAGCGGATCGGCGCCGGCATCTTCGGAGCCGACGAGGCCACCCTCGACCGGCTGCTGCGCGACGAGCTGGACAATCTGCGTGCCGCCCGCGACCTGGCCGACGCCGCTGCCCGCGTCCGGATCACCCTCGCGGTGAACCAGGCGGTCACCTGGCGCGACCTCGGGGAGATCTGGTCCTGGGCCAGCGAGCTCGCGGAGGATCCCGCGTTCGCCGAGCACGAGGAGCGGGCCGCGATCCTGGCGGCCGCGGCGGAGGCGGCGCGGCTGGTCGGGGACCTCGACGCCGCCGAGCGGCGGGCGCGCGAGGCACTGGCGGTGGCCGCACGGGACGGCAGGGCAGCGGCGCTGGGGCGGGCGTGGAGCGTCGTCGCCGTCGTCGCGCACTTCCGTGGGGACTTCGCGGCAGCCCGCGATGCCTGGTTGCGAGGTGCGGAGGAGCCGGTCGGGGACGCCAGCGCCTTCGTCGGGTCGGCCGCGCTGGCCGCGGCGTACGGCGGTGACCCGGCCACCGCCCGTCGCCTGCTCGCCCGCGCGGCCTCGCTGGCCACCTGCGGGTCGCACCGCTCGTTCCTGGCCTACGTGGAGGGCGAGCTGCTGGTGGCGAACCGGCCCGCGGACTCGATCCCGCACTACGTCGACGCGATCGCCGAGGCGACCCGGGTCGGCTGCACCTTCGTCGAGGGAGTCTCCCGGGTCTCCCTGGCCTCCGCCCGCACACGGACCGGCGACATCGCCGGCGCCGCCGACGACTTCGCGCACCTGGTCGGGTTCTGGCGGAGCACCGGTCAGACCACCCAGCTGTGGACCACCGCCCGCAACGCGGCGGAGCTGCTCGCGGCCGCCGGGAGGTCGCGCAGCGCGGCGCTGGTCCTGGTCACGGCCGACGCCACGCCCGGGGCGGCGGCGGTCGACGAGGAGATCGCGAGCTTCAGCGGCCGCTCCTACCTGCCGGTCCAGGACCTGCTCCGACCCCGTGACCTCGAGGAGGTCCGCGCCGAGGAGGCGGAACTCGGCGGCACGGGCGTGCTCGACCGGCTGGTGTCCGAGCTCCGGGAGCTGGCCACGAGTCCCGCCCCGCGTCGGGAGGCGGCCACCGACGGCTCCTGACGCGGTGCCTCAGCGGGCGGCGAGCACCGCGCGCTCCTCGTCGACGGTCAGGCCGGTGACCACGGCGTCGGGGTCCGACCGCACCCAGGCGAGCGTGTCGCGGGCGGTGTCGGCGAGCGGGCGCAGCCGCAGCCCGGCGGCCAGGGACGGGGCGACGTCGTGGGCCATGAACCCGCGGTCGTCCTTGCCGGGCACCCAGACCGGCAGCGATCGCGGGCCGTGCCAGGCCGCCACCTCGTGGGTGGCGAGGAACTCCTCGCTCGACCAGGCGAAGTCCGGCACGGTGTCGGCGACGCCGCGGGCGACCTCGGCGAGGAAGTCCGCCCGCAGGGTGGCCGCGCCGACGCCGTCGTAGACGCCCTCGAGACGGGTCTCGGCGGCGTGCACGACCCACGCCGCGAGGTCGCGGACGTCGATCGTCTGGACGACGTCGTCGGCCGGCGGCGCGAGCACGGGGCCGGGCTCGGCGAGGCGCACCGGCCAGTAGGTGAACCGGCCGGTGGGGTCGCCGGGGCCGGCGATCAGGCCGGGCCGGACCACCGCCGACGTCGCGGCTCCGTCCTGCACGATCTGCTCGCAGGCGACCTTCATGCCGCCGTACGCCTCGGGGCTCGAGGTCCAGTCGACGTCCTCGGTGATCGCGTCGATCAGCGGCGTGGTCGCGGGGGTTCCGCCGAGCGCGCGGTGGTCGGCGTACACGCTGCAGGTCGAGACGAAGACCCAGTGGGCTTCCGGCAGCGCGGCGACCGCGGACCGCACGTGGCTCGGGGTGCGGGAGACGTCGACGACGGCGTCGAAGCCGGACAGGGCCGGCCAGTCGCCGGTGGTCCGGTCGAGCACGACGTGCTCCGCGCCGTCCGGCACCCGCCCCGAGGTGCCGCGGCACGCGCACACCACGTCGTGGCCGCGCGCCACCGCCTCCACCGCGACCGCGCGGGAGAGGAAGACCGTTCCGCCGAGCACCAGGATCCGCATGCCGGCCAGTCAACCGGCCGGGGCGCCCGCGGGTGAAGCCATTTCGCTGGCGGCGGAACGGCGGTCGGGACGGTGCGCCGGGTCAGGAGCGCGGCGGCGTCTCCTCGCCCATCAGCCAGGCGTCGAAGAAGGCGGTGAGCTCCTCGCCGGTCTCCTTCTCGATCCAGGAGAGGTACTCCTCACGGGTGGCGTTGCCGAGCCGCTTGACCGACGGCCACTTCCTCACCATCGCCCAGAACTCGTCGTCGCCGATCTTCTTCCGCAGCTCGTGCCACATCAGCGCCGGGCCGTAGTAGATGTTGCCCTGCCCGAACGTGGTCGGGTCGTAGTTGCCGGGCGGGCCGGACTCGGCGCGCATCCCGGACTCGGCGGACGCCCAGGTGTCCATCACGTCGTCGATCGACTGTCCGCCGCGGTCCGCCTCGAACTGCCCCTGGAGGTACATCGTCATGCCCTCGTTCATCCAGACGTCCTTCCAGTCGGTCGGCGTCACCAGGTCGCCGTACCACTGGTGGGTGATCTCGTGGACCAGCACCTCGGGCGAGGTGGTGTAGTCGGTGTCCCCGAGCGTGATCATGGTCTGGGTCTCCATGCCGCTCTCGGAGTCGACGACCAGGACACCGAGGGACTCGAAGGGGTACGTCCCGAGCTTCTTCTCGTTCCAGGCGAGCGCCTGCGGCGAGAACCGCACCGCGTCCAGCGAGGCCGGGTCGTCGGCGGGCGTCCAGTAGGTGATCGGGACGCCGCTGTCGCTCTCGTCCCGGGTCATCACCATGTCGCCGATTGCGATGGTCGTGAGGTACGACGCGGTGGGGGCGTCGAGGCTCCACTCGGTGACGGTCTTTCCGCGGACCCTCTCGCGGGACTGCAGCTGCCCGTTGGCCACCCCGACCCAGCCGCGGGGCGCGGTGATCGTGAAGTCGTAGAAGGCCTTGTCGGAGGGCTGGTCGTTGACCGGGTACCACGTGTAGGCGCCGTAGGGCTCCTGCATCGTCCAGACCTCGCCGTCGTCGGTGACCGTCCAGCCGGTGGTGTCGAAGTCGCTGCGGGTGGTGGGCGCGCTGGCCGGCTCGGGGGTGCCGGAGTACTCCACGACGAGGACGTAGGTGCCGTCCTTCTCGACCGGCGCCTGCACGACGAGGTCCTTGCCGTTGTGCTGGGTGTCGACCTCCTCGCCGTCGAGCGTGGCCTTGTCGACGACGAGCGGGTCGCCGAAGTCGAGCCGGAACTCCTCGGCGGTGGCGGTGGAGCGGAAGGCGAGCGTGGTGGTGCCGGTGAGGACCTGCTCGTCGGGGTCCCATGCGATGTCGAGGTGGTAGTGCAGCGCGTCCACGCCCGGGTCGCCGACGTTGGGGTAGAGGCTGTCCTCGAGGGGCCGGCTCCGGGCGGGTTCGTACGCCGGGTCGTCCGGGTCGACGTCAGCCGCAGCGGGGTCGGCAGGGGTGTCGGTGGTCGACGGGCTGGACTCGTCGGCCGGTTCCCCGGCCGCGGCCTCCTTGTCGTCGTTGCCGGACAGGCTGACCACGAGGACGACCGCGCCCACCACGAGCACGACGGCGGCGACGATCGCCCACAGCCTGGTCCTCAACGCGTCCCCCTTGGAATCGGTCACCTCTTCCTACCCCACCCCGGGGCGATCCGAACCCCGGATTCGCATGACGGATCGGTCCTCGGGGGGCGGCACGGCCTCACTCGAGCTCGAGGGAGAGCAGCGCCACCTGGTGACCGGGCTCGCCCCGGGTCCCGACGTCGACGTAGCCCCGGCCGCGGTGGAAGGCCAGCGACGGCTCGTTGGGTGGCTCGCTGTTGACCTCGAGCACCATCCGCCCGTGCGGCACGGCGGACCGCTCCAGCTCGTCGTACGCCGCGGCGCCGAGGCCGCGCCGGCGGAACGAGTCGTCGATCACGACCCGGTCGAGGTAGTAGAAGGCCGGCCCGTAGCGCTCGGTGAACCAGGCGTAGTTGAGGCCGTCGTAGTCGGTGCCGGGGGCGAACGTGATCACGAACCCGGCCGGGTCCCCGTCGACCTCGATGACGTCGCCGCGGTCGGCCCGGTCGAGCAGGTAGCCCAGCCGGTCGCCGTCCAGCGGGGCGAGCAGTTCCACGTTGCGCTCGTTGAGCGCGAGCACGAACGCGTGGTCGTCGGAGGTGATCGGTCGGAGTCGCACCTCCCCAGCCTACGGAGGGGCCTCAGCCCAGGGCGGAGCCGACCACCTCGCGGGCCTCGGCCTGGACCTGGGCCAGGTGGTCGGGTCCGCGGAACGACTCCGCGTAGATCTTGTAGACGTCCTCGGTGCCGGACGGCCGGGCCGCGAACCACGCCGACTCGGTGGTGACCTTGAGCCCGCCGATCCGGGCGCCGTTGCCGGGGGCCTCGGTCAGCCGCGAGGTGATCTCCTCGCCGGCCAGGGACGTCGCGGTCACGTCCTCCGGGGACAGTGCGCCGAGCCGGGCCTTCTGCACGCGGTCGGCGGGCGCGTCCACCCGGGCGTACGCCGGGTCGCCGTGCTCGGAGACCAGCCGCCGGTAGTGCTCGCTCGGGGTGGCCTCGGTGGTGGCCAGGATCTCCGACGCCAGCAGGGCCAGCAGGATGCCGTCCTTGTCGGTGGTCCAGGTGGAGCCGTCGCGGCGCAGGAACGACGCCCCGGCCGACTCCTCGCCGCCGAACCCGAAGGACCCGTCGATGAGCCCGGGCACGAACCACTTGAACCCGACCGGCACCTCGACCAGCGGCTTGCCCAGCGACGCCGCGACCCGGTCGATCATCGACGAGGAGACCAGGGTCTTGCCGATCCGGGCGGTGTCCGGCCAGTCCGGCCGGTGCCCGCCGAACAGGTAGCCGATGGCGACCGCGAGGAAGTGGTTGGGGTTCATCAGCCCGCCGTCGGGGGTGACGATGCCGTGCCGGTCGGCGTCGGCGTCGTTGCCGGTGGCGACGGCGTACTCGTCCTTGCGGTGGATCAGCGAGGCCATCGCCGACGGCGAGGAGCAGTCCATCCGGATCTTGCCGTCCCAGTCGAGGGTCATGAACCGCCAGGTCGGGTCGACCAGCGGGTTCACCACGGTGAGGTCGATCTTGTGGTGGTCGGCGATTGCGGCCCAGTAGTCGACGCTGGCGCCGCCCAGCGGGTCGGCGCCGATCCGGACCCCGGCCTCGCGGATCGCGTCGATGTCGAGCACGGTCGGCAGGTCGTCGACGTAGTGCCCCAGGAAGTCGTACGGCGCGGCGTGCCGGCGGGCGCGCGAGAACGGCGTCATCCGCACGTCGCGGAGGTTTCCGGCGATCAGCTCGTTGGCCCGTTTGGCGATGACGGAGGTGGCGTCGGTGTCGGCAGGACCGCCGTGCGGCGGGTTGTACTTGAAGCCGCCGTCGCTGGGCGGGTTGTGCGACGGGGTGACCACGATCCCGTCCGCCAGCCCCGTGGTCTTGCCCCGGTTCGCGCGCAGGATCGCGTGCGAGACCGCCGGGGTCGGCGTCCAGGCGTCGCGGTCGTCGACCAGCACGGTGACGTCGTTCGCTGCGAGCACCTCGAGGGCGGTCGACCAGGCCGGCTCGGAGAGCCCGTGGGTGTCGCGGCCGAGGAACAGCGGGCCGTCGACTCCCTGCTGGGCGCGGTAGTCGCAGATCGCCTGTGTGGTGGCGAGGATGTGCGCCTCGTTGAACGAGGTCTTCAGGGACGTCCCACGGTGTCCGCTGGTGCCGAACGCGACCTGCTGGTCCAGCACGTCGGGGTCGGGGACCCCCGTGTAGTAGGCGGTCACCAGGTGGGCGACGTCGACGAGGTCTCCGGGCTCGGTCGGCTGCCCGGCGCGACTGCCCCCCTGACTGTCTGTGCTGTCGGACATGCCGCCATCATGCTCCGACCGGTGGGCGTGGGGCGAGGGCCCATCCGGGCCGTCTCACCCCGAGGACCACTCGCCGGGGCCCTCACGGCCAGGTGAGATCCACGGTCTTCTCGCTCAGCTCCCACAGCGAACGCTGTGCGTCCCGGTCGCGGGACAGGCGCGTCGAGGTGACCACGTGCGGCGCACCGCGCCACTCGCCGGGACCGCGCGGGCCGACGTACGAGCCTCCGGGGAGGGCCGCGGTCGCCGCCATCAGGATCGGCTGGGCGCCGGCCTCCGCGGACTGGGCGGTGGCCCGCATCGCGGCGTCGAGGATGCTGGTCAGGCCGCCCGAGGACCGCAGCGTCTGTCCCCACGACAGGAGGTGCGTGGCGGAGTAGCCGGGGTGCGCCGCGACCGCGGTCACCCGCAGCCCGGCCTCGCGCAGCCGCCGGTCGAGCTCGTAGGTGAAGAGCAGGTTGGCCAGCTTGGTCTGGCAGTAGACCGGCCAGCGCTGGTAGCGGCCGGGTGCGGCCTGCGGGTCGCCCAGCGGCGCGGAGCGGGCCAGGCGGTGCCCGTTCGAGGACACCGTGACCACCCGGCCGCCGCCGGAGGCGACCAGCCGGGGGAGCAGCAGCCCGGCGAGCAGGAACGGCCCGAAGTGGTTGGTGGCCATCTGGAGCTCGAGGCCGTCGACGGTGCGGCGGTACGGCGTCGCCATCACGCCGGCGTTGCTGACCAGCACGTCGACCGGGCCGAGCCGGTCGGCGTCGTCGGCCGCGCGGCGGACCGATCCGAGGTCGGCGAGGTCGACGAGCAGCCGGTCGAGGTCCGCGTCGGGCACCGCCCGCCGGAGCGCGGCCTCGGTGTCGTCGAGCTTGTCGGGGTTGCGCGCCGCGAGCACGACCCGGGCCCCGTTCCGGGCCAGCTCCAGCGCGACCTCGCGGCCCAGGCCGCTGGTGCTGCCGGTGACCACGAACGTGCGCCCCGTCTGGTCGCCGATGTCGTCCCGGCTCCACCCGGACGAGCGGCCGGACCACCCGGCCGACGGGGTCACGGGGTGACCGCGAACGAGTCGAGCACGGCCCGGCCGAGCTCCTCGTCGCCGGTGACCTCGGCACGGGTCGGGGCACGCCGCCCGCCGGCGACCACGACGAAGTCCTCGCGGTCCAGCCGGATGCGGACGGTCGGGTGGGCCGGCGGGTCGACCGGGCGGGCCCGCCCGTCGTCGCCCACCCGCACGGCGTACGGCGCGCTGCCGGCGACGTCGAGCACGACCGTGGTGCCGGCCGGCGGAGCGACCCGCTTGCCGACCACGAGCCCGAGACTCTCGACGAGGTAGTCGGCGGTGTGCTGGGCGGCCACCGAGTCGAGGCCGCCGGGGAGGCCGACCGCCCGGCGCACGTCCTGCTCGTGCATCCACACGTCCAGCGGACGGTTGCGCAGCAGCCGCTCCCAGCTCCAGCCGATGCCGCCGAAGATGCGCTCGGGTGTGGCCCCGGGATCGGTCGGCGGGTCGGCGAGCAGCGCGGTGTGCCGGCTGGTCGCGGCCTCCCGGATCTCGGTGATCAGCTCGTCGGGGCTGCGGTCGCGGCGGGCCACCACGCCCTGCTCGGTGTAGAGGCCCATGAGGCCGGTGACGTGTGCCGGCGTCCCCACGTCGACGGTCTCCTCCGGCGCCCCGGACAGCACCCCCTCGAGGTGCGCGATGTGCGCCGCCACGGCGTGCACGTCCCATCCCGGCAGGTCGGTGGGGGCGTCCCAGGCGTCGGCGGGCACCGCCTCGAGGACCTTGGTGAAGTCGTCGACCGCGTGCCACCAGACGTCGACGTACGTCGCGAGGCGGGCGGCCCCGTCGTCGTCCGGTGCGTCGCTGGTGGGCTGCGTATCGCTCGGGACGTCCCGGGATGCCGTCTCGCTCGTCATGCAGGCGATGCTAGTCACCCGCCGGGCGCGGACCGCCGGCCCCGGGGTGCTGGAGGGCGGTGACCGCCGAAGAGGACCCCGGCGGTGCTCTGCTCTAGGGTGGGTTGGCCATCGAAGACCTATGGAGGAGTCGCCACGTGGAGCAGCCATCGGGGCTGACGGAACCGGCGACGCCGGACCCGAAGTCGTTCACCTACTCGCTCGTGGTCCCGGTGTTCAACAGCGAAGGCGTCGTCGGCAGCACGGTCGACCGGATCGTCGAGGTGTTCGAGGGCGCCGGGCTGCGCTACCAGCTGGTGTTGGTCAACGACGGCAGCCGTGACCGCAGCTGGGAGGTCATCGCCGCCAAGGCCCGGGCCAACCCCCACGTCGTCGCGCTGAACCTCCTGCAGAACTACGGGCAGCACCAGGCCAACCTGGCCGGCTTCCGCGAGGCCACCGGCGACTTCGTGATCACCCTCGACGACGACATGCAGAACCCGCCCGACCAGGCGCTGGTGCTCATCGACGAGGCCATGAAGGGCTGGGACGTCGTCTTCGGCCGGTTCGAGCGCAAGCAGGCGGCCGGCTACCGCCGCCTCGGGACCCAGGCGATCTCGATGATCAACCGCCGGGTCTTCGGGCAGCCGCCCGAGCTCACCGTGTCCAACTTCCGGATCCTGCGCCGCGGCGTGGTCGACCGGATCTGCGCCTCCCGCACCGCGCACCCCTACATCACCGGTCAGGCGCTGATGTACTCCAGCTCCCGCACGGACGTGCTGGTCCGGCACGAGCCCCGGCCGGTGGGGTCCAGCAACTACTCGCTGGCCCGGATCCTCCGGCTGGTGCTGACCATCCTGTTCAGCTACTCGTCGTGGCCGCTGCGCGCGGCCGCGCTGACCGGCTTCGGGATCGCGTTCCTCAGCTTCCTGCTCGGCGTCTTCTACCTCGTCCGGTCGTTCTTCGTGGACACCAACGTCGAGGGATGGACCACGATCATCGTGCTGCTCGCCATGTTCAACGGCATCATCATCGCGCTGCTCTCCATGCTGGGCGAGTACGTCGTCCGCACCCTCAACGCGGTCAGCGCCCAGGACGTCTACCACGTGCGGGAGCGGGTGGGCGCGTGACCCGGCACCTCCTGGTGATCGGGGCGCAGCGCAGCGGGACGACGTACCTCCACTCCCTGCTGGAGGCCCACCCCGCGATCGCGATGGCGCAGCCGTCCCGTCCGGAGCCGAAGGTCTTCCTGTCCGACGAGCTCACCGATCGCGGCCTCGACTGGTACCGCGCGACGTACTTCGCCCACGTCGCCGACGAGACCGTGCTCGGCGACAAGAGCACCAGCTACATCGAGGACCCGCTCGCCCCGGCCCGCGCCGCGCGGATGCTGGGCGTTCCGTTCGTGGTCGCGCTGCTGCGCGACCCGGTGACCCGCGCGGTGTCCAACTGGCGGTTCAGCACCGACAACGGGTTCGAGAACCGTGGCCTGGTCGAGGCCCTCACCGACTGCCTCGACGAGGCCGCCGCCGGCGAGTGGGACCGGGCGACCACGTCGGTCTCGCCGTTCGCCTACCTCGTCCGCGGTCGCTACGCGGACCACCTGCGGCCCTGGCTCGACGCGTTCCCGCAGACCAGCCACGTCCTGTTCACCGACGAGCTGCTCGGGGACCCGGCGGTGATCCGTCGCCTGTACGCCGACCTCGGCGTCGACCCCGGCTTCGTGCCGCCCGGGCGCGACGAGGTGGTCAACGAGAGCGAGGAGCCGGCCCCGGACCTCCCCGAGGAGCTGCTCAGGCGGCTCAGGGAATACTTTGCAGACAGCGACGACGCCCTGGCACGTCTGTGCGGGCGTCGTCCGCCGTGGACCAGCGATGGAGGAAGTGACACCCATGGGGCCGACTGAGACCCCCGACCTGCCGATGATCCCGTTCAACCGGCCCGCGCTCGAGGGCCGCGAGCTCGACTACGTCCGGGAGTCGATGCTCAGCGGCCACCAGTCGTCCGGAGGCGAGTTCGGCAGGAAGGCGATGGCGATCCTCGCCGAGGAGACCGGCGCCGAGGACGTCCTCCTGACCACCTCCTGCACGTCCGCGCTCGAGCTGTCCGCGATGCTGCTCGACCTCGGGCCCGACGACACCGTCATCGTCCCGTCGTTCACGTTCACCACGAGCGCCCTGGCGTTCGCGAGGCAGGGCGCCCGGCTGCTGTTCTGCGACATCGAGCCGCACACCCTGGGGATCGACGCGGAGCACCTCGCCAGCCTCATCGACGACAGCGTCAAGGCCGTCGTGGTCGTGCACTACGCCGGCATCGCGTGCGACCTCGAGGGCGTGCAGAAGGTGCTCGCCGACCACCCCGGGGTGACGCTGGTCGAGGACAACGCGCACTCGCTGTTCGGCACCTGGCGCGACCGTCCGCTCGGCAGCTACGGCCGGTTCGCGGCGCAGAGCTTCCACGACACCAAGAACTTCATCTGCGGTGAAGGCGGCGCGCTGCTGCTCAACGAGGCTCGCGACGTCGACCGGGCCCGGGTGCTCTACGACAAGGGCACCAACCGGAGGGCGTTCCTGCTCGGCCAGGTCGACAAGTACTCCTGGAAGGACACCGGGTCGTCCTTCGGGCTGTCCGACGTGCTCGCCGCCTACCTCCTCGCGCAGCTCGAGCAGCGGGAGGTCATCCAGGCCAAGCGGAAGGCGGTGTGGGACCGCTACCACGAGGCGCTCGCGCCGTACGCCGACGAGCACGGGTTCACGATCATGGAGACGCCGGCCGAGCGGACCTCGGCGTACCACATGTTCTACGTGCTGCTCGACTCCCACGAGCGCCGCAACGCGGTGCTCGGCTCGCTGCGCGAGGGCGGCGTCCAGGCGACGTTCCACTACGTTCCGCTGCACAGCTCGGACGCCGGCCGGATGTTCGCGCTCCGCGAGACCGCGTGTCCGGTCACCGATGACGTGAGCGGACGCTTGCTTCGGCTGCCGTTCTACAACAACCTGTCCGGTGAGGACGCCGACCGTGTGGTCGAGACGTTCCTCGCGTCCCTGTCCGCGAGCGCGCCCGTCTGACGCGAGCGCCCTGCCCGAGGAGCCCATGGTCGAGCACCTGCAGCGAGGATCCGCCTCTCTCCGCGAGCCCGGCTACTGGTGGTACCGCGCCCGGGCCAGGCTGCTCGAGTCGGTGCTCGGTGGCTATCTCGGAGATCCCGGCCTGGTGCTCGACGTCGGCAGCGCCGACGGTCCGAGCGTCGGCTGGATGAAGCGGGTCGGCCAGCGCTACGCGCTCGACATCCACCCCGGCGGGCTGGAGGCCGGCCACGGAGTCTGCGGCACGGCGACGGCGCTGCCGTTCCGGGACCGGACGTTCGACGTGGTGGCCGCGTTCGACGTGGTCGAGCACTGCCAGGACGAGGCGCGTGCGGTCGCCGAGCTGCACCGCGTCCTCCGGCCCGGTGGCCGGCTGCTGCTGTCGGTCCCGGCGTACCAGTGGGCCTGGTCCGACCACGACGTGCGCGCCGGGCACTACCGGCGCTACACGCGACGCCGGATCGTCCGGGCGGTGGAGCGCTCCGGGCTGCGGGTCGAGCGGTCGACGTACGCCTTCTCCGCGGTGTTCCCGCTCTTCGTCGCCGAGCGGGTGGTGCGCAAGGCCCGCGAGCGCACCGGGCGGGCCGCGCCGCCCGGCCTGACGCCGGTCTCCCCGGCTCTCGACCGGGTGCTCACCTCGCTGTCGCGGGCGGAGGCCCGGGTGCTGCTGCGACGCGACCTGCCGTTCGGCTCGTCGGTCCTGCTCGCGGCGGTCAAGCCGCGCTGACCGCCCGTTCGCGCGGCAGCAGCACGAGCAGGACGGCGGTCGCCGCCGCCTCGGCCACGACGAAGGCGGCCACCGTGCGGTCCAGCGGCGAGGCGTCCGCCATCAGCAGGTAGGCCACCACGGCCGCCACCACGGCCAGCGCCCAGGCCGACGCCACCCGGGCCGGACGGTCGTGGGCGAGCAGGTCGACCATGGTGACCAGGTTCAGCACGGCCAGGGTGCAGGCCAGGGCGACGAAGCCGCACAGGTGGGCGGACAGGCTCACCGCCTCGCCGAAGACCAGGTGCAGCAGCCACGGGCCCAGGAACCAGCCCACCGCGAAGGCCGGGGCGAGCACCAGCACCGTGCCGCCGAGCAGCACCCGCCGGATCCGGGTCAGGGCGACGGTGTGCCCCTCCACCACGAGCTGGGTCATCCGGACGGTCAGGGAGACGACGCTGCCCTGGACGAGGATGTACGGCGCGCGGAACAGCGCGAGCGCCGCGAACAGGGACGTGATCTGCTCGGGCGACCCCCCGGCGAGCGCCAGCACGACCGGGCCGGCCGAGAGCGCGACCTGGGCGGTCAGCTGGGACGCGCCGGCCCCGGCCAGGAACGCGAACGGCCGCGAGGTGGGCTCGACCCGGCCGCTGCGGTCGAACCGGAGCGCACCGGGCCAGATCAGCGACGCGTAGTGCCCGACGACCAGCGCCACGCCGTACGCGACGGGGTCGTCGACGCCGGTGACCGCGAGCACGCCCACGATCAGGCACCGCACGCCGTTCTCGACGACCAGGCTGCCCGCGACCGCGACGAACCGCTGCTGGGCGCTGAGGCCGCCGCGCACCAGGCCGATCGTCGCCGAGCCGAGCGTGGTGAGCAGCACCAGCAGCGGGAACCACGGAGCCTCGCTGTGGAAGAGGTCCTCCCGGAGCAGCCAGGCCACCACCCCGGTGGCCAGCGAGATCCCGAGGATCACCAGCAGCACGTGCGGGAGCGCGGCCCGCACGCTGGCTCCGCCGTGGGCGGACACCGTCCGTGCCACCCAGTGCTGCAGCGGGAAGGTCATGGCGGCGCTGGTGAACGTCCACCAGGTCCACAGCACCGAGACGGGTGCCGCTCCCTCGGCGCCGAGGGCGCGGGTGGACACCGCGAACACGACGTACGCGAGGATCCCGCTGACGGCTGAACCGGCGGCCAGCAGCGCGGCTCCGCGTCGCGCCGTCACGGGGCCCGGTCGACGGCCGGGCCCGCCCCTCTGGCGCAGGGGTTGGCCTCGGCCAGCCGGGCCAGCGTCTCCTCACCCAGCGACCGCCTGGCGAGCCACCTCCAGCCCGGCGCACAGCCCACCCGTTGGTAGTCGTCGGCGAGCGCGCGGCGCCAGGCGTTGCCGCCCGTCTTGCCGAGCGCGATGAGGTCGGGCTGCCTCTCCAGGATCCAGGCCCGGTATCCGTCGACGCCGCCCGGCCAGGTGTCGTCGAGGTAGGCCAGCAGGCCGTTGGAGAACATCTGGTACTTGCTGGGGTTGTGGCGGCCCGCGAGCACCAGCGGCTGCGGCGCCTGGACGGAGAACATGGTGGCGTCGGGCAGCACCCGCAAGGTCCGGGCGACGGAGGCGCGCTGGACGTCGAGCCGGTCGCTGCGGCCGTCGAGCGAGAGCCCCAGCGCCAGCCCGGTGGTCGCCAGCGACCACACCAGGGTGGTGACCAGGACGGCACGCACCGGCAGCCGGTGGAGCGTCAGGGCGAGCATCCCGCCGATCCCGAGAGCGGCGAACGGCAGCAGGGGGAAGGCGTCGGGCCAGCCGTCGAAGTCCCGCATCGTCCACAGGGTGCCCACCAGCACCGCGGGGCCGAGTGCCACGACGGTGGCGGCGGGGCCGTCCTCCGGGAGCCGCCGCCAGCCCCGGGCGCCGAGGGCCGCTACCACGACCATCGCGACCAGCCCCACCAGGATCAGCCAGACCGAGGCGCCGTACCCGCGCAGCAGGTTGTCCCAGGCGAAGGAGAGCTTCGCGGACGACATAGGCTGGGCCGGTGTGTAGCGCAGGTTGATGACCACGAACGCGTCAACGAAGTCCCGCACCGCGCCGACCGCGACGAAGTAGGCGACGAAGGCGGCCAGGGTGAGCAGCCCGCCGGCGGCCAGCCTCGCCGTCCCCCGCAGCAGGTCCCACTTCCGCAGCCCGAGGAGCAGCGCGCCCAGCGCCGCGGGTGCGCCGACGAAGAACGCGATCTGGAGGCTCAGCGTGGCCAGGGCGAGGAAGACGCCGGCGAGCAGCCACCGCCGCCGCGCCAGGGCCCAGATCATGAGCACCAGGAACAGCACCATGGGGGTCTTCTCGCGCGGACCGTTCGAGGCGTACTCGATGAAGCCGTAGAACGCGAGGAAGGTGCAGGCCGAGGCCAGGGCCACCTGACGGGACGCGAACAGGGCGCGGGCAGCGACGTAGAGCGCGGACACCGTCGCCACCGAGAGCAGCAGGAACAGCATCCGCATGCCGACCAGGTCGTCGATGCCGACGACCCGGGCAGCCGCCGCACCCAGGCCCGGCAGCAGGTGGGCGAGCGGGCCGGCCCGGTTGAGCATCTCGACGTACGGCGGGTTGCCGTCGGCCACCATCTGGCCGGCATAGGCGTAGACCGCGAGGTCCCGGGAGAGCGCGCCGCGCCAGCCGTGGAGGAGGTAGACCGCGAGGGCGGCGACGGTGACCGCGAGCAGCAGCGGATCGATCCGGAGCCGCGCGGACCGTTCGGCATCCGGAGGCACAGTCTCACTTTCTCCACGTGGGCAGGACGGCGGCCATGATAGCCGCCGGAGCCGGACCGGCCCCGGCCGGCAAGGGCGTGGCTGGCACACTCGGCGGGTGAGCCCGTCCTCCGCCGCCCGCCCCGGTGTCAGCGCACGTGTCCGCGCCCCCGAGCTCGCCGGCCGGGGGTGGCTGAACACCGCCGGGCCGGTGCGGCTTCGCGACCTGCGCGGCCGGTTCGTGCTGCTCGACTTCTGGACCTTCTGCTGCATCAACTGCCTGCACGTGCTCGACGAGCTGCGCCCCGTGGAGGAGGCGTACGCCGACGAGCTGGTCATGGTGGGGGTGCACTCGCCGAAGTTCGTCCACGAGGCCGACCCGCAGGCGCTGGCGGCTGCTGTCGAGCGCTACGAGGTCCACCACCCGGTCCTCGACGATCCCGACCTCACCACCTGGCAGGCGTACGCCGCCCGGGCCTGGCCGACGCTCGTGCTCGTCGACCCGGAGGGGTACGTCGTCGCGCACTACGCCGGCGAGGGCCACGCGCACGCGATCGGCGCCCTGCTCGCCGAGCTGGTCGCCGAGCACCGCGAGCGCGGCACCCTCCAGCCCGGCGATTCGCCGTACGTCGCGCCGGAGCCGGGCGAGACCGACCTGCGCTTCCCGGCCAAGGCGGTCGCCCTGCCCGACGGGCACCTGCTGGTCGCCGACGCCGGCCGCCACGCGCTGGTCGAGCTGGGCGGGGCGAGGGTCGTGCGCCGGATCGGGGACGGCGTGCGCGGGCTGGTCGACGGGACCTCTCCCCGCTTCAGCGAGCCGAACGGGCTGTGCCTGCTGCCTCCAGAGGTGGCCGCCGAGGTCGGCTACGACCTGGTGGTCGCGGACACCGTCAACCACGCGCTGCGCGGCGTGGTGCTCGCGACCGGTGAGACCCGCACCCTGGCCGGCGACGGCCACCCGTGGTTCCAGGGAGACCCTGCACCCCGGTCCGCGCCCGGTCCGGTGGTCGAGGAGGGCGAGGAACGAGCCCGCCTCGAGACCTCCACCCGACTCTCGAGCCCCTGGGACGTCGCCTGGTGGCAGGAGCGGGTCTGGGTGGCGATGGCCGGCATCCACCAGCTCTGGACGTTCGACCCGCGCACCGGCGACGTCGCGGCCGCGGCGGGCACCACCAACGAGGGCCTCGTCGACGGGCCGCTCGCGGACGCCTGGTTCGCTCAACCCTCGGGCCTGGTCCCGGACGGCGACCGGCTCTGGCTCGCCGACGCGGAGACCTCGGCGCTGCGGTTCGTCGCCGACGGCGCCGTGACCACCGTGGTCGGGCACGGGCTCTTCGACTTCGGTTTCCGCGACGGCGACCGGGAGACGGCCCGGCTCCAGCACCCGCTCGGCGTCGGGCTGCTGCCGGACGGCGCCGTCGCGGTGACCGACACCTACAACGGCGCCGTACGCCGCTTCGACCCGGCGACCGGACTGCTGTCGACGCTCGCCTCGGGCCTCGAGGAGCCCTCCGGTGTGGTGGTGGCCGGTGGCCGGCTGCACGTCGTGGAGTCGGCCGCCCACACGGTCACCGAGGTCGACCCGGCCGCGGCCGCGGGCGCGCATGAGGAGTTCGCGGCCGCCACCCAGCGCCCCACGACCGACGTGGCCGCCGGGCTGGTCCTGGACGTGACCTTCACCCCGCCGCCGGGGCAGAAGGTCGACGAGCGGTTCGGGCCGGCCACCCAGCTCTTGGTGAGTGCCACGCCCGCCGCCCTGATCAAGGAGGGTGACGGCCGCACCACCGACCTGCGCCGCACGCTGGTGCTCGACCCGGCCGTCGGCGACGGCGTCCTGCACGTCGCCGCCCGGGCGGCGTCCTGCGACGCCGTCGGCGGCGAGGGGGCGGCCTGCCGGATGCACCAGCAGGACTGGGGGGTGCCGGTCCGGGTCACCACCGAGGGCGAGGCCCACCTCGTCCTCCCGCTCGGGGGAATGGATGTTGCGGAGGACGCACCCTAGACTCCACTGGTCCAGTCCGCTCCAGTCCGCGACTTCCGGGGGTTCGCGATGATCCGCCTGCCGATCGAGGGTGAGCACTTCGGACGCTACCGGCTGCTGCGCCTGCTCGGCCGGGGCGGCATGGGTGTCGTCTACCAGGCCCGCGACACCACGCTCGAACGCGAGGTCGCGCTCAAGCTGGTGGTCCCGCACCTCGCCGGCGACGAGGGCTTTCGCGCCCGCTTCCAGCACGAGGCCGCGGTGCTGGCCCGGCTCGACTCCCCGCGCATCGTGCGCATCTACGACCACGGCGAGCACGACGGGATGCTCTACCTCGTCACCCAGCTCGTCCGGGGCGGCGACCTGCTCCGACTGATCCAGCGCGAGGGCAGCCTGCCGCCTGCCCTCGCGACGAACGTGATGGCGCAGGCCGTCGAGGGCCTGTGCGACGCCCACGCGGTCGGCGTCGTCCACCGCGACATCAAGCCCGCCAACGTGCTGCTGCGCGAGCGCGGCCGCGAGCTCGAGGCGTTCCTCTGCGACTTCGGCATCGCCACCACCCCCGGCGCCGACCTGTCCTGCACCGGCACCGTCGCCGGCTCGCTGCCCTACATGGCCCCGGAGCGGCACCAGGGCGAGGACGCCGGCGAGCAGGGCGACGTCTACGCCGCGGGCTGCCTGTTCTGGCACGCCCTGACCGGCACCGCGCCGTACGCCGGCTCGGACGTCGAGGTCGCCATGGCCCACCTCCAGGCGGCGATCCCGCAGCTGCCCGGCAAGGACGCCTACAGCTCGGCGGTCAACGCGATCCTGCGCAGGGCGATGGCCAAGGACCGCGCCAGGCGCTACCCCACCGCCCGCTCGCTGCACCGCGACCTCCTCGCTGCCGCCGCGCTGGCCCCGGACGCGATCACGCTGCCCGGCGCGACCGCGATCCGCCAGCAGGTCGTGCTCGGCACCCGGCGGCGCCGCTGGCTGCCCGCCACGGTCGTCGCCGCCGCCTCGCTCGCGGTGCTCGGGACGGCGGTCGTCGCCGGAGGTGCGATGGGTGGCTCCGACCGGCGGGAGAGTGCCGACGCGGCCGGCGGGATGCCCGGCACCACGGCCGCCGCGGTGGACGCCGCCCCGGTCATCGAGCGGCCGGTCCTGGTGCCGCGCAGCTCCCCGGTCGACCCGCCGACCTGGCGATTCGACGCCGTGGCGCCCCGCAGCGAACGACGCGACTCCGGGGACGGCCCGGTGCTCGAGGTGCCCGGCACCGACCCCGATCCCGGGCCGAGCCGCGCCCCGGAGCGGGACCGCAGCACCCGCTCGCCCCAGCCCGGACCGACCGAGACCCGGACCACCACGGCGCCGCCGGCGTACAGCTACCGCTGCTGGGACGGCACGAAGACCTACCGGTACGCCGACTGCACGGCGCCCACCGGCCGCAGCGGCGCCGCCTGGGTGTTCTCCAGCTTCGACGGCCTCGGCTGCTCGGCGTACGACGTGCAGGCCAGCGCGGACCGCGAGTCCTGGATCTGCGGCTACGGCAACGACAACTACATCACCTTCACCCGCTGGCGTGACCCCCAGTCAGCGAAGGCCTACTACCGCGAGTGGTTCAGCGCGAGCTACCTCACCCAGCGCGCGTGGTACCGCAGCGGCGTGCGGCACGGGGTCCACCTCTACGGGCGCCACGGCAGGTCCGGCAACCGCCGCTGGCGCGACGTCCACATCTACGAGAAGCAGCCCTGGACGGTGGCCGTGAACGCGACCTCCATGGACGCCCGCGACCGGGGCGTCGCCAAGGTGCGGGGCTACCGGCTCCCCAGCCGGCTCAAGGGCGTCCCCCTCTCCTGACCCGTTGAGTTGCGCCCCGCTGCTCGTCGAGTTGCGCCTCCCGAGGTGTTCAGCCGCGCCTCGCTGCGCGTGTGGGGCCCCCGGAACGCGGTCGGGCCCCGCACCCCCAGGGGTGCGGGGCCCGACTCGACGGCTCAGACGGTCGGCGGCGGGCGACGGTCGTCGACCACCGTCGTGCGACGCGTGCGCTGCTGGTTCATGACCAGCGCGAGCACGATCGCCAGCACGCCGACGACGATGAAGATCCAGCCCAGCGTGTCCGAGGCGATCGCGTTGTCGATGGCCGCCGGCAGGTCGATCGCGCCGAGCGCCAGGATCAGCCCGATGACCAGCAGGACGATGCCGATTCCGATACCCATCACAGACTCCTTCGTGTCGTGGTGAACCGAGACCCTCGAGACGACGTACCCCATCCCGGCGCTCTCGAATCGTGACGGGTGAGTCGTGCTGGTCTCACTCGTCCACTGCCGGCTTCGTGTGGTCAGCGGCGGGTACGCCGGGTCAGAACGCGTCCTCGGAGAGGTCCATCACGGACAGGTCGACCGACTCGGCGATCGCGCGCTCCGCGGAGACCTTCGGCAGCACGGTCTGCGCGAAGAACTGCGCAGCGGCGACCTTGCCCTCGTAGAACGCCTGGTCCTTGCCGGCCGTGCCGTCGAGCTTCTCGAGCGCGATCTCGGCCTGGCGCAGCATCAGCCAGGAGCAGACGATGTCGCCGAGCACCATCAGCAGGCGGCTGGAGTTCAGCCCCACCTTGTAGATGTTGCGCAGGTCGCCGCCCTCGGCGTTGACGTCCGCCGACATCAGGTCGTTGATCATCCGGCCGACGATCGCGTTGCCGTCCTCGAGCGCGGTCTTCAGCAGCTCCCGCTCGACCTTGAGGCGGCCGTTGCCGCCCTCGGACTGGAGGAACTTCTCGATCTCGCCGGCGAGGAAGCCCAGCGCCTGGGCCTGGTCCTTGACGATCTTGCGGAAGAACAGGTCCTGGCCCTGGATCGCGGTGGTGCCCTCGTAGAGGGTGTCGATCTTCGCGTCGCGGACGTACTGCTCGATGGGGTACTCCTGCAGGAAGCCGGAGCCACCGAAGGTCTGCAGCGACTCGGTGCCGAGCAGCACCCACGAGCGCTCGGAGCCGTAGCCCTTCACGATGGGGAGCAGCAGGTCGTTGACCTTCTCCGCGAGCTCGTCGCGCTCTCCGGCGTGCTCGGCCAGCTGCACCTTGTCCTGCCAGGACGCGGTGTAGAGGACCAGCGCGCGCATCGCCTCGGCGAACGACTTCTGCGTGAGCAGCGAGCGGCGCACGTCGGGGTGGTGGGTGATCGTCACCCGCGGCGCGGTCTTGTCCGCGGCCTGGGTGAGGTCCGCGCCCTGAACGCGGCTCCTGGCGTACTCGAGTGCGTTCAGGTAGCCGGTCGAGAGCGTCGCGATGGCCTTGGTACCGACCATCATCCGGGCGTTCTCGATGACCTGGAACATCTGCGCGATGCCGTTGTGCACCTCGCCGAGCAGCCAGCCCCTCGCCGGCTCGCCGCCGCCGACACCCGGGTCGCCGAAGGTGACCTCGCAGGTGTTGGAGACCTTGATGCCCATCTTGTGCTCAACGTTCGTGACGTAGACGCCGTTGCGCTCGCCGGTCAGCTCGCCGCTCTCGTGGTCGAAGTGGAGCTTCGGGACCAGGAACAGCGAGAGGCCCTTGGTGCCGGGGCCGCCGGCGCCCTCGACGCCCGAGGGGCGGGCCAGCACCAGGTGCATGATGTTCTCGCTGAGGTCGCTCTCACCGGAAGTGATGAAGCGCTTGACGCCCTCGATGTTCCAGGAGCCGTCGTCGTTGGGGGTGGCCTTGGTGCGGCCGGCGCCGACGTCGGAGCCGGCGTCCGGCTCGGTCAGGACCATGGTGGTGTTCCAGCCGCGCTCGACGATGATCTGCGCGATCCGCTTGTCGCGGTCGTTGCCGTTGCGGTGCACGACGCCCGCGAACGCCGGGCCGGCGCCGTACATCCAGACCGGGGCGTTGGAGCCGAGCACCAGCTCGCCGATCGACCAGATCAGGCTGGAGGGGGCGGGGGTGCCGCCGAGGTCCTCGGAGACCTGCAGACGCCAGTACTCCGCGTCCATCCAGGCGTGGTAGCTCTTCTTGAACGACTCCGAGACGGGGGCGGTGTGGGTCTCCGGGTCGAAGACGGGCGGGTTGCGGTCGCTGTCCTCGTACGACGCCGCGAGGTCCTCGCGGGCCAGCCGGTCGACCTCGGCGAGGATCGAGCGTGCGGTCTCGCCATCGACCTCCTCGAACGGTCCGCTGCCGAGGACCTCGTCGCGCCGGAGCACCTCGAAGAGGTTGAACTCGATGTCACGGAGGTTGCTCTTGTAGTGGCTCACTGCTCCACCTTCTCCACTCGGGGTCGTTTGTTACCGGAAGGTTCTACTCATCGGTAACAAGAACGATCATGCCTCGCTGAGGGCACGCACGCAAGCAACGTGGCCACCGCCACCGGTCTGGACCTTCGGTAGGGACCTCTCGAAGAGTCGCGTTCGCCCGCTCTGACCTCGCCGTCGGCGGGACCGAGCACCTCGCCGTCCACGTCGCCGTCGAGGGCCGCCCAACGGTCAGGGCGCGTCGAAGTGACCTAATCAGACAAACATGCTCTAATGAGTCGAGTTAATTGATTTGATCGCCAGAGTGCGCTTGGTCGCTGTGGGAGCGGCCGCACTCCGACGAAGGGACTGGCAGAACCATGCGCAAGCTCATCGTGCTCGCGTTCGTGGGCCTGGTCGCGCAGCTGATCGACGGCTCGCTCGGCATGGCGTACGGCGTGACCTCCTCGACCCTGTTGCTGGCCGCGGGCGTGGCCCCGGCCGCCGCTTCCGCCGCCGTGCACTTCTCCGAGATCGGCACCTCGCTGGTCTCCGGCTTCTCGCACCACAAGCTCGGCAACGTCGACTGGCGGACCGTCACCATCCTGGCCGTGCCCGGCTTCGTCGGCGCCTTCGCCGGCGCGACGTTCCTCGCCAGCCTGCCCGGCGACGAGGCCAAGCCCTGGGTGGCCGGCATCCTGCTCGGCCTCGGCATCTACGTGATCTACCGCTTCCTGCGCCTCGGCGGGCGACGGCCGCAGTTCAAGGCCCACCCCTCGCCGTACTTCCTCGCCCCGATGGGCGTCGTCGGCGGCGCCCTCGACTCCATCGGCGGCGGTGGCTGGGGCCCGGTCGGCACCACCACGCTGCTCTCGTCCGGCCGGCTCGAGCCCCGCAAGGTGGTCGGCTCCATCGACACCTCCGAGTTCGTGGTCGCGGTCGGCGGCTCGCTCGGCTTCCTGTTCGCGCTCGGCTCGCAGGGCATCGAGTGGGGGTACGCCGCGGCGCTGCTGGTCGGCGGTGTGGTCGCCGCCCCGGTCGCGGCGTGGCTGGTCAAGCACCTCGCTGCCCGGGTCCTCGGCGTCGCGGCCGGCGGCCTGATCATCCTCACCAACTCCAAGACCATCCTCGAGGCCCTCGGCGCCACCGGCGCCACGGTCGGCCTGGTCGCCGCGGTCCTCGCCGTCCTGTGGATCACCGGCATCGTCTGGGCGGTCGCCCAGGAGCGCCGCTCCCGCGAGGTCGCGGAGCTCGAGAAGGAGCTTGCCTCGGTCTGAGGCGGACCTCTCACCCACGGACCCGTCACCACGGGGACGCGCCGGTGTCGCGCACGACGCGGCACCGGTGCGTCGTGTCCGTATCGAGTGAGTTGGTCGACTTTTCTGAGACACTGGCGCCATGCGAGTGTCCGCGAAGTCCGACTACGCCCTCCGCGCCCTCATCGAGATGGCCGGGCGGGCCGACAGCTCACCGGTGAGCGCCGAGGAGCTCGGCCGCCTCCAGGACATCCCGCACGGTTTCCTCCAGGCGATCCTCGCCGACCTCCGCCGGGCCGGCGTCGTGGTCTCCCAGCGCGGCCAGTCGGGCGGCTGGCGCCTGGCCGGCAAGCCCGAGGCGATCAGCGTCGCCGACGTGATCCGCGCGGTGGACGGCCCGCTGGTCTCCGTCTACGGCCTGCGTCCCGAGGCGGTCACCTACAACGAGCGCGCCGACGTCCTCCAGCACGTGTGGATCGCCGCCCGTCGCTCGCTGCGCGACGTGTTCGAGCAGGTCACCATCGCCGACCTGGCCGCCCGCGAGCTGCCGGACGCGGTCACCTCCCGCACCGCCGACGAGGACGCCTGGCAGCCGCACTGACCGCCCGGCTGCCTCAGCGGCCGGCGGTCCGCTCGGCCACCCACTCCACGAACGGGCGCAGCGTGCGCCAGTCGTCGCGGACCATGTCCAGCATCGCGGGAGTGTGGATCACCGGCTCGAACCCGTGGCTGCGCGTGAGCGTGAGCGACTTGTGCCGGAGCAGCCCGATCCGCGGGTGCTGCTGGTCGTAGCCGCGGGGCGTGGTCTTGAGCGTCTCGCCACCGACCGTCCAGCCGCCGTCCTCGAGCCCGGTCACGATCCGCTCGAGCTCGGTGCCGGTCCGCTCGTCGTCGATGGCGGCCCGGACCGCGGCCAGCCCCGCGGGGCTGGCCTCGTAGAAGCCGGCCCCGGTGCGCACGCCCCGCGCCGACAGCTCGACGTACCACCCGGTGGCCGAGGCCACGGGCACGTAGGCGCCCTGGTGCGTCTTGTACGGCGTCTTGTCCTTCGCGAACCGGACGTCGCGGTAGGGGCGGAACACCTTGGCGGTGCCGAACTCCTCGGCCAGCGCCTCTGTCAACGCGGCCATCGGTGCCTTGACGGCCTCGTTGTAGACGGCCTTGTGCGCCTCCCAGAACGACTTGGTGTTGTCGACCTCGAGGTCGTCGTAGAAGTCGAGCGCCGCGACGGGGAACCCCTCGAACTGTGCTGGCTGGGTCACGCGGGAACGGTATCCGAGACCCGGAAGAGGTCGGCCTCGCCCAGCGGCGGCGCGGGCTCGAGGTCGATCCCGGATCCCGAGAGCAGGACGGTCGCCATCCGGGTGACCAGGAGCTCCCCGGGGACCGTGTGGGCGCCGAGCCGCACCGCGAGCTCCACGCCCGGACCCGCCACCGGGCCGCCGTCGGCGACCTCGGCCACCGCCAGCCCGAGCGCCGCGTCGGAGACCCGCGCGAGCGCCGAACGGCCGGCGCGGACCGCCGTGGCCGGCCCGTCGAAGAGCACGACGACGTCGCCGGCGGCGCTGTGCCGCAGCCGCCCGCCGGCCGCCACGAGGGCGTCGGCGAGGGCGGTCGCCTCGCGGCCCGCGGGGTGTGCCACCGCCGCCAGGGCGAGGTGGTGCGTCGGCGCCGGGGTGGACCGGATGAAGGGTTCCACGGCGTCCAGGATCTGGGCGGGGTCACCGGACACGAAGTGGTCGGCGCCGGTCAGGGCCACGAACCGCGCACCGGGGATCCGGTCGGCGAGGTAGCGGCCCTCCTCGATCGGGAACATCGGGTCCTGGTCCCGGTGCACGACGAGCGTCGGCACCCGGACCGACCGCAGCAGGTCGCGCACGTCGACCAGGGAGTTCATGTCCATGAGCGCCCGGATCGTGCCCGGCGTGGCGGCGGCGGTCATCCGGCGTGCCCACCACTGCTGCATCGGCTCGTCGGCGGAGGGACAGCGCATCCGCAGGTCGGCGGTCCAGTCCCAGGTGTGCACGAGCCGCTCGGTGTACGCCGCGCGCTCGTCCTGGGTCTGGGCCCAGGGGTAGTCCTCGGCCCGGGTCCGCTTGGCGTAGGTCCCGTAGAGCACCAGCGAGGACACCCGCTCGGGGTGCGTGGCCGCCATCATCACGGCCATCGGGCCTCCCTCGGAGTAGCCGCAGAGGATCGCCCGTTCGGAACCGACCGCGTCCATGACCGCGAGGACGTCGTGCATGCGCGTCTCCAGGTCCGGGACCCCGGACGGCCGGTCCGACATCCCCGTGCCGCGCTTGTCGAAGCGGATCAGGCGGCCCATGGTGCCGAGCCGGTCGAGGAAGTAGGCGTGGCGTGGGTCCTCCCAGTCGAAGGCGAGGTGGGAGATGAAGCCGGGGATGAGCACGATGTCCAGGTCGCCGCTGCCGGTCACCTGGTGGGCGATGTGCAGTCCGTCGCTGACGGTGTAGCGGACCGGCCGGACGGGCGTCGGTGCCGCCGCGCGGCCGGGAGCGGTGGCCGGAGGGGGTGCGGCGGGCTCCCCGGCCGGCTCGACGACCCCGGCCACGAACCGGTAGCCCCGACCGTGGACGGTGCGGATCATCCGCTGGGACCGCCCGTCGTCGCCGAGGGCGCGGCGTACCTGCTTGATGCGGCTGGTCACCGCGGTCTCGCTCACGAAACGCCCGCCCCAGACGGTGTCCATGAGCTCCTCCTTGGGCACCACCCGCTCGCGGTTCCGGACCAGGTGCACGAGGACGTCGAAGGCCTGCGGCTCCAGCGGTACGCCGGTCCCGTCGCGCCGCAGCTCGAACAGCGTCTCGTCCAGCTCGAGGCGCCCGTCGAGGATCAGGACCATGTCGTCATGCTCGCACGCCCCGGGACCGGTGCCGAGGGCTCCGCGTGCCGGGTCGCCCCCGGGACGAACGGGTCGGGGGAGCGACTCCGGCACGAGCCGGAGGTGGGTCTGGTCGTTCACGCCGTCGCGACGTCGACCTGCACCGGGACGGCGTTCGACACCACGTCGTACACGGCCGAGCGGCGCCGGGCCTGGTCGACCAGCCGTGCCAGGTCCTCGGGGTTGGCGTCGCCGGCGACGTGGAAGGTGACCCGGATCGCCTGGAAGCCGTTGCGCACGGAGTCGTCGATGCCGAGGATGCCGCGCAGGTCGATGTCACCCTCGACGCGAGCCGTCGCCTCGTGCAGCTCGATGCCGCGGGCAGCGGCGATGTTGGCCAGACCGCTGGTCAGGCAGCTGCCCAGGGCCTGGAGGAGGTGCTCGGCCGGGGTCGGGGCCCGGTCGGCGCCGACCAGCACGACCGGGTGGTCGGCCTCGACGTCGAACTCCTGCTCGCGGGCCTGCTCGCCGCCGGCTCCGTGGAAGCCGCCGATGGTGGTGCGGTTCCAGGTGCCGTCCAGCCACCGGGTGGTGGCACGGAACTGGAAGCGCGCGAGCTCGGGCTGCTGACGGACCGCGTCGATGGTGGCGAACAGGGTCTCGGTGTCCACGCCGTTGGTACGGCGGGTGGGTGTCGTGGTCATGCGGGTGCCTCTCTCTTCTGGATGGTGTCGGTGGCGCTCACGCGGCCGGTGCCGCGACCAGCCCGGCCGGGACCGGGCGCGAGGCGAGCGCCGTCGCCTCGCGGTCGAGGGCCCGGGCCAGCTGCATCTGGAGCTCGACGAACCGGGCGGGGTGGGGGAACCGGGCCAGCGCCCGGGTGAGGTCGAAGGTCTCGGCGAGGGCGGCGTCGCGGGCGGCGGCGTACTGCCCGAGGGAGGTGGGCTCGTCTGCGCCCTCGAGGACGTCGTGCAGTGCCTCGGCGAGCAGCTCCGCGTCCCGGAACGCGTCGGTGATGCCGTGCCCGGTGATCGGGTCGCGGTGGTAGCCCGCGTCCCCGACCAGCGACCAGCCCGGCCCCCACGCCTGACGGACGTAGCTGGGAGGGGAGACGCAGCCCCGGACGGGCGAGACGATCCGGCCGCGTCGTACCCGGGAGGCGAGGACGGGGGCAGCGTCGTCGAGGGCGGCGAGCAGGGCGCTGCTCCTGCGGTCCCCCGCGCTGCGGACGGCCGTGAACGCCGGAGTGGGCCGACAGAGCCAGACACAGGCCTGGCCGTCGTTCGTGGGGAAGGCCCCGGCGAACGCGTCCGGGGAGACGTGGAACTCGATGCCACGCCAGTCGACGTCGGCGACGTAGAAGTAGAAGAGCGAGGCGTCGGCCTCGAAGCCCTGCAGGGTGGCGGCGCCCAGCCGCTGGACGGTGCGCGACCGCAGCCCGTCCGCGGCCACCACGTGCCGGGCGGCCACGTCGGTGCTGCGGCCGTGGCCGTCTCGCGTCCGGACACCCGTGACCCGCCCGGACCGGTCGCGCAGCAGCCCGGTGACGGTGGTGCCGGTGCGCAGGTCGGCGCCGGCGGCCAGGGCGGCGTCGAGCAGGATCGCGTCGAGCACCGACCGCCGCGGCGCCACCAGCAGGTCGACGCCGGCGCGATCCTTGACCCGACGGTGCAGCTCGCCGTCGGCGGTCACGAACGTCACGTCGCGGATCGCCGGTGCGCCTGTCGCGAGCACCCGGTCCAGGAGGCCCCAGCGGGCCAGCTGGACGACGCCCCCGCGGGCGATGCCGTGGGTCGAGACCGTGTCGCCGGGCAGGTCGGCGCGGTCGAGCAGGAGCACGTCGTGGCCACGGGCGGCGAGGAGTCGGGCGACGGCCGTGCCGGCGCACCGGGCGCCCACGACGACCACGTCGCGGCTCGGGTCCTGGTGGGTCATGCCGACCACCGTCGCGCCCGGGACGGCAGGAACCTTGGTGGCCGTGTGACGGGTTCGTGGAGACGACGTGGCCGGGAGGTCTCCACGAGATCGCCTCCCGACCGCCAAGGACGCGGACCACGGCCGGGTGACCGTGGCGGCATGACCACGACCGTCGTCCCGGACGCCCTGCGTCCGGACCTCCCTGCCCTCGACCGCCGCGAGCTCCGCCGCCGAGCCCGCGCCGACGTGCTGGCCGTGGCGCCGGGTGTGATGCCGTTCGGGCTGGTGCTGGGCGTCACCGTCGTGGCGCTCGGCGGGAGCCGGGCCGCGGCGCTGTTCGGTGCGGCCGCGGTGTACGGCGGCAGCGCGCAGCTCACCACGACGACGGTCCTGCACCTCGGGTCGGGGTTCCTCGCCGCCGTCGCGGCCGGCGTCGTCGTGAACGCCCGCGTGATGCTGTACGGCGCCGCGCTCGAGCCGATGTTCCGGCACCAGCCGCGCTGGTTCCGGCTCCTCGGACCGCAGTTCCTGCTCGACCAGACCTATCTCGCCGCGACCCGGCGGGAGGCGTCGGGGCCGGCCGAGTTCCGTCGCTACTGGGGTTGGCTCGGCACCTACCTGCTGCTGGCCTGGCTGGTCGCGGTCGCCGTCGGCCTCGCCCTCGGACCGCTGCTCCCGCCGTTGCCGCACCTCGGGCTGGTCGGCGTCGCGCTGTTCGTCGCCATGCTGGTCCCGCGCCTGGTGAGCCGCACCGTGCTGCTGGTCGCCGGGACGTCCGGCGCCGTGGCCATCGCCGTGGCGCACCTCGTGCCCGAGGTGTCGATCCTCTCCGGCTGCGCTGCCGGGGTGCTGGCCGGGATCGTCGCCGACCGCCCCGCGACGCCCGGGCGGAGCGACCGGTGACCGGGACCTGGCCGGAGCTCACCGCCCTGGCGGTGCTGGCGGCAGCCTGCTGGGTGCTCCGGATCATGCTGGTCGTGGTCGTCCCCGCCCGGGTGCTGCCCCAGCGCCTGCGCGACGGGCTCGAGCACCTCGCTCCGGCGGCCCTGGCCGCGCTCGTCGTCGTCGACCTCGACGCGACGGTGCGGGGGGACCGTCCCCTGACCGCCGCGGCGCTGGTCGTGGCGACCGTCGCCGTGGCGCTCGTCGTGCGCCGGACCGGCAGCATGCCGCTGGCGATCGCCCTCGCCCTGGGTGTCGCGCTGGTCGCCGACCTGGTCGTGCGGTGACCGTCAGCCCGGCGCGGTCGCCCAGACCTGCTCGTCGCCGCCCTCCGCGAACGACCGCACGGTGAGGATGCCGTCGGCGCAGGCGGGGGCGGCCAGGAACGCCTCGCCCTCGCCGCTGCTCTCGTAGACCACCTGGAGCTCGCCGTCGGGTGTCCACCGCATCAGGCGTGCCTTGTCGAGGTCCTTCTGCGCGTCGCGGACGAAGTACGCCGAGTCGCCGCACCACAGCAGCGTGCCGGTGGTGCCGGGGCCGAGCGCGGTGACGGTGTCGCCCGTCGTGGCGTAGAACTGTCCGGCCTCCACCCGCTGCTCCTTCGGGACCGTCGACCAGACCGCGCCGCCGTCGGTGAGCAGCACGTCCCAGCCCTTGCAGTCCGGGACGCCTGGCAGCGGGGTGGCCGTGGCCCCGGTGACCGAGGTGAGGGTGCGGCAGGAGACCGGCCGACGGGCGTCGAACGTCATCAGCCCGGTCCCGGCGGGGGAGATGCTGGCGTTGGAGAACCCGTGCCGTCTCGGCGCGCAGTACCCCTTCTCTCCGCGACCCGCCTCCACGTCGTACGCCGCCAGGCAGAACGCGCCGCCTGGCCGGAAGGAGGAGTAGACGAGGGTCCCCTCGCCGTACGCTACGGACCCGCCGGTGCCGGGCCGCGGGTCCGTCACCCGGCCGACCCGATCGCCGCTCGGGAGGTCGAGCACGACGAGGTCGAGGGGCTTCTCCTCGAGCCGGTCCTGGCTGACCAGCACCGCCCGGTCGCCGTCGAGGAAGGCGTCCACGACGTGCCGACCCGGGCCGGGTCGGTACGACCCGCCGGCGGCCGGGCCGTCGAACCGGACCGAGGTGCCGCCGTCGGCGACCCGCATCGTCCAGTCCTCGCCCCTGGTCCAGGTCCCGGAGTCCGGCTTTCCCAGCGGCCTCCAGTCCAGCAGTGCTGCGGTCGGCTCCGCGGTCGCGGTGCCGGTCGGGCTCCCGGCGACCGGGCCGGTCGGGGAGTCCGTGGCCGCGCTGGTGGGACCGCTGCCGGTGGTCGGGCCGTCCGGCTCTCGTGACCCGTCACCGGACCCGTCGCCGCTGCATCCCGCGGCGAGCAGCAGGAGGACCGCCGCCGCGGCGTACCAGCGGCGCATCAGACCCCGATGTTGTGCTGGAAGTGCTCCTTGTTGGCCCGGTACGAGCGGTACGCCGAGCGCTCCTGGGAGCGGGCGATGTAGGGCTCCGACGGGTCGAAGCGCTGCTGGTTCCACGGTTCGAAGTAACGCAGCAGGTTGGCCTTGTCGCCGTTCTTGTTCCAGCCACGGCCGACCTGGAAGTGGCCGCTCGCGTCGTCGTCGAGGTAGGGGTACCACTTCTTCAGCAGCACCGGGTGCAGGATGACCGGCGCCCGGTAGTCGCCGTAGTGCCGCATCTGCAGCAGGTACCACCGGCCGTAGGACCAGTCCTTGATGTCCAGCACGATGTAGCGGCCGGCGTACCTCTCCTGGTCCCAGCCCGTGTAGCGGTTGGTCGCGCCCACCAGGTTGGTGATCGACGAGCCGTCCCGAGTGGTGCCGAGCCGGTTCGCCCACGTCTTCTGGCTGCGCTTGTAGCGCCAGCCCCAGCCGATCATCTGCATGGTGGTCGGGCCGCACCAGTAGGTCCGGGTCTGCTCGGTGGTGCGCTTGCTGGTGAGCACGTAGCCGCGCTCGGGGTAGTCGGAGGCCTTCTTGGGCTGCGTGGTCGCGGCGGGGTCGCCGCTCGCGGTCCGGAGCCGGACCTCGGGGTGGGCGGCCAGGAAGCCGGTCGGCAGCGGGGTGCCCTGGACCTGGTTCCGCAGCAGCCACACCTTGGCGACGGAGCGGGCGGCGTCGGTGAGCTCGGCACGGTCCGCACGCAGCCGGGCCTCGAGCGGCATCCGTTGACGCTGCCGGAGCAGGGCGAGGGGGTCGAGGTCGCCGGTGCTCTCCCGCGGGGTACGTCGCGCGGCGTCGGCCGCGGTCCGGCTGAGCTCGGTGACCACCTGGGCCTGGGTGGAGCGGGTCCAGCCGCTGTGCAGGCAGTAGCGCTGCCCCTCGAACGTCGCGCACCGGACCTGGTCGCGCACGAGGGCGGCCGGGGACAGGGTCCGCCCCTGGGTGGCCCGGCCGGAGGCTCGCGCCGCGCCCAGGACCCGGTCGATCTCCGCCCGCATGGCGGGGGTGACGGCGCCGGTCCCGGCGGTGGCACCGGCCAGGCCCGCGGGCCCCGCGTCGGTGGCGTTCTCGATCGCCGGCTGCGGGCCCGAGCGGGGCAGGAACGGCGCGGCCGCGAGCATCAGCGCGAGCGCGCCGATCGCGATCGTCGTACGGCGCGAGAGGCGGGAGACGGACGGAAACGGACGGTGGGACATGGGGCGACCCCAGGGGGAAGAGAGGACCGAGTTCTCACCACTGTCACCTCTGACCACAGAGACCGTCAAGCGTCCCAGCAGTCACAGCGTGTCCGCAACCCCCGGCTACCGGTCGATCTCGGCGCGGCGCCGCCGGACGATGGCCCGGACGGCATCGTCCGGCGGAGGGGTCGCAGCCGTGAAGTGGACGGTGCCCTTGGTCAGGTCGAATCCCGCCAGCAGGTCGGCCGCGCCGGCCACCGCCTCGGCGCTGAACGGGACGAGGCTGAGGTGCGCCTTCGCCACCCGGAACCCGAGCAGCGGCCGCCCGGCGAACGTCAGCGCGGGCATGCCGTACCCCGTGCCCTGCCCGGCGTCCGGCGCCTCGGCGAGCGCCGCCGCCACCACCTGCTCGTACGCCGAGCGCTCGGCGTCGGGCAGCCCGGCCAGGAAGTCGTCCACCGTCCCCATGACGGCACGATAGACGTGATCGGGCCGGCGCGACGCGGTCGTGCGTCGAGCGGAGGCCGGGCGGTCGCCGAACTGAGTCCTCGGACCGTGCCGGTCGGGCCCGTCGGCCCTGGGGCGCCGGGTGTCCTCGTCGGATGCTGGAGCCGGGGCCGGATGAGGAGGTCGTCGTGCGGGGTCGTGTCGTCGCACTCGTCGCGTCAGGAGCCGTCGTTGCGCTGGTGGCGACGGCCGCGCTGG
This sequence comes from Nocardioides guangzhouensis, assembly GCF_004519545.1. Taxonomy (GTDB): domain Bacteria; phylum Actinomycetota; class Actinomycetes; order Propionibacteriales; family Nocardioidaceae; genus Nocardioides; species Nocardioides guangzhouensis. Next base: position 67,480 of record NZ_SDKM01000017.1, read on the forward strand.
TCGCGGCGCTGTACCGCGACGACCCGGTCGAGCGGGTCGGGATGCACGACATGACGGCGTCGGCGCTGTGGCGGGCCGGCCGCGACGACCGGCCGGGAAGCCTGCCGGGTCGGCTGCGGTACGGCCGGATGATGGGCGGCCCCGCGACGATGGTGCGGTCCGCGTGGGTGCGCAGCGAGTACGGCTACCTGGTCGAGATGGTGGCCCACCACGAGGAGGCGATCACGGCCGCCCGGCAGCTCCGTCGTTCCGACCGCCCCGAGATGCGCGAGCTCGGGTCCGCGATCGTGACCAGCCGAACCGCACGGCCGAAGGTCACGCCGTGTTCGGCGAGCAAGAAGGAAGACCCCACTCCGCCGGTGCGGGCGGGAGTGGGGCGTCACCTGCGGTGCTTCGTGGAGCGGATGACGAGATTCGAACTCGCGACATCGACCTTGGGAAGGTCGCGCTCTACCAACTGAGCTACATCCGCCTGCGCTCCCGAAGGTGCGCGCGACAGATGCTACTCGACGGGTCCGAGGTCCGGGCGACGAGGGCGCACGGTGTCGCCGCTGGACCGTCCCGTGAGCCGTCGGTGGACCCACGGCACGGCGTGTGCCCGGGTCCATGCGAGGTTCGCCCGGCGTCGCTCGGCCGGGGACGCGGCCACCAGCTCGGCGAGCTCGGGGGCCGGGAGGTCGTGCGGGATCCCGAGCACGTCGAGCACGCGGGTGGCCATCAGCGCGTGCCCGGCCGGTCCCATGTGCATCCGGTCGATGTCCCAGTAGCGCCAGTCGCGGTACTCGCGCATCCGCCAGTAGTCGACGATCGTGGCACCGTGCCGGTCGGCGGCCTCGCGCACCAGCTCGTTGTAGAGCGCGAAGCGGCCGCGCATCGGCCGGTAGATCGCCGAGCCGCCCGGGTCGAACGCCGTCCACACCAGCAGCCGGGCGCCGGTGGCGGCGAGCCGGCCGAGGGCCTCGTCGTACCGGCCGACCAGCGCGTCGAGGTCGACCTTCGGCCGCATGATGTCGTTTGCGCCGGCGTAGACCGTGACCAGGTCCGGCGCCAGGGCCAGGGCCGGCTCCAGCTGCTCCGCGAGGATCGCGTCGACCTTGCGGCCCCGGATCGCGAGGTTGGCGTAGCCGAAGTCGTCGGTGCGGGTGGCGAGCACCTCGGCAACCCGGTCCGCCCAGCCGCGCAGGCCGTTGGGGCGCTCCGGGTCGGGGTCGCCCACCCCCTCGGTGAAGGAGTCGCCCAGCGCGACGTACCGGTGGAATTCCATGGGCGCAAGCCTAGGAGCCCACCCCGGCACGTCCGGACCCTGCCGGCGTCCGGTCGGCCGGTCTGAACCAGTCGGTGGATGGCCCGGACGGGGCAACCCGGTCGGGCCGGTCGGGAAGACCGGGGCGTGGCTGGGGTGGTCGGGTCCGAGCGGGCGGTGGAACGCTCGCAGGACTCCATTCCCGACCTCCTGGGGGGACGTATGTTCCGCTCACGGCTGTTCCTCTCGGCCGTGGGGGCGGTGGCCCTCACGCTCGTCGCACCCATGTCGGCACCCGCTCAGGGTCGCGCCGTCGTCTCACCGCCGATCGTCACCGGCCTGGCCATGCCGCTGCAGATCGACGTCAGCAACGGCTCCCTCTACGTGACGCAGGCGATCGGCCTGCTGACCCAGGTCGACAAGGACGGTTCGACCACCGACCTCGCCTCCGAGCCTCCGGGCGACGCCCGCGACCTCTCGGGTGTCGCCGCCGGCCGCAAGGGCATCGCCTACGCGACGACGTTCTTCGACCCCGCCGACCGTGAGGCGCTGCTCAAGCTCCGGAAGTGGGACGGGTCGGTCAAGACCATCGCCGACATCTGGGAGTACGAGCAGCACGTCAACCCCGACGGCGACCAGACCTACGGCTTCCTGAACCTCAGCAAGCGGTGCGCTGCCAAGGTGCCCGCCGAGGTCGGCGGCGAGCCCTACACCGGCATCGTCGACTCGCACCCGTACGCGATCGCGAACGCCTGGGACGGTGGCTGGTACGTCGCCGACGCCGGCATGAACGCGATCCTGCACGTGAGCAAGTGGGGCAAGATCAGCACCGCCGCCGTCATGCCGCCGCAGCCGGTCCGGGTGACCGCGGCCGTCGCCAAGGCGAACAAGCTGCCCGCGTGCACGGTCGGCAAGACCTACGCGTTCGAGCCGGTGCCGACCGACGTCGAGACGGGCCACGGCAAGCTCGTGGTCAGCCTGCTGCCGGGAGGCCCCGAGGACCCGAGCCTCGGCGCCCGCGGCTCGGTCTACGCGGTCAACCCCTGGAAGGGCACCTTCAAGCGGCTCGGCGCCGGCTTCCTCGGCGCGACCAACGTTGCCGTTGGTGACAACGGTGAGATCTACGTTGCCGAGCTGTTCGGCAACAAGGTCTCGAAGCTCGGGTTCAACGGCCGCAACCGGACCGTCGCGAAGCTCACCAACCCGGCGAGCATCGAGTACCGCAAGGGCAAGCTGTACGTGTCGTACAACGTGTTCGCCAACGGCTCGATCGCCACGATCAAGCTGCACTAGGAGTGATCCGGGCGGCGTCGGCCGTCCGTACCGGTGGGGCGTCGGCCGCGCGGCCGGCGCCCCACGCGCGCCGACGAGGGCCCGGATGCGCCGGTCGGCCATGCCGGTTTGCCGGTAGGTTGAGCGCGTGCTGCTGAGCGACCGCGACATCCTGGCCGAGATCGACGCCGGCCGGATCACCTTGGAGCCCTACGACGAGGCGATGATGCAGCCGTCGTCGATCGACGTGCGGCTGGACCGCTTCTTCCGGGTCTTCGAGAACCACAAGTACCCGCACATCGACCCGGCCGCCGACCAGTCCGACCTGACCCGGATGGTGGAGCCGGAGGGCGACGACCCGTTCATCCTGCACCCGGGCGAGTTCGTCCTCGGGTCGACGTACGAGGTGGTGTCGCTGCCGGACGACGTCGCGGCACGGGTCGAGGGCAAGTCGTCGCTGGGCCGCCTCGGCCTGCTCACGCACGCCACCGCCGGGTTCGTGGACCCGGGCTTCTCGGGCCACGTCACGCTCGAGCTGGCGAACGTGGCCACCCTGCCGATCAAGCTCTACCCGGGCATGAAGATCGGCCAGTTCTGCTTCTTCCGGCTCTCGTCCTCCTCCGAGCACCCCTACGGCTCGGCTCGGTACGGCTCCCGCTACCAGGGCCAGCGCGGCCCGACCCCGTCGCGCTCGTTCCAGAACTTCCACCGCTCGCAGATCTGAGCTCCGGAGAGGTCCACCGGTTCACCCGAGGGTCGACCTGGGTACGGGTTGCACCTACGGTGCATCAGGACGCACCGACCTCGGAACGGAGCTTGCATGTCCCCCGGAATCCTGCCGCTCTCCGGCACGATCATCGACGCACACCCCGTCGACTACCTGATCCTCGCGACGTACTTCGTCTTCGTGCTCGGCATCGGCTGGCTCGCCCGTCGGCAGGTGTCGGACTCGGTCGACTTCTTCCTCTCCGGCCGGTCGTTGCCGGCGTGGGTGACCGGTCTCGCCTTCATCTCGGCGAACCTCGGCGCCGTCGAGATCATGGGCATGTCGGCGTCCGGGGCGGAGTTCGGGCTGCCGACCGTGCACTACTTCTGGGTGGGCGCGATCCCCGCGATGCTGTTCCTCGGCGTCGTGATGATGCCGTTCTACTACGGCTCCAAGGTGCGCTCGGTCCCGGAGTTCATGCTCCGCCGGTTCGGGCCGGGCGCGCACCTGGTCAACGCGCTCTCGTTCGCGCTGGCGCAGCTGCTGATCGCCGGCGTCAACCTGTTCCTCCTCGGCACGATCATCCGGGCGCTGCTCGGCTGGCCGCTGTGGGTGGCGCTGCTCGTCGCCGCGGCCGTGGTGCTCTCCTACATCACCCTCGGTGGACTGAGCGCCGCGATCTACAACGAGGTGCTCCAGTTCTTCGTGATCGTCGCCGCGCTCGGCCCGCTCACGCTGCTCGGCCTGCACCGTGTCGGCGGCTGGGAAGGCCTCACCGAGAAGATCACCGCGGCCGCCGGCAAGGGCGGTGCCCCGCCGGCCGACCAGCAGCTGAACTCCTGGCCCGGCCAGTCGCTCTCCGGCTTCGACTCCCCGATCCTGTCCGTGATCGGCATCGTGTTCGGCCTCGGCTTCGTGCTCTCGTTCGGCTACTGGACGACGAACTTCGTCGAGGTGCAGCGGGCGATGGCGTCCGACTCGATCTCCTCGGCCCGCAAGACGCCGATCATCGGCGCCTTCCCCAAGATGTTCGTCCCCTTCATCACCATCGTGCCCGGCATGATCGGCGCGGTCCTGGTCAGCGAGCTGGCCGACCTCAAGGCCGGTGGTACGCCGTCCGGTGGCACCGGCGGCGAGATCACCTACAACGACACGTTGCTCTACCTCATGCGCGACGTGCTGCCCAACGGCCTGCTGGGGCTGGCGATCACCGGCCTGCTGGCGGCGTTCATGGCGGGCATGGCGGCCAACATCTCGGCGTTCAACACCGTCTTCTCCTACGACCTGTGGGGCGACTACATCGTCAAGGGACGGGCCGACGGCTACTACCTGATGGTGGGCCGGGTGGCCACGGTCGGCGCCACGATCATCGCTATCTTCACCGCCGGCCTGGCGTCGAACTACTCCAACATCATGAGCTACCTGCAGGTGCTCTTCGGCTTCTTCAACGCGCCGCTGTTCGCGACGTTCATCCTCGGCATGTTCTGGAAGCGGATGACTGCCACCGCGGGCTGGGTGGGCCTGGTGGCCGGCACCCTGTCGGCGGTCCTGGTCGCCTACCTCAGCGAGGACGCCTTCGGCTCGCTCAGCACCGGCGCGATCCCGGTGTCCGGGCAGGGCGCCGCCTTCCTCGCCGCCTCCGTCGCCTTCGTCGTCGACGTGACGTTGAGCATCGTGGTCTCCCTGGTGACCGAGCCGAAGCCCGCGGGCTCGCTCAAGGGGCTGGTCTACAGCGAGACGCCGCGCGAGGACCTGGTCGACCCGAACGAGTCGCGGTTCCCGTGGTACCGCCGCACGATCCCGCTCGCCGTGATCGCCCTCGTGATGACCATCGCCCTGAACATCGCCTTCTGAGGAGGCAGCCATGACCGACAAGTCCCAGCACCAGTCGAACCACCAGCCCGCCGACGACTCGGTCGGCGTCGACTCCGGCGGCCGCGCCCACAAGGCCGGCGCCCTCGACATCCGCAACGTGATCGGTGCCCTGCTCGGCATCTACGGCGCGATCCTCACGCTGATGGGCCTCGTCGGCGACCAGGAGCTCGACAAGACCGGCGACGTGAACGCCAACCTCTGGGCCGGGCTCGCCCTGCTGGTCACCGCCGCGATCTTCCTCGCCTGGGCCCGGCTCCGCCCGCTCCAGGTCCCGGGCTGACCCGTTGAGTCGCGCCTCCCTGTCACATGAGTTGCGCCTCGCTCGGGGGTGCGGTGACAGGGAGGCGCTGCTCATGGCGTAGCGAGGCGCAACTCAACGAACTGGGGCAGTACCCCCTTGTCGTGAGGTGCGGAAGTGAGGTTAGGCTGCCCTAAGTAAGGGTTCCCTGACCTCGAGAGGACGCCGTGATGCGCTCCCGTTCGTTCCCCGTGCTGGCCGCCGCCGGCGCCGTGCTCGTGGGGCTCGCCCTGACCGGGTGCGCCACCGGCTCCACCGAGGCCGCCGAGACACCCGACTCCGTGACCCCCGCGGACGCCTCGGCGTTCCCGGTCACCATCGACCACGCCTTCGGCTCGACCACGATCGAGAAGGAGCCGCAGCGCGTGGCCACCCTCGGCTGGTCCGACCAGGACAACGCACTGGCCCTGGGCGTGGTCCCGGTCGGTGCCACCAAGCTGACCTGGGGCGGCAACGACGCCGGCTCCTCCGACTGGTTCGACGCGACGCTGGAGGAATCCGGCGCCGACGCCCCCGTCCGGTACGACGACTCCGACGGCGCCCCGGTCGAGGAGATCGCCAAGCTCGACCCCGACCTGATCCTCGCCACCAACTCCGGCATCACCGAGCAGGAGTACACGAAGCTCAGCAAGATCGCGCCGGTGGTGGCCTACCCCGAGGCACCGTGGGTCACCCCGTGGCAGACCTCGCTCGAGATGGTCGGCACAGCGCTGGGCCGCAGCAGCCAGGCCGCGCAGGTCAAGGCCGACACCGAGCGGGAGATCGCCGACGCCCGCGCGGAGCACCCGCAGCTCGACGGTGCCTCGATGATCTTCGGCTACCTCACCACCACCGACCTCTCGCAGGTCGGCATCTACGCTCCGCGGGACCCACGGGTCGCCTTCATGCACGACCTCGGCCTGGTGGATGCCCCGTCGGTCGCCGGCGCCATCAAGCCGGGCGAGTTCTACGGCAGCGTCTCGGCCGAGCGCTCCGCCGACCTCGACTCCGACGTGTTCCTCACCTGGGCCGAGAACCCCGGCGACGTGACGACGTTCACGGACGACAAGCTGATCGGGATGATCCCCGCGATCGCCTCCGGCCACGCGTACGCCGAGGACGACAAGCACGTCAGCCTCGCCGTGACGAACCCGACCCCGCTGTCGATCCCCGTCATCATCGAGGAGTTCGTGCCCGAGGTCGCCCAGGCCGTGGACGGGACCGTCGAGGGCTCGTGACGCTCCTCCCGCCCCGTCCGGTCCCGGGACCTGCGCCGGGCGTCGGGAGCCGCCGGTGCACCGCCACCGCCGCGATCGTGATGGTCGCGGTGGTGGCGGGCGTGGTCGTCCTGTCCGTGCTGGTCGGCTCCCGCACGAGCTCGCCCGGGGCGATCCTCGACACGGCGGACCCGCAGCACGCGGTGTACGTCGCCCGCTTCGAGCGCACCCTGCTCGGCCTGGCCGTCGGCGCCGCCCTCGGCCTCGCGGGTGCGTGCATGCAGGGCCTGACCCGCAACCCGCTGGCCGACCCGGGCCTGCTCGGCGTCAACGCCGGCGCGTCCTTCGCGATGGTGCTGGCGATCTCGGTGCTCGGCGTCTCGCAGCAGGCGGACTACCTGTGGTTCGCGTTCGCGGGCGCCGCGGTCGCCGCGGTCCTGGTGCACGGGATCGCCTCGCTCGGCCGCGACAGCGCGACCCCGATGAAGCTCGCGATCGCCGGCGCCGCGGTGACGGCCGCGGTCTCCAGCTGGACCTCCGGGATGCTGCTGGCCGACCGGAAGACCATGGAGACGTTCCGCTACTGGCAGGTCGGCACGGTCGGGGGCCGTGGGCTCGACGTGCTCGTCACCGCGCTGCCGTTCCTGGTGCTCGGTGCGGTGCTGGCGCTCACCGGCGCCCGCCTGCTCAACGCCCTGGCGCTCGGCCACGACCTGGCTCGCGGCCTCGGACGCCGGACGACGCGCGACGGGCTGGTCGTCGGCCTGGCCATCGTGCTGCTCGCCGGTGGGGCCACCGCGCTGGCCGGCCCGATCGCGTTCGTCGGGCTGCTGGTGCCGCACGCCGTCCGCATCGTGCTCGGCTCCGACCACGCCCGGGTGCTGCCGTTCAGCGCGGCGGTCGGCGCGGTGTTCGTGGTGCTGGCCGACACCGTCGGCCGGGTGGTGCTGCCACCGGCTGAGGTGCAGGTCGGGATCGTGACCGCCGTGGTCGGCGTGCCCGTCTTCCTGGCGCTGCTGCGCCGGGGTCGGCTGGGCGGTCTCTGATGGCCACCGTCCTCGCCCCCGCCCGTGCCGGCGGCGACGCGGTCGCGACCCTCCGGCGAGCGCGAAGCGGCATCGCCCGGCGCCGCCGGCTCGTGGCCGGAGGCCTCTCCGCCCTGCTGGTGCTGGCGTTCGCCGCCCGGGTCCTGCTCGGCGACTTCACCGTCACCATCCCCGACTTCCTGCGCATCCTCGGGGGCGCCGACGTCCCCGGCGCGACGTACATCGTCATGGAGAGCAAGCTCCCGCGGGCGATCCTGGCCGCCCTGGTCGGCCTGGCGTTCGGTGTCGCCGGGGCGATCTTCCAGGCCGGTCTGCGCAACCCGCTGGCCAGCCCGGACATCATCGGCGTCAGCGCCGGCGCCAGCGCGGGCGCCGTGGTCGCGATCGTGCTGCTCGACCTCGACGGCTTCGCGGTCTCGGCGGCCGCGGTGATCGGCGCCGTCGGCGTCGCCCTCGCCGCGCGCGCGGTGGCCGGCCCGGACACCGGCTACCGGCTGGTCCTGGTCGGGGTCGGCCTGGCCGCGGGCATGCAGGCGGTCATCCAGTACGTCTTCACCCGCGCCGACGAGTACGACGCGCAGCTGGTGCTGCGCTGGCTCACCGGCAGCGTCAGCCGGGTCGACTGGCCGACCATCCGCGTGTTGGCGCTGCTGCTGCTCGTGCTGCTCCCGGCGACGGCGTACGTCGCCCGCTCGCTGCGCGCCACCGAGCTCGGGGCCGACGCGGCCGCGGGGCTCGGCGTACCCCACGGCCGCAGCGACCTGCTGCTGCTCCTCGCGGTGCTGCTCACCGGGGCCGGTGTCGCGGCGGCCGGCCCGGTCGCGTTCGTCTCGTTCCTGGCCGGGCCGATCGCCCGGTCGCTCAACGGCGGCCGGACCACCCTGCTCGGCGCCGGGCTGACCGGCGCCGCGCTGGTGGTCGCCGCGGACTACGTCGCCGACTACCTGCTGGTCGACATCAACTTCCCGGTCGGCGTCGTCACCGGCGCCCTGGGTGCACCGTTCCTGCTCTGGCTGCTCGCGAGCGGCCGCACCGGAAGGAGGGCGGCATGACCGCCGTGGCCCCCGTGCCCGACATCGACCCCGGCATCCCGCGCCAGTCCCGGCTCGTGGCCGAGGAGGTGAGCCTCGGGTACGGCGACCGCGCGGTCGTCGACGACCTGACCCTCCGGGTCCCGGACCGTGCGGTGACCGTGATCGTCGGCGCCAACGCCTGCGGGAAGTCGACGCTGCTGCGCGGGATGGCGCGGCTGCTCCGGCCCGGCTCGGGCGCGGTGCTGCTCGACGGCACCGCCATCCACCGGCAACCGACCAGGCAGGTGGCGCGCACCCTCGGCCTGCTGCCGCAGACGCCGGTCACCCCGGAGGGCGTCACGGTCGCCGACCTGGTCGGGCGCGGCCGGCACCCGCACCAGGGCAGGTTCCGTCGCTGGAGCGCCGACGACGAGCGGGCGGTGGCCGAGGCCCTCGACCTGACCGGCACGACCGGGCTGGCCGGCCGGGCCGTCGACGAGCTCTCCGGCGGGCAGCGGCAGCGGGTCTGGATCGCGATGGCCCTCGCGCAGGAGACCGACCTGCTGCTCCTCGACGAGCCCACGACGTACCTCGACCTCGCGCACCAGGTCGAGATGCTCGACCTGCTCGCCGACCTCAACGCCCGCCGCGGCACGACCGTCGTGATGGTGCTGCACGACCTCAACCTGGCCGCGCGGTACGCCGACCACCTGGTCGCCATGTCGGGGGGACGGATCGCCGCCGAGGGTGCCCCCGGGGCCGTGGTCACCGAGGAGGTCGTGCGCGACGTCTTCGGCCTGGACTGCCGGGTGGTCACCGACCCCGTCTCCCGCACGCCCCTGGTGGTCCCCGTCGGCCGCCATCACCAGAAGGACTCCTGACATGACCGCGACCGTGACCCACCGGCTCCCGATGGTGATCTGCGAGGTGACCGTGGTCCGCGCCGAGCGGCTCTCGCCGTCGTACGTGCGGGTCGAGCTGGCCGCGCCCGAGCTCGCCGACTTCGGCGTCGACGGCCCGCTGCTCGACCAGCGGATCAAGCTGGTGTTCCCGGGCGCCTCGGGCCGGGTGCCGTCGTTCGCCGGTGCCGACGAGTCGTGGTACGCCACCTGGCTCGACCTCCCCGTGCCCGAGCGCGCCCACATGCGCACCTACTCCGTGCGCGACGTGGTCGGCGCGGGCGCCGACACCCGGGTCGTCGTCGACCTGGTGCTGCACCTCGCCGAGGGCGCCACCGGTCCGGGCTCGTCCTGGGCCGTCGACGCGGCACCGGGCGACCGGCTGGTGCTGGTCGGACCGCGGCGTGGGATCGCGTTCGGCGGGATCGAGTTCGACCCGGGGACCGCCCGGTCGCTGCTGCTGGCCGCGGACGAGACCGCGGTGCCGGCGGCCAGCCGGATCCTGGCCGACCTGCCACGCACCGCTCGCGGGACCGCGTTCCTCGAGGTGCCGCACGCCGCCGACGTGCTGGCCTGCCCGGCTCCTCCCGGGATGGACGTGGTGTGGCTGCCGCGGTGCGACGGGGACGAGCACGGGACGCCGCTGGTCGAGGCGGTACGCCGCCACTTCGGGCTGGGTCGCGTGGCCGGGCTGGTCGTGGAGTCGGTCGTCGACCCGGATCTGTGGGAGACCCCGACGTACTCCTCCTCCGGCGAGGAGCTCGACGGCGCGGTGACCGTCGGCCACGACCTCGCCGGGCTCTACGCGTGGATCGCGGGGGAGTCGCGGCTGGTGACCACGCTGCGCCGGTGTCTCGTCGGGGAGCTGGACGTGGACCGGCGCCAGGTCGCCTTCATGGGCTACTGGCGCCGGGGGGTCGCGATGCGGTCCTGACGACCCCGGGGTGCTGCGGTCGGTCGTCGGTCAGTCGTCGATGGCGTCGGCCAGGCGGCGTACCGTCCGGGCCAGTGCCTGCCGGCGACGCGGTCCGGGGACCCGGGTGCGCGGCTGGCGGGCCCGGCGGCTGTCGATGCGGTACTGCGCCTCGGCCTCGATCGCGAAGTGGGGTTCCAGCATGGCGGTGCTCCTCTCGGGTGTCGGGGTGGTCAGGGATCAGATCTGCTTGAGCAGGATGTCGCCGCTGACGGACTTGGCCCGGACCTCGATGTAGTCCTGGCCCTCCTGCGGCTGGCCGGCACCCTCGAGGTCGGAGCCGATCCGGCCGGTGACGGTGTAGACGTCGGTCCACACCGGGACGCCGCCCGGGATGCCGATCCGGACGTCGCCGGAGGCGTTCTTGGCGTCGACGCTGCCGCGGTGCTGGGTGTCGATGACCAGGTCGCCGCTGGCGGTGCTCATGCTGAGGTTGGCGTGGGCCTGGCCGACCCGCAGGTCGCCGGATCCGGACTTCAGCACCGCCGCGCCGCCGGTGGCGCCGATCGTGACGTCGCCGGAGCCGGTGGAGATCCCGGCGGAGCCGGCCACGCTGGCCACGCCCACGTCGCCCGACCCGCTCTTGGCGCGCAGGTCGGCGCCGGCGTCGTTGACGGTGATGTCACCGGAGCCGGTGTCGACGACCGTGGCGCCGGAGACCCGGTCGACCGCGATGTCGCCCGAGCCTGACTTGGCCTTGACCAGGGCGAGCGTGCCGGCGGTGCGCTGGTCGGCGGAGCCGGTCTTGGAGACCAGCTCGCTGGCGGTCGGGACGGTGATCCGGAGGTCGATCTTGGGGTCGCCGCCGAAGAAGCCCCCGCGACCCTTGGGACCGATCACCGAGATGCGGTCACCGTCCCGGTCGATGCGGACCTCGTCCGCGTGCTCGCCGAGCGCGACCACCTCGGTGGTGGTGACCTCCGTGGCGGTGACGTCGACGCTTCCGCTGCCGAGCTCGACGTACAGGTGGACGGGGTTCGGGGTGTCGAAGGTGCGTTCCATCTCTGTCTCCAGGGTGTGTTCGTCCGCCGGACCAGCCTGCTGGCTGCCCGTGCTGCGGTGGTGGATCGTGCTTGCTGTCTCTGCCTGCGGGGTGGGGGCCGGGGGTCAGACCCAGCCGGTCATGCGGCGGTTGCCGCGGGGGCCTCCCTTGCGGAACGGGTCGCCGAGGAACGGCAGGCTCGAGAGGTCGAGGTCGATGTTGACCGCCTGGTCGGCGTTGGTGGCCGCGCGGACCACGTTGACCAGCCAGGTGTTGAGCGAGTGACCGGAGCGGGCCGCGAGCTCCTCGGCCCGGGTCTTCACCGACTCGGGGATCCGGAGCGTGATCCGGGCGACCGTGCCCTCCTCCTCGGCCTCGTCGACCGGAGGCGGCGGGGGCGGGCTCGGCGGGGCCGGCGGCGTCATCGGGGCTGCCAGCACGAAGTCGAGCTCGCGCCCGTTGAGCCGGAGGTCGACCGAGCCGGTCGCCATCTCGGCGGTGATCTCGGCGGCGGCCTGCGAGATGGCCTCCATCAGCGCCAGCCGGGCGGCCGGGTCGAGGGCGAGACTGAGCCGCTCGGCGGCCGCCTTGACCTCGGGCCCGCCGGCCTCGGCCGCCGCGTTGAGGTCGCGCCGCAGGCTGTCGACGTAGGGGGTGATGTCCATGCGCACCACGATGACATCACAGTGATGTCACGTCAAGCACTTGATGGTGTCAGGTGATGTCATCGTGGTGACGAGGCCTGCAGGATTCCCCGGTTGACCGGGGAATCCTGCACTGGACGGGCAGTGCTCTGCCCGACAAGTACGAGCTCTGCCTGTCCAGCCGGGGTCCGGACGTGCCGGTGGGGTGGGTACGGCGCGCCGTACCCACCCCACTGCAGAGCGGTCAGAGGTCGAAGAGCGAGTCGGCCGCGTTGATGTCGGCCTGCTTGGGCTCGTTCGTGGCCCCCGAGGAGACCGGCTTCGGCTTCTCCGGCTCCTCGTCCTGCTCCGCCTCGTCCTGCTCTGCCTCGGCCGTCGCCGCCTCGGCCGTCGCCGCCGCGGTGTCTGCCTCGCCCTGAGCGACGGCTTGGGGCTCCGGCTGGGGCTCCGGCTCGGGCTCCGGCTCGGGTTCCGGCTCGGGCTCGGCGACAGTCTCGGGCTCCGGGGTCTTCGGGGCGGGCGCGGGGACGGTCGGGGCGGCGATGTCGAACAGGGAGCCGCCGGACCCGAGGTCGGGGATCTCGGTGGCCGCCTCGGGAGTGGACCCCGTCGCGGCCTGGGGCTCCGGCTCGGCAGGTGCCTGCTCCGGCTCCGGCTGAGCGTCGGGCTCGGGCTCGGGCTCGGCGGCGGCCTCGGGCTTGGCGGCGGCCTCGGGCTCGGTCGCCGCCTCGTCCCCGGGTCCCGCTGCAGCGGGCTCGGGTTCCACAGCCTTCGATGCGGGCGCGGGGGCGGGCGGGGCGGCGATGTCGAAGAGCGAGCCGCCGGACTCGAGGTCGGGGAGCTCGGTCGCGGGCTCCGCCGCCGGTGCCTCTGAGGCAGCCTCCGGCTCGGGCTCCGCGCCTGTCGGCTCGGACGAGGGAGCCTCCGGCCCGGCGTCGGTAGCAGTGTCCGTCTCGACCGGCTCGGCGGCCGGTTCGGCGGGCTGGGCCGGGATGTCGAACAGCGAGCCACCGGCGCCGAGGTCGGTCCCGGTCTCCGTGGCGGCAGCCGGTTCCGCGGCGGCCTGGGACTCCGTCGAAGCCCCGGCCCCGGCGGGTGCCGCCTCGGGCTCGGGCGGCGCACCGACGTCGAACAGGGACCCACCGGCGAAGCCGTCGGACTCCCGGGACGGGACGGCCTTCTCCTCCGTGGCCGGTGCGGCCTCGGCGGGCTCGGCCTTCGCCTCCTCGGTGCCGACGTCGAACAGCGAACCACCTGTCGCGGCTGGCGCCGCATCCTGCTGGTCCGCGCCGACGTCGAACAGCGACGTACCGCCGCTGGCCTTGGCCGCCGGGCCGACGTCCTCGGTGTCGGTGACCGTCTCGGAGGTCTGGGTGGCGTCGCCGGCGGCCGGCTCCGCCTTCGTGGCCTCCGTCGTCGCTGCCGTCGCTGCCGTCGCTGCCGCGGCGGGCGCGGCGGGCGCGGTGGCAGGAGCGGCCGCCTTCTTCGCGCGGGTGGCAACCTCACCCTTCACCGACGCCAGCAGCATCTGCGCGACGTCGAGGACCTCGACCTCCTCGCGGGCGTTGCCGGCGGCCTGCTCGGCGGTGAGGCCGTCGGAGAGCATCACCCGGCAGAACGGGCAGCCGACCGCGATCTGGTCGGCGCCGGTCGACACCGCCTCCTTGGTGCGGTTGAGGTTGATCCGCTCCCCGATGTTCTCCTCCATCCACATGCGGGCGCCGCCGGCGCCGCAGCAGAAGGACCGCTCGGAGTTGCGCTCCATCTCGACGACCTCGGCGCCGGGCAGCACCTGGAGCAGCTCGCGCGGTGGGCTGTACACCTGGTTGTGGCGACCGAGGTAGCAGGGGTCGTGGTAGGTGATCGACCGCTTGGCGGCGCCGGCCCCGTCCGTGACGGGGGTGAGCTTCCCCTCCCGCACCAGCCGGTTGAGCAGCTGGGTGTGGTGGACCACCTCGAGCTCGACGCCGAAGTCCTGGTACTCGTTCTTCAGCGTGTTGAAGCAGTGGGCACAGGTGGAGACCACCTTCTTCACCCGGTACTCGGTGAAGGTCTCGGCGTTCTGCTGGGCGAGGCCCTGGAAGACGAACTCGTTGCCGGCGCGTCGGGCCGGGTCGCCGGTGCAGGTCTCGCCGTTGCCGAGCACGCCGAACGAGATGCCGGCCAGGTCGAGCAGCTCGGCGACGGCACGTGTGGTCTTCTTGGCGCGGTCCTCGTACGCGCCGGCGCACCCCACCCAGAACAGCCAGTCGACGTCGTCGAGCGACTCGACGTCCTCGCCGACCACCTTGACGTCGAACGGCAGGCCCTTGGCCCAGTCCATACGCGCGCTCGGCGACATGTTCCAGGGGTTGCCCTTGTTCTCCAGGCCCTTGAACAGCTGGCTCAGCTCGGCCGGGAAGTTCGACTCGACCAGCAGCTGGTAGCGGCGCATGTCCATGATGTGGTCGACGTGCTCGATGTCGACCGGGCACTGCTGGACGCAGGCACCGCACGAGGTGCAGGACCAGAGCACGTCGGGGTCGATGACCGCGACGCCGTTCTCGGGCATGTAGAACCAGTCGTCGCCGGTCTCACCGACCATCGGACGCTCGGCCTCGGTCAGCACCGAGCCCGGAAGCGCGGTGCGCTCTTCCTCCGACGCGGCCTGGAGGTACGGCGCCTTCGCATAGGCGTGGTCGCGCAGTGCGGTGATCAGGAGCTTGGGCGAGAGCGGCTTCTCGGTGTTCCAGGCCGGGCACTGCGACTGGCATCGGCCGCACTCGGTGCACGAGGTGAAGTCGAGGATGCCCTTCCAGGAGAAGTCCTCGACCTTGCCGGCGCCGAGCGTGGCGTCCTCGTCGAGGTCGTCGATGTCGTCGAGGGTGATCGGCCTGCCGCCGGAGGTGAGCGGCTTCATCGCACCGAGCGCCGTACCGCCGGACGACTCGCGCTTGAACCAGATGTTGAAGAACGCCGTGAACCGGTGCCACGCGACGCCCATCGTCGTGTTCAGCGAGATCACGATCATCCACGTGAACGAGATGACGATCTTGATCGTCGCCACCAGGAAGATCGCGTTCTCGATGCTGCCCGTGGACATCCCGGAGAACGCCTCGCCCAGCCAGGCGCTGAACGGGAAGTGGAACGCGGTGGCCTGGTCGGAGTGCTCGCCGCCCTTGGTCAGCAGGGCGTACTCCAGGCCGCGCAGCAGCATGATGCAGAGCCCGACGCCGAGGATCACGAGCTCGACGAAGTAGCCCTGCCACATCGTGGAGCCGAAGAACCGGCCGCGGCTGCCGCGGACGCGCTCCGACGGGCGCGAGGCGCGGTAGGCGATGAAGCCGATGATCGCGACCAGCATCACCACCGTGAACAGCTCGGAGACCCACTCCCACAGGAAGAAGTGGCCGATCAGCGGCAGCGCGAAGTGCGGGTCGAAGAGCTGCCCGAATGCAGTCACCAGCGTGAAGAAGAGCAGCCCGAACCCGACGAAGACGAACCAGTGCGCGGCGCCGACCCACGTCCACTGGAGCATCCGGGTGTGGCCCAGCGACTCCTTGAGCAGGGTCACCGTGCGGGCCCCCGGAGCGTCCGTGCGGGACGCCGGCTGGCCGACCTTGATGACGCCGATGATGCTCCGGATCGCCCTCACGAACAGGGCGATCCCCACAGCCGCGATGGCCAGGGAGACGACGATGGCGAAGGTCTGCATGAAGGAACTGCTCCTCGTCAGGCTGTCGTGTGCACCCGGGAGGGCGCTGCCCGAGCCTATTGCGACGTACGACGCCGCGTCAGTGCGCGAGCATGAGAGATAGATCCTACTAACAGGTAACTTCCGCCGCCGTCCCCGGTTACGGCCGGGACTGGCGACCCGGCTCGACGCCGGCCGTCCCGGGCGGGTCCCCGGCCGCGTCCCGGGCCGCCCGGACCCGGCCCGAACCTCCCGGCCTGGCCGGGTTCGCCGCCTCATGTGCCGGGCACGCCCTCCGCCCGACCGTCGAAGGACGGGCGACGGGCGGGTCCGTCGCCTCCTCGGACGGAGGCAAGCGATGAGGCGACGGACACGGACGGCGGCACCGGTGGCAGCAGTCGTGGCACTGCTCGGAGCCGGGTGTGTCGGGGGAGCGGAGGGGATGGGGGGCGACCCCGGACCTGAAACACCGGGGACGCCCACCGTGCGCACGGGTGACGAACCCGGGGGCAGGGAGCGGGGCGGTCGCGAGGACGCGCGGCGCACGACCCCGCTGCGCGGGTCGGAGGGCTGGCGCCTGGCCCGGCCCGCGCACCCCGGCGTCATCGACGCGTACACGACCCGGCCGAGCGGGGTCCCGGGGGAGCCGATCGGGTTGAAGGTCTCGACCCGATCGGCCTCCTACCGGGTGTCGGCCTACCGCATCGGCTGGTACGACGGGGGCAGCGGGCACCGGGTGTACCGCTCCCGGGCCGTGCGCGGGCGGGTGCAGCCGGGGGCCCGGTTCGCGCCGTACGCACTGCGGACGGTGGTGGCGCCGTGGCGGCGCTCCCTCACCATCGCCACCACCTCGTCGCGGTGGCAGCCCGGCGTCTACGTGCTGAAGCTGCGCACCCCGTCGGGCGCCGAGACCCAGGTGCCGTACGTCGTGTCGTCGCCGGAGGCGGCGGGGCGGGTGGCCCTGGTCGCCCCGGTGACGACCTGGCAGGCCTACAACACGTGGGGTGGCTACAGCCTCTACGACGGTCCGGACGGCGACCGGCGCAGCTGGGCGGTCACCTTCGACCGGCCCTACCACCTGGCCCCCGGGGCAAACGACTTCCGCTCGGCGCTGCTGCCGGTTGTGGTGCGGGCGGAGCGGCTCGGGGTCCCCCTGGCGTACTTCACGAACGTCGACCTGGACGTGCGGGCCGGCGTGCTCGACGACGCCCGGGGCTACCTGTCCGTCGGGCACGACGAGTACTGGACGCCCGGGATGCGCCGGGCCGTGGTCCGGGCCCGGCGGTCCGGCACCAACCTCGGCTTCCTCGGCGCGAACACGATGTACTGGCGGGTCCGCCTCGAGCGGGCCCAGCGGCTGCTGGTGGGCTACCGGGGCGACGCCTGGGCCGACCCGGTGCGGTCGACGCGTCCGGCGGAGGCGACCGCACGCTTCCGGGACGACCCGGCGCCGGAGCCGGAGAACGCCGTCACCGGGATGCTCTACGAGTGCTACCCGGTGGACACCGACTACCGGGTGGTCTCACCGGGCTGGTGGGGCTTCCGGGGCACCGGGGTGCGGCACGGGAGCCTGGTCAACGGGTTGGTGGGCCCGGAGTCGGACCGCGTCTACCCGCACCGCAGCACGCCCCGACCCCTCCAGGTCCTCAGCCACTCGACCTTCTCGTGCCGGGGCGTGGTCACCTCGACCCAGTCCGTCTACTACACGACGCGGTCGGGCGCGGGGGTGTTCAACGCGGGCACGCTCCGCTGGGGGTGCGCCCTGGTCGACACGTGCGAGCGGCCGCTGGGCGAGGCCACCGGTCGGTTCGTCCGCATCGTCACCGACAACCTGCTGCGCGGGTTCGCGGCGGGGCCGGTGGGCCGCCGCCACCCGGCCCGCGACAACGTCGGCAGCTTCGACCTGCCCCTGGCCAACGGGGTGTCGGCAAGTTGACCGGGTGCGGGTGAGGTCGGGTCGGCCATGATGGTGCGCATGGCCGCCGACGGAGCACGGGTGGGGCGGACCGGCCGCGATCGGGCTCGCGGCCGGCCGTGGCCGGTGCTCGGGGTCGTGGCCGTCCTGGCCGGGCTCGCGGCCGGGTGCACGGGCGACGACCCGGAGGCCCCGGACCAGGGCACGCAGCAGCCGGTCGCGCTGGAGGTGCGGATCGCCTCCTGCGCCGGCCCCGCGGACGCGGACGCGCGCGCCTCGCTCGAGTCCGGGATCGGCGACACCCTGTCGTCGTACGTCGTCGCCGGCTTCCTCGGCGACTACCCCCGCGAGGACTTCGTCCGGTCGTTCGACGTCTTCACCAGCGGCGCCGCGGAGAAGGCGGCCGGGGACATCGACGTCCTCACGGCCGCCGACTACCAGGACGCCGAGGGCGTCGACGCCACCCGGCTGCGCGCCCGGATCTCGTGCCTGGCCCAGGGCGGGAAGGTGATCGGCGCCACCGCGCACGTCGAGCTTGACTTCGCGGCCGAGCAGGGCGGTCCGGCACCGACGCCGTTCACCCTCAGCGGGCGTTTCCTGCTGGTGCCGGGGCCGCGCGGCTGGTCGGTGTTCGGGTACGACGTGTCCCGCGACGATCTCGACCGGGCGGCGCGCTCATGACCCCCCGCATGCACGCGCACCGTCACCTGGCTCGTCGGGTGGCGCTGGCGCTGCTGGTGGTGCTCGCGCTCGGCGCAGCGCCGGACGCGGCGGTGCACCCTGCGGCGTTCAGCGTGGTGGGGACGGCCGACGCGAAGGCGGTCGACTTCGAGGACGGGATCGTGTTCTTCCTCGTGCTCGGCTCCGACGCCCGGGACGGGCAGGACGTCCGGCAGGGCAACGCGGACGCCATCGAGCTGGTGGCACTGGACTTCGACACCGGCAACGCCGCGGCTCTGGCGATCCCCCGTGACACCTGGATGGACATCCCGGGCAAGCGCTTCGGACGGATCAACGAGTCCCTGTCCCTCGGCGGGCCGGAGCTGGTGGCGGAATCGGTCGAGCAGCTCGTCGGGATCCGGGCCGACTACGTCCTCACCTCCGGCTTCGACGGCTTCGTGTCCATGGTTGACAGGGTCGGCCCGCTCACGGTCTACGCGGACGCGCCGGTGCATCCCACGGGCGGGCGCCCGGTTCGCCGCGGCCTCAACCGGATGGACGGGGAGCAGGCGCTCGCCTTCGCCCGCGAGCGCAGGCAGCTCGCACGCAGCGACTTCGACCGCATCGAGAACCAGCAGTCGTTGATGAAGGCGATCCTCCGGTCGCTGCGGCAGGGCGAGGACCAGGAGGGCTTCATGGAGGGTGGGAGCCTGGCTGCGCTGCGTTCGCTGGACACCGACCTGGCGCCGGTCGAGCTCTACCGGCTGGCCCAGGCGGTGACGACGTTCCCGCTGAGCCGGGTGACCACCTGCACGGTCCCCGGCGTGCCGGACCGGCTGCCGAGCGGGGCCGACGTCATCCGGGTCGACCCGGCCGTCGCCGGGGCGGCGGGTGGTGACCTCGAGGACGCCCGGCTCGGCCGGGACTGCGGCTGACCCGGCAGTCGGGCTCACTCCAGCCCGGCCTCCCGGGCCAGCACGATCGCCTGGGCCCGGTGCGCCACCTGGAGCTTGGCGAAGATGTTGCTGGTGTGGTTGCGCACCGTCTTGGTCGAGACGCCGAGCTCGTCGGCGATCTCGGCGTTGTCCAGCCCGGCCGCGATCCGACCGAGCACCATCCGCTCCCGGTCGGTGAGCTCGGGGAACAGGTCGGGTGCCGGCTTGCTGCCGGCCTTCTTGAAGTAGGTCACCATCCGCTCGGCGATGCCCGGTCCGAAGATCACCTCACCGGCGCCGACGGCCTCGATGGACCGCACGATCTCCGGGCGCCGCGCTCCCTTGAGGAGGTAGCCGCGAGCGCCGGCCCGCACCGCGGCGAAGACCGACTCCTCGTCCTCCATCATCGTCACCACCAGGACGCCGATGTGCGGCGAGGACGCCACGATCCGCTCCGTCGCCTCGATGCCGTTCAGGCCGGGCATGTGCAGGTCCATGAGAACCACGTCCGGTTGCAGGTCGAGGGCCATCGACACCGCGGACGCGCCGTTGGTGGCCACGCCGACCACCTCCGTGGTGGGAGTGGCGCCCAGCAGTGCCTGCAGACCACGGCGGAAGTCGTCGTGGTCGTCGACGACGAGGATGCGCAACGGTTCCACGGGCCTACCTCACGTTCTCGTTCGACGGTGACGGGGACTGGGCCGGGGACACCGGGAGCCGGACCCGGACCAGTGTCCCGCCGGCGGCGCCGGACGTCACGGCGAAGCTGCCACCGAGCTCCTCCGCGCGCTCGCGCATGGACGCCAGGCCGACGCCCGTCCCGGGGGCGTCGGGGAGGCCGACCCCGGTGTCCTCGACCTCCAGCAGCAGGGTCCCGTCGTCCCGGCTCACCGTCACGGCGCAGGCGCCGGCCCGACTGTGCCGTTGGGCGTTGTTCACCGCCTCGACGACGATGCGGTACGCCGCGACCTCGACGGCCGCGGGCAGGCCGGAGAGATCGCCGGAGGAGGTCACCGACCACTGCATCCTGTCGCGACGCCCGTCCTCCGCCGCGAGGTTGTGCTCGTCGGCCCGTTGCCGCAGGGCGGGGACCAGCCCCAGCTGGTCGAGCGCCGGTGGGCGCAGCCCGTCCACGAGACGACGCACCTCCCCGATGTCGCGCTCCGCCTGGTCGGCGAGCCGTCCGACGAGCCCGGACGCCGCCTCGGGGTCGGTGCTGATCAGGTCGCGGGCGAGGTCGAGGTTCATCGCCAGGCTCGCGAGCGACGGGCCCAGGCCGTCGTGCAGGTCCCGACGGACCCGACGCCGTTCCTCCTCGCGCGCTGCCACCAGGCGCTCGCGCGAGCGCTGGAGGTCGCGGTTGAGCAGGACCGCCTGGACCAGGGCTCCCACCTGGCTGCCGACGTCCTCGAGCAGGCGCCGATCACGCGGGCCGAAGGGGTCCCGTGACGGCTCCACCTCGAGCCGGAGCACCCCGAGCACGGTGCCGCCTGCGGACAGGTCGACCGAGGTCACCTGCCCGCGCGGCTCGCCGATGGCCGTGCTCACGCCGCCCCCGTCCGGGCCCGGCGCCAGCTCGATCGAGGCGTAGGACAGGCGCAGGCTCCGGGAGAGCACCTCGAGGAGCTCGTGGAGCGCCGCGTCGGGCGGTGCCGCCGGGTCGAGCCGACGGAGGTCGGAGACCACGCGGTAGGGGAAGTCCCGGTCGCCGTACACGAGGCTCGTCAGTGCCCGTCGTACGGCGTTCGCCACCGGCACCAGCAGGAGCGCCACCACCCCGCCGACGACCATCGACCCGAACGACGTCTCGGAGGCGCGCCCGACGACGCCGGTGGCCGCCAGGAAGGCCGCGGCCAGCAGGGTCGCCACGACCAGCTGAACGAGCGAGCGGCGCAGCGCGGAGTCGATCTCGTTGAGCTGGGTCCGTAGCAGCGCGACGACCAGGCCGGCGAGCACCAGGGGCAGCAGCACCAGCGCCAGCAGGTCCCCCGACAGCAGCGGCTCACCGCCGACCAGCGCGGGGACGTCGTACAGCATGAGCCGGACGACCGTCGCGGTCACCGCCACCCACAGCACCAGCCGGAGCGCGATCCGGTCCTCGCGCGACGGGGCGCGGGCGTAGCCGACGACCAGGCCCAGGACCACCAGGGGCGCGGTGGCGGCCAGGGCCGGGAGCGCGAGGGTCGCGGTGGCCTGCAGGCGCCCGAGGCCGGACTCGTGCGAGAGGGCCACGGCGACCTCCCACGCCGCGATGCCCAGGAGGGGGACGGCGACCGCCACCGGCCAGGCGCCCCGACGGTGCCGCGCCGGGCCGTGCGGGTAGGGGAACGTCCACGCTGCGACCAGTCCCGCCGCCGCGGCCGCTGCCAGGGCCATCTCGCCGCCGGCGGCGGGCCACAGGCCCCGGCCACCGGCGAGGTCGACCGCGCCCGTGCCGAACGGGTAGGCGGTCGTGGCTCCGGCAGTGGCCGACGCCGCGACCAGGACGGCGACGACGGCAGGGTCGCGTGGCCGGCGCCAGTGCGCGAAGGACGCGGCCAGCAGGAGCCCTCCCGACGCGAGCAGCACCGGGAGGTTCCCCCCCAGCGCCGGACCCAGCGGGTAGCGAGCCAGCACCACGTCGACCTCGAGGTTGCGGTCCAGCCCGCGGGCGGACCGGAGGACGACGTACGTCAGTCGCTCCCCGGTCGCCCGGTCGGGCAGCGGGTCCGCGTCGGCCCAGTCCGCCAGGGAACGACCGTCGACCTCCAGGAGCCGGTCACCCTCGCGGAGCCGGGTGTCGCCGTACGTGCGGAGGACGGTCACGGTCTGGTCCCAGCGGGCCGCGCCGGCCCACGCCGTCGGCGACGAGACCACCGTCCCGTCGGACGGCCCCGAGAACAGGGCGATCGTGACCCAGGCGAGGGGAGCGGCCCACGCGGCGGTCACGGCGGCCCATCGGTGCCAGGCCTGCATGACGGGTCCATCTTCCAGCGATCCGTGTGGGTCGGGAAAGGTCCAACGGGGCCAGGAACAGGCCGCCCCCGCGGTGGGGACGGCCTGTTCCGCTCTCACTGCCGGGCGGAGTGCGGGGCGACGGGTTCGTTCTCGAGCCGGTGCGCCGAGGCGGTGCCGGCGGTGCCGGCGACGGTCGCGGCGGTGAGCAGTCCGGCGGTGGCGAGCATGGCGAGGGTGCGCTGCATGAGTGACTCCCAGGGATCGGGGACGGCGCCGAATCGTCGTCCTCGGGCCTGCGGATTCAATCCCGGGCCGGCACACGCCGACAAGAGGCCCTCCTGTGCAGGTTCGTGCATTGCACGAACCTGCAGATTCCGGACATCGTCCGGCGCCGGGTCAGCCTGCCCGGCGTACGTCCGTCACCCGGCCGCCGGGGCCGAACGTGATCCGCATCGACACCCGGGGGTTGGTCGCGGTCCGCGCGCACGTGCCGTACGTCGAGCCGAGCCGCGTGAACGGCTGGCCCACGGCCCGCAGCACCTGCCGCGTGGTCAGCCCGGGTCGCACCAGGGCGGTGAACCGCGCCACGCCCTTGCGCAGGCCCGGGTTGCGGCAGGGATCCGCGGCGATGCCCTGCGCCCGCTCCCAGGTCTGGAGGTACGCCTCGGCGCCACGGTCCATGTCGTCGACGATCGCCGCACCGTCCTTCGCCCCGCCGATCCGCCGCAGGTCCTCGATCCAGTCGGGGTACATCCCGTAGTGCGGCACGCCCTCGACGTTGACGTCGTACACCCGCTTCCCGCTGTGCTGCTTGCGCACGGTGACGCCGTGGAGCCCGCGGAACGGGTAGGTCACGGGGTTCGGCACGTCGGCGCCGCGCGGGTCGCCCTGCGCGCCCAGGCCGTTCATGTCCGCGCCGTACCCGAAGCCGATGTAGTAGCGCTTGTCCGCCCACCCCAGGTGCCGCTGCCACTTGGCGAGGAATCCGGTGCTGTCGCCGGCGTACGGCGCGACGTACCCGCCCAGCCGGTAGATCCTCGGGTAGGCGTCGGGCGTGGCCCACGAGTGGCTGGACAGCACGCCCGAGTAGTGCCGCTGCTCGAGGATGTCGAGCAGGCGCTGGCGTCCCCTGACGCTCATGTGGTCCGGGTCGATCAACATGCCGCGGTCGGCCAGCGCGCCGACGACGTGCGAGCCGAGGTCCGTCAGGCCGCGCTCGTTGCAGTGCATCGGCCGCGGGTAGAGCGGCAGCGCCGGCAGGTTGCCGAGGTCGGCGACCTTGCCGACCGCGCCGAACAGCGCGTCCTGCTGCTCGGCGCTGATCTCCGGCTGAGCGAGCTGGGCCTTGTCGGCGGTCTCGCCGTCCGCGGGCGCGCAGTGCCGCATGTCCCAGAACGAGCCGGTCTCCAGGAAGTTGGCGGAGTTCACCGCGACGCCGGTCTCGCCCTCGTCGCCGGCCACCCCGGAGAGCGCGTTGTCGAACTTGTTGACCAGCTCCATCTGGCGCACGCCGAGGCGGTGCATCTCGTCGAGCTGACGGTCGATCGAGGCCACGTCGCAGGCGGGGACGTCGCCGCCGGGCAGGTTCTTGAAGGTGCAGCCGAAGGGGACGCTGGTCTCGGTGCCCATCACCACCGCGAGCTTGCCCTCGTTGATGACCCTCCTGGCCTGCCATGGGCTGGTGACGATGCGGTACCACCCCTGGCCGGGACCGCCGTACTGCGCGTCGATGTAGTTCTCGAGCTGCCGCATCCGCCTGGCCTGCAGGCGGATCGAGTCCATCTCGTCGCAGGAGTTGCGCTTCAGCGGGTAGACCTTGCAGAGCTGGCCGTTCTCGACCAGCAGGTTCACGAACACCCGCTGGCCGCCGCGCCAGGACCGCTCCATCCACTTCCAGTAGGTGCCCTCGTGGGTCAGCGACTCCGGCGCCGGCCAGTCCTGGAACGTCGGCCAGCCGACCGGGTCGTGGGTCGGGCGGCCCGACAGGATCGCCTCGAGGGCCGCGCCGTTGCCGCCGGTGGCCGTGTGGTCGTCGCAGTCGACCAGCGCGTACGGCGGGCCGTACGGGTCCCAGGGCCTGCCGCAGTGCACGTCGCCGCCGAGGAACTCGTAGGCCATGCCGTGCGTGTGCGCGTCGACGTACCCGCGGACCTCCTGGATGTCGGTGCTGCCGGCGTGCGGCCTGCCGGAGACGTTCACCTGCACCTCGGGGTACGCCGGGCAGCCGGTGGTGCGGCGGAGCGGGTGCGGCGTGGGGCGGGTTCCCAGCGTCTCGCCGCTGGTGAGGGCGCGCCCGTCGGCGAGCGTGAACGTGAACCGGCCGTCGACCCGGCGGACCGTCCACTCGGCGTCTGCGGACGGCTTCGCGGCGCGGGTGAGCATGTTGTCCTCGCCGGCCAGGAACGCGCGGGTCTTCGTGTAGAGGAGGTAGTGGCCGAGCCGGGTCGCCTGAAAGCGGATCGGCTCGCCGCGCAGGCGGTAGCAGCCGCCGGCCATGGCGTAGCGGGTCTGCGGGACCGTGGTGCGCGGCTCGCGGACGGGGACCGTGGTGAGCGTCGGGTCGGCCATCGCGCGCTGCCGCTCGACGTACGTCCGGTTGGCCTCGGCCTGCTCCCGGGTGGTCGGGTCGGCGGTGCCCGTCGTCAGCGCGGCCCGGCTGATCGCGTTCTTGGTGCGTGGGTCGTCGTGCCGGTGGTCGTGCCCGTCGGGCGCGAGGCCGCGGGCGACGTGCGCGGCGGCGGTGTTTCGCCGGTCGAAGGCGGCGCGGGCCGCGCCCGAGCGTTCGTGGGCGCCCTCACGTTCGTGGGCGACGGACGGCACCGCGACCGCGCCGGCGACGAGGCCGGCCGCGAGGGTGCCGGCGAGGACGAGGCGGGTGCGCGCCGGGTTACCCATGCACGCCCAACGACGCACCCCCACCCCAGGTGATGCCGACCCGGCACATCCTGTGCCGGGTCACCGTGGGTTGGGGGTGGTGAGTCGGCACAAGATGTGCCGGGTCGGCGTGGGTTGGGGGTGGCGAGTCGGCACAAGATGTGCCGGGTCGGCGTGGGTTGGGGGTGGCGAATCGGCACAAGATGTGCCGGGTCAGCGGCCGTGCAGGCGGCCGGTCAACCGGGCGGCGGTGGCCAGCACGGCGGTCGGCAGGTCGGGGAGGTCGAGCTCGGAGGGGTGGGTGATCGCGATCCCGGCGACCGGGTAGCCGTTGTGGTCGAGCACCGGCGCGGCGACGCTGGCGAAGCCCGGCGTGACCTCCCCGTCCTCGGTCGCGTAGCCGCGCTGCCGGGTCTCGGTGAGCAGGATCCGGAGCGCGGAGAGGCTGGCCGGGCCTCGGCCGGTGCGGTCCACGAACGCCGTACGGTCGGGGTAGAGGGCGCGCACCTGCGCCGGCGGGAGCGACGCCAGCACCGCGCGGCCGCTCGCCGTCAGGTGGGCGGGCAGGCGTACGCCGACGTCGGTCACCAGCGGCGGCCGGCCCGGTGCGCGCTCCTCGAGCACGTAGAGCACGTCCCGCCCGTGCAGCACCGCGAGGTGGGCGCTGTGACCGGTGGCGTCGACCAGCGCGGCCAGTGGTCGGCGTGCGATCCGCTGCAGCGGCTCCTGCCGGGCGTACCCGCTGCCGACCTCGAACGCCGCCACCCCCAGCCCGTAGCGCCGCTCCTCCGCGAGATGCACCACGAAGCCCTCGCCGATCATCGCGTTGACCAGGTGGTACGCCGTGCTCCGCGGCAGGTCGCAGGCCCGCACGATCGCGTCCAGCGGCACCGGGTCGGGCTGGCTCGCGAGGTAGCGCAGGACCCGCAGCGCGCGGGTGGCGGCAGGGACCTGGCTCACGGCCCCAGTCTGCCGCCTTCCCGCGTGCCACGGCGCACGCTTCGGCCCGCCGGTGCGCACGGTTTCGCGGTGGTTCTGGACGGCCCTCGTTCCTCGGCCTCCTCAACCCCCGGTGGTCGACGAGCGAGCGCCAGCCCCGCTGGTCGACGAGCGAGCGCCAGCCCCGCTGGTTGAGGAGCGAGCGCCAGCGAGCGTCTCGAAACCAGGGCCCGCAAGACCTGGCCGCTCGGCCGGAGAGGTCAGCGCTGGGGCGGCGGGGGCGACTGGTGCGGCTCGGTGTTGGGGGCCGGGTGCGAGGTGCCCTGCCCGGCCTCCGGCCGCAGCGGCTCACCCGTCTGCGTGTCGAACCGCGGCTGCTCGGCGGTCCGCGGCTGACCGGCTCCGGTGACGGGCGTCGTGGAGCTCTCGTCGCCGGTCAGGGTCGCGGCGTGCGCGCCGCCCGGCCGCTCCTGCGTGGTGCCGTGCGACGCCGCGTCCGGGAGTTCCTGCGGGGCGGCCGACTGCGCCGCGTCCGGGTGTCCCTGGGCAGCGGCAGGCGAGCCGGTCTGGGGATCGGCCTGCGGGTCGGTCACCGGGACGTACGCCGGGTCGCGGTGGTCGACGTCGGGGTCGAGGCGGTCGGCCTCGCGGACCCGGTCCTCGTGAGCGGCCTGCTCCATGTCGCGGGCGCGGGCGGCTTCGGCTGCCTCCCGCTGTGCGCGCTCGGCCTCGGCCTGCGCCTGCGCGGCGCGCTGCTGGGCGACCTGCGCCTCCCGGTCGGCGTCCTGCAGGGAGGCGCTGTGCGCCTGCGCGTCCTGCCGGATCTCGTGGGCGGCGGTGCGGTTGTGCTCGAGCTTCCGCTTGCGCGCGCCGGCCAGCAGCAGCGCGGCGACGACCACGACCACGACCACGACGATGACGATCCAGACCCAGGCGTCCACAGGACTCCCCTCCTCCGGGCCCGGTCCGTCCGGGCACCCTGGTCCAGATGTGTCCGAATCGCCCGGGTCTCATGCGTCGAGCACTCATCCGAGCGGCAGCAGCGCCTCGACCCGCCCCCCCTCGGTCGTGGGCCCGGCGGTGAGCGAGCCGCCGACCTGCGCGGCCCGCTCGCGCATCGAGCTGAGCCCGACGCCGGCGGTCCATGGGCCGGCACCACCCGGCGTACCGGCATCGGTGACCACCACCGACAGCCCCCCGGAGGGGGCGTCGAGCCGGACCGCGGCCGAGCGGCTCGGTGAGTGCCGGGCGACGTTGGTGAGCGCCTCGATGACGATGCGGTACGCCGCCACCTCGACCGCCGCGGACAGCTCCGGGAGCGGCTCGGGGGCGGAGAGCGTGACCGTGAGCGGGCTCCCGTCGCGGGAGCGCAGCCCGGACGCCTGCTGCCGCAGGGCTGGCACCAACCCCAGCTCGTCGAGGGCCGGCGGGCGCATCGCGTAGACCAGCTGCCGGATCTCCTCGATCGCTGCGACCGTGTCCGCGCGCAGCTCGGCGAGCAGCTCCTCGGCCGCCGCCGGGTCGGCGCGCACCAGGTTGCGGGCCGCGTCGGAGGTGAAGGCGATCCCGGACAGCCGGGGTCCGAGCCCGTCGTGCAGGTCCCGGCGCAGCCGGCGCCGCTCCTCCTCGAGGGCGGCCACCGTCGCCCCACGCGACTCCCGCACCTGCGCGGCCAGCGCCTGGGCGCGCAGGGTCTGGGCCAGCAGCGGCGCCACCAGCGCCAGCGCGTGCTCGTCGTCGCGCGACAGCCCGAGGTCGCCTGCCCGCAGCCCCACCACGAGCTCGGTGGCCGGGCGGTCGGGAGGGCCCTCCAGCGGGACTGACCGGGTGTGCGGCGTGACCGTGCCGGACGACCGTACGTCGACGCCGTCTGCGCGGATCGCGGCGTACGGCAGCACCAGTGCCTCCCGGATCGCCCGCAGCGCGTCCTCCGGGTCCTCGCCGATCCGGGTGGCGACCCGACTGGCCGCGTCGAGCGGGTCGGGCCGTCGTCCGAAGAGCAGCTCGTCCACGACCCCGCGCAGCAGCACCTGCAGCGGGTGGAACGTCGCGGCCAGCACCGCCGCCACGAGCCCGAGCGCTCCGACCGTCGGGGCGGTCCCGCCCACCACCTCGACCAGCGAGGCGACGGTCACGAACAGCGCCAGGTAGGTCACGCCGACGCCCGTGAGCACGACCGCGGCGACCACCAGCCCGCGCACGTCGACGATGTCGGGCAGCGCCACCCCGACGTACAGCACCGGTCCGACGAGACCGAACAGGCCGAGGGCGACGGCGCTGACGACCGAGCCCTCGCTGGCGAAGCCGAGCAGGGCGGCGACCAGCGCCACCGACCCGACCGACAGCGCCATCCACGCCAGGGCGCGGCGTTCCGGGTCGCGGCTGGTCTCGATCCGGAACCACGTGTGCCCGAACAGCACCACCCCGATGACGATCCCGAGCGACCCGACGAGCGCGTCCCGGTCCGCGAAGGCCGTGCACACGAGGCCGCTGGCCGCGAGCACCGCCAGCGCGGCCACGTCGATGGGATGCCGCACCCGGAGCCGGGGGTACGCCGTCAGGGCAAGCGGCACCAGCAGGGAGCTGGCCGCTTCCAGGAGGTACCACCCCGGCCGATCCCGCCCGGTGCCCGCGAGCAGGCACCCGGCGACCAGGCACAGGGACGCGGCGACCAGCAGGACGGCGGCGACGACGGCCCGGCGCGCCACCAGCATCGCCCCCGCGCTGACCAGCGTGGTCACCGCGACCAGGGTGAGCACGACCAGGGTCGTCGACGAGAAGGTCGGGACGTCCCCGGCGGTCACCGCGGACCGCCCAGCCCGCCCTCGCGGGCCCGGATGATCGCGCCGGCGCGGTCGGCGACCTCGAGCTTGGCGAAGATGCTGGTCAGGTTGTTGCTGACGGTCTTGGGCGAGAGCGCCAGCCGGTCGGCGATCGCGGAGGTACGCCGCCCCTCGGCCAGCAGGGCGAGGATCTCGCGCTCGCGGGCGGTGAGCTCCGGGAACGGCTCGGCGGCCGGCGTCGGTGGTGCGGCGAAGTGGTCGAGCACCCGCGACGCGATGCCCGGCCCGAAGATCACCTGGCCGGCGGCGACCGCCCGCAGTGCGCCGACGATCTCGTCCTGCTCGGCGCCCTTGAGCAGGTAGCCACGGGCCCCGGCCTGCATCGCCGTGAACACGGTCGCGTCGTCGTCGAACATCGTGAGCACCAGCACCGCGACCCCGGGGACCGCGGCGCGGATCCGCCGGGTCGCCTCCACGCCGTCCAGCCCGGGCATCCGCACGTCCATCAGCACGATGTCCGGCACCAGCAGCTGGGCCTCCTTGACCGCGGCCTCGCCGTCGGCCGCCTCGCCGACCACCTCGATGCCCTCGATCGTCGACAGCAGCGCCCGCAGCCCGCGTCGGACCACCGGATGGTCGTCGGCGAGGACCACGCGCAGGGTCATGCCCTCATGATGGCGGCACCCGCACCCGTGGGGCCCGGGAAGTTCCTCCCGCTCACTCGGGACCGGACAGGAAACCGAGCGGGGAGGATGCTGGTGCCGACGGGAACGGTCGTCGCCGCACGGTGGAGGCGTCCACCTTCCCGAGACCGAGGAGTCGTCATGGAACGCACCTCCACCCGCCAGCGCGTCGGACTGGCCATCGCCGGGCTGCTCAGCCTGGCCAACATCCCCAGCGCCGCCACCCCGACTCCCGACGGCGAGACCGGGCCGCCGTACGGCGTCCTGGTGCTCGGCACCGTCCTCGGTGTCGTCGGCGTGGTCGCGGTGGTCCTCGCCTGGCGCGGCAACCGTGCCGCGCTCCGGGTCGCCGCCGGCGCCATCATCATCAGCACCCTCACCGCGCTGCCGGCGTTCTTCGTCGACGTGCCGGCCTGGCTGAAGCTCCTCGTCGGCGTGGTGACGCTGGTCAGCATCGCCTCGGTGGTGCTGATGTTCTCGCCGTCCCGCCAGACCGCCGCCACTCTCGACGAGGTCCCGTCGTGATCGCGGTCGTCACCGTCCTGCTCGCCTTCCCGCTGGGCTACCGGATGCGGTCCCGCCTGGCCGCGAACACGACGTACGCCGTCGCCTACCTGTGGGCGTTCACCTTCCAGACGCTGTACCTGCTGCTGGACTCGATGCAGCCCACCGGCGGCGGGGCGGCCTTCGACTCGAGTGACTTTCCGTGGGCGTACGGCGTGGTGACGCTGTCGATCTTCGGCGTCGGCTTCGCACTGGTCGAGGCCGGGCGCCGGGTCGCCGCCCGGCGCGGCCCCCGCACCGTCCACGCGACCGCCGGGTGAGCCCGCGCCTGCCGCCCGCCGGGAATCGCGGCCCTGCTCGAGGGGTTCAGTCACCATGGAACCCCTCGAGCCCGGTGGCGGACCCGGCGCCGAACGGGGCGCGATGGACGCCTACTCGACCGTGGTCACCGGCGTCGCCGCGGCGCTGACGCCGCGGGTGGCGTCGCTGCGCATGCGCGGCCGCCGCGGCGAGTCCGCCGGCTCCGCGGTCTCCCTCACCGACGAGGGACACCTGGTCACCAACGCCCACGTGGTCGGCGACGCCGCCGGCGGGGAGGCCGAGTTCGCCGACGGCACGGTCGCCTCGTTCACGGTGGTCGGTCGCGACCCGCTCTCGGACCTGGCGGTGGTTCGCGCCGACCGCCCGGTCCCCGGACCGCCGGAGTACGGCGACGCCGACCGGCTGCTGGTCGGCTCCCTGGTGGTCGCGGTCGGCAACCCGCTCGGGCTGGCAGGCAGCGTCACCGCCGGCGTGGTCAGCGCGCTGGGCCGGTCGATGCCGGCCCGGAGCCGCACCGCCACGCGGCTCATCGAGGACGTCATCCAGACCGACGCCGCGCTCAACCCCGGCAACTCCGGCGGCGCCCTCGCCGACGCCCGCGGCCGGGTGGTCGGCATCAACACCGCCGTCGCCGGCGTAGGGCTCGGGCTGGCGGTGCCGATCAACGCCACCACCCACCGGATCATCGGCGCGCTGCTCCGCGACGGCCGGGTCCGGCGCGCCTACCTCGGGCTGGTCAGCAGCCCGGCGCCGCTGCCGCCGCCGGTCGCCGAGCGGACCGGCCAGCGCACCGCGCTCCGGGTGGTCGAGGTCGTCGAGAACAGCCCGGCCGAGGTCAGCGGGCTGCGCCGGGGCGACCTCATCCTCGCCGTCGACGGGGCGCCGCTGGGCGATGCGCAATCGCTCCAGCGGCGCCTGTTCGGCGAGGCGATCGGTCAGCGGGTCGAGATCACGGTCCTGCGCAACGGAGCCCTGGTCGATGCGGTGGCCGAGCCCACCGAGCTGTCCGACTGACCGGTCGCCGTCACCTCAGTAGAGGACCCGCATCACCCGCCGCGCGGTCTGGTGCCCGAGGTAGTAGCCGTCCTCCATCGCCTTGCGGAAGTGGAGCCCGCCCCAGATCCGGGCCATGAAGGCGTCGTGCTCGAGGGCGGACAGGGTGTCGTAGCTCCGCACGACGACGCCGGTCGGCGTTGCCAGGCGCAGCTCCAGAGCCGTGTCCTCACCGAGCGTCCGCCGGATGACCTCGGCCATCGGCGACGTCGCGGCGGCGTGACCGCTCGTGTAGTCGCTGTACGACGGGTTCGGGACCAGCGGTGTCCAGTTCGCCCCGGGCTTGGTCGCCCGGTTGTGGTCGGTGTCGGCGCCCGCGATCGCCTGGAAGGGTCGCCAGAACCCGACGTTCAGCTTCAGGTTCCAGGTCTGGATGAACGCGTTGACGACCGACGCGTCGATCCGTGCGAACAGCAGCGTGGTGCGGTAGAGGCCGATCGGATCCTTCTCGAGCACCCGGCACAGGGCGTCGCGGTACACCGGGATCTGGTTGGCCGCCATGAACTGGGCGATGGCGGTCTGGTCTGCCGTGCGCTCGGTCGACGTCGTGGAGCCGAGTCGGCGCACCTCGTTGTAGTCGGCCGCGTAGTCCGCGCTGGTCAGCCGGTCCGGGCCGCGCACACGGACGGGTCGGGTCGGGACGACCTGGTCCATCTCCGCCAGCCAGGCGAAGGCCATCACGCCGCCCGGCGCCGGCTGCCAGAAGCCCGGCTTCTGCGGCTTGTCGTAGACCACGCTCGCGTCGTTCCGCCCGTCGTCGGCCCGGGAGGCGATCATCGCCGCGGCCGCCGCCTTGCCGATGCGGACACCCTTCTCCTCGGCCCGTCCGTTGTGGACGCCTGCGAGGGTGGCAGCGAGGTCGCGGTCGAGGTTGGTCTTCGACGTCGGGAAGTACTCGACGAGGACGTCGTGGCCGGCCTGGGCGATCGCAGCACTCGCGGACGCGCTCCGCCGCTTCAGGACGGCCTTGACCGCGTCGTGCACGGCCATCGACGTGAACGAGATGTACACGACGCCGACCGGTGGCGGCGGCGTCGGCGTGGTCTCGGTGTAGACCGTCCGCATGGCGATGCGCTGCCAGTCGATCGCGACCTGCTGGGCGGACCCGTCGCCCCCGTGTCGCGAGCCGGTGGCATGAGCGGTCCCGGCGGGCCCGGTGAGGGCGAGCGGCGAGAGTACGACGAGAAGTGCGGACAGGACACAACCTGTACGACGGGCGAGCGACATGCGCGGTCACCTCCAGGGAGCGGCTCGGGCTAGCTCTGTTCCTTCCTTGCTAGCGTCCGGCGATGCCGCTGGGCCATCAGCGGACCGGCGAATCTTTCGGCGGGTGCGCGACGGCCGCATGCATCAGGGCGATCGCGGCGTGCCGGTTGCCGACGCCGAGCTTGCGGTAGGCGTGCTCGAGGTGCTTGCGGACCGTGGAGGTCGCCACGCACATCCGTTCCGCGATCTCCGGGTTCGACCAGCCGGCGGCGACCAGGTCGAGGACCCGGCGCTCCTGCAGGGTCAGGCAGTCCGGCAGTCGCGGGTCCGGCCGGTCCCGCAGCAGTCGCTCGAGCGCCGGTGCGAGGATCCGCAGCATCGCTGCGTCCCGCGGGCAGAACCGGCCGGAGCGCCGGTCCAGCCACAGCTGCACCTCGCGCCCTGGACCGGTGCGGAAGACGAGGCACAGGGCGTCGGGCTGCGGCGCCGTCCGGTCGTCGTACCCGCGCGGGCTGACCACGGTGTCGACGACCGACCCGGAGGCGTCACGGACGACCATCCCGATCGCGTCGCAGGGGATCAGCCGGGCCAGCTGGTCGAGCATCGAGCTGGCCGGCAGGGGGGTCCCCGGCACGGGCTCCGCGGCGACGAGCGCCCGCAGTGCCGCCTGATCGGTGTCCGAGAGCAGGACGTCTGGCATGGCGGGCTCCTTCAGACCTGTCTTCCACGCTAGCGACGCCGTTGACCAGACCGGTATGGCACGATCGCGCAGTTTCCCGGCCGGGGTCAGCGCGCACGGGTCTCCGAGAGAAGGACCCGCGTCAGCGACGCCGCAGCCGGCCGAGCAGGGCGGCCGCGCGGTCACGGGGGCCGGGCGTCCGCGCCGCCGCGGCCTGCTCCTGCTGGGCGATGAACTCCGCCCGTGCCTTGCGGCGCGCGGTGCGCCGGGCCTCCGCGGTCAGGCGGCGCACGCTCGAGCCCACCATGTCCATCGCGTCCGCGTGCAGGAGGGTGTACTCGGCACGGAGGTCGTCGAGCGAGGAGAACGCGGACGCGTCCGGGGACTCCTCGTCGGCGAGGACGCTCAGCGCAGCATGGGTGCGGTCGGCCAGGTCGCGCAGGTGCTGCGGCGCGGAGATCTTGTCCCACTCGGGGCGCATCCGGCGCAGGTTGGGGTCGATGAAGTCGTCGACGGGGTGAGGCTTCTCCTCGGGCGCCGGGTCGAGGGTGATGCCGAGCGCGCTGCGCAGCCTGACCAGCTCGGAGCGCCAGTCGGTGGTGAGATTCGGGTAGTGCACGAAGGCGCGCCGCGAGCCGCGGGTGAGGCGCTCGGTCATGAGGGCGACGTTGATCCAGCCGGCAACGCCGGCGGCCTCGCGCGCGGAGTAGTAGGTGCTGCGGCTGGAGGACACCTCGGCGGGGTGACGCAGCATGATCACGAAGCGCGGGTCCAGTCCCTGGGCCTGCGCGACGTCGTCCCACAGCCCCTTGAACCAGATGGTGCGGGGGTCCTTGAGCACCAGCCGGCCGTGCGCCTCGAGCTCGGGCATCAACCACCGGGCGAGCTGGCGGCGGAAGGCGTCGTCGTCGATGGCGCTCTCCAGCGCCGCGACGGCCTCGGGGTCGGCGTCGAGGTTGCCGACGCGGGCCTTCTTGAGCTGGCGGCTCTGGAAGTTCACCAGCCACCGCGGCTCGAAGAAGCCGAGGGGGTTGGTCTCGTTGCCCTTGATCGCCTGGGGGACCGTGTAGCCGCTGTGCGCGAGGGCACCGGCCATCGTGCTGGTCCCGCTGCGGCCGGGACCGAGGACGAGGACGAGGGAGCGGTCACCGGGGTCAGCGGTCTGCTCCGGCTCAGGCTCTGTCACCATCGATGCGTCCTCCGGGTCGGTTCTCCAAGGGCCGGTGGGGGCTCGCGGCCACATCGGAGGCTATCAGCGGGTACCGGACCGGGCTCCGGCCCCCGGGGGCGGGGGTTCAGCGGTTCCCGAAGCGGTGCGTGAACCTCCGGCCGGCGATCCGGAGCAGCTCCCGTCCGCCCACGTCGCGGATCCGCCGGTCGTCGCCGCTGGGGGTCTTCGGGGCAGCGGGGCGCCTGCGGGCGCGCTCACGCTCCTCGCGCGCCCCGGCCCTGCGAGCGGCCACACGGATCCCCTCGATGGAGTCGTGGGCGATGGCCTGCGCGTCACGGAGGATCCGGTCGTACCGCTCCGCGAGGCGGTCGAGCGCGGCAGAGGAGTCCGGGTCCGACCCGCCCGAGGCGGCGATCACCGCGAGGTGGTCCCACACCTCCTGCGCAGCGTCCTGCAGGTCGCGGGGAGTCTCCAGGTCGTCCCACGTCACCTGGTGGCGCCGCAGGCCGGGGTCGATGAAGTCGTCGACGGGCGAGGGCACGCCGGCGCGCACCTCGGAGCCGTAGACCAACCCGAGCTCGTCGGCGAGGCGGGTCACCACCGGCCGCCAGTCCTCGAGGAGCTCGGCGTAGCCGACGAACGACCGCCGCTCAGCCCGGGTCTCGCGCTCGCTCACCAGGGAGTTGTTCACCCAGCGAGCGATGGTCGTGGTGGCGTAAGCCTGACGCTTGTCCTCGTCCGCCTTGCTCGCGTAGTAGGTGGTCCGGCTGCCGACCACCTCGGCCGGGTGGCGCAGCATCGAGACGTAGCGGATCTCCATGCCGGCGTCCGCCGCCGCGTCCCGCCACAGCTTCTGGGCCCACACCGATCGGGGGTCCTTGACGACCACCTGGGAGTCGATGGCGGCCTGCTCAGCCAGGAACGCGGTGAGCGTGCCGCGGTCGGCAGGGGTGATCGCCTCACGGAACAGCTCCAGCGCCTCGGGACGCCCGTCGAAGTCGGCGATCCCCGCGGCGCCCGCGATCCGCTTGTGGAACTCGAGCGACCACTTCGACTCGAAGAAGCCCTTGGGGTTCGACTCGTTGGCGCCGAGGTAGGGCCCTGGCACGAACAGGCCGAGGTGGTGGAGCGTGCCCGACATCGTGCTCGTGCCGCTGCGCCCAACCCCCGTGATCAGGACGAGCACGTTCACCATCGGTCTCCTGTCGCTTCCCGGCCCGCTCGCGAGCATCGTGTCACGCGTCACCTCGCGGGACGAACACCGCATCCACGAAGCGCTCACCCGCGTGCCCGTCCTCGAGGTCGAGGTAGTCCTTGCGGAACGTGTCGTACGCCGCGGCGTACTCGGTGCGCAGTCCGTCGAGGTCGCGGAGGTGGTCGACGACCTCGGCGGTCGAGTCCACCAGCGGGCCGGGAGCGGTCGGCTCGAAGTCGAACAACCACCCTCGGGTGTCGTTGTAGCGCTGGAGGTCCGGCACGTGGAAGACCATCGGCTTGCCGGTGACCCCGAAGTCGAACCGGAGCGAGGAGTAGTCGACGATCCCGGCGTCGGCGGCCAGGTAGAGGTCGGACACCTCGGGGTAGTCGGTCACGTCGACGCACCCGGGCAGGCTGCCCACCCGACGGCTGGAGCGCGCGTGGTAGGCGTGCCCGCGAACCAGGATGACGTAGTCGTCGCCCAGTGCGCGGGTGGCCTCCGCGAAGTCGAAGAAGTCGGCCAGCACGGCCTTGCTGTCCCCCTCGGCCAGGTAGTCGCGGAAGGTGGGTGCGTAGAGCACTGCCGTCTGGCCCTCGGCGACGCCCAGCGAGGCGCGGGTCCGGGCACGCAGGTCGTCGGCCTCCGGCGACTGCAGCACGTCGTTGCGCGGGTAGCCGATCTCGAGCACCTCGCCGCGGTAGGCGAAGTCGCGGACCAGGAGCGGGGTCGCGTAGCGGGCCGGCGACACGAGGTAGTCCCACTCCGCGGCGCGGGCGTCGTACTCGGCGATGCGGCTCCGGGACACCTGGAGGTTCTGCCAGTGCGGGTGGCCCATCCGCTTGAACGGGTAGCCGTGGAAGGTCTGGGCGATGACCTGCCCCTCGGGCTTCCGGTGGTACTCCGGCTGGTACATGTTGTCGACGTAGTACTGCACGGAGCCCAGCAGCTGGTACCACTCGGTGGTGTTGACCACGACGGGGATGCCGCCGTCGGGCACCGGCACCGATCGGTCCTGGACCGCCCAGTAGACGGGGAGGTCGCTGCCGCGGCGCCGCAGCTCCTTCTGGATGGAGACGCCGTTGTCGGTGGCCTGCTCCCCGAAGTACGAACGCATGAGCACGCCTCGGGTCAGGGACGTTCGCGCCCCCTCGCCCATCCGCAGGCGGTTCTGCTGGTAGCGGCCCCGGGCATCGCCGATGGGGCGGTCGAGATGCACCCGCACCACCCGCTCCGGGCCGCGCACCACGCGGCCGTCGTGGTCCTCGGTGCTCACCCGGACCGGCAGGTCGTCGCTCAGCCGGTGGGACACCAGCACGGGGATCTCGACGACCGACCCGCCGCGGTCGACCCGGAGGCGGAGGTCGTGGTCGCCGGTGGGCAGGGGGCGCTGGCCGAAGCGGTAGACCTCCTGGCGCAGCCCGACCGAGGCGGTGAAGTGCTGGTCGGTCAGGGCCACCGGGTCGCCGGCGGCGCGGGCCCGTTTGTTCAGGGTCGCGATGCCGACGGTCTGGACGCCCGGGCCGAAGACCCGACCCGAGACGGTGAGCTCGCCCGAGGTCGCCAGCTCGACGTGGTCGGCGACGGCGCCCAGCGACCACTCGGTCACCTGGAGGTCGCTGTTGCGGCCGGTGTGGGCGACCAGCGTGGTGGCAGAGGTGGCCTCGGCCAGGTTGTCCGACCCGGTCTCCACGACCAGGGAGGCGGTGCGGCCGTCCTCCAGCCGGGCCACGAAGGCCCACTCGACCGGCTGCCCGGGCTCGGGCGTCTCGACCACCGGGAGGTCGGCGCGGAACGTGGTGCGGCCGCTGCTGCCGTGGGTGGCGACCTCGAGCACCTGACCTCGCGTGGACACCACGATGCCGGCGACCCCGTGCCCCCCGCTGCCCAGGCGGGCGGTGAGCGTGCGTCCCTCGAGCGTGACGTCGTGGACCGGGACGCCGGACCGGTCGACGACGAGGTGGAGGGGCTGACGGAACTTCCAGCCGGCGATGAGTCGCCCGCCGCCCGGCAGCGGGCTTGCGGGGATGACGCCCGCGGAGCCGCTGCGCACGAGGTGGCTGACCGGACGGGTCGCACGGAGGCCGGCCGCCTCGACCCGCAGCCACACCGACCAGCGGCTCCCGTCCTTCGCGTCCGACAGCAGGTCGGACAGCGGGAGCTCGACCCCGAAGACGCCGGGCCGGTAGTCGCACCACTTGTCGTCACGCGGCGGCGGGAAGGACGCGTCGGGACGCCCGGTCGCGGTGAACTCGTGGTCCCGGCCGGTCGCCTCGTCGCGGAGGATCACGGTCACGGTCGCGTCGTGGGTGCTGAGGTCGACCTTGCGGAGGTAGGCCCACCCCGACATCCACAGGGAGGGGACGCCGCCGGGTCGGGAGATCCAGTGGACGTTCTCCACGGCGTGCGAGATCCGCACCTGCTCCGGGCGGACCACGAACAGCTCCGGGTCCAGGTCGGGGTCGTCGGAGAACGGCAGCTCCAGCGCGATGCCGTCGTCCCGGACCGTCGCCGGCCAGTCCTCGACGGCCCGTCCGCGTCGGCGTACGAACTCCTGGGCCTCGGCGCGCCGGTCCTGCTGCGCCAGGCGCACGAGCACCCGGTTCGGGGGCGTCGCCCACTGCCAGGCCCGCTCGTCGGCGTCGGCGGTCAGCTCCTGCACCGCGGCCACGAGCTCGTTCCAGTAGGTGTCGTCGACGGTGCCCGGGCTCACGAGGTACCACTGGAAGTGGGCCTCGAACAGCGTCGCCAGCCACCCCTGGTAGGCGGCCGGCGACAGCTCGCGGCGGAACGCGTCACGACTCAGGTGCCAGGCCGCGATGCGGTCGCGCAGGTCCTTCAGGGAAGCGGTCTGCTGGCTGATCGAGCTCTTGTCGTCGCGCGCGCGGTAGCTGTACACGATGTCGGTCAGGACGTCGATCGACCGGGCCCGCGCGAAGAGCTGGGTGACGAGCGGCTGGTCCTCGTAGGCGACGCCCTCGCGGAAGGACAGGGCCTGGCTGGTCCAGAAGTCGTGACGGAAGAGCTTGTTGCACGTGTAGAGGTTGCGCAGCAGCGGGAGGAAGTCGTCGATCCTGATGCCGGGACGCGCCACGCTGTGCACGTCGTCGACCCATTCGGGCATCCAGGTGCGCTCGCTGCTGAAGCGCTCCATGGACCCCGCGACGATGTCGGACCCGGTGGAGTCGGCGCTGGCCACCAGGACCTGCAGGGCGTCCGCGGGGAGCAGGTCGTCGGAGTCCAGGAACGTGAGGTAGCGCCCCCGGGCATGGGCAACCCCGGTGTTGCGTGCCGCTCCGAGCCCGCCGTTCTCGCGGGTGATGATGCGGATGCGGCCGTCGCCCGCGGCGTACCGCTCGGCGATGGCGCGGGACCCGTCCGGCGAGCTGTCGTCGACGAGCAGCACCTCGAAGTCGCCGAGGCTCTGGCCGAGGACGCTGTCGAGGCAGGCGGCGAGGTACTGCTCCACGTTGTAGAACGGCACGATGATGCTGACGGCGGGGCGACGCAGCCGCCGGAGCAGGCGCTGACCGGCCCGGCTGCGTGCCACCCTCCGGGCGCCTCGCCGTCCGAGGACCACGGTTCGTCGACGGAACTCGGTTAGCTTCGGCATGGCCACGATGATGCCATTCGGGCGGGGGTGGCCGACGACCCCGTCCGGATCACGCGCCCGCCATTTCCACGGGTCCGACGACGCGGTCGGGCCCGGTCCTGCCCGCGGCGCGGTTCCCGTCCCAGGAGTCTCGGATCCGAGACGTGAGTACGCCGCCGGGGCTGGTCGCGCCCGGGCGCCGGCGCGTTTGATGGGGGCATGAGCACGACCCTCCCCACCAGCACCGCCGGAACCACGGCCACCGTGTCCGTCGGCACCGGACCCGTCACCTTCACCGACCTCGTCGCCGTCGCCCGCGACGGTGCCGGGGTGGCCCTCGACGAGGGTGCCCGCGCCGCCATCGAGCGGGCCCGCACCGTCGTCGACGAGCTCGCCGCCGCACCCACCCCGGCGTACGGCATCTCCACCGGCTTCGGCGCCCTCGCCACCCGGCACATCCCGACCGAGATGCGCGCCCAGCTCCAACGCTCCCTGGTCCGGTCGCACGCCGCCGGCTCCGGCCCGGAGGTCGAGCGCGAGGTGGTCCGCGGCCTGATGCTGCTGCGGCTCTCGACCCTGGCGACCGGCCACACCGGCGTCCGCCCCGGGACCGCCCAGCTCCTGGCCGACCTGCTCACCCACGGCATCACGCCGGTCGTGCGGGAGTACGGCTCGCTCGGCTGCTCCGGCGACCTGGCGCCGCTGTCGCACTGCGCGCTGGCGCTGATGGGGGAGGGCGAGGTCCGCGACGCCGACGGCACGCTGATGCCTGCCGCCGAGGCGCTGGCGAACGCCGGCCTCATTCCCGTCGAGCTGGTCGCCAAGGAGGGCCTGGCGCTGATCAACGGCACCGACGGGATGCTCGGCATGCTGGTGCTGGCCATCGAGGACCTGCGGTCGCTGCTGCGCACCGCCGACGTCGCCGCGGCCATGTCCGTCGAGGCGCAGCTCGGCACCGACCGGGTCTTCGCCCCCGAGCTGCAGGCGATCCGCCCGCATCCCGGCCAGGCACTCTCCGCCGCCAACCTCACCGCGATGATGAAGGACTCCGGCGTCGTCGCCTCGCACCGCGGCCCGGACTGCAACCGGGTCCAGGACGCCTACTCGCTGCGCTGCTCCCCGCAGGTGCACGGTGCCGCTCGCGACACCGTCGAGCACGCCGCGCTGGTGGCCGGTCGCGAGCTGGACAGCGCCGTCGACAACCCTGTGGTCCTCGCCGATGAGCACCGCGTGGAGTCGAACGGCAACTTCCACGGCGCCCCGGTCGCCTACGTGCTCGACTTCCTCGCGATCGTGGCCGCCGACGTGGCCTCGATCAGCGAGCGCCGCACGGACCGGTTCCTCGACAAGGCCCGCAACCACGGGCTGCCGCCGTTCCTCGCGGACGACCCGGGCGTCGACAGCGGACACATGATCGCGCAGTACACCCAGGCCGCGATCGTCTCCGAGCTCAAGCGGCTCGCGAACCCGGCCTCGGTCGACTCGATCCCCTCCAGCGCCATGCAGGAGGACCACGTGTCGATGGGCTGGTCCGCGGCCCGCAAGTTGCGCCGCTCGGTCGACGGGCTGACCCGCGTCGTCGCGATCGAGGTGCTGACCGCTGCCCGCGCGCTCGACCTGCGCGCACCGCTGGAGCCGTCGCCGGCCACCGGTGCCGTCGTCCGGCTGCTCCGCGACGCGGGAATCCAGGGCCCCGGCCCCGACCGTCACCTGTCCCCGGAGATCGAGACCGCCGTCGAGCTGGTCCGCTCCGGTGCCGTCCTCCACGCCGTCCAGTCCGTGATCGGAGATCTCGCATGACCAACCAGACCGAGAAGGGTTTCGAGACGCTCGCTGGCGCTCGCTCC
>NZ_SDKM01000018.1 GCF_004519545.1 Nocardioides guangzhouensis
AGGGCTTGACGATCCATAGGAGCGTCCCGCCCCCCTCTCTCGATAGTCCCAAACGTTCGAGGGGCCCTGGCTCGTCCTGGACCCCTCAAACGTTTGGGACTATCCCGCCGCGACGGGAGCTGTGGATGATGCGAGCGGGAAGTCGGCCGGGTACCTGACCCTTTTGGGGTGCTCCGTGATCCTCCGCTTCCGGTCGGCGACCACCAGGTTGTGTGGCCGGTACGTCGCGACGTCACCGGCGTCGCCGGGCCCACGCCCGAACAGGCCCGTCGTCCGGGCTGGCGTCAGACCAGCCGCGGGCTCTATGTTCCCGGCTCGGTCGACGGCGATCGCGTCGAGCAGCGCATCGTGGAGGCGGGCGCGATCATCCGCGGGTACGGCGCAGTCAGCGGGTGGGCGAGCCTGCGTTGGCAAGGCGGGTACTGGTTCCCGGGCGTGCGCTCCGACGGAACCGCAGCACCGGTCGATCTGGTCACGGGCGGTCACGCCCTCCGGCCCCGAGACGGGATCCGGATCTCGGAGGAGCGCCTGTCGCCGACCGATCTGGTGGCCGTCGACGGACTCTGCGTCACCTCGGCGGTCCGCTCGGTCTGCTTCATGATGCGCTACGCGCGCACCCTGGACGCGGCGGTGCAGGTGCTGGACATGGCGGCGTACTCGGACCTCGTGTCGCTCGACGAGATCGCGGCGTACGCGCTCGACCACCCCGGCTGGACCGGCATCCCGCGGTGTCGCGAGGCGATCGTGCGCGCGGACGAGAACTCCTGGTCGCCCATGGAGAGCGCCGCGCGATCCGTGTGGACGGATGCGGCCGGGCTCCCGCGCCCGCTGTGCAACGTCCCCGTGTTCGACGTGGACGGCAGGCACGCCGGGACGCCGGACCTCCTCGATCCCGCCGTCGGCCTGGTCCTCGAGTACGACGGGGCGCTGCACCTGGCTGGCTCGCAGCGAGCCCGCGACGTACGTCGTGACGAGGCGTACCGCTCCCTCGGTCTGGAGGTCCTGATCGTCGTGGCCTCGGACCTGACCAACCGACACCGGTTGGCCGAGCGCATGATCGCAGCCCACGACAGAGCCGCCCGGCTGCCCCGCACGCCGGAGTGGACTCTCAACCGACCCGCCTGGTGGGTATCCACGGACACCGTGCTGCAGCGTCGCGCCCTCGTCGGGCTCGACCGCGACCGGTGGCTCCGCCTGCGCCTCCGCACCCGCCTGACCCACACCCAAGGGATAGTCCCAAACGTTTGAGGGACCCTGGACGCTCCAGGACCCCTCAAACGTTTGGGACTATCGGGGAGCGGGTCAGCCGAAGCGGCCGGA
Organism: Nocardioides guangzhouensis; assembly: GCF_004519545.1. Lineage (GTDB taxonomy): Bacteria > Actinomycetota > Actinomycetes > Propionibacteriales > Nocardioidaceae > Nocardioides > Nocardioides guangzhouensis. Next base: position 1,321 of record NZ_SDKM01000018.1, read on the forward strand.
GATGTAGGCCTCGGTGGCGGGCTCGTCGGGGTTCGAGAAGATCTTCTTCGTAGGGTTGAACTCGATCAGGCGGCCGGGCTTGCCGGCGCCGGCGAGGTTGAAGAACGCGGTGTCCTCCGAGACCCGGGCGGCCTGCTGCATGTTGTGGGTGACGATCACGATCGTGTAGTCGGTCTTCAGCTCGTGGATCAGGTCCTCGATCGCGGAGGTCGAGATCGGGTCGAGCGCGGAGCAGGGCTCGTCCATGAGCAGCACCTGCGGCTCGACCGCGATCGCGCGGGCGATGCACAGGCGCTGCTGCTGGCCGCCGGACAGGCCCATGCCGGGCTTGCCGAGACGGTCCTTGACCTCGCTCCACAGGTTCGCGTGCTTCAGGGAACGCTCCACGATGTCGTCGGCCTCGGACTTCTTCAGCTTGCGGGAGTTCAGCCGCGAGCCGGCGAGGACGTTCTCGTAGATGGACATGGTCGGGAACGGGTTCGGGCGCTGGAAGACCATGCCGATCTGCCGACGTACCTCCACCGGGTCGATCATCGGGTCGTACAGCTCCTGGCCGTCGATGACGACCTTCCCGTCGACCCGCGCGCCCGGGGTCACCTCGTGCATGCGGTTCAGCGAGCGCAGCAGCGTCGACTTGCCGCAGCCCGAGGGGCCGATGAACGCGGTCACGGAACGGGCGCGCACGCTCATGCTGACGCCCTCCACAGCGAGGAAGTCGCCGTAGTAGATGTCCAGGTCAGAGATGTCGATGCTCTTGGCCATGGTGCTTCCTCTCAGCGCCCCTTCTTGGGGGCGAAGAACTTGCCGATCGCGCGGGCGCCCAGGTTCAGCGCCATCACGATCACGATCAGGACCAGCGCGGCGCCCCATGCGCGCGCCTGGCCCGCCTCGGGCGGGAGCCCGGGCTGGGTGTAGGAGAAGTAGATGAAGACCGGGAGCGTGGTCACCGGCTCGCTGAACATGTTCATGTTCAGGCCGTCGGTCTTGCCGGCGATGATCAGCAGCGGCGCGGTCTCACCGATGATGCGGGCGACGGCCAGCGTGACGCCGGTGATGATGCCGCTCATCGCGGTCGGCAGCACGACCTTGGAGACCGTGCGCCACTTCGGCACGCCCAGGGCGTACGACGCCTCGCGGAGCTCGTCCGGGACCAGCTTCAGCATCTCCTCGGTCGAGCGGACCACGATCGGGATCATCAGCAGGGACAGCGCCACCGAGCCACCGAAGCCCATCCGCACGCCCTCGCCGAAGAAGAGCACGAACAGCGCGTAGGCGAACAGACCGGCGACGATCGACGGGATGCCGGTCATCACGTCCACCAGGAACGTGATCCAGCGGGCCAGCCGCGAGGTCTTGCCGTACTCCACGAGGTAGATCCCGCAGAAGATGCCGACCGGGATCGAGATGATCGCCGCCCAGGCGGTCACGAGCAGCGTGCCCATGATCGCGTGGTAGATGCCGCCCTGCTGGTCGCCGATCACGTTGCGCATCGAGTAGGTCAGGAACTCGGCGTTGATCTGCGGGAGGCCCTCTGCCACGACCTTCCAGATCAGCGTGACCAGCGGGATCAGCGCGAGCACGAACGCCGTCCACACCAGGCCGGTCATCATCCGGTCCTTGGCCCGGCGGCCGTCCTCGACGAGTCGGGACCACAGCGGTACGCCGACCAGGTAGAGCACGACGGCGACCACGGCGATGCCGACGGGGCCCCAGCCCAGGAGCAGCCCGAGCATGGCGCTGGCGGCGACCGCGATCGCGATCACCAGCAGCGGCGCCCAGCGCGGCAGCGAGGGCGTCTTCAGGTGCATGGACGACCGGGTCGGGGTCGGTGGGGTGGGGGTGATCGTGGCCATCAGGAGCGCTCCCTCTCGGTCCGGGCGACGATCGCGCGGGCCGCGAAGTTCACGGCGAACGTGATCACGAACAGCACCAGGCCGCTCGCGATCAGTGCGTTGACCTTGAGCCCGGTCGCCTCCGGGAAGTTCAGGGCGATGTTCGCCGCGATCGTCGACGGGTTGGTCGACGAGATCAGGTTGAAGGTCACCACGCCGCTCGCCGAGAGGACCATGGCCACCGCCATCGTCTCGCCGAGGGCCCGGCCGAGGCCGAGCATGGTCGCGGAGACCATGCCGGAGCGGGCGTACGGGAAGACGGACAGCTTGATCATCTCCCAGCGGGTGGCACCGAGGGCCATCGCCGCCTCCATGTGCAGCTGGGGGGTCTGCGTGAAGATCTCACGGCTGATCGCGGTGATGATCGGGAGCACCATGATCGCGAGCACGATCGACGCGGTGAGGATGGTGCGGCCGGTGCTGCTCGCGGGGCCGGCGAAGAACGGCAGGAAGCCGAGGTACTCCTCGAGCCACTGGTAGAGCGGCTTGAGCTGCGGCCCCAGGAAGGCGATGCCCCAGAGGCCGTAGACGACAGAGGGTACGGCGGCGAGCAGGTCGATCATGTAGCCCACGACCCCGGAGATGCGACGCGGGGTGTAGAACGCGATCACCAGCGCCACGCCGATGGCGAGGGGGGTGGCGATCAGCAGCGCCAGGATCGCGGCCAGGAGCGTGCCGAAGACCAGCGGCCAGACGTAGTCCAGGAAGTTGGCGGCGCCGTCGAGGGCCGCTCCGCTGGCGCCGAGGGCCGGGAAGCCCTCGAGGGTCAGGAAGAGGGCAACGCCCGCGAGGGCGACGAGAATGGCGATGCCGGCACCGCGGGCGATGCCGGCGAAGATCACGTCGCCACGGCGCCGCGGCGCCTTGTCGCGGGTGGCGATGGTGGTGGACACGGAACTCCTCGGAACGGTGCTCAGGTGCGGCGACCCCGTCGGGCCGCCGCACCTGAGCGACGGGTCACTTCGCGCTGATCTGCGAGACGATGCCGTTGGCCTCGTCCGCGAGCTCGGCGTCGAGCGGGGCGGAACCGGCGTTGTCGGCGGCGGTCTGCTGGCCCTCCTCGCTGATCACGTAGGTCAGGTAGCCCTTGACCAGGTCGGCGGTGGCCTGGTCGTCGTAGTGCTGGCAGGCTATGAGGTACGACGCGAGCAGCAGCGGGTAGGCGCCCGACTCGGTGGTGGTGCGGTCGACGTCGATGGCCATGCTGACGTCGGTCGCGGTCTCGGCCCGCGGGGATACCGCGAGCACCTTGGCGGCGGCCTCGGCGGACGGCGCGACGTACTCCTCGCCGACCTTGATGGAGGCGACCTGGAGGTCACCGACCTGGCTCTCGTCGGCGTACCCGATCGAGCCCTCGCCCTCCTTGACGGCCTGGATGACACCCGAGGTGCCCTGCGCGGCCTCACCGGACTTCAGCGGCCACAGCTTGTCCTTCTCGTGCGGCCAGCCGCCGTCGGAGGCCTTCTCGAGGTAGTCGGTGAAGTTCTCCGTGGTGCCCGACTCGTCGGAGCGGTGCACCGGGGTGATCTTGGTCGACGGCAGGTCCGCGTCGGGGTTCTCCTGCTTGATCGCCGGGTCGTTCCAGGTGGTGATCTTCTCGTTGAAGATCTTGCCGATGGTCTCGGCGGACAGGTTGAGGGTGTCCACGCCGGGGAGGTTGTAGACGACCGCGATCGGGCTGACGTACGCCGGGACCTCGACCGGGTCCTCGCCGCCGCAGCGCTCCTTGGCGTCGCTGAGCTCGGTGGCCTCGTCGTCGTCCTTGAGGTAGGAGTCGGAGCCTGCGAAGTCGACGGCGCCTGCGATGAACTTCTCGCGGCCGGCGCCGGAGCCGGACGGGGTGTAGTTCACGGTGACGCCCGAGTTCTCGCCCTGGAAGCCCGCGCGCCAGGCGGTCTGGGCCGCCTCCTGGGCGCTCGAGCCCTCGCCGGTGAGGGTGCCGGACAGGCCGCTGTCGCTGCTGCTGCCGGAGTCCTCGTTGCCGGCGCCGCAGGCCGACAGGCCGGCGGCGAGGGCGATCACGGCGACGCCGGGGACGATCGCCCGGCGGAACGAAGTGCGCTTCACTTCATGTCTCCTGAATGTCTTTGGTCAATGCTGACAACTGGGAAGTTAGGCAACCGAGGTGACGTGACCCGTTGGCCTCGGTGAACGGCGGGTGAACGGTGCCCGGCCACCTGGTCACGTGCCCGCGGGGATGAGACGGCGATCACGTGAACGAGGGCGTGTCGCGACCCTTCCGAGCCCGTCAGCGAACCCGGTGGACCTCCAGGGAGACGACCCTGCCCTTGCGGTGGTGGAGCACCACGAGCTCGGCCGGCTCGAGCTTGCGGTCCTCGAACCCGAGCGCCTCCCAGAGCTGTGGAAGGACGGGTCGATGCGTGCAGACCAGGGTGCGCTTGCCCTGGGCGAGCAGGTCGGCGGCCACCTCGGCGATGCCGCCCGCGGTCGCGTCCTCCTCCGAGAGCCGGTCGTCGGACTCGACCCGCCGCCCGGTCGCGTCGGCGTACGGCGTGACGGTGGCGACGCACCGGGTGCTGCTGGAGGTGACCAGCCGGGTGACGCCGTACGCCGCGATCAGCGGGACGAGCCGCTCGGCCTGTGCGGTCCCGCGGGCAAGCAGCGGCCGGAACCGGTCGTCGGCCCGCCATCGCGAGCGGGACCTGGCGGCCGCGTGCCGGAGCACGACCAGGGTGCGGGTGGCCCGGGGCTCTTCGAGCGCCTCCTCGAGGGTCACCCTGTCGTGGTCGTAGGTGAGCAGCCTGGCCGCCTTGGCCACCGTCACCCACGCCACCTCGTCGATCTCGGCGTTCGGCGCATAGCCGCTGATGTCGTCGGGGCCGGTCACCCGGCCCACCCAGTAGTGCACGGTCTTGGCGCGGCTGGCGGTGACGGGGTAGCGCTGGTCGGACAGCGGGCGGCCCAGCCGGATCGCCAGCCCGGTCTCCTCCTCGACCTCGCGCACCGCCGCCGCGGTGGCGTGCTCACCGCGGTCGAGCTTCCCCTTGGGGAACGACCAGTCGTCGTACTTCGGACGGTGCACCAGGAGCACCTCGCCCCCGCCGGAGCCTGACCCGTGGCCGGTCTTGCGGAGCACGACCGCTCCGGCGGCGAGGACGTCGGGGCGACTCGGCATACGGCTAGTCTCACACCACCTCGTCCCCGGAAGGGAGTCCTGATGCCCCGGACGCGCGTCACGCGACGCGTCGCCCTGCTCACCGCGGTGGCCGTGGCGGTGGTCGGGGTCGCCGCAGCCGTGGGGTACGTCGTGTGGCCGAAGGGGAGCGACTTCGAGCGCGCCGCGGGGCTGCTGCCGGCCGAGACCCTGCGCGTGAGCTGGACGGACTGGTCCCGGCTGCGGGCCGAGTCCGACATGGCGGACCCGGCGGGGACGGGCGAGCCGGAGTTCCTCTCGGAGCTTGCGGACCGGGACCTCGCGGTGTCCTCGCTGGCGGCGTCGGCCCCCGCCCTGCGCAAGAACCTCGGGTTCGACCCGGCGGCGGCGGACTGGGAGATCCTCGGTCAGGGTCGCGGCGGCATGGTGCTGGTCCTCAAGGTCTCCGACGACACCGACCTCGGGACGGTGGCAACCCACTACGAGGAGGCCGGGTTCATGCGGCCCGACGACGACCCGATGTCCGGCGGCGTGTGGAAGGGCGGCCCCGACGTGGTCGCGGGCCTCGACGGGCTCGGGTCGCCGGAGCTCCAGCACGTGGCGTTCCTCGAGGACGAGGGCCTGCTGCTGAGCTCGGACAACGCCGGATACCTCGAGTCCGCGGTGCCCTTCGCCACGGGTGACGAGGACGGCCTCGACCTCTCCCACCTGGCCGGCCCCGCCGGGGACCCGCTGGCCGCGGTGGCGCTGGCGAAGGACCTGGCCTGCGAGGAGCTGAGCATGGCCTCGGCCGACCCGGACGCCCAGGCGCAGGCCGACCAGCTGGTCGACCAGGCCGGTGGGGTGGACCCGGTGACCGGCTACCTCGTGGCGATCGGCCCGGACCGGTCGCTGACCGTGGTCCTCGACTTCGAGAACGACGACCAGGCCGAGCAGAACGCCCGGTCCCGGAAGGCGCTGGCCGGGGCGGAGGACCCGGGTCAGCTGCTGGCCTACGACGAGCTGTTCGACCTCGACGACGTCGAGGCGGACGGGCACACGGTGGTGCTCACCGGCACCGCGCACCTCGCGAACGCGCCGCTGTCGAACCTGTCGTCGGGCCCGGTGCTGCTGGCGTCCTGCTGATCGTCGGGACCTTGGTTTCGAGACGGTCGCAGAGCGACCTCCTCAACCAGCGGTCGACGGTCTCCCGGGACCTCCTCAACCAGCGGTCGACGGTCAGCGACGACGGCGCTGTCGCTCGATGAGGTACTCCTGAAGGTGCACCGAATCCACCCCCGGAGGAGGCGTGCGGCGCCACTCGCCGTCGGCGGCGAGCTGCCAGGCCTGCGTGTCCTCGGCGAAGGACAGGTCGAGCAGCTCACCGACGTCGGCGACGAGCTCGTCGTCGGGCAGCCGCACCAGCACCTCGACCCGGCGGTCGAGGTTGCGGTGCATGAGGTCGGCCGAGCCGATCCATGCCTCGGGTGCGCCGCCGTTCTCGAACCAGTAGACCCGGCTGTGCTCGAGGAACCGGCCGAGGACCGAGCGCACCTCGATCGTCTCGGACAGGCCGGGGACGCCGGGGCGCAGCGCGCAGATGCCGCGCACCAGGAGCTGGACGGGCACGCCGGCCTGGGAGGCGGTATAGAGCGCGTCGATGAGCGACTCGTCGACGATCGAGTTGGCCTTGAGCCGGATCCGGGCCGGCCGGCCCGCCCGGTGCGCGTCGATCTCGCCCTGGATCCGGTCGAGCAGCCCGTCCCGGACGGAGTCGGGCGCGACCAGGAGCTGGTCGTACTCCGCGTTCCGCGAGAAGCCGCTGAGGTTGTTGAACAGGTGGGCGACGTCCTCGCCGATCGCCGGGTCCGCGGTGAGCAGGCCGAGGTCCTCGTACATCCGCGCGGTCTTGGGGTTGTAGTTGCCGGTGCCGATGTGGGTGTAGCGGCGGATCCCCTCGGGCTCGTCGCGCACCACCATCGACAGCTTGCAGTGGGTCTTGAGCCCGACCAGCCCGTAGACCACGTGGCAGCCGGCGTGCTCGAGCTTGCGGGCCCAGCGGATGTTGTTGGACTCGTCGAACCTGGCCTTGATCTCCACGATCACCAGCACCTGCTTGCCGGCCTCGGCGGCGTCGACGAGGGCGTCGATGATCGGGGAGTCTCCCGAGGTGCGGTAGAGCGTCTGCTTGATCGCCAGCACGTGCGGGTCCGCGGCCGCCTGCTCGACGAAGCGCTGCACGGAGGTGGCGAACGAGTCGTAGGGGTGGTGCAGCAGCACGTCGGTGCGCCGGGTCGCCTTGAACACGTCCACCGGGCTCGCCGACTCGACCTCGGCCAGGTGCCGGTGCGTGGTCGGCACGAAGGCGGCGTACTTGAGCTCCTCGCGGGCGAGGTCGGCGATGTCGTGCAGGCCGCGCAGGTCGAGCGGGCCGGGCAGCCGGACCACCTCGCCCGCGGAGACGCCGAGCTCGGAGACCAGCAGGTCGAGCACCTTGTCGTCGATCGACTCCTCGACCTCCAGCCGCACCGGCGGCCCGAACTTGCGCCGCAGCAGCTCCTTCTCGAGGGCGGCGAGGAGGTTCTCGGCGTCGTCCTCCTCGACCTCGAGGTCCTCGTTGCGGGTGACCCGGAACGTGTGGACCTGGAGCACCTCCATGCCCGGGAACAGCCGCTTCAGATGCTCGCCGATGACGTCCTCGAGCGGCACGAAACGCTGGTTGCCGAGCGGCACGAACCGGTTGAAGATCGGCGGCACCTTCACCCGGGCGAAGTGCTCCTTGCCGGTCGTGGGGTTGCGGACCAGGACGGCGATGTTGAGCGACAGGCCGGAGATGTAGGGGAACGGGTGCGCCGGGTCCACCGCCAGCGGCGTGAGCACCGGGAACACCCGGTCCTTGAACAGCCGCTTGCAGAACTTCTGCTCCTCGCGGTCGAGGTCGTCCCACCGGACCAGCTCGATGCCCTGGTCCTGCAGAGCCGGCACGATCTCCTTCGCGAACAGCGCGGCGTGCCGCGACATCAGCTCGGCACTGGTGGCCCAGATCGAGTCGAGCACCTCGCGCGGGAGGTGGCCGGACGCCGAGCGGACCGCGACGCCCGCCGCGATGCGGCGCTTGAGGCCGGCGACGCGGACCATGAAGAACTCGTCGAGGTTGCTGGCGAAGATCGCGAGGAAGCGGACCCGCTCCAGCAGCGGCAGCGACGGGTCCTCCGCGAGCTCGAGGACCCGCTGGTTGAACCGCAGCCACGACTCCTCGCGGTCCAGGAAGCGGTCCTCGAACGCGCCGAGGTCGGCCACCTCCACCGGGTCGGGGACGTACGGCGGGTCGACGTCGAACTCGCCGGCCTCGAGCTGCCCGCCCTCCACCGGCCCTTCGTCGAGTGAGCCGCTGACGTGCGAAGGGAGGCTGTCCTGCGTCATGGATCGAGTGTCCCACCGCCGGGTGAACGACGGGTGACGCGTTCGGATCAGTCCGGCAGGTCACTTCCGGCGGATCCTGGCCCCGGTCGTGGGCCCGGCCGCCGGCGCGACGAACCTCACACCCCCGTACGCCGCCGGCGGCGGTAGTTTCGCGGGGCATGAGCTCCCAGCGACGCAGCGAGCGTGCCCGGTCCGCCGCCCTCGGGCGCGTGCTCGCCCTGCCGCCGTCCGTGCAGCGCCGAATGGCCGGACGGCCGGTCCGGCGCGACGGCCAGACCCTCGACCCGCAGGTCCAGCTGGTGCTGCGGCTGCAGCGGGTGGCGCGCGAGCCCGGCCCCGAGACACTGCCGGTCCCGGCCGGACGTCTCGCCGTCGACCGCCAGGCCCGCACGATGGGCGGCAGCCCCCCGATCGGCGTGCTGGTGGAGCGCACCGTCGCTGGGCTGCCCGCGCGGATCTATCTCCCTGCAGCCCTGGCCGCGTCCAGCGAGCCGCGGCCCACGCTCCTCTACCTGCACGGCGGCGGCTTCGTGTACGGCGGGCTCGAGGCCTACGACGCCGTGTGCCGGTTCCTGGCCGAGCGGGCCGGCGTGCAGGTGGTGCTGGTGGACTACCGGCTCGCTCCCGAGCACGTGTTCCCCGCCGCGCACGACGACGCGATCACGGCGTACGACGCGCTGGTCGCGGACGCCGACGACCTGCGGGTCGACACCGCCCGGCTCGCCGTCGGCGGCGACTCCGCCGGCGGCAACCTCGCTGCCGCGGTGGCCGCGCACGCGGCCAGGAAGCGGCTCCCGCTGGCCTTCCAGATGCTGGTCTACCCGGTCACCGACCCGGCCGGCGACACCGTGAGCCGGCGGCTGTTCGGCCGCGGTTTCTATCTGACCACCGAGTTCATGGACCTCGCGGTCGACAGCTACCTGCCCGAGCCGGCCGACCGGCTCGATCCCCGGGTGGCGCCGCTGCACGGGGAGGTGCCGGCCGGCGTCGCGCCGGCGTACGTTGTGACCGCGGGCTTCGACCCGCTCCGCGACGAGGGCGAGGCCTACGCGCGCAAGCTGGCCGACGCCGGGGTCGCCGTCGAGCTGCGACGCCACGACGGGCTGGTGCACGGGTTCCTCAACTGGCTGGACCGCGGCGAGGCCAACCGGACCGCCAACCTCGAGGTCGCCGCCGCCCTGGCCGCGGGGGTCAAGAGCGTGTGAACTGCACGTGCGTGTCGCTGGCAGCGTGTGTGAACCCGAGCCGCTCGTAGACCTTCCGCGCCGGGTGGTTGTCGGACTCGACGTAGAGCAGCACCTCGCGCACACCGTGCCCGGCCAGGTGGTGCAGGCCGGCCAGCGTGAGCATCCGCCCGAGCCCGGCGCCCTGGGCCTCGGGGGCGATCGCGACGACGTACACCTCGCCGAGGTCCGCGTCGTGCTGCTTGGTCCAGTGGAAGCCGAGCATCCGTTCGCCGTCGTGCGCGACCAGGAGCCCGGCCGGGTCGAACCACGGCTCGGCCATCCGCTCGGCCAGCCCGGCGGCGTCCATCGACCCCTGCTCCGGGTGGTGGGCGAAGGCGGCGGCGTTGACCCGCAGCAGGTCGGCCTCGTCCGCTGGGCGGTAGCCGCGGATCGCGACGTCGCTCTCCAGCGGCGGCAGCGGCTCGGTCACCGGTCGGCGCATCACCCAGAGCTCGCGGGTGGCGGCGAAACCGTGCCGCGCGGCGATCGCCCGGGCCGCCGGGTCGTCACCGTGGCTCCACGCCGTCCGCACGTCGGCACCGCTGTCCGCGACGGCCGCCGCGAGCGTCGCGCCCTCCCCCCGGCCTCGCGCCTCCGGCGCCACCGCCAGGTCCAGCGCCCCCTCGTGCACCAGGGCGAACCCGTTCCCGGTCACCCACATCCGCGCCGCCGCCAGCCCGCGGTGCTTGAGCAGCAGCGCCGCCTGCTCGTCGAGCGGGTCGTGCCCGTCCGCCGCCCGGCTGGCCTGCCGGACGCGCTCCACCAGGTCCCGTCCCTGTGCCGCCGAGTCCGTGGTCGTGATCTCCCGTGCCGTCACGGGCCCATCGTGCCGCACCCGCCTTGGTGGGTCGTCCGCCCCACGGGGGTGCCTGGCCCCCTGTCAGGCGGACGACTGCAGATCTAGGCGTCCTCGGTCGCCTCGACGTCGATGCCGGCGCCGGCCTGGTCCTTGGCGGGCAGCACGAAGCGGTAGCCGACGTTGCGGACGGTGCCGATGAGCGTCTCGTTCTCGGGGCCGAGCTTGGCGCGCAGCCGGCGTACGTGCACGTCGACGGTACGGGTGCCGCCGAAGTAGTCGTAGCCCCAGACCTCCTGGAGCAGCTGCTGGCGGCTGAACACCCGTCCGGGGTGCTGGGCCAGGAACTTCAGCAGCTCGAACTCCTTGAACGTGAGGTCGAGCGGGCGGCCGCTGAGCTTCGCGGTGTACGTCGCGTCGTCGACGACGACCTCGCCTGTCCGGATCACGTGTGACTCGGGGTCGTCGGCGTCGCGCTGCGCGGCGAGCCGGCCGATCGCCAGCTTGATCCGGGCCTCGAGCTCGGCCGGGCCGCAGGTGTGCAGCACCACGTCGTCCATGCCCCAGTCGGCAGCGACCACGGCCAGACCGCCTTCGGTGACCACGAGCAGCACCGGCACGTCGGTGCCGGTGGTGCGGATCAGGCGACAGAGGTCGCGGGCGTGAGCCAGCTCCTGGCGTCCGTCGACGAGGACCAGGTCGGACTCGGGCGCCTCGATCAGCGCACTGCCCTCGGCGGGCAGGATCTTGACCTGGTGGTTGAGCAGGGCCAGGCCGGGGAGTACGTCGGCCGACGGCTGGAGCGCGTCGGTCAGCAACAGCAGCGTGCCCATGGCGACTCCTCGTGCTTGCCCGGATGGTGAAGGATATCGGGCATGACCGGGCACGAAACGCGAACCGCGCAGGGCGAGACGCCCGCGGACCGCACCGCGAGCACGTCGTACGTCGTGGTGCGCTACTGGGCAGCGGCCCGCGCGGCGGCGGGGGTGGCCCAGGACCGGGTACCCGTCGACGGGCCGGTCAGCCTCGCCGACCTGCGGTCCCGGGCGCTGGCGCTGCACCCCGACGCGCCGCGGCTCGCCGACGTCGTCGGGGCCTGCTCGGTCCTCATCGGCGACGAGCCGCTCGGCACCCGCGATCCGGCCGACGTGCAGGTCGCGCCGGGCTCCTCGGTCGAGTTCCTGCCCCCGTTCGCGGGCGGCTGAGCCGGGCATGGCAGCGGGGCCGGAGTAGCAGGCCCCCGGCCCCGTGCCTGGCGGTGACCGGGGTAGCAGACCCCCGGTCACCAGTCGGCAGACCCGTCGGCGTACGCGGGTCAGGCCTCGATCGCGGTCCGTCCGGTGTCGTTCGAACCGGTCGCGACCTCGATCTTGCGCGGCTTCGCGCGTTCGGCGACCGGCACCGTCAACCGCAGCACCCCGGCGTCGTACGACGCCTCGATGCGGTCGAGGTCGAGGTTGTCGCCGAGCACGAGCTGGCGGCTGAAGACGCCGCGGGGACGCTCGGAGGCGAGCATCTCCCAGTCGCCGTTGCGGGCGACACGCTCGGCGCGAACCGTGAGCACGTTGCGCTCGACGTCGAGGTCGATGCTCTCGCGGGACACGCCCGGCAGGTCGAACTCGATGACGAACGCGTCGCCCTCGCGCCAGGCGTCCATCGGCATGACCGCGGGGCGGTTGGTGGTGCCCAGGACCTGCTGGGTCAGGCGGTCGAGCTCACGGAAAGGGTCGGCGGATCGCAGCAACATGGGTACCTCCTCTGGGTTCGTGGTCTCCGTGATCTGTTCTCACGGATACAGGTTTTATGTAATACTCACGTCAGGAGTTGTCAAGCCCCGGATTGCACCGGGGATCGAGGAGTCCCATGGCGAAGTCCTCCGACGGTGTGTTCGCGATTTCCGTGGCGGCCGGCATGGTCTCGATGGAGATCCAGAACCTGCGCGTCTACGAACGGCACGGCCTGGTGACCCCCGACCGCACCGGCGGCAACACCCGTCGCTACAGCCAGGACGACATCGACCGGCTGCACCGGGTGCGCGACCTGCTGGCCGAGGGCCTGAACCTCGCGGGGATCGCCCGGGTGCTGGTCCTGGAGGACGAGGTCGAGGACCTGCGTCGTCAGAACGCGGCGCTGCGGGAGCGCGAGGAATGAGCCGGGCCGCTCCGACGTTGCCGCCGTCATGACCGCCGGCCAGCTCGTCCTCCTCGTCGCCGTCGTCCTGGCCCTCGGGTTCGGGGCCTGGCGTGCGCTCGCCGACGGCAGGTTCCGCGGGACGCACCGGGTGCGCGGTGCCGGGGCTGCGGCCACCCCCGGCGACGAGGCGTCTGAGCCTGGGCTCCTCGACGGCACCGACATCGAACACGAGCTGGGGGAGCGGGCCACGCTGCTCCAGTTCTCCAGCGCGTTCTGCGCGCCGTGCCGGGCGACCCGGCGGGTGCTGGGCGAGGTCGCGGAGCTGGTGCCGGGTGTCGCCCACGTCGAGGTCGACGCCGAGCACCACCTCGAGCTGGTGCGTCGGGTCGGCGTGCTCCGGACGCCCACGACCCTGGTGCTGGATGCGCGGGGCCGCGAGGTGGCCCGGGCCGGCGGCACTCCGAAGCGCGACGAGGTGCTCGCGACGCTGGCCCGGGTCACGGTGGCGGAGTGAGGATTGTCCGCATTCTGGAACGGATGACCACATCCTGAGATTTGCGCTCGGGTTGCCGATCGGGGCGCCGTAGATTGGGCCGCATGTCGACGACCATGCTGACCCGCCGCCGCGCAGTGGACCACTGCCGCGTGCGTTCGGCGCTGTGTCGCATGCCCTGACGGGACGCCGGTCAAAGGTTCTTTTGTCGAGTCGTTTACACGACTAATCTGGGCGTCCCGTGCCTCGCAGCCCGCAGGCCTTCCCGACGCGCGGTCGCGCGTCCCGACGCAGGAGACTCCATGCACACCACCCCCGCGCAGATCGACCCGCGCGGTGCGCGGTTCGCCGCCGCCGTGACCGCGCTCGTGCTCGCCGCCGTGCTGCTGCTCGCGCCGTCCCCCGTCGCCGTCGCGCTGCTCGCGGTGCAGGCCGCGGTGTTCGCGGTCGGTGCCGGTCGCGGCGTCCAGCACACGCCGTACTCCTGGCTGTTCCGGACCGCGGTGCGGCCCCGGATCGGCCCGCCGGCCGAGCGCGAGGACGCCGCCCCGCCGCGGTTCGCGCAGGCGGTCGGTCTCGGCTTCGCGCTGGTCGGCCTGCTCGGGTTCCTGGCCGGCTCCGCGCTGGTCGGGCTGGTCGCGACCGGGTTCGCCCTGGCCGCGGCCCTGCTCAATGCCGTCTTCGGCCTGTGCCTCGGCTGCGAGGCCTACCTCCTGATCAAGCGCCTGACCGGACCGAGGGTGGTCCCGGTGGGGTCGAGCGACTAGCACCACCCGACCACCCGAACGAGAAGTCAGACACCAGCGGAACAACGGAAAGAGAGAACCACATGAGCCGCGAGAACACCCTCGTGACCGCCCAGTGGGTCGAGGAACATCTGGACGACCCGAGCGTCGTGCTCGTCGAGGTGGACGAGGACACCACGGCGTACGACAAGGGTCACATCAAGGGCGCCATCAAGCTCGACTGGACCACGGAGCTGCAGGACCAGGTCCGCCGCGACTTCGTGGACAAGGCCCAGTTCGAGGCGCTGCTCTCGGGGAAGGGCGTGTCCAACGACAACACGGTCGTGCTGTACGGCGGCAACAACAACTGGTTCGCGGCCTACGCCTACTGGTACTTCAAGCTCTACGGCCACGACGACGTCAAGCTGCTCGACGGCGGTCGCAAGAAGTGGGAGCTGGACTCCCGCGAGCTGACCGACGAGGCACCCAGCCGTGCGGCGACGTCGTACACCGCGCAGGAGCAGGACAAGAGCATCCGCGCGTTCCGCGACGAGGTCGTCGCCGCGATCGGCGCGCAGAACCTGGTCGACGTCCGCAGCCCCGACGAGTACGCCGGCCGGCTGCTCGCCCCGGCCCACCTCCCCCAGGAGCAGGCGCAGCGTGCGGGCCACATCCCGACCGCCGCGAACGTGCCGTGGAGCAAGGCGGCCAACGACGACGGCACCTTCAAGTCCGACGAGGAGCTGAAGGAGATCTACACCGAGGCCGGCGTCGACTGGAGCAAGGACACCATCGCGTACTGCCGCATCGGCGAGCGCTCCTCGCACACCTGGTTCGTGCTCAAGGAGATCCTCGGGCAGGAGAACGTGAAGAACTACGACGGCTCGTGGACCGAGTACGGCTCGCTCGTCGGCGTCCCGGTCGCCCTCGGCGACGAGAGGGGCGAGGCCTGATGTGCGGCGCGATCGAAGGTGGCCTGTCGCTCGACGGGGTCAACGTGGCCAAGGAGGCCGTCGTCCAGGGTCAGGTGACCCGTGGCGGCGCGCCCGTCGGCAATGCCTACGTCCGGCTGCTCGACCGGACCGGTGAGTTCACCGCGGAGGTGCCGACCAACGAGCACGGCCAGTTCCGCTTCTTCGCCGGTGACGGCGAGTGGACGCTGCGCACGCTCGCGCCGAAGGCGCAGCCGATCGACAAGAAGGTGATCGCCGCGCGCGGCTCGGTGGCCGAGGTGGCCATCACGCTCTGATCCCCTCCCCAGGGAGCTCCGACCCGTCACCCGGTGGTGGCGGGTCGGAGTCATTTCCGGCGCCCATGTCGGGATAGTCCCAAACGAAACGGCTGCCGACACGCCGTACGGGACCCCTCGAACGTTTGGGACTATCCGGCCGGGGGCTGCGGCGCGAGGGTGACGGCGTGGGTCGAGGGGTGGGTCGAGGGTGGGGCGCGGGGTGGGGCGCGGGGTGGGGGTGCTCCGGCAGTCGGTAGGTTGCTCGCGTGGAGACCGACGAGGTCCTGACCCTGCTCGTGGACGTGGCCGAGGAGGTGATCGACCCCCGCTTCCGGGACCTGGCCGACGAGGAGATCGCGGAGAAGAACCCCGGCGACCTGGTGACCGTGGCGGACAGGGAGGCCGAGGCCCGGATCACCGGTGTGCTCGGCGCCGCCTACCCCGAGGCGCTGATCCTCGGCGAGGAGGCGACCGCGGCGGACGCGACGCTGATGAAGCGCTACCAGGCCGCGGACCACGCGTTCACGGTCGACCCGGTCGACGGCACCAAGAACTTCGTGCACGGGTCGAAGGACCACGCGGTCATGGTCGGGGAGGTACGTCGCGGCGAGGTCGTGCGCGGCTGGATCTGGCAGCCGCAGCACAAGGTCGCGTATGTCGTGGAACGCGGCGCCGGGGCCTGGCGCGACGGGGAACGGCTCACCCGACCCCCGCTGGGTGACGAGCTGCGCGGGGTCACCTCGCGACGCAGCTGGATCGGCCGCGCCCTCGGCACGCTGCGGGCGCTCGACCTGACCTGGGTCTGCTGCGGCGTGGACTACCCGAAGCTGGTCGAGGGCGAGGCGGACTACGCGCTCTACCGCAAGGCCAAGCCGTGGGACCACGTCCCGGGCTCGCTGCTGCTCGCCGAGGCCGGTGGGTACGTCGGCACGTTCGACGGGGTGCCCTACCACCCGCTGGCGGACCCGCCGGCCGGCCTGGTCGCGGCGGCCGACCGGGCGACCTACGACCTCGTGCAGGGGCTGCTCGACAACCTCCCCGGGGTCTGAGCCTCAGCGCTCGAGCAGCACCGTGATCGGGCCGTCGTTGACCGAGGCGACCTCCATCTGTGCCCCGAAGACCCCGCGCTGCACGTGCGCGCCGAGGCGCTCCAGCTCGGCGCAGAACGCGTCGTACACCGGCTCGCTGACCTCGCCGGGCGCCGCCGCCTGCCAGGTCGGACGGCGTCCCTTGCGCGCGTCGCCGTACAGCGTGAACTGGCTGACCACCAGCACCGGCGCCCCGACGTCGGAGGCCGACTGCTCGTCGCGCAGCAGCCGCAGGTCCCAGACCTTGCGGGCGGTCCACGCGGTCTCGTCGGGGCCGTCGGCGTGGGTGACGCCGAGGTAGACCAGCAGCCCCGGGCGCTCGATCTCGCCGACGACCTTCCCGTCGACAGTCACGGCTGCGCGAAGAACTCGCTGTACGACGGCTCGCATCGGGAAATCTTCCTTCCGGTGAGTCGACGGGGCTGCGGCGATTCTGGCACGATGACCGCCATGCCCGAGCCGCTGCTGATCACCGTCGCGCCCACCGGAGCCGAGACCGCCAAGGCGGACTGCCCGCAGCTCCCGACCACCCCCGAGGAGCTCGCCGCGACCGCGGTCGCGTGCCGGGAGGCCGGTGCGGCGATGATCCACATCCACGTGCGCGACCACGACCACCAGCCGACCCTCGACCTGCCGCTGCTGCGCGAGTGGGTGGCGGCGGTGCGGGAGTCGACCGACCTGGTCGTCCAGCTCTCGACTGGCGGGTCGGTCCACGACCCGCTCGACACCCGGCTCAAGGTGCTCGACGCCGAGCCGGACTCCTGCAGCCTCACCATGGGCACCACCAACTTCGGCGACGACGTGTTCATGAACCCGTGGCCGTTCGTGTGCGAGCTCTACCAGCTCTCGCAGGAGCGGGGCGTGGTGCCGGAGTTCGAGCTGTTCGACCTCGGCCAGGTGCACGCGCTGCACCGGCTGCTCGACACGTTCGGCCTGCCGGCCGGGGGCAAGGTGCACTGCGACCTGGTGATGGGCGTGCCCGGCGGCATGAACGGCACGGCGGACGCGCTGGTCGCCTCGGTCGCCGCGCTGCCGGCCGCCACCACCTCGTGGTCGGCCACCGGCATCGGCCGCTCCACGCTCGCGGTGATGCTCGCCTCGCTCTCCAAGGGCGGCCACCTGCGGGTCGGCATGGAGGACGTGCTCACGATCAGCCGGGGCGTCCCGGTCGAGTCCAACGCCCAGCTCGTCGAGCGGGCGGTCGAGGTGGCCCGGGTCGCGCAGCGTACGCCGATGACCCCGGGCGAGGCGCGGACCCTGCTCGGCCTCGACGCGGTCGCCGCGGGCTGAGGGCTCAGCGGGACGCGGGCTCGAACAGCTCGACCAGGTTCCCCGAGGGGTCGGCGACGAGGACCTGCCGGCCGCCGGGGCCGGAGACCACCTCGCTGCGGAAGGGAAGCCCGGCGTCACGCAACCGGTCCACCGCGGCGTCGAAGTCGTCGAGGACCAGGTGGATGCGGTTGCGGCCGGGGCCGGCGCTGTCCCCGGGTGTCGCGCGGGCGCCGGAGCTGGCGGCGCCGGACAGCAGCAGCCGGAGGGGTCCGCGGACGACGTCGGCGAAGGCCGGCGCCGGATGGCTGCGGACCGTGAACCCCAGGTGGGTGGTGTAGAACTCGATCGCCGCGTCGACGTCGTCCACCAGGTAGCGGACGCTGGCGAGCTCGGCTTCGGTGCTCATCTCGGTTCCTTCCTGTCGGGGGTGGGTTCGAGCGTGGGCAGGACGTGGAGCAGGTGCCCGATCCGGGTGTCGATCTCGCGCGCCGCCCGTCGTACGGCGCGGTCTGCGGCAGGCGCCGGGGTGCCGGCCGGCGCGGGGTCGGCCATGCTCCAGTGGATGCGCCGCGGGTGACCGGGGAGCTCCGGGCAGACCTCGCGGACCCGGTCGCACAGCGTCACCACGACGTCGAACCCGTGCGTGTCGAGGGCGTCCAGCGCCTGCGGGCTGCGCCCGGAGACATCGATCCCGTAGTCCTCGGCGAGCACCCGGACGGCGCTCGGGTGGGTGCGCTCGGCGGGGTGGCTGCCCGCGCTGGCGACGTCGACGGCGCCGCCCGTCCGTTCCCGCAGGAGCGCCTCGGCGACGGGCGATCGCGCGCTGTTGCCGGTGCAGGCGAACAGCACCCGGAGCCGCCGGTCGGGCCTCGGCGCTTCGGGCCGGGCGACGGCCAGCGCCGGGTGCAGCGAGGCGCCGGTCCCCGCGAGCAGGTCGCGGCAGCGGTCGAGGTCGAGACGGTAGTAGCTGTCGCGACCGTCGAAGCTGCTCCGCCGGGCGGTCACCAGGTCGGCGTCGCGCAGCAGCCGCAGGTGGTAGGACACGAGGTTCTGCGGCTGCCCGACCAGGTCGACCAGCTCGCGCACGCGGTGGTCCCCGGTGGCGAGTCCGACGAGGAGCCGCCAGCGCACGGGATGGCCGGCCAGCCGCACGAACGGCGGCGGCGCGGCGGGTGCCTGCCGCATCCTTCGAACTTACATCAAACCGGCTTGATGTAAAGGTCTAGGAGGGCGACCCCTCGGTCGCGGTGGCCCAGGCGGCGATCTCCGACCGCCGGCTGACGCCGAGCTTGGCCCGGATGTGCTCGAGGTGCGAGCCGGCCGTGCGTGCCGTGATCCGCAGCTCCTCGGCGATCTCCCGGTTGGTCAGCCCGCGGGCCACCAGCCGGGCCACCTCGAACTCGCGCTGGGTGAGCGGCGACCAGGCCTGCGGGGCGTCGTGGTGGTCGAGCCGGGACCCGATCGCGGCCGCCGCCTCCAGCAACGGCGTCGACCCGACCGCGGTCGCTGCTTCGCGCACCTCCTCGACCAGCGCCGCCGCCTCGGTACGGCGGTTGGACGCGACCGCGCACCGGGCCAGGTCGAGCGCGCACCACTGGCCCTCCCACCAGCGCTGACGCGCCGCCCAGTCCGCGCGGGCCCGACCCAGCAGCTCGCGCGCCTTCCCGGTGCGGCCCGCGGCCAGCTGGATGAGGCCGGCCGCGTGGTCGACGGCGGGCAGGGTGCCGGGCACGCCGCGGGCGACGAGGTCGGCGGAGACCCGATCGGCCCACTCCTGCGCCCCGGACGGGTCCTGCGCAGCGAGTCGGGCCCGGGTGCCGGTGACCAGGAAGGGGAACAGGTTGGCCGCCTCGAGGATCTCGTGCGAGGCGTCGAACCCGGCCCCGGTCAGCGTGACCGCCGCGGCCGCGTCACCGGTCAGCACCGCGATCTCCGCCAGTCCCCACAGGGCGGGGGAGAAGCGCTGCAGCTCCCGCATGTCCTCCCCGGACGCCCGGGCCTCGCCCAGCGCGGTCACCGCGGCGTCGTACCGACCGCGGCCGAGGGCCACGAAGCCGAGCGCGTGCAACGCAATGATCCGGGTCGTGATGCCGCCCTCGTCGTCGGCGAGCAGCTGCTGCGCCTCGACCACCGCGGCGTCCCACCGGCCTCGGCACCACCACACGTGCGCCTGGTGGCTGGCCATGTAGTGCCGGTGGTTCCACTGCTGCGTGCGTGCGGCGTACTCCACGCCCTCGGACAGCCAGCGCTCCGCCCGGTCGTACTCCACCAGCGTCGACGCCGACGACCCGAGCATCCGGTAGCCGCGGGCCGCCTCCGCCTCCAGCCCCAGCTCGCGGGCCGCCCGGGTGGCCTCCTCCAGCCGGCCCCAGCCGTCCCGGCCCGCGAACACCTCCACCGTTCCTGCCGTGATCACCGTGTCCAGCCGGGCCTGCTCGTCCTGCAACGCGACCGCCTCCAGCGCGGTCTCGGCGGCCCGGAGCGCCTCGTCGAGCCGGTCGTCGACGAGGTACGCCGCCGCCTCGCCAGCCAGCAGGTCCGCCCGGACCCGCTGCGCCTCCGGCTCGTCCCTCCCCTCGACCGTGCGCAGGGCCGCCCGCAGCAGCGCCACCCGGTCCTCCAGCGGGTCGCCGAGCAGGTGCCGGACGGCGACCAGCCGGGCGACCAGCGCCGCCGCGCCGACCGGGTCGCCGGCCGCCGTACGCAGGCGCCGCGCCTCCTCGAAGTCCTCCGCGGCCCGGGCGTTGTGGTCGGTCGCCGCCGCCTCGACGGCCCGGCGGGCGAGCAGGTCCGCGCGGCGCGGGTCGTCGGGGGCGCGCAGGCAGCGCACGGCCCGGTTGAGCAGGTCGAGGGCGTCCTGGTGCGCCGACAGCGTGCTGGCGCGTAGCGCGGCGGCCGATGCGGCGTCCACCGCCTCGTCGTACTGCCCGGCCTCCTCGTGGTGCGCGGACCGGTAGGCGTCGCCGCCGAGCTGGCCGCGACGCCGGGCCACGTCGGCGACCCGGGCGTGCAGGGCGCGGCGTAGCGCCCGCGGCGCGACGCCCTCGACGGCGTCGCGGATCAGCGCGTGGCGGAAGCCGAACCAGCCCGGCGCCTCCTCGACCACCAGGTGCCGGTCGACCAGCTCGTCGAGGCCGGCCGCCGCCGGGTCGTGGGAGGTGCCGGCGACCTCGGCCAGCAGGTCCAGGTCACAGCTGCGGCGTACGACGGCCGCGGCGACCGCGATGTCCCGGGCCGGCGGCGACAGCGCGTCGAACCGCTGCTGCACCGCTTCGGCCAGGGTCTCGGGCACGTAGCGCGACGACGGCGTCAGCCGGCCCTGCGTGGCGGCGTTCACCAGCTCCTCCACGTGCAGCGGCACCCCGCCGGAGCGCCGCTGGACCAGCTCGATCAGCCGGCGCGAGGGGGCTCCCCCGGGCACCAGGTCGCGGACCATCTGCGCTCCCTGGCCCCGGTCGAGGGCGGGCACGTGCAGCTCCTGGGCGAGGCGCTGCAGCAGGACCCGGGATCGCCAGGCGCGGGCCGGGGAGTCCTGGTGGAGCTCGTCGGTGCGCAGCGTGCCGACCACACACATCGGCAGGTCCGGGAGGCGCCGCGCGAGGTGCCCGACGATCTCGAGGCTCAGCTCGTCACACCAGTGCAGGTCCTCCAGCGAGAGCAGCGCCGGCCCGTTGGCGAGCGCGGCCAGCCGCTCGACCGCGTCGAGCACCAGCAGGCGGCGGCGCCGGTGGGCGTCGCCGGTGGACGAGGCGCCCACGTCGACCAGGTCCGCGACCAGGTCCCGCCCGCGCGCGGCCACCTCCGTGCTCTCCGAGCGGGCCATCGCGTGCCCGAGCTCGAGCAGCAAGCCGGCGGAGAGCTCCACGTCCTGCGGGAAGGCGGCGGCCGACCACAGCGCGAACCCCTGCTCCCCGGCCCGTTCCTGCAGCGCCTGCAGCAGCCGGGTCTTGCCGATCCCGGCCTCCCCGGAGACCAGGACCAGACCACCGGCTCCGTCGAGCGCGGCCGTGAGGCGCTGCCCGGCGAGGGCGAGGAGCTCGTCCCTCCCGCGGATCACCTGGGTACGCCTGTCGTCCACCCGCTGCCGCCCGTCTCACCGACATCGGCGACCGAGAAGCACCCGCCTTGTCGGGCATTCGACCGATGACCGTTGCGTGGCGCTCCCGGAGTCTGGACCCCGTCCTCACGGAAGCCAGCAAGGAGCCCTCCCATGGCAAGGTACCTCGACCGCGACCCCTACCTCACCAGTTCGGGGCCCGGACGCGCGCTCGGACCCCTGCGCAGCCACCACGACGTCGTGGTCGTCGGCGCCCGCTGCGCCGGCGCAGCGACGGCGCGGCTGCTGGCCAGGGCCGGCCACGACGTGGTCATGGTCGACCGGTCCCGGCCCTCGCGCGACACCAGCTCGACCCACTCGCTGTCGCGGGGCGGCGTCGTGCAGCTGGCCCGCTGGGGCCTGCTCAACCGGGTGGTCGCGAGCGGCGCTCCGGAGATCCGGACGGTCACCTTCCACCATGACGGCGAGGTCGCGACGCACACGATCAAGGACCGGGCCGGGGTCGACTTCGTGGTCGCCCCGCGGCGCTACGTCCTCGACGAGCTGCTCGCCAACGCCGCGGTCGCGGCCGGCGCCCGGCTGATCACCGACACAGTCGTGACCGGGCTGGTGCACGACGCGGACGGCCGCGTGACCGGCGTACGGTCCCGTGACGCCGACGGGACCGAGCGCGAGCTGACCGCCCGCCTGGTGATCGGCGCGGACGGCGTCCGGTCGCCGGTCGCGCGGTACGTCGACGCGGAGGTCACCGAGCGCTACGGCCCGACCGGGTCCTGCTTCTACACCTACGTCGGCGGGGTGCCGTGGGACGGCATCGAGCTGCACGTCGCCGAGAACGCGTTCGCCGGGGTCTTCCCGACGCACAACGACGAGGCCTGCGTCTGGCTGATCCGGCCGTTCGACGACATGCGGCCGGTGATCGAGGCGGGGTCCCACCGGACCGACGCCTGGCTCGACCAGCTGGACCGGACCGTGCCCGGCCTGGCCGGCCGGGTGCGCGGCGGGACGTTCGGGGAGCGGCTGCGCGGCTACGCCGGGCTGCCCAACCACGTGAAGCGCCCGTACGGCGCCGGGTGGGCGCTGGTCGGCGACGCCGGCTACCACCGGGACCCGATCACCGGCCACGGCATCACCGACGCGTTCCGGGACGCCGAGCTGGTCTCCGAGGCCGCCGACGCGGTGCTGCGCGGCACGGACGAGGACGAGGCCATGTCCCGCTACGAGAGCCAGCGGAACGCGGCGATCGAGCTGACCTTCGGCCTGACCCGGGCCCTGGGCGCCTTCCCGGAGCCGACGGACTTCCTCGAGACCCAGACCCGGCTCAGCAAGGCCCTCGACGCCGAGGCCCTGGCCCTGGCCGCCCGCCCCGTCCCCGGGTACGCCGGCCGGCGACCGGCCGCCTGACCGCCCCCACCCCGACCCACACACCAGGGAAACCACCCACCACAACGAAAGGGACAGTCATGTCCATCACGCAGGAGAACCACGTCAACGGTGTCGACACCGCCACCCTCTTCGCGACCATCGGGGCGGTGAAGGAGCAGCCCGAGCTGGCCGCCTTCCGGTTCCGGACCGCGCACCGCTGGGTCAACGGCACCCAGAGCGAGGCCCGGTTCCCGGGCTTCTACGGTGCCGGGCAGGAGCACACCCACCAGCACGACACCGTGATCACGGCCGACCACCCGGTCGTGCTCGTCGGCAACGACAACGGCCCCACCCCGGCGGAGCTGCTGCTCAACGCGCTGGGCGCCTGCCTGACCGCGGGGATCGGCAACATCGCCTCCGCCCGCGGCATCGAGCTCCACGGGGTTCGCTGCACCGTCGAGGGCGACATCGACCTCCGCGGCATCCTCGGCATCGACGACGTGGTCCGGAACGGGTTCGACAACATCCGCGTCGTGTTCTCCGTCGAGGGCGACGCCGAGGCGGAGCAGCTGGCCGAGCTGGTCGCCCAGTCGCGGGCCCGATCGGCGGTCTTCGACGTGGTCAGTCACGGCACCGACGTCACGGTCGAGGTCGCCGGCCGCTGACCCGCCGGTCCCGACGTACGACGGCACCGGGGGCCGGCTCGGCGGCCCCCGGACCACTGCGTCCCCCGCGTCAGGGGTGCGGTCGCACACTGGACCCATGGTCGAGGTCGACGGCGAGCAGTTCGAGGCGATGGTCACCGAGGCCCTCGACGGGCTGCCGCCGGAGCTCGGGAAGCTGATGAGCAACGTGGCCGTCACCGTGGAGCACGGGCCGGGACCGCGAGGCCTGCTCGGGCTCTACCAGGGGATCCCGCTGACCCGCCGTACGACGAGCTACGGGGGCGTCCTGCCCGACCGGATCACGATCTACCGTCGCGCGATCTGTGCGGTCTCGCGCAGCGACGAGGAGGTCGTCGAGCAGGTCCGCCGTACCGTCGTCCACGAGGTCGGCCACCACTTCGGCATCTCCGACGCGCGGCTGCGCGAGCTCGGGTGGTGACGGCGCGGGGACGGGGTGACACGGCGCCGTCAGTAGACGAGCGCCTGCACCCCCTCGCCGAGCACCTCCTCGGCGAACACCGCGGCGCCGGCGATCCGGACCCCGCCGAGGACATCGGCGGCGGTGATCCCGCGCCGGTCGGCGCACTGGGTGCACAGCGTCACCTGTCCCGACGCGAGCACGGTGCCGAGCAGGTCGGCCAGCGGCATCGCCAGCGGCAGCGAGAACTCCTCGGCCCGCCCCGGCACCGCGAACCACGCCGCCTCGCCGGTCAGCCAGAGCCCCACGTCGGCCCCCGACGCCGCGGCGGTCGCGGCGACCGTGAACGCCTGGTTGCAGCGCTCCGGGTCGTCGGCGCCGCAGGTGACCTTGACCAGCAGTCTCCGCATGGGCCGACAGTAGCCACGGCCTAGACTGCCCGCCATGCCGTTCCAGATCCCTGACAACATCCACCCGAGCTGCGCGCCGCTGGCGTGGCTGCTCGGCACCTGGCGCGGCAACGGCCAGGGGGACTACCCGACGATCGACGGCTTCAAGTTCGGCCAGGAGATGCTGTTCCAGCAGGACGGCCGCCCGTTCATCCACTACATGAGCCGCGCCTGGATCGAGGACGACGAGGGCAACGTGGTCCGCGAGGCCGCACAGGAGACCGGGTTCCTGCGCCCGCAGGAGGACCGCACCCTCGAGGTGGTGCTCGCCCACAACCTCGGCTTCGTCGAGGTCTGGCACGGCGAGATCCACGCCGACCAGCCGCGGTTCGAGATCGTCACCGACGCGATCGCCCGTACCGGCACCGCCAAGGAGTACACCGGCGGCAAGCGCCTCTACGGGTACGTCGAGGGCGACCTGCTCTACGCCTACGACATGGCCGCGATGGGCCAGCCTCTCCAGCCGCACCTGTGGGCCCGGCTCCAGCGGCAGTGACCCCGCCGGCAGCACCATGAGCGACTTCGCCGAACGGCTCCGCAGCAGCGGCAAGCGGCTGACCCCGCAGCGCGAGCTGATCCTGCGCGCCGTCGACTCCCTCGGCCACGCCACCCCCGACGAGGTGCTGACCGAGGTGCGCAAGCAGTCCAGCGCGGTGAACATCTCGACCGTCTACCGCACGCTCGAGGTGCTCGAGGAGCTCGGGCTGGTCAAGCATGCGCACCTCTCCGACCGCGCCCCGACGTACCACTCGGTGGGCGGCCACGAGCACTTCCACCTGGTCTGCCGGAATTGTCACCGGGTGATCTCGGTTGACGCAGGTGTACTCGACCCGTTGCTGGAGCGGCTGCGGACCGACGAGGGCTTCACCGCCGACGTCGGTCACCTGACCGTCTTCGGCCGGTGCGACCAGTGTGAGGAGATCGACGCATGACCAGCCCGCTCCTGGGCCTTCCCGGAGCCGTCGCCGGCGACGGCATCGACGCCCCCGTGGCTGCCCACTACGGCTCGTTCCACGGCGAGCAACGAGCCCTCGAGAACGGCGAGGGCTTCGTCGACCAGTCCCACCGCGACGTGCTGCGCATCGCCGGCCCCGACCGGCTGCGGTGGCTGCACGACCTGACCACGCAGCACCTGCTCGACCTGGTCCCCGGCACGCCCGTGGCGGCGCTGATCCTGAGCCCGCAGGGCCACGTCGAGCATGCGATGTACGGCATGGACAGCGGCGGCGAGGACGGCGCCCTGACCGTGCACACCGAGCCCGGCCGCGGTGCGGCGCTCGCCGACTTCCTGCTGAAGATGCGCTTCCTCAACCAGGTCGAGGTCGAGGACGCGACCGCCGAGCTCGCGGTCACCTGGCGCCCGTCGGCCCGCACCGGCGTCCCGTACGACGGCTACGAGCTCGTCCCGCGCGACCGGCTCGAGGCGTACGCCGCCGCGGCCGGCCCCCCCGCCGGGCTCTGGGCGTTCGAGGCGCTCCGGATCGCCCGCGGCGAGCCCCGGCTGGGCCTCGACACCGACCACCGGACCATCCCGAACGAGGCCGGGTGGATCAACAACGCCGTCCACCTCGACAAGGGTTGCTACCGCGGTCAGGAGACGGTGGCCCGGGTGCACACCCTCGGCCGTCCGCCACGCCGGCTCACCCTGCTGCACCTCGACGGCTCCGAGAACCGGCTGCCGGCCGTGGGCTCCGAGCTGCTGCTCGGCGACAAGGTCGTGGGCTTCGTCGGCACCTCCGCGCGGCACCACGAGCTGGGGCCGATCGCGCTGGCGATGGTCAAGCGCAACGTCCCGATCGACGTCCAGCTCTCCGTCGACGGCCTCCCGGCGGCGCAGGAAATTGTCGTGGATCCCGAGGTCGGGCTGCACGTCCGACCTATGCTGCGTGGGTGAGCTGGACGGGGCGACTCGCGTGGCTGCTGCGTTCGTGGCGGCTGCACCGACCTGACGCGCCCCTCGCCGACCCGGCCGCCTTCGCCCGCGCACTGACCGGGAACGGCTGTCCCGCGACCCCCGAGCAGGTCGTCGCCTGGGAGTCCGGCGCCGTGGACCCGCCGTACGCCGCGTGGGTCGGCTACGAGCGCGTGCTCGGGCTCGATCACTGCCTGCTCGCCTCCTCGCGGGAGTACCTCCGGGTCTCGCTGCCCGCCGGCTCGCTGCCCCAGGTGCTGGCGCCCACCGACAAGGACTCCGACCACTTCGAGCACGACCGCAAGCGGCTGCTGGCCGCGGCCGCCACGGGAAGGGCGACCCCGATCCAGTGGACCGCGCTGGGCTCGCACCTCACCGCCGACCAGGACTGGGCGCCGGAAGGGGAGGAGGTGCAGGCCCTCTGCGACGAGATCGTCACCCAGCTCGCCCGTGGCGTGGACGCGTCGTACCGCCTGATCTCGATCGCCGCGGCCGGGCTGGCCCAGGTCGCTGCGCTCCGGGCGCCCCTGGTGACCAGCATCCGCGGCTACCTCGGCGACCCCGACGTCCAGGTCGTGCACGACCCCCTCGGTCTGCTCGACCAGATCAGCTCGCCCGAGGCCGCCGACCTGGTGCTCGACCTGCTCGAGAAGGCGCCGAACCGGGCGCTCTACCTGCACGCGGTCTGGCAGGCCACCCAGATGGTGCTCCGCGGCGGGTTCGACGACCGGCAGCGGGCCCGGCTCGGCGTCCTGGTGCTGGCCCGCTGGCGGGCCGACCCGACGCAGGCCCCGGTCGACCTCGCCCAGCTGATCGCGGTGCTCCCGACCGGCTTCCGGGAGGCCTTCTCCCGCGCCGCGCAGCAGTGGGGGAACACCGACTTCGGCTACGTCCTCGAGCACGGCGAGGACGTCACGGCCGAGTCGGCCGAGCGGCTCGCCACCCGGCTGGTCAACGCGGTCGCGGCCGCCGACCCCGCCGCGATGGAGTCCGACCGCGGCGAGCTCGCCTCGCTGGTCCGCGAGTCCCTGTTCCACCGGGAGTCCGAGCGGCGGCACCTGGGGTCCGTCCTGCTCTCGGCGTCGCCGTACGCCGCGGGGCTGGGGGAGGCCGCGCTCGACGCGCTCAGCGAGCGGGACACGGTGTCGCTGGCCCGCGGCCGGGCAGCGACCCTGTGCACCTACCTGGCCACCGAGCACCACCGGCTGCGGCTCAGCCCGTTCGTGGGCGACCCGGACGAGACCGTGGCCGCGGCGGTGACCATCGCCCTCGGACACATCGAGTTCGCGACCACCACCGACCAGGTGCTGCGGCACATGATCCCCACCCAGCCGGGCAGCCTCGGCCGCGGCCACATGTACGCGCTCGGCATGACCGGCTCGCCCGGACTGTCGGCGATCGCGTCGTCGTCGTCGGCCCCGGACTGGCAGCGCCGGGCCGCGCGCTGGTGGCTGCGCACCGGGCCCGCGATCCGCCACCCCCAGTGACAGCCGGTAGTGACCACGCGCCGGCGACCGGTTGGTTAGGCTGACGGCCGTTCGTCACCAGAGGGGGATCGGCACATGGCACTCGAATCCGCGGAGCGGCCCTGGGGGTCGTGGCACGTGCTCGATGAGGGACAGGGCTACAAGGTCAAGCGCATCAACGTCTCGCCCGGCTGCCGCCTCTCCTACCAGACCCATGCTCACCGCTCCGAGCACTGGGTCGTGATCCAGGGCGTCGCCACCTGCGTGCTCGACGGCGACACGGTGGTCCGCGAAGCCGGCCAGTCGATCGACGTACCGACCGGGGCCGCGCACCGTATCTCCAACGCCCATGCCGACGAGCTGGTGATCATCGAGGTGCAGCGCGGCTCCTACACCGGTGAGGACGACATCGTCCGCCTCGAGGACGACTACGGCCGCCAGGGCTGACCCGACCGCTGGATGAGGAGGGGGTTCTGCGCCCGTCTCGAAACCTAGGTCCCTGGTCGCCTCGAGGCCCTTGGTTTCGAGAGGCTCGCTGGCGCTCGCTCCTCAACCAGCGGGGGAGTTTCGAGAGGCTCGCTGGCGCTCGTTCCTCAACCAGCGGGGGGCGAAATGACGACGACCCGCCGTCACCGACCGGAGTCGGGAGCACGGCGGGTCGTCGGCGGGCGACCGGGGAGCGTCAGGTGCCGCTGTTGATCATGCCGGCGCCGACGGTCACGCCGGTCGCCTCGTCGATCAGGATGAACGAGCCGGTGGTGCGGTTCTTCGAGTAGGGGTCACACAGCAGCGGCATCGTCGTGCGCAGCTGGACGCGACCGATCTCGTTGAGGCCGAGCTCCTTGGTCTCCTGGTCGCGGTGCAGCGAGTTGACGTCGAGGCGGTACTGGACGTCCTTGACCATCGCGCGACCGGTGCGGGTGGTGTGCTTGATGGCGAGCTTCTGGCGCGGGCGCAGCGGCTCGTTGGTCATCCAGCAGACCATCGCGTCGATGTCCTGCGAGGGCTTGGGCGCGTTGTTCACGCGGGCGATCATGTCGCCGCGGGAGACGTCGACGTCGTCCTCGAGGTGCACGGTGACCGACATCGGCGGGAAGGCTTCGCCGATCTCCTTGTCGAACAGGTCGATCTTCGCGATCTTGCTGGTCATCCCCGACGGCAGCACCACGACCTCGTCACCCGGCTTGAGCACGCCGCCGGCGACCTGGCCGCCGTACCCGCGGTAGTCGTGGAACTCGTCCGACTTCGGGCGGATGACGTACTGGACCGGGAAGCGAACGTCGACCAGGTCACGGTCGGATGCGACGTGGACGTGCTCGAGGTGGTGCATGAGGGTCGGGCCGCTGTACCACGGCATCTTCTCCGAGCGGGTCACCACGTTGTCGCCCAGGAGCGCCGAGATCGGGATGATCTCGAGGTCCGGGATCGACAGCTTGGTCGCGAAGGAGGTGAACTCCTTGTGGATCCTGTTGTAGACGTCCTCGGAGAAGTCGACGAGGTCCATCTTGTTGACCGCGAGCACCAGGTGCGGGACCCGGAGCAGCGACAGGATCACCGCGTGCCGGCGGGACTGCTCGGTGAGGCCCTGGCGGGCGTCGACCAGCACCAGGCCGAGGTCGGCGGTGGAGGCGCCGGTGACCATGTTGCGGGTGTACTGCACGTGGCCCGGGGTGTCCGCGATGATGAACTTGCGGTTCGGGGTCGCGAAGTAGCGGTAGGCAACGTCGATCGTGATGCCCTGCTCGCGCTCGGAGCGCAGGCCGTCGGTGAGCAGCGCGAGGTCGGTGTAGTCGTAGCCACGCGACTTCGACGTGGACTCCACGGACTCGAGCTGGTCCTCGAAGATCGCCTTCGAGTCGAGCAGCAGGCGGCCGATCAGCGTCGACTTGCCGTCGTCCACCGAGCCGGCGGTCGCGAACCGGAGCAGGTCCGCGCTCTCCTTGATGGCGTGCTGGTGCTCGACCTCGCCGTCGGTGGCGGTCGTCTCGGGCGGGGTCATCAGAAGTAGCCTTCCTTCTTGCGGTCTTCCATGGCCGCCTCGGAGAACCGGTCGTCACCTCGGGTGGCACCGCGCTCGGTGACCTTGGCGATGGCGATCTCGTCGATGATCTCGGCGGTGTTGGCGGCGTCGCTCTCGACGCAGCCGGTCAGGGTCAGGTCGCCGACGGTGCGGAAGCGGACGGTGCGCTCCTCCACGGACTCGCCGGAGCGCAGCGGGTTGAACTCGCTCTCGCTCAGCAGCATGCCGTCGCGCTGGAAGACCCGGCGCTGGTGCGAGAAGTAGATCGACGGGATCTCGATCTGCTCGCGGTCGATGTAGTGCCAGATGTCCAGCTCGGTCCAGTTGGAGAGCGGGAAGATGCGCATGTGCTCGCCCTCGTGGAGGCGGCCGTTGTAGAGGCTCCAGAGCTCCGGGCGCTGGTTCTTCGGGTCCCACTGGCCGAAGTCGTCTCGGTGGGAGTAGACGCGCTCCTTGGCGCGGGCCTTCTCCTCGTCGCGGCGGCCGCCACCGAAGGCGGCGGTGAAGCCCTCCTCCTCGATGGCGTTGAGCAGGGTGCCGATCTGGAGGCGATTGCGGCTGGTCTTGCCGTCGTCGACGACGATGCCGCTCTTGATCGCCTCCTCGACGCTGGCGACGACCAGGCGCACACCGAGCCGGTTGACCCAGGAGTCACGGCAGGCGAGGACCTCGGGGAAGTCGTAGCCGGTGTCGACCTGCAGCACCGGGAAGGGGATCTTCGCCGGGTAGAAGGCCTTCTCCGCCAGCCGCAGCATCACGATGGAGTCCTTGCCGCCGGAGAACATCAGCACCGGCTTCTCGAACTCTGCGGCGACCTCACGGAAGATGTGGATCGACTCCGCCTCCAGCTGGTCGAGCTGACTCAGCTGGTAGTCGGCATGGGTGTCAGTCATGGGTGACGGGAACCTCTCGTCGGGACAGCAGCGGCCATCGTATCGATATCGGGCGGGGGCGGAGAATCGTCGTCAGGCGCCGTGATCGCGGTCACGGGACTCCTCGTGAGCCGGGTTCCCCGTCTGCCGGGGCTGCTGGGACGCCGGTGACTCGTGGGGAGGGCGCGGGTGGCCGTGGGCGTGCGCGCGGCCGGTGCCGACGTACCGCGGGTCGTCGAGGTCCGCGACGTACGGCGCCCCGAACATCGGCAGCCCCTGCTGCTTGCGGAGCAGCCCCCAGACCAGCGGGACCAGGACCAGCATCGCGACGCCGATGCCGGCGATCAGCATGGGGTGGGTCTCGTCCTCGCCGGCGCCGAGCGGTGCCCAGCCGGCCTTGTCGAGCAGGGCGACGCCGGACATCGTGAGCACCACGACGATGCCGCGACGGATCACCGACTGCGGGACGCGGGGCGCGATCTTGCTGCCGAGGATGGTGCCGGGCACGGAGCCGAGGATCAGCGGGATGGTGAGCTGGAGGTCGAGGCCGTGCAGTGCGATGTTGGAGATCGCGGCGGCCAGCACCAGCGGGACCGCCTGCACCAGGTCGGTGCCGACCAGCTTCACCGCCGAGAGCCCGGGGTAGAGCATGAGCAGCGCGATCATGATCACCGAGCCGGAGCCGACACTGGTGATGCCGACCAGCAGGCCGCCGAGCGCGCCGACCAGCAGCGTCGGGAGGGGGCGGATCTTCGGGTTCGGGTCACCCTCCGGCCCGCCGCCGCGGACGCGGACCAGGTTGATGTAGAGGCGCAGGGCGTACGTCGCGGCCGCGAGCAGCAGCGCGAAGCCGATGCACATCTTGAGGACGTCGTCGATCTCGTCCGGGTCGGTGAACCAGGCGACGAGATGGGGTCCGAGCAGGGCCATCGGCACCGATCCGATGATCAACCACTTCGCGAGCTGGATGTTGGGCGAGCCCTCGCGGGCGTGCACGACGGCCCCGCCGGTCTTGTAGACGGCGGCCGCGGTGAGGTCCGCGGTCACGACCGTGGCGGCGTCCCCCACGCCGAGGAAGATCAGCGCGGGCGTCATCAGCGCACCGCCACCCATCCCCGTCAGTCCGACGACCACGCCGACGAGGAAGCCGGCGACGAGGATCGAGAGGAACGTGAGGGTGATCAGGTCGGCCATGGGGACCTTTCGGACGAAACGTGCGGGGACAAGCCGCGTTAGTCTACTGAAGCAATTGGTCTTGTCGAAGTCGGGCGAGCACGTCCTCGACGCACTCGTCGATCGTGCGACCGGTGGTGTCCACCCGCACCCGGGCGTCCTCCGGCTCCTCGTAGGGGGAGGAGATGCCGGTGAACTCCGGGATCTCGCCGGCCCGGGCCCGCGCGTAGAGCCCCTTGCGGTCCCGGCGCTCGCACTCCTCGAGCGGGGTGGCGACGTGCACCAGGAAGAACTCGCCGCCGGCCTCCTCGACCAGGTGCCGCACCTGCTTGCGGGTCGCGTCGAACGGCGCGATCGGGGAGCAGATCGCCACCCCGCCGTGCCGGCTGATCTCGGCCGCCACCCAGCCGATCCGGCGGATGTTGGTCTCGCGGTCCTCCTTGCTGAAGGTCAGCCCGGCCGAGAGGTTCCGGCGGACCACGTCGCCGTCGAGGCTGGTCACCGTGCGGGTGCCCTGCTCGAGGACCCGGTCCTGGATCGCCCGCGCGATCGTCGACTTGCCGCTGCCGGACAGGCCGGTGAAGAACAGCACCAGGCCGCGACGCTCCGGCGGAGGCCGGTCGGCGTCGACCACGGCGGCGACCTCGTCGGGCAGGTCGCTGTCGTCGTCGGCCAGTGCGACCACCCGGTCGCCGTCCGCGTAGTTGGTGACCACCTGCACGCCGAGGTCGTGGTCGACCCGGGCGTCTCCGTGGGAGGCGAGCGGCACGGCGACCACGGCGGCGTCCGGCAGGTGCCCGGCAGCCGCCAGCGTGGCGCGGACCAGGCCGACCGGGCTGAGCCCCTCCGGAGTCCCGGCCCCGGTGAGGGCGAGCAGGACCAGCGGGCCCTCGCCGGACAGCGCCTCGATCTGGTCGACGCCGAGCGGGCCGCTGACCGGCACGAACGAGCGGCCAGCGTACTGCTCGCGGACCTGGGTGGGCGTCAGGTGCAGCGCGCGGAACGGACCGAACTGCGGGTGGGTCAGCGGCTGCACCCCGCCGTTGGCGGTGACCCGGGCCAGCGGCAGCCCCTCGGGGTCGACGAGCTCGACGGTGCCGTCCACGCCGTCGGGGAGGGCAAGCGTGACGGGTGAGCCGGGCTCGTTGAAGCCGGTGAGCGGGGCGAGCCCGCCGCCGACGAGCAGCTCGAGGTCGTCGAGCTCGCGGGGCGTGGGGCAGTGCTGGGGTGGGGCGGGGGTCGGCACCCGGCCATCCTGCCATTGCCCCGGAGTACGTACGCTCCGGTCCATGCCTGCACCCGCCGTCGCCGAGATCGTCCGTTCCGGGTTCGTGGAAGGACACCACTACGGGTCCCTGGTCGCGCTCGCCGCCGACGGCAGCGTGGACTGGTCGGTGGGGGACGTGACCGCCGCGATCCTGCCGCGTTCGTGCAACAAGCCGGTCCAGGCGGTGGGCATGCTCCGCGCCGGGCTGGACCTGCCGCCGGACCTCCTCGCGCTGGCCTGCGCCTCGCACTCCGGCGAGCCGTTCCACGTCGACGGGGTACGCCGGATCCTCGCGGCCGCCGGGCTGGGCGAGGACGCGCTCCAGACTCCGCCGGACTACCCGCTCGACGACGCGTCGCGCGAGGAGGTCGTGCGGGCGGGCGGCAGCAAGGCGCGCGTCCTCATGAACTGCTCCGGCAAGCACGCCGCGATGCTGGCCACCTGCGTGGTCAACGGCTGGGACCTCGCGACGTACCGCGACCCGGCACACCCGCTCCAGCAGGCGATCGCCGCGACCTTCTCAGACCTGACCGGCGAGCCGGTCGAGCACGTCGCGGTCGACGGCTGCGGTGCGCCCCTGCTCTCGGCCAGCCTGACCGGGCTGGCCCGGGCGTTCCGGACGATCGCGGTCGCCACGGCCGGCCCCGAGGCCCGGGTCGCGGCCGCGATCCGCAGCCACCCCGAGTTCGTGTCCGGCACCCGGCGTGACGAGCTGGCCCTGCTGCGCGCCGTCCCCGGCGCGATCGGGAAGGCCGGCGCCGAGTCCTGCTACGCGGTGGCGCTCCCGGACGGGCGCAGCTTCGCGCTGAAGTGCGACGACGGCGCGCCGCGCGTGCGGCCGGTGCTGATGGCGGCCGCACTGCGGCGCGGCGGGGTGCCGGAGGAGGCCGGGGTGGATGCGGAGGCGGTCGCGGCGACCGGCCGCGCCGAGCTGCTCGGCGGCGGCGTCCCGGTCGGGGAGATCCGCGCGGTGATCTAGTCCTGCTAGCGCTCTGTTGAGCGGGTTTCTCCTTGCTGTGAAGGGATTCACAGAGAATTAACCGACCATGTGCTTGCTTCTGCTAACTCCAGTTAGCACGATGGGGACATGGCACGAGGAAGGGTCGGCAAGACCGTCGGGTCGCTCGGTGACTACCTCAGGGAGCAGCGGGTCCAGGCCCGCCTGTCCCTGCGGCAGCTCGCGGAGCAGGCCGGCGTCTCCAACCCCTACCTCAGCCAGATCGAGCGCGGCCTGCGCAAGCCCTCGGCCGAGGTGCTGCAGCAGATCGCGAAGGCGCTCCGGATCTCCGCGGAACAGCTCTACATCCGCGCCGGGATCATCAGCCCCGAGGAAGGCGTCGGCGGATCCGTTGAGCTCGCCGTCCTTGCCGACCCCGGCCTGACCGAGCGCCAGAAGCAGTCGCTGCTCGACGTCTACGCCTCGTTCCTCGCGCAGAACGCGCCAGGGCCGGGCGAGGCGCACCCGACCGGACACGACACCGAAGGAGCCGACCATGGCTGACGCCAGGATCGACCTGAAGAACATCGACCTCAAGACCGCCGCCAAGCCGCTGTACGCCGGCGTCGGTGCCACCGACCTCGCCGTGGGCGTGGCCCGGCAGTACCTCGCCGACGTGCAGTCCCGCGTGGCCGAGGTCCAGAAGCGGATCGAGAAGCTCGACCTCGAGCCGAAGACCCTCAACGCCAAGGCGCAGTCCGCGGTCACCACCCGCGTCGACGCCGTGACCAGGTCGGTCACCAAGGACGCCAAGGCCCGGCAGGCCGCCCTCGAGGCGAAGCTGGCCGACCTCCAGGCCGAGGCGAAGAAGGCGCAGGCCCGCTTCGAGGCCCAGCTCGCCGAGCTCCAGGGCGACGCGAAGTCCCTGCCAGCCAAGGCCCAGGCCTTCGTCGCCGACACCCTGGCCGAGGTGGCCGAGACGTACGCCGAGCTGGTCAAGCGTGGCGAGACCCTGGTCACCCGGATCCGCACCCAGGAGACCACCCAGGACGCCGGGAAGTCCGCCGCCACCACCTCCGCCAAGGCCCGGGCCACCGTGACCCAGACCAAGAAGGCCGCGTCCGAGACCACCTCGACCGCGAAGAAGTCGGCGAAGAAGTCGACCTCGACCGCGAAGAAGTCGGCGTCGACCACGAAGAAGACCGCCGCCAAGAAGGCCGCCCCGGCCGCGAGCAGCGCCAAGGCCACCGCCACCGCAGCAGAGAAGACCGCGGAGAAGGCCGCCGAGGCGACCACCGAGGCCGTCGAGAAGACCGGCGACGCGTCGGAGAGCTGACCGACCCGCACACCACGGGGCCGCGGACCGCAGGGTCCGCGGCCCCGTGTCGTGTCCTCGGTCGTTTTTCGGGGGCCGGGCCACCGTCTAGGCTGTGCTGGTGGCTTTCCTGATCACGGGATACATCGAGCTGGCGGTGATCCTCATCGCGCTGGCGATCAAGGCGTTCGCCTTCATCAACGCGCTGCTGTGGCCCGCCGAGAGCTACACCGCCGCGAACAAGCTCACCAAGCCCGCGTGGCTGGCCATCCTCGGCGTCGGCCTGGCCGCGCAGGTGGTGCTCATCCAGGCCTCCCCGATCAACCCGATCCACCTGATCGCGACGGTCGCCGCGATCGTGTTCCTGGTCGACGTCCGGCCCGCGGTCTCCGAGCTGACCAGACGCTGATCGGCCGTCAGCGCATCCGGGCCACGGTGAACGCGACGCCATGGTCGCCGTCGACCGGACGTTCCCAGACCAGCCGGTCGCCGGCCCCGGCGGCGTCCCCGGTGTAGGAGCTCTCCCGGTCGGTGAGCCGCAGGAGCCGGCCGTCGTCGAAGGAGTAGGCGTAGACCCCGGCTCGTCCCTCCTCGCGGGTCTTGACGGTCAGCCACCGGTCGGAGGTGGCGACCGGGCCGAGCTGGTCGCCGGTGAGGCTTGCCAGCGGCCTGCCGTCGAGGTCGAACACGTCGATGTGGTCGACGATGTCGGTCATCGCGTTCGGGTCGTCGCCGATGGCGCAGTTCGTCGTCACCACCACGGCGTCGGCGGCCAGGCCGACCCCGATCTGGCGGCAGTCGCCGGTGTGCGGGTCGAACGAGACGGTCCGCCCGGCGGCCAGGTCGCCGACCGTCACCTCGTGGTTCGGCCGGGCCAGCGTGTCCGTGTAGGCGTACGTCGTGCCGCGCTGCGCGACGTTGCCGGCCGTCGCGAACGGGGCCAGTGCGCTGCCCGGCGCGGTCGAGGTCCGGAACAGCTGGGTCCGCGGGCCCTGGAACGTCGGCCCGTTCGTGGTCAGGACCTGGTCGCTGCCGGCGGCCACCGGCCCGGCGCTGGTGTCGAACATGACCAGGCTGCCCCGGTCGTCGGTCCACGCCCGCCAGCGTCCGCGCTGCGCCTCGAAGAGCCAGAACCCGGCCACCGAGCCGTCGGACTCGTCGCCGCCGTCCTCGAAGACCAGGTCGGCGCCGGCGGTGCCGGCGTAGTTGCCGAGCCCGGGGGGAGCGGCCAGCCAGCGGACCTCGCCCCCGGGCGGAGCCAGGCCGACCTCGCTCTCCTGGGTCCGCTCCACGCCGTGGGGGTACCGCTGGAGGACGGTGGTGCCGTCGGGCGTGATCCCGCGGACGAACGGACCACCGGACGCCTCGGTGTCGGCGCTGCGGACGGTCCGCTCGACGACGTAGTCGCGGCCCTCGACCGCCGGGCTCGCGTCGTCGAGCGTCAGCCGCTCGGCGGGCGGCGGGGAGGCGGGCGCACCGTCCCCGTCGCCGCCACCGCCGGCCAGGGCGAGCGGCACCCCTCCGACCACGGCCAGGGTGGCCAGGGCGGCGCCGCCGAGGGCGGCCCGGCGGCGGAGCACCCGGCCGCGGCCGGCCCGGATCACGGTGGCGGGGTCGAAGTGGTCCTCGGGAGTGCCGTCGGCGGCGGCGTGCAGCCGCTCGGACAGGGTCTCCACCATCACAGGCCTCCTTCCGCGGCTGCGACCAGGTCTCGGAGCTCGAGGTGGCGACGCAGGGAGGCCAGCGCCTTCGCGGTCTGGCTCTTGACCGTGCCCTCGGTGCAGCCGAGCACCCGGGCGGTGTCCGCGACCCCGAGGTCGTCGTAGTAGCGGAGCACGACGCAGGCGCGCTGTCGGGGTCCGAGCTCGCGCAGCGCGCCCATCAGCTCGTCGCGCACGGCCAGCGGCTCGGCCGGCCCCTCGACCTGGCCGCGGTCCAGCACCTCGGCCGAGGTGGGCAGCTCCCGGTTGGACCGCTTGCGGGTCCAGTCGATCCACGCCGAGACCGCGCAGCGCCGGGCGTACGCGTGCACGCCCTCGCCGGCGCGGTGCAGCCGCGGCCACGCGACGTACACGCGGACCAGTGCCTCCTGGGCCAGGTCGGCGGCCAGCTCCCAGTCGCCCGACAGCAGGTAGGCGGTCCGCCGGAGCCGCGGCCGGGCGGCCACGGCGAAGTCGGCGAACTCCTGGTCGTCCCTGCGACGCATCCGTTCTCCCCTCGTCACCCCCAGAACGAGGTGACCACCGGACGGGGTTGCCTCAGCCGCGGGGGAGTTCCGCGACGTACGCCGCGAGGGCAGGCAGGGCGTCCGCCGGACGGAAGCCGGTGTCCGCGAGCTTCTCGAGCGCGAAGGTGCTGTGCCGCGGGCGGGGCGCGCCCGGGCGGTCCCGGAAGTACTCCACGGTGCTCACCTCGCTCACGTCCTGCGGATCGCGACCACGCAGGCGGAAGACCTCGCGAGCCACCTCGCACCACGAGGTCGGCTCGCCGGAGTTGCTCACGTGGTAGGTCCCGAAGGGTGACGAGGTGTCGAGGAGGTGCTTCGTGGCCCGGGCGAGCTCGTCGGCGAACGTCAGGCGCCCGAACTGGTCGTCGACGACCTGGGGACTGACCCCGCGGTCGGCCAGGGCGGCCATGGTGCGCACGAAGTTCGCGCCGTCGCCGACCAGCCACGACGTCCGGAGGATGAAGTGGCGCGGTGCGCCGGCGATGGCGAGCTCGGCAGCAGCCTTGGACTGTCCGTAGATGCCGAGCGGCGACAGGGGCTCGTCCTCGGCATGAAGGGGACGCGTGCCGTCGAAGACGTAGTCCGTGGAGTAGTGCACCAGCGTCATCCGGAAGTCGCGCGCCACGCTGGCCAGTTCCGCCGGCGCGGACGCGTTCACCGACCAGACCGGGCCTCGCTGGTCCTCGGCGGCGTCGACCGCGGTCCACGCGGCTGCGTTGATGATCGTGTCGTACTCGGACCACGGCCAGCTTCGGATCTCGTCGAGGTCGCTGAGGTCGAGCTCGCTCCGACCGACCGCGTGCGCGTCGGGGAAGACCTCCCTGAGGGCACGACCCAGCTGCCCGTCCGCGCCGAGGACGAGGGTGCGGCGGGGCGGCATCGGGACCACCTCCGCCAGTCGCGGGTTGTCGTGCAGGTCCTTCGCCGACACCTCCGACTGGGCGAGGGGGATCGGCCAGGGGATGGCGACGGTGGGGTCGTCGAGCGCGAGCGCTGCGTAGCTCGCGTCCGGCCGCCAGTGCTCGTTGACGAGGTACGTGTAGGAGGTCGCGTCCTCCAGCGTCTGGAACGAGTTTCCGACGCCACGCGGGACGAAGACGGCGACCCAGGGCGTCAGCTCGACGGTGAACACGGCCCCGAACGAGTCGCCGGCCCGCAGGTCGACCCAGGCCCCGAAGGCTCGCCCGCTCCCGACGGAGACGAACTTGTCCCACGGCTCGGCGTGGATGCCGCGCGTGGTGCCCGCCCTGCCGTTGAAGGAGATGTTGTTCTGGACGGGCCCGAAGTCGGGGACGCCGTGCGCCACCATCTTCTCCCGCTGCCAGTTCTCCTTGAACCATCCTCGCGGGTCCTCGCGCACGTCGAGATGGACGACGAGCAGCCCCGGGACGGGGGTGGTCTGCACCGAGATCCCACCCATTACTGCCCCTTCGCGGCGTAGCCGGCTTCGGTGGCCTCCTTGTGCGACCGCCACCAGTCCTCGTGCCCGCGGTACCAGTCGATGGTCGCGGCCAGCCCGCTCTCGAAGTCACCGTACGTCGGCCGCCAGCCGAGCTCCGAGCGCAGCTTGCCGGACTCGATCGCGTAGCGCAGGTCGTGCCCCGCGCGGTCGTTGACGTGGTCGAAGTCGTCCGCCGGGCGACCCATCAGCTCGAGGATCAGCCGGACCACGTCCAGGTTGCTCTTCTCGCCGTCCGCGCCGATCAGGTAGGTCTCGCCGATCCGACCCTTCTCGAGGATGGTCAGCACCGCGGAGGAGTGGTCGTCGGCGTGGATCCAGTCGCGCACGTTGGCGCCGGTGCCGTAGAGCTTGGGCCGGATCCCGACGAGGACGTTGGTGATCTGGCGCGGGATGAACTTCTCGATGTGCTGCCACGGCCCGTAGTTGTTGGAGCAGTTCGAGATCGTGGCGCGGACGCCGAAGCTGCGGACCCAGGCCCGGACCAGGAGGTCGGAGCCGGCCTTGGTCGAGGAGTACGGGCTGCTCGGGTTGTACGGCGTGTCCTCGGTGAACCGCTTCGGGTCGTCGAGCTCCAGGTCGCCGTACACCTCGTCGGTGGAGATGTGGTGGAAGCGGGTGTCGTGCTTGCGGACCGCCTCCAGCAGGGAGAACGTGCCGATCAGGTTGGTCTGCACGAACGGCGAGGGGTCGTCGAGGGAGTTGTCGTTGTGCGACTCCGCGGCGTAGTGGACGACCACGTCGTGGTCGCGCACCAGCTCGTCGACGAGCATCGCGTCGGCCACGTCGCCGACGACCAGCTCGACCCGATCGTCCGGGAGGCCGTCCAGGGACTCGCGGGACGCGGCGTACGTCATCTTGTCCAGCACCGTCACGCGGGCGTCGGTGTGGGCGATGACGTGGTGCACGAAGTTCGACCCGATGAACCCCGCGCCTCCGGTGACCAGAATGCGATCCATGCGCCAGATCCTAATGTGGTCTAGCTGACGGCATCGCGGCGAGGCAGCCGCTCCACGTCATGACGGTCCACCCAGCGGTCGATCGATCCCTTGCCGAGGGCGGTGAACATCCCCCGGGTCGCCTCCTTGTCGAGGCGGACGATGCTGGCGCCGTGCACCATCGCGGTTCCGTTCGTGGGCACCGTGTAGTAGTCGACACCGCCACTCGTGAAGCCCCTGAGGTCCCACGCCAACGAGCGGATCGCGCCGTTGGTGAGGTCGGCGTCGACCGCCACCAGCTTCGAGAGCTGCTGCGCGAGCCGGGTGCCGGTCAACGGGTCGCCGGGGCCGAGCTCGCCGACCCGGTCCAGGAACCCGCGGATGAAGTTCTGCTGGCGCTGGACCCGGTCGAAGTCACCGCGCGGAAGGCTCTTACGGGCCCGGACGTAGGCGAGCGCCGCCCCGCCCTCGAGCTCGTGCTGCCCGGCCCGGTAGTCGGCGCCGTCGAGCTTCTCGTCGCGGCTCAGGGTCACGGGGACCCCGTCCACCACGCGGGTGGCCTCCTCGAACCCGGCGAAGTCGATCACCGCGACGTGGTCGAGGTAGAGCCCGGTCGCGTCCTCCACCGTGCGAGCCAGCAGCTCGGGCCCGCCGTACGAGAACGCCGCGTTGATCTTCGTACGGCCGTACCCGTCGACGGGCACGTAGGAGTCCCGCGGGATCGACACGACGGTGGCGCGGGTGCGGTCCGCGGACAGGCGCAGCACCATGATCGCGTCGCTGCGGTAGGACCCGATCGGCCACGAGGACTGCTTCATGGTGTTCTCGAAAGAACCGCCCGCCTGCGCCGCGTCCACGCCGACCAGGAGGAAGGTGGTCGCCTCACCGGCCGGACGGGACGGACGGTCCGGGCGGTCGAGGTCGACCTCGAACCTCGAGATGTGGCCCACCTGGGCGTTCAGGTAGAGGGCCCAGCCGCCGACCGCTGCCAGCAGCGTCAGCAGCAGGACGACCATGATGACCATGGCCTTGTGGCGGCGGACGAAGCCGGATCGGCGGCGCTCCTCGGTCCGAACCTGTTCCCCGGTCCGGCCCTGCTCCTCCGCCCGAGCGTCCTGAGTCGCGTGGGCCACGTGGTCCTCCGTGCTGTGTGTCGATCGTGCTGTGTGTCGATGCCGGGGCATGGGCAGCCCCGTGGCCGCTGGCGGGCCGGCCGGCCATCCTAGGTGAGGCACCGGCCCGGACCGTCATCGCCGACACCCGGACGGCGGTCGCGAGGGTCAGGGAAGCGCGTCCTCGTCCCGCGCCGCCTGGAGGTCCTGCTCGTGCTCCCACTTCCGGAACGTTCCCTTGCGGATGTCCCGGAAGAGCTCCCGGGTCGCCGCGGTGTCCAGTCGGACCACGCTGGCTGCTCCTTCACGACCCAGGCCCGACGTGGGGGCCGTGAAGAACCGCACGTCCTCGCCCTGGAGGTGGCGGAGGTCCCAGGCCAGCGAGCGGATCGTGCCGGTGGTGAGGTCGGCGTCCACCGCCACCAGGCGGGAGAGCTGGCCGGCGAGCCGGGTTCCGGTCACCGGGTCCCGCGGGGCGACGTCCCCGAGTCGCTCCAGCAGCCCTCGGAGGAAGTCCTGCTGGCGGTGCACCCGCTCGAAGTCACCGCCGGGGAGGTCGTAGCGCTGCCGGACGTAGTCGAGGGCCTCACGACCACGGAGGTCGTTCCAGCCCTCCGGGTGCATCCGGCCGGCGAGCGACTCCGGCCGGGCGAGGTAGACCGGGACGCCGTCGACGATCCGGGACACCTCCTCGAACCCGGCGTAGTCGATGACGACCACGTGGTCGACGTACGCCCCGGTGACGTCCTCCACCGTGCGCGCCAGCAGCTCGGGACCACCCAAGGAGAACGCGGCGTTGATCTTGCCGTGCCCGTGACCGGGGATGGGGACCCAGCTGTCGCGGGGCAGCGAGACGACCTGCACATGCCGTCGGTCGGCCGCGAGGTGGACCACCATGATGACGTCGCTGCGGAACGAGCCGATCGGCCACTCCACCTGCTGCATGGTGTTGCGGAAGGATCCGCCCGCCTGCGCCGAGTCGACGCCGACGAAGAGGAACGTCTGCGCCTTCCCCCCGGGTGCCGCCGGCCGGTCCGGGCGGTCGAGCGTCATCTCGAAGCGAGGGATCGCGTCGATCTGCGTCTCGAGGTAGTAGGCCCAGACGGACAGGCCGGCCAGTGGCGCGAGCAGCAGCAGGAACATGATGATCATGGCCTTGTGCCGCCTCACGAACGCACCTCGTCGTGGTCGGCTGCGTTGCCTTTCCCGCGTTACGGCGTGCGGGCGTGGTTCGTGCGTCGCTGACATCGTGGTCCCCCGTCTCCCCCAAGACGTTCCCCCGAGACCCGTGCGACCCAGCCAGGCCGCCGCACTCATTCTAGGATGCGCGCATGCAAGGAATCATCCTCGCCGGCGGAACCGGCTCGCGTCTGCACCCGATCACCCAGGCGGTGAGCAAGCAGCTCGTCCCGGTCTACGACAAACCGATGATCTACTACCCGCTGTCCACGCTGATGCTCGCGGGGATCCGTGACGTGCTGGTCATCACCACCCCGCACGAGGCCGAAGCCTTCCGGCGCCTGCTCGGGGACGGCTCGCAGTTCGGCATGACGATCTCCTACGCCCAGCAGGCGAGCCCGGACGGCCTGGCCCAGGCCTTCCTGATCGGGGAGGAGCACATCGGTGGCTCCGCGTGCGCGCTGGTCCTCGGCGACAACATCTTCCACGGACAGGGCCTGGGCCTGAAGCTGAGGCGCTTCTCCGAGATCGACGGGGCCGCGATCTTCGGCTACCACGTGGCGAATCCCAGCGAGTACGGCGTCGTCGACTTCGACGAGGACGGCAGGGCCGTGTCCCTGGAGGAGAAGCCGGAGAAGCCCCGGAGCCACTACGCGGTGCCGGGCATCTACTTCTACGGCAACGACGTCGTCGAGCGGGCGCGCACGCTGAAGCCGTCCGCCCGCGACGAGCTCGAGATCACCGACCTGAACCGCATCTACCTCGAGGAGGGCCGACTCCAGGTCGAGGTCCTGCCGCGCGGCACCGCCTGGCTCGACACGGGCACTTTCGACTCGCTCAACGACGCCAGCAACTTCGTGCGCACCATCGAGGGCCGCCAGGGCGTCAAGATCGGGTGCCCGGAGGAGATCGCCTGGCGCATGGGCTTCCTGACCTCGGAGGCGCTCCGCGAGCTCGCCGAACCGCTCGCCAAGAGCGGGTACGGCCACTATCTCCTCGGCCTGCTCGACGGTGACCTCTAGGCGTTGAGTTGCGCCTCCCTGAGGGTCGAGCTGCGCCTCCCTGAGGGGTGAGTGGCGGCTTCCTGAGGGTCGAGTGGCGCCTCCCCGTCGCGTCCACAGAGCGAGGCGCGACTCAAGGGGTAGCGAGGCGCGACTCAACGCATAGCCGAGCGCAACTGAACGTGTAGCGAGGCGCGATTCAACGGGTAGGGGGGCGCGACTCAACGGGTAGGGGGCGCGACTCAAGGGGGTGGGTGGAGGTCGGCGTCGACCATGCGGGCCACGATCTCGGGGAACGTGAGGGTGGGCTTCCAGCCGAGCCGCTCGCGGGCCCGGGAGGCGTCACCGGTCAGGTCGAGGGCGTCGGTGGGACGGGACAACGCCTCGTCGGAGCGCAGTCTCGCGGCACCGTCGGTCACGCCCGCGTGCGCGAACGCCGCCAGGGCGAGCTCGCGCACCGAGTGGCTCTCGCCGGTCGCCACCACGTAGTCGTCGGGTCGGCCGGCACGGGCGGCCCGCACCATCGCGTCGACGTGGTCGGGCGCCCAGCCCCAGTCGCGCCGTACGTCGAGGTTCCCGAGCGTGAGCGTCTCCGCCTCGCCGCGCGCGATCGCGGCCACGGTGCTCGTGATCTTGCGCGTCACGAACGTGACCGGCCGCCGCGGGGACTCGTGGTTGTAGAGGATCGCACTCACCGCGTGCAGCCCCCGCTCCCGATGCTCCGCGACCGCTTGGTGCGCGAGCGCCTTCGCCTCGCCGTAGGGGTTGACCGGCCGCACCGGCGTCGACTCGTCCTGGGGCGACCGGTCGGGCCGGCCGAAGATCTCGGCGCTCGACGCCTGCACGAACCGTACGGCGCGCCCCGAGCGGGCCTGCGACGCCAGCGCCGCCCGCATCAGGGACACCGCGGCGG
This sequence comes from Nocardioides guangzhouensis, assembly GCF_004519545.1. Classification (GTDB taxonomy): domain Bacteria; phylum Actinomycetota; class Actinomycetes; order Propionibacteriales; family Nocardioidaceae; genus Nocardioides; species Nocardioides guangzhouensis. The sequence continues at coordinate 45,439 of NZ_SDKM01000018.1, forward strand.
TGCCGTTGACCAACAGGGTCTCCTCGGGCCGCTCCCACGAGCGCGCGACCGAGCTGACCGCGGCCAGGTTGTAGACCTCGTCGGGCGCGAGGTCGAGCAGCAGCGCCCGGGTGCCGGCGAGGTCCGTGACGTCGCCGGGGTGCAGGACGATGCCGTCGGGGCAGTACCGCAGGTCGTCGGCGTGGTGGGTGAGCGCATGCACCGCGACACCATCGGCGAGCAGCCGCTCGGCGAGGTAGCTGCCGTCCTGCCCGCCGATCCCCGTGACGAACGCCCGGGTCACCCTCAGCTCCCGGCCAGGTGCTTCTGCTCGGCCAGGTCGGCCTCGACCATCATCGCGACCAGCTCCTCGAAGCCCACCCGCGGCCGCCAGCCGAGCACCTCGCGGGCCTTGCTCGCGTCGCCCACCAGCGCGTCGACCTCGGCCGGCCGCAGGTACGCCGGGTCCTGCCGCACCAGCGCCGACCAGTCGTCGATACCGACGCGCCGGAACGCGACGTCGAGCAGGTCGCGCACCGAGTGCGTGTCGCCGGTCGCCACCACGTAGTCGTCGGCCACGGGCTGCTGGAGCATCAGCCACATCGCCTCGACGTAGTCGCCGGCGAAGCCCCAGTCACGACGGGCGTCGAGGTTGCCCATCACCAGCTCGTGCTGCAGCCCGAGCGCGATCCGGGCGGCGGCACGGGTGACCTTGCGGGTCACGAACTCCGGCCCGCGCAGCGGGGACTCGTGGTTGAACAGGATCCCGGACGACGCGTGCATGCCGTAGGACTCGCGGTAGTTGATCGTCATGTGGTGGCCGAACACCTTCGAGACGCCGTACGGCGAGCGCGGCCACAGCAGCGTCCGCTCGTGCTGCGGCGACTCCTGCACCTTGCCGAACATCTCCGAGCTCGACGCCTGGTAGAAGCGCACCCGCCCCGGGTCGTCGCCGGCGTGCAGCCGCACCGCCTCGAGCATGTTGAGCACGCCCTTGCCGGTCACGTCGGTGGTGACGTGCGCGTTGTCCCAGGAGTAGGCCACGAACGAGACCGCACCGAGGTTGTAGACCTCGTCCGGCCGGGCATCGCGCAGGGCACGCATGAGGCTGGACAGGTCGGTCAGGTCGCCGGTGTGCAGGCGGACGCCCGGCAGCCGGCGCCGTACCAGCTCCCGCTTCGGGTTGTTCTGGCCGCGGACCACGCCGTGGACGTCGTACCCCTTCGCGAGCAGCAGGTCGGCGAGGTAGAGGCCGTCCTGGCCGGTGATGCCGGTGATGAGGGCGGTGGGCACGGGGGAATCATGCCAGTGGCCTTCTCAACCGAATGGTTGACAAAGGCGAACAAGCGGGATTACGGTCATTCACAACCAATCAGTTGAATACGAGGAGGCGGGCATGCCGGACGACCAGCTCTCCCGGGTCTTCGCGGCCCTGGCCGACCCGACCCGGCGCGACATCGTCGGTCGGCTCGCGGTCGGCGACGCGACCGTCGGCCAGCTGGCGGCGCCGTACGACGTGACCGTGCAGGCGGTCTCCAAGCACCTCAGGGTGCTCGAGGACGCCGGGCTGGTGAGCCGCACCCGCGACGCGCAGCGGAGGCCCTGCCACCTCGAGGCGGAGGTGTTCGACCTCATGACGAAGTGGATCGAGCGCTACCAGCGCCAGGCCGAGGAGCGCTACCAGCGCCTCGACGCGGTGCTGGCGCGACTCCAGGACGACGAGCAGCAGCAGACCGACCCCGACGAAGGAGCAGCATCATGAGCACCACGACCAGGCCCGAGGCCACGATCGTCGCCGACCCCGACACCCCGGTCGTCACGATCACCCGCGAGTTCGACGCGCCGCCGGAGCTCGTCTACCGCGCGCACGCCGAGCCCGAGCTGCTGCAGCAGTGGCTCGGCCCGGACCGGATGTCCACGACCATCGACCACTACGACTGCCGGCGCGGCGGCAGCTTCCGCTACGGCTCGGTCTGGGACGACGGCGAGGCCTGGTTCTACGGGTCGTTCCACGACGTCCGTCCCGGCGAGAAGATCGTGCAGACCTGGACCTGGGAGGGCATGCCGGACGCCGTGTCCCTGGAGACGGTGGTGTTCGAGCCGCTCGAGGGCGGTCGGTGCCGGCTGGTCGCCACCGCGGTCGTGGACTCCATGGAGGCGCAGGCCGGGATGATGGCCAGCGGCATGGAGGTCGGCATCAACGAGGGCTACGCCAAGCTCGACGCGATGCTGGCCCGGGGGCTGGACTGATGGGCCGCGCGCCCGCCGAGGAGCACCGCGTCGTCGCGGCCACCTTCTCCGACCGCGTGCGGGGCACAGCCGACTGGGACGCCCTGGCGCCGGTCGACGGGTGGACCGCGCGCGACGTCATACGCCACCTCGTCGAGTGGTTCCCGGCCTTCCTCGAGGGCGGCGCCGGGATCGAGCTCCCCGCGGGCCCGTCGGTCGACGACGACCCGGTGGGCGCGTGGCGGGTGCAGACCGACGCGATCCAGGCGCTCCTCGACGACCCGGCCACCGCCGACGCCGAGCTCAGCAACCGGCACGTCGGCGTGGTCCCGCTGGACCGCGCGATCGACATGTTCTACACCAGCGACGTCTTCCTGCACACGTGGGACCTGGCCCGCGCCACCGGCCAGGACGAGACCCTCGACCCGGAGAAGTGCGCGGTGATGCTGGCCGGGATGGAGCCCATGGACGAGGTGCTACGGGCCTCCGGCCAGTACGGCCCGAAGGTGCCGGTCCCCGCCGACGCCGACGTGCAGACCCGCCTGCTGGGCTTCATCGGGCGCGACCCGCTCGGCTGATGGGTCGGTGCCCGCCCGGGCCGGTGACCTAGGGTGGGACTCCATGTGGACCCGCACCCTGGCCGCCTCCGCCCTCGTGGTGGTGTGCTCGGTGGCCGGTGCCCTGCTCCCCGCGGGACCGGCCGAGGTGCCCACCACGACCCCGAGCGGTACGCCGGTGCAGCCGGCCGCGGCGCCCGGTCCGCTGGCCGGTCGGCTGATCGTGATCGACCCCGGCCACCAGCTCGGCAACCACAACTACCCGCGCAAGATCAGCAGGCTCGTGCCGGCCGGCGGGTTCAAGAAGCCGTGCAACACCACCGGCACCGCCACCCGCGGCGGGTACCCCGAGGCCACCATGGCCTTCCAGGTCGCCCGCGCCCTGAGGACCCGGCTCGAGGGCCTCGGCGCGGAGGTCCGGATGACCCGCTACCGGAACCGCCAGGACCTGTGGGGTCCGTGCGTCGACGTGCGCGGCCGGGCCGGCAACCGCGCCCACGCCGACCTCAAGATCAGCATCCACGGCGACGGCTCCACGGCCTCTGGCGCCCGCGGCTTCCACGTCATCCGGCCCACCTCCCGCAAGGGCTGGACCGACGACATCGCCCGATCCTCGCGCCACCTCGCGCTCGACGTCCGCGCCGGCCTGCACGCGCGGGGCATCCCCTACGCCAACTACATCGCCGGCGGCGACGGTCTCGACGCCCGCGGCGACCTCGGCACCCTCAACCTCTCCGACGTCCCGACCGTCATGGTCGAGCTCGGCAACATGCGCGCCGCCGTCGACGCCCGCCGGATGACCACCCGCTCCGGCCGCGCGACGTACGCCGCGGGGCTGGTGCGCGGGATCCGGTCGTTCCTGGGCTGAGAGGATCAGCCGTCGTCGCCGTCCGCGATCCGGGCGTGCTCCTCGCGCAGCTGCCGCTTGAGGATCTTGCCGCTCGGGTTCTTCGGCAGCGCGTCGGCGACGACGACGTACTTCGGCCGCTTGTACGGCGCGAGCACGTCGCGCGCGTGGGCGAGGACGTCGCCAGCGGTGAGCTCGCTCCCGTCCTTCGGGACCACGACAGCGGTGACCGCCTCGACCCAACGGGGGTGGTCGACGCCGAAGACCGCGACCTCGGCGACGCCGTCGAGGCGGTAGAGCGCCTCCTCGACCTCGCGGCTGGCGACGTTCTCGCCGCCGGTCTTGATCATGTCCTTCTTGCGGTCGACGACGTAGAGGCGGCCGTCCTCGTCGACGTACCCGAGATCGCCGGAGTGGAACCAGCCGCCCCGGAACGCCTCGGCGGTCTTCTCGTCGTTCCGGTGGTAGCCGAGGGTCGCGTGGGGGGAGCGGTGCACGATCTCGCCGACGGTCCCGGCCGGCACCTGCCGGTCCTCGTCGTCCACGATCCGGGTCTCGACGTTGAGCGCCGCCCGCCCGGCTGAGCCCGCGTGGGAGAGCTGCTCGGACGGGCCGAGCTGGGTGGCCAGCGGCGCCATCTCGGTCTGCCCGTAGAAGTTTCCAGAGGCGGACGTCGGGCAGTCGGGCCTGCATCTCCTTGAGGACCTCGACCGGCATCGGCGAGGCGCCGTAGTAGCCCTTCGCCAGCGAGGACAGGTCGGCGTCGTCGAAGCCGGGCGCGCGGAGCAGACCGATCCACACCGTCGGCGGAGCGAAGAACCTGGTGACGCGTTCCTGCTCGATGTTGCGCAGGATCGCGGCCGGGTCCGGCGCCGGCAGGATGACGCTGGTGGCGCCGAAGTAGATGTCGGGGCCGAGGAACACGTCGAGCTGTGCGCAGTGGTAGAGCGGCAGCGTGTGCAGCTCGACGTCGTCGGGGGAGAACTCGCCGTCGAGGGCGCAGGTGACGTACTGCCACATCAGCGACCGGCTCGACAGCAGCGCGCCCTTCGGCCGCGACTCGGTGCCGGAGGTGTACATCAGCCGCACCGGGTCGTCGTCCGCCACCGGTACGTCGGGCGCCCCGGGCGCGTGGTCGAACAGGCCGCCACGTCGTCCCAGCCGGACGGGGCGCCGCCGATCGCGACCCGGTGCCGGACCGAGCCGGCGCTCGCGGCCAGCGCCTTGTCAGCGACGTCCGTCAGCGCCGCCTCGACCACGAACGCACTCGCCTCGCTGTGGTCGAGGATGAACGCGATCTCCTCGGGGCGGAGCATGAAGTTGACCGGAACCAGCACCACCCCGGCCCGTGCCGTCGCGAAGTCGAGGACCGCGAACTGCCAGCAGTTGTGGCTCAGCAGGGCCAGGCGGTCGCCTGTCGCGAGCCCGGCGTCGACGAGGGCGGCCGCGGTCCGGTCGACCAGGTCGTCGAACGCGGCGAAGGTGAGGCGCAGGTCGCCGTCGACGATGCCGACCTTGTCGGGGAGCCGGAGCGCGGTCCGGCGGGGCAGGTCGCCGAGCGACTGCGAGTGGGCGTGGCGGACGAGGTCGCTGGTGGACGTCGTGCCTCACCGTAGGCCGGGCCGGGCGGGCGCCGGAACCGTCCGACCGACGGGCCGACCCGGGAATCAGCCGCGACGCAGGCGCGTTGGAGGCTGACGATGACCGCCACCGACTGCACCCTCGACGTCGCCCGCCTTCCCGCAACCGCAACCGCCGTTCCGGTGGACGACTCGCGCCGGGTGTCGATACTGCTCGGTGCCCTGTTCGGGCTGGCCGGCATGGGCTCGTCGTCCGCGGCGGTGGCGCTGCCGATCCTCGGCCCGGACCTCGGCGTCTCGTCCGGGATCGCGGCGTGGACGATCAGCCTCTACGTGCTGATGCTCGCGGTCACCACGGCGGTCTACGGCCGGATCTCCGACCTGGTCGGCACCCGGCTCCCGCTGCTGGCCGGGCTGGTCCTGATGTCCGTCGGCGCGATGGTCGCCGCCCTGGCCCCGAGCTTCGGCGTCCTCCTTGGCGCCCGGGTGCTGCAGGGCGCCGGTGCCGCCGCCGTGCCGACCCTCGGCGTCGCGATCCTTTCGCAGCGCTACCACGGGTCGGTGCGCGGCCTGGCGTTCGGCCGGCTCGCCGGCACCGCCGCCGCGATCAGCTGCCTGGGCCCGCTCGCCGGTGGCGCGGTCGAGGGACTGCTCGGCTGGCGCGCGGTGATGGCGCTGCCCATCCTCGGCATGGCTGTCGTCCCGTTCCTGTGGCGCGCGCTCACCGACGAGGGCAGCGGCGCCACCCTCGACGTCCTCGGTGCGCTCCTGGTCGCGCTGACCGCGGCCGGCATGGTGCTGCTCGTGCAGTCGCCGTCGGCCGGGCTCGTGGTCGCCGTCGTCGGCGCCGGGCTGCTGGTGCTCGGCGTCCCCGCCGTCACCGTGTCCGTACGCCGCCGCCCGCACGGCTTCCTGCCGCTCTCGGTGGTCCGCAACGCCCTCGTGGTGCGCAGCGCGATCGCCGCGGCCGCCGTACCGGCCTCCTGGTTCGCGCTGCTCATCGCGATGCCGGCGGTGCTGCTCGACCACGGCTGGGAGGCCTGGCAGGTCGGGCTCGCGATGCTGCCCAGCGGCATCGTCGCACTCGCCGTACCCCGTGTCGCCGGGCCGCTGCTCGGCCGGATCGGCTCGGGTCGCTCCCTCGCGACCGCCGCCGTGGTGGCGTCGGTCGCCCTGCTGGTCGCCTCCCTCGGTGCGCACTGGGTCAACGCGCCGCTGCTGGTGGTCGCGATCGTCCTCGTCACCTTCGCGTTCGGCCTCGGCCAGCCGGCGCTCAGCGCCGCGGTCGGCGATGCCGTCGAGCCCGACGTGCGTGGCGTGGCGCTCGGGGTGGCCACCCTGCTCTTCCTCGTCGGCGGCAGCATCGGCTCCGCTGTCGTGGCAGGCCTGAGCGGCACCCTCGGCCTCGGTGGCGCGGTCGCCGCCCTCGCCGTCCTCCCGGTGCTGGGCCTGCTGGTCCTGGCACCGACCCTGCGCCGCGCCTGACCGCAACGTGATACGACCTGGCCGCCCCGACGACGCCCCGACGACCAGCTCGGATGACTTTGGGGCGGACGTCGTACGAGATGGCTTCCCGAGCAACCAGTGCGTATGTCGTCCCGCGACAGCTACTGGCTCTTGCGGGCGCGGGACGCGAGCTTGGCCCGCTCGTTCTGGTCCAGCACCACCTTGCGGATGCGGACCATCTCCGGCGTCACCTCGACGCACTCGTCCTCGCGGCAGAACTCCAGGCACTGCTCGAGCGAGAGCCTGCGCGGCGGGACCAGCTTCTCGAAGTTGTCCGAGGTCGCGGACCGGATGTTGGTCTGCTGCTTCTCCTTGGTGATGTTGACGTCCATGTCGTCGGCACGGGAGTTCTCCCCGACGATCATGCCCTCGTAGACCTCGGTGGCCGGCTCGACGAACATGATGCCCCGCTCCTGCAGGTTGGTCATGGCGTACGCCGTGGCGGCACCCTTGCGGTCGGCCACCAGCGACCCGGACGCGCGGGAGCGGATCTCGCCGGCCCACGGCTCGTACTTCTCGAAGACGTGGTGGGCGATGCCGGTGCCGCGGGTCTCGGTGAGGAACTCGGTGCGGAAGCCGATCAGGCCGCGGGCCGGGACCAGGAACTCCATCCGCACCCAGCCGGTGCCGTGGTTGGTCATCTGCTCCATGCGGCCCTTGCGGTTGGCGAGCAGCTCGGTGATCGTGCCGAGGTACTCCTCGGGCGCGTCGATGGTCAGCCGCTCGACCGGCTCATGGCGCTTGCCGTCGATCTCCTTGGTGACCACCTGCGGCTTGCCGACGGTCAGCTCGTAGCCCTCGCGCCGCATCTGCTCGACCAGGATCGCCAGCGCCAGCTCGCCGCGGCCCTGAACCTCCCAGGCGTCCGGGCGGTCGGTCGGGAGGATCCGAAGCGACACGTTGCCGACCAGCTCGCTGTCGAGGCGGTCCTTGACCAGGCGGGCGGTGACCTTGGCGCCCTTGACCCGCCCGACGAGCGGGCTGGTGTTGGTGCCGATGGTCATCGAGATCGCCGGCTCGTCGACGTGGATGAGCGGGAGCGCGACCGGGTTCTCGGGGTCGGCCAGGGTCTCGCCGATGGTGATGTCCGGGATGCCGGCCACGGCCACGATGTCGCCCGGGCCGGCGGACTCGCCGGGGGTGCGCTCGAGGCCCTTGGTGACCAGCAGCTCGGTCACGCGGACGTTCTTCGAGGTGCCGTCGCGCTTGATCCAGGCGACGTTCTGGCCCTTCTTCAGCGTGCCCTGGTGGACCCGCAGCAGCGCCAGGCGGCCGAGGAACGGCGAGGCGTCCAGGTTGGTGACGTGGGCCTGCAGCGGCGCGCCCTCGTCGTACGTCGGCGCCGGGATCGTGTCGAGGATCGTGCGGAACAGGGGCTCGAGGTCGGGGGAGTCGGGCAGCCCGCCGTTCTCGGGCATCTCCAGCGACGCGCGGCCGGACTTCGCCGAGGCGTAGACGACCGGGAAGTCGAGGGCGTCCTGGCTGTGCGACTCGTCGAGCAGGTCCATGAACAGCTCGTAGGTCTCGTCGACGACCTCGGAGATACGGGCGTCGCTGCGGTCGACCTTGTTGACCACCAGGACCACCGGCATGTCGGCGTTCAGCGCCTTGCGGAGCACGAACCGGGTCTGCGGCAGCGGTCCCTCGGAGGCGTCGACGAGCAGCACGATGCCGTCGACCATCGACAGGCCGCGCTCGACCTCGCCGCCGAAGTCGGCGTGGCCGGGGGTGTCGATGATGTTGATCGTCATGCCCTCGGGCGCGCTCGGGCCGGTGTAGTGGACCGCGGTGTTCTTCGCGAGGATCGTGATCCCCTTCTCGCGCTCGAGGTCGCCGGAGTCCATGACCCGCTCGGCGACGCCCTCGGCCTGGTGGGCGGTGAACGCGCCGGCCTGGTGGAGCATCGCGTCGACCAGCGTGGTCTTGCCGTGGTCGACGTGGGCGACGATCGCGACGTTGCGGAGGTCGGAGCGGGTGGTGGAGCCGGGCGTGGACATGCGGAGGCCGTCTGCTTTCGGGTCGAGGGGTTCGCGAGTGCGAGCCGCCATCCTATCGGCGGGCGCGGGCCCGGACCGAAACGCGGCAGCCCCTTGTCGGCGTACTCCGTAAGTAGTAACTTACGGTAAGTGCAGACTTACCAGGATGGGCTGGCGGCGCTCGGCGACCCGACCCGCCGCGCCATCTTCGAGCTGCTCGCCGAGGGCCCGACGCCCGTCGGCGAGCTCGCCGCGCTCCTGCCGGTGAGCCGGCCCGCCGTCTCGCAGCACCTCCGGGTGCTCACCGAGGCCGGGCTGGTCCGGGTGCGGGCCGAGGGCACGCGGCGGCTCTACCACCTGGACCCGGCCGGCCTGGCCGCGGTCCGGGACTACCTCGACCGGTTCTGGGCGCGCGCCCTGGCCGACTTCAAGACCGCCGTGGAGGAGTCATGACGATCGTCCCCGTACGCCGCGAGGTGGTCGTCGCGGCCCCGCAGGAGAAGGCGTTCGACGTGTTCGTGCGCCGCATGGGCTCGTGGTGGAACCCCGCCCACAGCATCGGCGAGGAGGACCTGGCCGACGTCGTCGTCGAGCCGCACGTCGGCGGTCGCTGGCTGGAGGTGGGCAGCGGCGGCACGACGTGCCCGTGGGGCCGGGTGCTGGTCTGGGAGCCGCCGGAGCGGGTGGTGCTCACCTGGCAGCTTGACACCCAGTGGGAGTACGCCGCCGACCTCGAGACCGAGGTCGAGGTGCGGTTCGTCGTCGTGGACGAGGGCACCACCCGGGTCGAGCTGGAGCACCGCAACCTCGAGGCGTTCGGCGACGGCGCGGCGGAGATGCGCGTCACCTTCGACTCCGACGGCGGGTGGAACGGCCTGCTCGCGCGGTACGCCGAGGCCACCTGACCGGTTCCCCCCGCCGCCTAGGGTGGGGGGCATGGTCACCATCGCCACCACCACCCGGGTCGACCGCGAGGCGCTCCTCGACTTCGTGCGCGACCGCCACCGGTTCACGCTGATGACGATGCGCCGGGACGGACGACCGCAGCTCTCGCCGGTCACCGGTGGCGTCGACGCGGACGGCCACCTCGTGGTCTCGACGTACCCCGACCGCGCCAAGGCCGTGAACCTCCGTCGCAACCCGGCGACGTCCGTGCTGGTGCACTCCGACGAGTGGAGCGGCCCCTACGTGCAGGTGCACGGGACCGCCGAGGTCCTCGACATGCCCGACAAGGCGGCCGAGGACGGTCTGGTGGAGTACTTCCGCTGCATCTCGGGCGAGCACCCCGACTGGGAGGAGTACCGCCAGGCGATGCGGCGCCAGGGCAAGTCGCTGATCAGGATCACCGTCGACGACTGGGGCCCGATCGCGACCGGCGGGTTCCCACCGGACCGGGCCCCGCAGGGCTGACGGGTCCGAGGGGGCCGGACCGTGGCGTCCGTCGCTGGGCTGGGGTTGCCCGGGGGCATGTCTCGGATCCCGCTGCACTGCTTCGTCCCGCCGTACCTCCTCCGCCAGGTCGCCTCCTCCGTCGGCCTGGGGGTCGCCGTCGACCCGTACGCCGCCGACTGCTGCGGGCGCACGCTGCGCATCGACGAGTCGTTCCGGGCCGCCCGGGCGTCGTCGGCCGACTGGCGGGTGGCCGAGGGCGAGGAGGCGCTGTCCGGTCCTGCCTGGACCGTCCACACCGCGGGCAACGCCGCCACCCTGCCGGGCACCCCGGTCCGCACCGCCGACGACGCCGAGGCGTCCGGTGACGTCGCGGTCGACGAGGCCTGGGACGGCGTAGCCGGCTCGCTGGCGATGTTCCGCGAGATCTACGGCCGCGACTCCTACGACGGCCGCGGCGCGCACGTGTCGGCCACCGTGCACTACGAGCAGGACTACGACAACGCCTTCTGGGACGGCTCACAGCTGGTGTTCGGCGACGGCGACGGTCGCATCTTCGACCGGTTCACCAGGCCCGTCGACGTGCTGGGCCACGAGTTCACGCACGCCGTCACCGAGCACACCGCCGGGCTGGTCTACGAGGGCCAGTCGGGGGCGCTCAACGAGTCGGTCTCCGACGTGTTCGCGGCCTGCCTCAAGCAGCGTGTGCTCGGCCAGACCGCCGACCAGGGTGACTGGCTGATCGGCGCCGGGCTGTTCCTCCCGTCCGTCCACGGGCAGGCGCTGCGCTCGATGAGTGCTCCGGGCACGGCGTACGACGACCCGGCGCTGGGCAAGGACCCGCAGCCCGCCGACATGTCCGGCTACGTCGACACCACCGACGACAACGGCGGCGTGCACATCAACTCCGGCATCCCCAACCGCGCCTTCCACCTCGCTGCCACCGCGATCGGCGGTTCGTCGGCGGAGGGGGCCGGCCGGATCTGGTACGCCGCGCTGGGCAGCGTCGCCCCCGACGTCGACTTCACCGGGTTCGCCGACGCCACGGTGGCCGCGGCCGGGGAGCACGCCGACGCGATCCGGGCCGCGTGGGAGACCGTCGGTGTCCTCGGCGGCCCGGGGGCCGGCCCCGGTCCGGCCCCGGTGCCGGTCGGCGCCGACGTCGTCGAGGTACGCCGCTCCGGCGGTTTCGCCGGCCGCACGGTGACCGGCACCCTCGACCTGGCGGGCGACGACCCTCGGGTCGCCGAGGTGCGCGGCCTGCTCGACCGGGTCGACCTGGCCGCCGTCGCCGGCGGTCGCATGCACCCCGACGCCTTCGTCTACGACATCCGGGTCGGTGAACGCTCGGTCCGCGTGGTCGGCAGCGACCTCCCCGACGACCTCCGCCGGCTGGCCGAGCTCGTGCTCGCCGACGAGCGCTGACCGGAGCCGACCGGAAGGGAGCACCCCTGCGCGTCGTGGTCGTCAACCACCTCACCCTCGACGGCGTCCTGCAGGGGCCGGGACGTCCCGACGAGGACACCCGCCACGGGTTCCGGCGCGGTGGTGGGCTCAGCAGGCAGCGGCCGATCCAGCCATCGGCACCGCCCTCGGCGAGCGGATGGGACCTGAGTTCTGCTGGCTGTTCGGCCGGCGGAGCTACGAGGAGATGCTCGGCCACTGGAACGCGGTGGGAGGTCCCGGCGACGACACCACGGAGCGGAGGCTCGTCGACAGCTCCTCAACGTCGACGGGCATGATCATGGCGACGTACCGCCCCTGAGCATCTCGACGGACCGGCCGGGGCGAGGGTCGGATCAGGCCAGCGCGCGGTCCAGCGCGGCGGCGACGTGCAGCGTCGTGCACGGGAAGACGGGGATGTCGACGTCCGGCTGCTTCACCAGCAGCTCGAGCTCGGTGCAACCGAGCAGCACGCCGCCGACGCCGGCGTCCCACAGCTCGTCGATGATCTCGACCACCCGGCTGCGGGTGCGCGGCAGCACGTGCCCGTGCACGAGCTCCTCGTAGATCGCAGAGTTGAGCCACTCGTGGTGCTCGGCGGCGGGCACGACCGTCTTCACGCCGTGGGTGGCGAGCCGCTCGGTGAAGAACGCGTCCTCCATCGCGACCTTGGTGCCGATGAAGCCGACCGTGGTCACGCCCTGCGCCACGCAGGCCCGGGCGACCACGTCGCCGAGGTGGACCAGCGGGATCCCGACCGCTGCCTCCACCTGGTCGGCGACCTTGTGGAACGTGGTGGTGCAGAGCATCAGGAAGTCGGCGCCGGCGCGCTCGACCCCCCGGGCGGCCTCGGCGAGCAGCTCGCCGATCTGCTGCCAGCGCTCCTCGTCCTCGAGGTGGGTGACCTCGGCGAAGTCGACGGTGCTCAGCACGAGCTTGGGCGAGGACAGTCCGCCCAGCCGCTGCTGCACGCCGAGGTTGAGGTCGCGGTAGTAGACGGCGCTGCTCTCCCAGCTCATGCCGCCGATCAGTCCGATGGTCTCCACGTCGGCAGTCTGCCACTGGCAACCGTGGTCGTGCCCGGCTCAGTTCACCCGGTGGACCTTGTGCTGCGCGGCCTGGGCGCGCGGCCGGATCACCAGCTCGTCGATGTTCACGTGGCTGGGCCGGGTCGCGACCCACGCGACGGCGTCGGCGACGTCCTCGGCCAGCAGCGGGTCGGGTACGCCGGCGTACACGGCGTCAGCCTTCTCCCGGTCTCCCGCGAACCGCACCATCGCGAACTCGTCGGTGCGCACCATGCCCGGTGCGATCTCGGAGATCCGGATCGGCTCGCCGACCAGCTCGAGCCGCAGGGTCTCGGTCAGCACCTGGGTGCCGTGCTTCGCCGCGGTGTAGCCGCCGCCGCCCTCGTAGGCGATCCGCCCGGCGGTGGAGCCCATGTTGACGATCAACGCGTCTCCGCTGGCGCGGAGCGCCGGGAGCAGGGCCTGGGTGACGTGAAGGGTGCCGAGCACGTTGACGTCGTACATCGCGCGCCACTGCTCGGGGTCGGCCTTCTCGACCGGGTCGGAGCCGAACGCGCCGCCGGCGTTGTTGACCAGCACGTGCACGACCGGGCCGGCGGCCTCGGCGAGCCCGGCGACCGAGGTGGCGTCGGTGACGTCGCAGGTGACCGCGAGGCCGTCGATCTCCGCGGCCAGCTCGGCCACCCGGTCCGCGCGGCGTGCGGCGCAGACCACCCGGAACCCTTCGGCCGCGAGCGCCCGGGCGGTGGCCGCCCCGATCCCGCTGGAGGCCCCGGTCACCACGGCAGTGCGCTGCGTTCCCATGTCGAGTGATTGTGCCGGACGGGTCAGTGACGGCAGACTCGGGTGGTCTCGTTGACCGGTGAGGGGTTGAAGATGCGTGCGCTTGCCTGCGCCACCGCGATCCTGGGTGGTGCCTGCTGGGTGGTCCAGTACTTCGTGGACCAGGACATCCTCTACTGGATCGGACTCGGGTTGCTGGGGATCACGGCCCTGCTCGCGGGGCTCGCCTCGGTGCCTCATGCGCCGATCTGGCTGCAGCTGATCGTGGGGGCCGGGTCGGTCGGGCTGTTCGCCGCCGTGCTCACGACGCTGCACTCCGCGGCCGACGAGACGACGGTCAACCTGGCCCTGGGGGCGGTCGCGATCGTGGTGTTCGCGATCGTTGCGTTCCGGCTCCCGCGCGCCGAGAAGCCGCCACGCCACGTCGGCACCCACGCCCGCTGACCCGGCACATCCTGTGCCGACTCACCCTGGTTCGGTTGGGTCAGGCGGCGTCGCGGGGCGGCAGGCCGCAGGCGTCGCTGGCGCCGGGGAGCCGGTGCCGGTTGCGGGCCACCCACGCGTAGACCGGTACGGCGAGCGGCCGGGCCGCCCGGCTGCCGACGAACGCACCGAGCCAGCGGACCGGGGCGTGCCGGGAGGTCCGCAGCGTGGCCGCGATCGCCTCGTGCCCACGCAGGCGCCGGTCACCCTCGACGAACCAGGCGGCCTCGATGACGTCGTCGAAGGTCAGGTCGTACGCCGCGAGGTCGACCGCGTGGGCGGGGCGGTGCTCGCAGGTGACCCCCAACCGCAGCGCCCAGCCGAGGCTCCACTGGCAGAAGCCGCAGTCGCCGTCGTAGATGAGCATGCCCACGGCTCCAGCCTAGGTCCGGCGGCCGTCAGCCGTCCGGGGATCGGGCCGTGAGCCGGGCAACTTTGCCGAAGGTAAGCCTTACCTAATAAAGTGCAACCGTGCCCCGCCCGCTCTCGCTCACCGCGCGCCCGGGCCTGCGGACCTCGCTGCCGCCGGCCGGCGACCGGACGCGCCTGGCGGGACGGGTGGCCGGCCACCTCGCCGGCTTCGGTGACCGGGTCGCCCTGGTCGGCAGCGGCGCCGGGCCGGGCCTTTCCTACTCCGCGCTGGCCGGCCGGGTGCGCGACGCTGCCGCCCGTCTCGGCACCACGCGCCGGCTGGTACTGGTCGAGGGCGCCAACCACGCCGACGCGCTGGTGGCCTACCTCGGGGCGCTCGAGGCGGGCTGCCCGGTGCTGCTGACCGCACCCGGTGCCGCGCCGGCGCTCGCGGCGGCGTACGACCCCGACGTCAGCTGGAGCCTCGAGGCCGGCCTGGCCGAGCACCGCGACGCACCCGCCACCGACCTGCACCCCGACCTGGCGCTGCTGCTGTCGACCTCGGGGACCACCGGCTCCCCGAAGCTGGTCCGGCTCTCGCACGCGAACCTCCTCGCCAACGCCCGCGCGATCGTGGACTACCTCGCGATCACCGTCGACGACGTCGCGCCGACCGTGCTGCCGATGCACTACTGCTACGGCCTGTCGGTCGTGCACAGCCACCTGCTGGCCGGCGGTCGGCTGCTGCTCACCGAGGCCTCCGTGGTCGAGGACGGGTTCTGGGAGCAGGCCCGCGAGCAGCGGATCACGTCGATGGCGGGCGTCCCCTACACCTTCGAGCTGCTGGACCGGGTCGGGTTCGGCAGCCTCGACCTCCCGCACCTGCGCTACGTCACCCAGGCCGGGGGCCGGCTCGCTCCCGACGACGTACGCCGTCATGCCCGGCTCGGGCGCGAGCGCGGCTGGGAGCTGTACGTCATGTACGGACAGACCGAGGCGACCGCCCGGATGGCCTTCCTGCCGCCGCTGCTGGCCGAGGACGCACCCGAGACCATCGGGATCCCGGTCCCCGGCGGGTCGTTCACGGTCGAGCCGCTGCCGGAGCGCCCGCTGGCCGGTCCGTCCGAGCCGGAGGTCGGCGAGCTCGTCTACCACGGCCCCAACGTGATGCTCGGGTACGCCGAGTCCCCGGCCGACCTGGCCCTCGGCCGGACCGTGACCGCGCTGCGCACCGGCGACGTCGGGCGGCAGCGCGAGGACGGGCTGTTCGAGATCGTCGGCCGCCGGAGCCGGGTCGCCAAGGTCTTCGGGCTGCGGGTCGACCTCGACCACGTCGAGACCCGGCTGGCCGCTCGGGGCGTGGTCGCTGCCGCCGCCGACGGCGGCGACCGGCTGGTGCTCGCGGTGTGCCGGGGGGCGAAGCCCGTGGACGCGTCCGCGGTGGCGGCGGTCGTCGAGGCCGAGACCGGGCTGCCGCCGAGCGGCGTCCGCCTGGTCACGCCCGACGAGCTGCCCCGCCTACCGACCGGCAAGACCGACTACCGCGCGGTGCGCGCGCTGGCCGACGCCCCGGAGCCGGTGCGGTCGGCCGACCCGGCCGGCGTCGACGTCGTCGGCCTGGTCGGCGGGCTGCTGCGCCACCCCGACGCCACCGCCGACGACACCTTCGTCGGCCTCGGCGGTGACTCGCTGTCCTACGTCGAGGTCTCGCTGAGCCTGGAGGCCGTGCTCGGCACCCTCCCGTCGGACTGGCCGACCCGACCACTCGGGACGCTGACCGGCGCCGGACCGCGCCGCGGACGCCGGGTCGAGGGCAGCGTGCTGCTCCGCGCGCTCGGCATCGTCGCGATCGTCGGCACCCACGCCAACCTGTTCACCCTGGCCGGCGGCGCGCACGTCCTGCTGGCGGTGCTCGGGTTCAACTTCGCGCGGTTCCACCTCCGCACGGAGCGGCGGCAGCGGACCCGCCACGTGCTCCGGGCGGCCGCGCGCATCGCCGTACCCTCGATCGCGGTGATCGGCCTGGTCTCGCTGTGGACACCCGGGCTGGGGTGGCGACAGGCGCTGCTGCTCAACGGGCTGGTCGGGCCGGACTCGTGGGCGGAGCCGGCCTGGCACTACTGGTTCATCGAGACCGCGCTGGTGCTGATGCTGGCCGCGGCCGCGCTGCTCGCCGTACCCCGCGTCGACGGGTGGGCCCGCCGGGCACCGTTCTGGCTCCCGTTCGCGCTCTGCGTGGCCGGGCTGCTGACCCGCTACGAGCTGGTCGAGCCGTTCGACGGCGACAACCGGCACCGAGCCCACGTCGTCCTCTGGCTGTTCGCGCTCGGCTGGGCGGCCGCCGAGGCCACCCGCCGCCGGCACCGGCTGCTGCTCTCGCTGGTCGCCGCCGCCACCGTCCCGGGCTTCTTCGAGGACCCCGCCCGCGAGGGGATGGTCGTCGCCGGACTGCTGGTGCTGGTCTGGATGCCCGCGGTCCGCCTCCCCGCCCTCGCCGCCCGTACCGTCGGCGTGCTCGCCGCCGCCTCGATGTGGATCTACCTGCTGCACTGGCAGGTCTACCCCTACTTCGAGTACTCCCACCCCTGGCTGGCCACCCTGCTCGGCCTGGGCATCGGGGTCGTCGGCTGGCACCTCGCCGAGGGCCTCCGGGCCCGCCTCGCCCGTTGAGTCGCGCCTCCCTGACCGTTGAGTTGCGCCTCTCTGGCTGGTGTCTCCTGCGAGGCGCGACTCGACCCCCAGCGAGGCGCCACCCAGCCCCTAGCGGGGCGCGACTCAACCCCCAGCGAGGCGCAACTCAACGACGGGGTGTGGGGGAGGTAACGCAGGGGCGGTGGAATGAGATCGGGGCGTGCGTGGTTGTGCACTCTCGGACGAATGACGCACCGGCAACGGAGGTACGACGCACGTATGGGTCGCATCGCGATGATCAGCCTGCACACCTCCCCCCTCGACCAACCGGGCACCGGGGACGCCGGCGGCATGAACGTCTACGTGATCGAGCTCGCCAAGCAGCTGGCGCGCCGTGACATCGGCGTCGACATCTTCACGCGCGCCACCTCCTCGTCGCTCCCGCCCATCGTCGAGGCCTCCGACAACGTGCTGGTGCGCCACGTGCACGCGGGCCCGTTCGAGGGCCTCACCAAGGGCGAGCTGCCCGGGCAACTGTGCACCTTCGCCCGTGAGGTCATGCGCGCCGAGGCCATGCACCTGCCGGGCCACTACGACGCGATCCACTCCCACTACTGGCTCTCCGGCCAGGTCGGCGCGCTGGCCCGTGACCGCTGGGGGGTGCCGCTGGTCCACTCCATGCACACCATGGCCAAGGTCAAGAACGCCGCGCTCGCCGAGGGTGACACCCCCGAGCCGAGCGCCCGGCTGATCGGCGAGGAGCAGGTGGTCGAGGCCGCCGACATGCTCATCGCCAACACCGACGACGAGGCCCGCCAGCTGATCGACCTGTACGACGCCGAGCCGGCCCGCGTGGACGTCGTCCACCCCGGCGTCGACCTCGGCCTGTTCACGCCCGGCCCCCGCAAGGACGCGCGCCGGCGCCTCGGGCTGCCGGTCGACGCCGACGTCCTGCTGTTCGCCGGCCGGATCCAGCCGCTGAAGGCCCCCGACGTGCTGCTCAAGGCCGTGGCCGTGCTGCTGCACGAGGACCCGTCACTGCGTGACCGTCTCGTGGTGCCGGTCGTGGGCGGCCCCTCCGGCTCCGGCCTCGAGCACCCCGAGGCGCTGGCCGACCTCGCCGACGACCTCGGGCTGGACGGCGTGGTCCAGTTCGTGCCGCCGGTCGACCAGGCCGAGCTCGCCGAGTGGTGCCGGGCCGCGACGCTGGTGGCCGTGCCGTCGTACAACGAGTCGTTCGGGCTGGTCGCCGTCGAGGCCCAGGCCACCGGTACCCCGGTCGTCGCCGCCGCGGTCGGTGGCCTGCCCACCGTGGTCCGCAACGGCCACTCCGGGCTGCTGGTCGACACCCACGAGCCGCGCGACTGGGCGCACGCGCTGCGCCAGGTGATCGACGACCCCGGCTATCGCGACGCGCTGTCCGCCGGCGCGCTGGAGCAGGCCCGCCAGTTCTCGTGGGAGCGCACCGCGGACCGCACGCTCGACGCCTACCGTCGTGCCGTGGAGATGATGCGCGACGAGGTGACGGTCGGTGGCTGATGCCGCGGACACCGGGTCCGCAGCAGCGGAGACGGTCCGTGCCTGGCTGACCGAGAACGACGTCGCCTACGACGAGGGCACCGCTGGCGTCTTCTCGTTCGCGCTGCCGGGCGAGCGCAAGCTGCAGACCCCGGTCCGCGTCGACGTCGGCAACCACGCGCTGGGCGTGCACGCGTTCGTCTGCCGCAACCCCGACGAGAACCACGAGGCGGTCTACCGCTGGCTGCTGGAGAAGAACCTCCGGCTGTACGCGGTGGCGTTCGCGGTCGACGCCACCGGCGACATCTACCTCGACGCCCGGCTACCGCTCGACGCCGCGATCGCGGACCTCGACCGGATCCTCGGCACCGTGCTGGCCACCGCCGACGAGTCGTTCAACACCATCCTCGAGCTCGGCTTCGCGTCCTCGATCCGCAAGGAGTGGGCGTGGCGCAACGCGCGCGGCGAGTCGACCGCCAACCTCGAGGCGTTCCGCGGCTGGCTGGAGGCCGAGGACGCACAGCGCGACGGGTGAGCGTCAGGCCGCCGCAAGCACTGCGAGCAGCGCCAGCACCGCCGGCACCGCCTGCACGACGAGGATGCGCCGGTTGACCGTGGCCGCGCCGAACACGCCGGCCACGACCACGCAGGCGAGGAAGAACACCTGGACGTCGGTCTTGTCGGCGAAGAGGCCCCACATCAGGCCGGCGGCGAGGAACCCGTTGTAGAGCCCCTGGTTCGCGGCCAGCACCTTCGTCTCCTCCGCGAACGCCGGCTCGAGGCGGAAGACCTGCCGTCCAGCGGGACGCGTCCAGAGGAACATCTCGAGGATCAGGAAGCCGACGTGCAGCGCGGCGACGAGGCCGATGAGGAGAGCGGCGAGCGCGGTCACCTCTTCAGCATGGCAGCCTCGGGCGCCGCCGCGACCTTCTTCGACGCGCTGCGTGGCTTGCGGCGCGCGACCGCGACGCCGACCAGCGCGAGCGCGCCCCCGGCGTACGCCATCGTGGGCGGTGCCTCGCTCAGGAAGACCACGCCCATCACGATCGTGATCGGGGGGACGAGGTACGTCGTGACGCCCAGGTTGCCGGCGGTCATGTGCCGCAGGGCATAGGCGTACGTCGTGAACGCGATCGCCGTCGGGAACACCCCGAGGTAGACCAGCCACCAGATCGAGGCCGCCGGTGCGTCGGCCGCCTCGGACACCAGTTGTCCCGCGAACGGCAGGCACACGATCGCGCCGATGGTGCAGGCCAGCCAGGTGACGTGCACCGCGGCCAGCCGGCCGACCAGCGGCTTCTGCAGGATCAGGCTGACCGAGTAGACCGCGGCCGACAGCAGGCACAGCGCGACACCGAGCACGTCACGATCGCCGCCGGGGGAGGTGGAGAGCGCGATCACCGCGACGCCGCTGAACGCCAGGGCCAGCCCGACGCCGAGGTGGACGGTGAACCGCTCGCCGAGGAAGACCGCCGCCAGCAGCGCGATCAGCACCGGCGAGACCTGGATCAGCATCGCGGCGGTGCCGGCGTCGACCCGGCGCTCGCCCTCGTTGAGCGCGACGTTGTAGACCCCGAACCAGAGGATCCCGATCGCCACCAGCGAGACCCAGTCGCCCTTCGACGGCCGCGGGACGCCCCGGCCGAGCGCGACCACCCCGAGGCACAGCGACCCCACCACGAGCCGGCCCAGCGACAGCGCTCCCGGGGAGAAGTCGTGGCCGAGGTGCCGGATCGCGACGAACGCGGAGGCCCAGAACACCAGCGTGCAGCTGACCGCGGCCACGGGCAGCCAGGCGCGAGGGGTCGTCGTACTCACCGGACCAGCGTAGGTACCACCACTGACACCGGACACGCGGTTTTCAGACGTCGATGCGCGACATCCGGCCAGCCACATCCGTCACACCGGACAGGCAGTTCTGTCGCATGTCGGGCGTTGCACTGCCCGTCGAGTGACGGATCCCCCGGTCAACCGGGGAATCCTGCAGCTGCGGCCGTCACAGGTCGAGCTTGTAGCCGAGCCCACGCACGGTGACGAGGTACTTCGGCTCGCCCGGGTCCGGTTCCAGCTTCGCCCGCAGTCGCTTCACGTGCACGTCGAGGGTCTTGGTGTCGCCGACGTAGTCGGTCCCCCAGACCCGGTCGATCAGCTGCCCGCGGGTGAGCACCCGGCCGGGGTTGCGCAGGAACATCTCGAGCAGCTCGAACTCCTTGAGCGGGAGCCGCTGCTCGGTGCCGTCCACGGTGACCACGTGCCGCTCGACGTCCATCCGGACCGGCCCGGCCTCCAGCGTGGGCGGCGCCTGCTCGGGCTCCTGGCCGCGGCGCAGCACCGCACGGATCCGGGCCACCAGCTCGCGCGGGGAGTAGGGCTTGGTGACGTAGTCGTCGGCGCCGAGCTCGAGGCCGACGACCTTGTCGACCTCGTCGTCCTTCGCGCTGACCATGATCACCGGCACCGACGAGGTCTGCCGGATCTGGCGGCAGACCTCGGTGCCCGGGAGGCCGGGGAGCATCAGGTCGAGCAGCACGATGTCGGCACCGTTGCGCCCGAACTCCGTCAGCGCGTCCGGTCCGGTGTTCGCGACCGCCACCTCGAACCCCTCCTTGCGCAGCATGTAGGCCAGCGCGTCGGAGTAGCTCTCTTCATCCTCGACGACGAGTACCCGCGTCACGGGCTTCCCTCCTGGTTCTTGCGGGGGAGGGTCAGGGTGAAGGTGGATCCCTGCCCCTCGACGGACCACACGCGGATGTCTCCGCCGTGGGTGGCTGCGACGTGCTTGACGATGGACAGGCCGAGCCCGGTGCCACCGGTGGAGCGGTGCCGGGCGGGGTCCACCCGGTAGAACCGCTCGAAGATGCGGTCGATCTCGCCGGAGGGGATGCCGATGCCCTGGTCCGTCACGGAGATCTCGACCATGTCGTCGTCGGCTGCCCGGGTGGCCACCAGCACCGACGACCGGTCGGGGGAGTAGTTCACTGCGTTGGCCACGAGGTTGCTGATCGCGACCGTCACCTGCTCCCGGTTGCCGAGCACCTTGAGGCCCTTCTCGCCGGAGGCGACCACCGAGATCCCGCGCGCCTGCGCGTCGATGGCGGTGGTGTCGACCGCGGTCGCCACGGCGTCGTCGAGCGAGACCGGCACCGGCTCGTCGAGCGGGTCGTCGGACTGGAGGCGGGACAGCTCGATGATCTGCTGCACCAGCCGGGTCAGCCGCTCGCTCTCGGTGATCATCCGGCCGGCGAAGCGCTCGACCGCCTCGGGGTCGCCGCTCGCGTCCTGGACGGCGTCGGCCAGCAGCCGGATCGCGCCGACCGGGGTCTTCAGCTCGTGGCTGACGTTGGCGACGAAGTCACGGCGGATCGCCTCGACCCGGCGTTCGCGGGTGCGGTCCTCGACCAGCGCGAGCACCAGGCGGCTGCCGAGGGGCGCCACGCGTGCGGTGACGTGCCGTGGCGGGGACGTCGGCGTACGGCCGATGACCAGCTCGGTCTCGCGGATCTGCCCGTCGCGGCGTACGGAGCGGACCAGGTCGGCCAGCTCCTGGTCGACCATCTCGTTGTTGCGCACCAGCCCGAGGGCGAACGCCGGCGCGGAGGCCTTGAGGACCACGTCCTCCTCGTCCACGATGACGGCACTGGAGCGGAGCACCGACAGCACGGCCCCCACCTCGGGGGGTACGGCGGGAGCGTCAGCGGCCTCGATCCGCTGCTGCTGCCTCTCGCTGACGTACCACGCCAGGAAGACGCCACCGGCGAGGACGGCTCCGAGCAGCGCAAACAGCAGTGCCTGCGTCGTCGTCACGCCCCGATCGTACGCAGGGTTTCACGGCGAGTTCGCCCACGGACCGCCGCGCTGCCCACTGTTCATTCCTCGTTCACCGGACTTCGCCTGCCCGTCACCTGGGGCGCCTAGAGTCAGTCCTATGCGCGAGGCTTTCCACGACCAGCTCGACTCCATCTTCATCGACCTCTCCGGCATCGCCCGGCAGGTGCAGGAGGCGGTGGCCCAGGCCACCGAAGCCCTGCTCGAGGGCAGTGCGGAGATCGCCGAGCAGGTGATCAGCAACGACGTCAAGATCGACCTCGCCCGCGAGCGGGTCGAGGACCAGACCTTCAGCCTGCTCTCCCTGCAGCAGCCGGTGGCAGGCGACCTGCGGACGCTGGTGGCCGCCCTGCGCATGGTCAGCGACCTCGAGCGCATGGGAGACCTGGCGGTGCACGTCGCCAAGATCGCCCGGCTCCGCGTGCCCGAGCGGGCGGTCCCGGAGGACGTCGAGCCGACCATCCGCAAGATGGCCATGGTGGCCGAGCTGATGACCGGCAAGGTCGCCGACATCATCGCCGACCGTGACGTCGCGGCCGCCGCGGACCTGCACGAGGTCGACGAGAAGATGGACCAGCTGCGCCGCAAGTCCTTCCGCGAGCTGCTCGGCGCCAACTGGACGCACGGCATCGAGCCTGCCGTCGACCTGGCGCTCCTCGGTCGCTACTACGAGCGGATCGCCGACCACGCGGTCTCCGTGGCGGACCGGGTCCACTACGTCGTCACCGGCGAGCTGGCCAGCACCGACGCCTGACCCTGCCCGGCGGCGCCCGTTCTTGCGCGTCGGGCGGCCGGGTCGCGCACCCCCCGGCCGCCCGACGCGCAACTCCTGGCCGCTCGGGCCGCAATGGTTGGCCGCTCGTCGCGCTGGCTTCGAGACGCTCGCTGGGGCTCGCTCGTCGACCAGCGGCCGACCGGCGGTGAGGGTCAGCGGCCCTGGTTGGCGACCGCGGCAGCGGCCGCGGCGGCCGCCTCGGGGTCGAGGTACTCGCCACCGGGGACGGTCGGCTTCATCTCCTCGTCGAGGCGGTAGACCAGGGGCATGCCGGTCGGGATGTTGAGCCCGGCGATGTCGGCGTCGCTGATCCCGTCGAGGTGCTTGACCAGCGCCCGCAGGCTGTTGCCGTGCGCGGCGACCAGGACCAGGTGGCCGTCCTGGAGGTCCGGCACGATGTCGGACTGCCAGTAGGGCAGGAAGCGGGCGATGACGTCCTTGAGGCACTCGGTGCGCGGCATCTCGTCGCCGAGGTCGGCGTAGCGGGGGTCGCCCACCTGGCTGAACTCGTCGTCGTCGGCCAGCGGCGGCGGGGGTACGTCGAACGAGCGGCGCCAGAGCATGAACTGCTCCTCGCCATACTGCTCGAGCGTCTGCTTCTTGTCCTTGCCCTGGAGCGCGCCGTAGTGCCGCTCGTTGAGCCGCCAGGACCGGCGTACCGGGATCCAGTGCCGGTCGGCCGCGTCGAGCGCGAGGTGCGCGGTGGTGATCGCGCGACGCTGCAGCGAGGTGTGGACGACGTCGGGCAGCAGACCGGCCTCGACCAGCTGTCGACCGCCCTCGACCGCCTCGGCCCGGCCCTTGTCGGTCAGGTCGACGTCGACCCAGCCGGTGAAGAGGTTCTTGGCGTTCCACTCGCTCTCGCCGTGGCGGAGCAGGACGAGCGTGTGGGTCATGCCGTCACTCCTCGCCCTCGCCGACCGTGCCGTTGCCGGGCTCGTACCCCGACGGGATCTCGGTGGGGGTCAGGGAGCTGCCGTCCTGGTCGGCGAAGTCGCCCGCGTTGGCGACCACAGGGATGGTCATCGTGACCGGGTCGGCGTTGGAGAACGTGAGCTGCACGGTCACGAAGTGGCCGAGCTTGATGCTGTCGCCCTCGACCGGGATGCCGTTGCCGTCGGCGAGCTTCACGAGGCTGGCGCTGGGGATGTCCACCGGGGCCGACAGGTCGGCGGTCACCGTGGAGCCGTCGACGCCCGTGAGCCCGGTCAGGGAGTCGTCGTTGTCGGAGACCTGACCGTTCTCGACCGTCGGGACCTCGTTGTTGACCAGGCTGGCGACGAACGTGCCCTTGCCGTCCTCGGTGGCCACGATGACGGCGTTGAGCACGTCGACGCGGCTGTCGCGCTGGTTGACGCCCTCGGCCGGCGTGTAGACCTTGTCGGTCGCGTAGTTGAAACCGCACGCGGACAGGGCGGTGGTGGCGAGCACGAGCACGCCGGCCGCGGTCACGCGGGTGATCCTCGAGCGAGTCAGCATCTGTGGGCCTTCGGTTGTCGTCGGCGGCCCGGTCCTCCGGGGCGCAGCGGCAAGGTGCGGGTCACAGCCTAGCGTTCACCGGACCAGCCCGACCCTCAGGGCCGCGACCACGATCCCGGCGCTCACGGCGGCGGTCCACAGGCCCCCGATCACCAGCAGGCGCGGGGCGCCGGTGTGCAGCGCGACCCGCAGCGGGAAGGTGCGCCACCCGTCCTTGTTGTCGTCGACCAGGCCCGGCAGCGAGCGCAGCACGTGCACCCCGATCCCGAGCAGCGCGGCCAGCACCGTCACCTCGGTCGTGGGCGGGCCGCCGGCGCCCTCGCCCGCGTAGCCGCCGTACGACAGGAACGCGGGGAGCAGCGCGAAGCCTGCCGCCCAGGGCAGGAACGAGAAGGCGGTACGGCGCAGCACGCCGGCGTTGGTCAGCAGCGCCAGCAGCAGGAACCCGCCGTGCGCGCCGGCCGCCTCGAGCCCGTTCGCGACGGAGAGGGGTACGACGAGCAGCAACGCCAACGCCATCGCGAACGTGGCCGTCCCCTTGTCGAGGATCCCCAGCGCGATCGGCTTGTCGTCGCGGGCGTGGGACCGGTCCCGGGCGGCGTCGACGACGTCGTTGTGCCAGCCGACCAGCAACTGCCCGACCAGGATCGTGGCCGCCACCAGCCCGACCTCCGGAAGGCTGCGCCCGGTCAGCGCGGCGGCCGTGCCCATGACCAGCGTGAGCAGCAGCGCCTGCCGGAGGTGCCCGGCACGCAACAGTGCCACCGGCCACGACCGGCGTACGTCGAGTCCCCGCTCGGCGCGGGGGCGGTGCGGGTCCTTCCCGGACCGGGCGCGAGGACGCTGTGCCCGCGCCTGCGCGGGCTCGTCGATGGTCGGCGACACGGTGCCCAGTATCGACCAGATGGACTAGTCATGTCGTCCGGTCCGGACCATCCGATGGCCCCGGAACCCGGCCTTTCCGTCCTGTTGCAGCACGCAAGTGCCCGTTCTGTCAAGCCCTGAAGTGGCCCCTGACCTGCGCAAACGTGGCGGGACCACCCGTCCGGGCGTGTTAGACTAGTCACCTAGGAAGGGGTACTTGGCACATGACATTCACCGTCGGCGAAACGGTTGTTTACCCAAATCACGGAGCAGCGGTCATCGAGGACATCGAGACCCGCACCATCAAGGGAGAGGACAGGCAGTACCTGGTTCTCCGCATCGTCGCCCAGCAGGACCTGGTCGTCCGGGTCCCTGCCTGCAATCTCGATCTCGTGGGTGTGCGTGACGTCGTCGACAAGGACGGTCTCGACCGTGTCTTCGACGTCCTGCGGGCTGCGCACGTCGAGGAGCCGACCAACTGGTCGCGCCGCTACAAGGCGAACCTGGAGAAGCTCCACTCGGGAGATGTGATGAAGGTGGCCGAGGTCGTCCGCGACCTGTGGCGCCGGGAGCGTGACCGTGGCCTGTCGGCCGGCGAGAAGCGGATGCTGGCGAAGGCCCGCCAGATCCTCGTCTCCGAGCTGGCGTTGGCCGAGCACACCAACGAGGACAAGGCCGAGGCCCTGCTCGACGAGGTGCTCGCCTCCTGAGGCACCACATCTGACGACATCGAGGACCCCCGGGCACGGCCCGGGGGTCCTCGTCGTTCCCGGTGCTCGGCGGCCGCTGTGAGGTCGTGAGCACAAGTTGACACCTGCGTGAAACAAACGCGCGATCCTCCGAAACGCGCGGTTCCTAGGTTCCTCGGCAACCCGTTCCCGAGGAGGACCCGTGACCGCGACCGAGACCCCGACCGCCCCGGCCCCGCCGACCGGCGCGACCGCCCGCGGCGGCACCTGGATCGACGACTGGCGCCCCGAGGACCCGGCGTTCTGGGAGGCCGGCGGCCGCCGGGTGGCCCGCCGGAACCTGCTCTGGTCGATCTTCGCCGAGCACCTCGGCTTCTCCGTCTGGCTGCTGTGGAGCGTCAGCGCGGCCATGCTGCTCAAGGTCGGCTTCGACTTCACCCCGCAGCAGCTGTTCCTGCTGGTGGCGGTGCCGAACCTGGTCGGGTCGCTGATCCGGCTGCCCTACACGTTCGCGGTGCCGAAGTTCGGTGGCCGCAACTGGACCGTGGTGAGCGCCCTGATGCTGCTGATGCCCACGCTGCTGTTCGCGTGGGCAGTGCAGCGGCCGGAGACGCCGTACTGGGTGTTCGTGGTGATCGCCGCGACCGCCGGTGTCGGCGGCGGCAACTTCGCCTCGTCGATGGCGAACATCAACTTCTTCTACCCCGCTGCCCGCAAGGGCACCGCGCTCGGCCTCAACGCCGCCGGCGGCAACCTCGGCGTCGCGGTCATCCAGCTGTTCCTGCCGGTCGTGGTCGGCGCGGCCGGGATCTTCGGCCTGGTGAAGGCCAGCGAGGACGGGCTGGCGCTGCAGCGTGCCGGCTACCTGTACGCCGGGCTGGCGCTGCTCGCCGCTGCCGGCGCCTTTCTCTTCATGAACAACCTGACCACTGCCAAGTCCTCGCCGCGCGAGCAGCTCGCCGTGCTCCGGTACAAGCACACCTGGGTGATGTCGTTCCTCTACATCGGCACGTTCGGCTCGTTCATCGGCTACTCCGCCGCCATGCCGCTGCTGATCAAGCTGAACTTCTGGGTGCCCGAGCCGGAGCCGCTCGGCACCGGCATCAACTTCGCCTACTACGCGTTCCTCGGCGCCCTGGTCGGGTCCGTCGCGCGGCCGTTCGGCGGCTGGCTGGCCGACCGGTACGGCGGGTCCCGGGTCACCTTCTGGACCTTCGCCGCGATGATCGTCGGCACCCTCGCGGTGCTCGCCACCCTGAGCCGACTGACCCCGAACCCCGGTCAGGACCCGGCGATCGCACAGGACAACGCGGCCCTCTTCCCGTGGTTCCTCGCCGCGTTCCTGTTCGTGTTCGCCGCCACCGGCATCGGCAACGGGTCGACGTACCGGATGATCCCGCTGATCTTCCAGAGCCAGGCGAAGCGCACGGCCACGCCCGGGACGCCGGAGTACGACGCCGCGCTGGGCCGCGCGACCAAGGAGTCCAGCGCGGTCATCGGGATCGCCGGCGCGATCGGCGCCCTGGGCGGCTTCCTGATCCCGCTCACGTTCGGGGCGCCGTGGATCGACGACCCGGCCGGCGCGGTGACCGGCGCGTTCGTGGCCTTCACCAGCTTCTACGTGGTGTGCCTGACGGTGACCTGGTTCTTCTACACCCGCCGCACCTTCCTGGTCTCCCGAGCGCCGAGCCTCGCCTCGGCCCGCATCTGACGTCCCCGGAGGACACCATGACCGCGACCGAGACGCACTGCCCCTACTGCTCGCTGCAGTGCGGCATGCGGCTGGAGGGTGCCCGCACACCCGAGGTCGTGGCGTGGGAGGAGTTCCCGGTCAACCGGGGCGGGCTGTGCCGCAAGGGCTGGACGGCGGCGGGCCTGCTCCGGCACCGGGAGCGGCTCACCCGGCCGCTGGTCCGCGACCCGGCCACCGGAGAGCTGGCCCCGGCGACCTGGGACGCGGCGCTCGACCTGGTCGCCGGCCGGTTGGCCGCGCTGCGGGCCGAGCACGGCCCGGACACCGTCGGCGTGTTCGGCGGCGGCGGGCTCACCAACGAGAAGGCCTACCAGCTCGGCAAGCTGGCCCGGGCCGCGCTCGGCACCAGCCAGATCGACTACAACGGCCGCTGGTGCATGTCGTCCGCGGCGTCGGCCGGCACCCGGGCGTTCGGGCTGGACCGCGGGCTGCCGTTCCCGCTCGCGGACCTGGAGCGGACCGACGTGCTGGTGCTGGTCGGGTCGAACCTCGCCGAGACCATGCCGCCGGCGGCCCGGCACCTCGACGCCCTCCGCGAGCGCGGCGGGCGGGTCGTGGTGGTCGACCCGCGGCGCACCCCGACCGCGGACCGTGCCGACGTCTTCGTCCAGCCGGTCCCCGGCACCGACCTCGCCCTCGCGCTGGGGCTGCTGCACCTCGTGGTCGCGGCGGGCGTGGTCGACGAGGAGTACGTCGCCACGCGGACCTCCGGGTTCGACGACGTGAAGCGGTCGGTGGCCGCCTGGTGGCCGGAGCGCGTGGAGCGGGTGACCGGGGTGCCGGTGCCCGAGCTGCGGGCGCTCGCCCGCCTGCTGGTCGACGCGGAGCGGGTCATGGTGCTCACCGCGCGCGGTGCCGAGCAGCACGCGACCGGCTCCGACACCGTGCTGGCCTGGATCAACCTGGCGCTGGCGCTCGGGCAGCCGGGCACGCCGTACGCCGGCTACGGATGCCTGACCGGGCAGGGCAACGGCCAGGGCGGGCGCGAGCACGGGCAGAAGGCGGACCAGCTGCCCGGCTACCGGATGATCGACGACCCGGCGGCCCGTGCGCACGTGGCTGCGGTGTGGGGCGTCGACCCGGACACCCTGCCGGGCAGGGGGCGCTCGGCGTACGAGCTGCTCGACGCGCTGGGCACCGACAGCGGACCGAGGGCGCTGCTGGTGTTCGGCAGCAACATCGTGGTGTCCGCCCCCAACGCGCGGCACGTCTCCGAGCGGCTCGACGCGCTGGACCTGCTCGTGGTCGCCGACGTGGTGCTGTCCGAGACCGCGGCCCGCGCGGACGTGGTGCTGCCGGTGACCCAGTGGGCCGAGGAGACCGGCACCATGACCAACCTCGAGGGCCGGGTGCTGCTGCGGCAGCGCGCAACCCGGGCGCCCGAGGGGGTGCGCAGCGACCTCGACGTGATCGCGGGCCTGGCCGAACGGGTGGGCTCCCCGGTGCCGTTCGCGACCGACCCGGAGGAGGTCTTCGCCGAGCTGGGCCGGGCCTCGGCCGGCGGGAAGGCCGACTATGCCGGCATCGACTACTCGCGGATCCGGGCCGAGCACGGCGTGTTCTGGCCCTGCCCGTCTCCCGACCACCCCGGCACGCAGCGGATGTTCCTGGACGGGTTCGCCCACCCCGACGGCAGGGCCCGCTTCCATGTCGTCGAGCACCGCGGGCCGGCCGAACAGCCCTGCGCGGACTACCCGGTGCACCTGACCACCGGCCGGGTGCTCGGGCAGTACCAGTCCGGCGCCCAGACCCGCCGGCTCCGCGACCTCCCCGACTCCGGCCCGTTCGTCGAGATGCACCCCATGCTGGCGCGGCGACTGGGCACCGCGGACGGCGAGCCGGTCACGGTCGCCACCCGACGCGGCGCGATGACCGCGGCCGCGCGGGTGGTCGGCACCATCCGGCCGGACACGGTCTTCGTGCCGTTCCACTGGGTCGGGGCGAACCGGCTCACCAACGACGCCCTCGACCCAGCATCGCGGATGCCGGAGTTCAAGGTGTGCGCCGCGGTGGTGAGACCGGCATGAGCGCGCACGAGCGCCTGGTCGTGGTCGGCAACGGCATGGCCTCGGTGCGGCTGTGCGAGGAGCTGGTCGCCCGCGGTTACGACGGCCACGTCACGGTGCTGGGCGACGAGGCCGGGCCGGCGTACAACCGGATCCTGCTGTCCGCGGTCCTCGAAGGCACGCACCCGCTGGACGCCCTGGTCCTGCGCGAGCCGGGATGGTACGCCGGCCACGGGATCGACCTACGCACCGGCGCCCGGGTGCTGGAGGTGGACCGGGACGCCGCCGAGGTGATGCTGGTCGACGGCACCCGCATCCCCTACGACCGGCTGGTCCTCGCCACCGGCGCGATCCCGACCCTGCCGCCGATCCGCGGGCTGGTCCGGCTCGACGGCAGCCTGCACCCCGCGGTGCACACGTTCCGCTCGATGGCCGACTGCCTCCGCCTGCTCGGCGCGGTCCCCGAGGCCGGCCGGGCGGTCGTCGTGGGCGGCGGTCTCCTCGGGCTCCAGGTGGCGCGGGCACTGTCGGTGCGCGGCGTGGCCACCGAGGTCGTCGAGGGCACCGACCACCTGCTCAGCCGGCAGGTCGACGAGCGCGGCGGCGCGGTGCTGGAGCGGGACCTGCGCCGGCTGCGCACCGAGGTCTACACGGGCTCGCGGGCGGTGCGGCTGACCGACGCCGGGCTCCGGCTGGACAACGGGTTCACGCTCGAGACCGACCTGGTGGTGCTCGCCGCCGGCGGCCGTCCGTCGACCGCGCTGGCCCGGCGGGCGGGCCTGTACTGCCGCCGCGGGATGGTGGTCGGTCGGCACCTGGAGTCGGTCACCGACGACAGGGTGCACGCGATCGGCGACTGCGCCGAGCACGCCGGACGCGCACCCGGGCTGGTGCCGCCGGCCTGGGAGCAGGCGGCCGTCCTCGCCGACCACCTCACCGGCGGGGACGCGAGGTACGACGGGTCCCGGACGGTCGCGCGGCTCCGGGCCACCGGACTCGACGTGGCGGTCCTCGGTGATCCCGAGCGCACCGACGGCGAGGTGGTCGAGGTGACCAACCCGATCGCCCGCACCCACCGCAAGCTCGTGGTCCGCGGCGGCGTGATCGTCGCGGGCACCCTGGTCGGCGACCTGTCCAGGGTCGGGCTGATCACCCAGCTCTACGACCGGCGCACGGTCCTCGGGCCGCACGAGCCGGGTGAGCTGCTCATGGCCGAGCGGCCACCCGGCGACTCCTCGACCCTGCTGCCCGACGACGCCGAGGTGTGTGCGTGCGCCGGTGTCTCGGCAGGCCGGATCCGGGCCTGCGCCTCCCTCGAGGAGGCCCGGACGACGACCCGTGCCACCACCGGCTGCGGGGGCTGCACCTCCGCGGTCCGCGACCTGCTGGGCGCCCGCGACCCCGCCGCCGTGTGAACACCTGTTTTCACGCGCGAAACAAACCGAAAACCGCCCCTTGACACACCGACCCCAGACTCGGTCCATCGAAAGGAACCTCCCATGACGCACACCCGCAAGACGTTGGTGGTCGCCGGACACGGCATGGTCGGCCACCGCTTCGTGCAGGCGGCGATCGAGCGCGGGCTCACCGAGCGCTTCGACGTGGTCGTCGTGGGGGAGGAGCCGCGGCCGGCGTACGACCGGGTCGCGCTCACCTCCTTCTTCTCCGCGTCGACCGCGGACGAGCTCTCGCTGCTCCCCGAGGGGCAGTACGACGACCCGCGGGTGCGGCTGCTCCTCGACACGACGGTCACCGCCGTCGACCGCGACACCCGGACCGTCGCGCTCGACGACGGGCAGCTGCTCGGCTTCGACGTCCTGGTGCTGGCCACCGGGGCGGCGCCGTTCGTGCCGCCGGTCCCGGGCCGGGACCTCGACGGGTGCTTCGTCTACCGCACCATCGAGGACCTCGAGGCGATCCGGGAGGCGGCAGCCATGGCCACCACCGGCGCCGTCATCGGCGGCGGCCTGCTCGGGCTGGAGGCGGCGAACGCGCTGGTCCAGCTCGGGCTCGACACGCACGTCGTCGAGATGGCGCCGCGGCTGATGCCGGTCCAGCTGGACCCGGCCGGCGGCGCCACCCTGGTGCGGCACATCGAGAAGCTCGGCGTCACGGTCCACACGGGGGCGGCCACCTCGTCGGTGCTCGGGTCCGACGAGGCGGCCGGCGCACCGGCCGGCCGGGTGACCGGGCTGGCGCTGGCCGAGGGTGCCACGGTCCCGGCCGAGGTCGTCGTGTTCTCCGCCGGCATCCGGCCCCGCGACGGCCTGGCCCGCGAGTGCGGCCTCGACGTCGCCGAGCGCGGGGGCGTGCTGGTCGACGAGCAGTGCCGCACCCGTGACGCCGGCATCTTCGCG
Source organism: Nocardioides guangzhouensis (assembly GCF_004519545.1). Lineage (GTDB taxonomy): Bacteria > Actinomycetota > Actinomycetes > Propionibacteriales > Nocardioidaceae > Nocardioides > Nocardioides guangzhouensis. Next base: position 77,487 of record NZ_SDKM01000018.1, read on the forward strand.
ATCGGCGAGTGCGCTGCGCCGGCCGGGCGGATGTACGGCCTGGTCGCGCCGGGCTACCAGATGGCCGAGGTGGTGGTCGACGTGCTGCTCGACGGGCTCGGCGGGTTCACCGGCGCCGACATGTCCACCAAGCTCAAGCTGCTCGGCGTCGACGTGGCGTCGTTCGGCGACGCCTTCGCGACCACCGACGGCGCGCTGGAGCTCGTCTTCGCCGACGCCGTCGCCGGCATCTACAAAAAGCTGGTGGTCTCCGCGGACGGGAGCCGCCTGCTCGGAGGCGTCCTGGTCGGCGACGCGTCGGCGTACGGCGTGCTCCGGCCGATGGTCTCCTCCGGCATGGACCTGCCCGAGAACCCCGAGGAGCTGATTCTCCCCGCAGCCCGCGGGACTGCTCAGGTGGGCATGCCCGACGGGGCGGTCGTGTGCTCGTGCAACAACGTCACCAAGGGCACGATCTGCTCGACCATCGACGCGCAGGGCTGTGCCGACCTGCCGTGCGCCAAGGCGTGCACCCGGGCCGGTACCACGTGCGGCTCCTGCCTGCCGGTGGTGAAGAACCTGCTGACCGAGCGGCTCGAGGCCGGCGGCCGCAGGGTCGCGACCGGCATCTGCGAGCACTTCGACCTGACCCGGCAGGAGCTCTTCGACCTGGTCTCGGTGCACGGCTACCGCAGGTTCGACGACATCGTCGAGGCGCACGGCCGCGGGCGCGGCTGCGACGTGTGCAAGCCGGCGATCGCCTCGATCCTGGCCAGCCAGCTGAACGGCCACGTGCTCGACGCCGACACCGCGGCGCTGCAGGACACCAACGACGCCTACCTCGCGAACATCCAGCGCAACGGCACCTATTCCGTGGTGCCGCGGGTCCCCGGCGGCGAGATCACGCCCGAGAAGCTGATCGTGATCGGCGAGGTGGCCCGCGACTTCGGGCTCTACACGAAGATCACCGGCGGCCAGCGGATCGACCTGTTCGGCGCCCGGATGGAGGAGCTGCCGGCGATCTGGCGGCGGCTGGTGGACGCCGGCTTCGAGTCCGGCCACGCCTACGGCAAGTCGCTGCGCACGGTGAAGTCCTGCGTCGGCTCGACCTGGTGCCGGTACGGCGTGCAGGACTCCGTACAGCTGGCCATCGACCTCGAGCTCCGCTACCGCGGGCTCCGGTCGCCGCACAAGCTCAAGGGCGGCGTGAGCGGCTGCGCCCGCGAGTGCGCAGAGGCCCGGAGCAAGGACTTCGGCGTCATCGCCACCGAGAAGGGCTGGAACCTCTACGTCTGCGGCAACGGTGGCGCCACCCCGGCGCACGCCCAGCTGCTGGCCGGCGACCTGTCGACCGAGGACCTGGTCCGCTACCTCGACCGGTTCCTCCTCTACTACGTCCGCACCGCCGACCGGCTGCAGCGCACCTCGACCTGGCTCGGGACCATCGACGGCGGCCTCGACCGGGTCCGGGAGATCGTGGTCGACGACGCGCTCGGGCTCGGCGCCCAGCTCGAGGCCGACATGGCCCGGCACGTGGACACCTACGTCGACGAGTGGAAGGCGACGCTCGACGACTCCGACAAGCTGGCCCGCTTCGTCTCGTTCGTGAACGCCCCCGGGACCCCCGACCCCAACATCACGTTCACCACCGAGCGCGGCCAGATCCGTCCGGCGACCCTCGACCAGCCGGTCGACCTGGGCGCCTCGATCCCCGTGGGAGCCCCATGACGCAAGAGGAATGGCAGCCCGTGTGTCCCGTGGAGGAGCTCGAGGTCGAGCGCGGCGTCACCGCGCTCGTGCACGGCCAGGCACTCGCGATCTTCCGGACCCACGACGACAGCGTCTACGCGCTCGGGAACTACGACCCGTTCGCGAAGGCCTCCGTGCTGGCACGCGGCATCGTCGGCACCCGGGGTGACGTGCCGTTCGTGGCGTCCCCGATGCACAAGCATGCCTTCGACCTGCGCACCGGACGCTGTCTCGACGACGACCACGTCGCGGTGCCGTCGTACGAGGTGAAGGTGGTCGACGGGCTGGTCCACGTCGGTCCGCGGCTGCTCGCATGAGCGGCACCGAGGCGGCGCCGCTGCGCGACTACCGGATCGGCGTCACCGCCGCCCGCAAGGCCGACGAGCAGACCGCGCTGCTGGTACGGCGCGGGGCCGAGGTCGAGTGGGCGGCCGCGCTGTCGGTCGAGCCCAACCGGATCGACGAGGCGGCGCTGCGAGCGGCCACCGAGGCCGTCCTCTCGGCACCGGTCGACATGTTCATCGCCACCACGGGCATCGGGGTGCGGTCGTGGATCGCGGCCACCCAGCCGTGGGGGCTGCAGGTGCCGTTGCTCGAGGCACTGGACCGTGCCGAGATCCTGGCCCGCGGTCCCAAGTCGGTGGGCGCGCTGCGCCGGGCCGGGCTGCGCGAGCTGTGGGCACCGGAGTCCGAGTGCTTCGAGGACGTGCTCGCACACCTGCGGGGCCGGGACCTCAGCGGGCTGCGGATCGTCGTGCAGGAGCACGGGCAGTCGCTCTCGACCGTCGCCCACGCGCTGCGCCGGCAGGGCGCGACCGTCGAGGTGGTGACCGTCTACCGGGTCGAGGGGGCGGCGGACCCGGCGCCGGTGTTCCGGCTCGTCGACCTGATCGCGGAGCGCAAGCTGGACGCGGTCACCTTCACCTCGGCCCCCGCCGTGGCCGCGCTGATGGAGGTGGCCGGTGCCGTGGGGCGCCGCGACGAGGTGGTCGCCGCCTTCCAGGCCGACGTGGTCGCCACGTGTGTCGGGCCGGTGACCGCGGCGGCGTTCGAGCTGTGGGGCGTGCCCACCATCCAGCCGGAGCGGTCGCGGCTGGCCGCGATGGTCAAGCTCATGGAGACCGAGCTGCCGCTGCGCCGGTGCGGCCAGGCCATCGAGACCGGCGGCCACCAGCTGCTCCTGCACGGCGACACCGTCTACCTCGACGGGGTCGCGCTGCGGCTCTCCCCGGCTCCGCTGGCAGTGCTGCAGGCGCTCGCGGTCAACCCCGGCCACGTCGTCGGCCGGCGCGAGCTGCTCGCGGCCCTGCCTACCGGACAGGCGGCCACCGAGCACGCCGTCGAGATGGCGGTCGCCCGGCTGCGGGCGGCGGTCGGCACCCGGGTCGTGCAGACCGTGGTCAAGCGCGGCTACCGGCTGGCGGCGGCATGACCGCGCCCTCCCTCGTCACCGTCGCCCACGGCACCCGGGTCGCCGCCGGCAACCGGGTCGCGGCAGCGGTCACCGCGCACGCAGCCCGCCGGCTCGGCGTCCCCGCGACAGGTTCGTACGTCGAGCTGTGCGCGCCGAGCCTCGACTCCGTCGCCCGGTCCCTCGACGCTCCGGCGGTCGTGGTGCCGCTGCTGCTCTCGACCGGATTCCACGTCCGCTGCGACCTGCCCGCCGCGATGTCGAGGGCAGGCGCACCCGTGCAGCTGGCTCGCCCGCTCGGGCCGCACCCGCTGCTCGCCGAGGTGATGTGCCTGCGGCTGCGCGGCGCCGGCGCCCGCCCCCGTGACCCCGTGGTGCTGGCGGCGGCCGGCTCCCGCGACCCCGACGCCCTCATCGACCTGGCCTCCGCCGGCCGCATGCTCCAGGCCCGTTGGGGCGCGCCGGTCCGGGTCGCCACCGTCAGCGGCGACGGGCCGCCGGTCGGCGACACGGTGGCGGAGGCGCGGGCCGACGGTCGGGTGGCCGTGGCGCCGTACCTGCTCGCGGACGGGCACTTCGCCCGGCTGGCCGCCCATCTCGGCCGGCTCGCCGGCACCGGAACCGTCGCCGGCGTGCTCGGGCCGCACCCGCTGCTCGTCGAGCTGGTCGTACGCCGCTACCGGGCGCTCGCCGCCCGACCTGAGGCGGGCCGGGTCACCACAGCCGCGTAGCGCTCAGTCCCGGGTGAGCAGGGCGGTCGCGATCGCGGCCACGCCCTCGCCCCGCCCGGTCAGCCCGAGCCCGTCGGTCGTGGTCGCCGCCACCGAGACCGGCGCGCCGACCACGTCGGTCAGCACCCGCTCCGCCTCGGCCTTGCGGGCGCCCATCCGGGGCCGGGTGCCGATGACCTGGATCGCGACGTTGCCGACCTCGAAGCCCGCGGCGCGCACGCGGCGCACGGTCTCGACGAGCAGCGCGCTGCCCGCGGCGCCCGCCCACTCCGGCTCCGCGGTGCCGTAGTTCGAGCCCAGGTCGCCGAGCCTCGCGGCCGAGAGCAGCGCGTCACAGGCGGCGTGTGCAGCGACGTCGCCGTCGGAGTGGCCGACCAGGCCGGCCGTCTCCTCCGGCCACGCCAGGCCGGCCAGGCGCATGGGCACGCCGTCGGCCAGCCGGTGCACGTCGGTCCCGATGCCGACACGGAGAGTCGGGTTCACGGGACGATCATGCCTGAGCAAGGATGGGTGGGTGAGCGCGCCCCGCGGCATCTGGAGTGCCGCCGGAGTCCTCGCGGGCCTGGCGGGGCTGGCGGTCAGCCATGCCGCCACCATGGCGCTCACGCTCCGGGTCTCGCCGCCGGTCGCGGTGGCCGAGCTGGTCGTGCAGTACGTCCCCGGCGTCCTTGCCGAGAAGGCGATCGCGATCCTCGGCCACTGGGACAAGCCGGTGCTCGTGCTGATCATCTTCCTGCTGCTGGTGGCCTGCTGGGCGTACGCCGGCACGCTCGCCGCGCGCTCGTGGTGGCAGCCGATCATCGTGTTCGCGGTGCTCGGCGGGATCGGCCTCTACGCCGCGATGACCCGGTTCGACGCCCGAGCCGTCGACACGCTGCCCGTCGCCGCCGGGACCGTCACCTCGATCGTGGTGCTCTCGTTCCTCACCGACCCGCTGAGGGTCGCCCACGAGGACGACGCGCGCCGGGCCCGGGAGGACACCGAACGCATCCCGGAGCAGCGCCGGCACACCCGTCGTACCTTCCTGGTCCGGGCCTCGGTGGTCGCCGTGCTCGCCGGCGCGGTCGGGAGCTTCGGCGAGCGGCTGGGGCGGCGCCGCCGGCACGTGGAGATGAGCCGTCGACTGCTGAAGCTCCCGATCAGCGACCCGGCGACCCCGGCGGGTGCCCGCGTCGACGTCGAGGGCATCAGCCGCTGGAAGACCCCGAACGAGCGGTTCTACCTCATCCACACGGCGATCGCAGCACCGGCGATCGAGCCGTCGGAGTGGAACCTGCGCATCCACGGGATGGTCGACCGCGAGGTGAACCTGACCTACCAGGCGCTCATCGACCGCGAGATCACCGAGGACTGGATCACGCTCAACTGCGTCTCCAACCCGGTCGGCGGGCCGCTGATCGGCAACGCGTGGTGGAGCGGCGTGCGCCTGGACGCGCTGCTCGCCGAGGCCGGCGTCCGGCCCGGCGCCGACGCCGTGCTGCAGACTTCCTGGGACGGCTGGACCTGCGGGACGCCGATCGACGTCCTCACCGAGACCGGCCGCAACGCGATGCTGGCCATCGCGATGAACGGCCAGCCGCTGCCCATCGACCACGGGTTCCCGGTGCGCACGATCGTGCCCGGCCTCTACGGCTTCGTGTCGGCGTGCAAGTGGGTCACCGACATCGAGGTGTCCCGCTTCGAGGACTTCACGGCGTACTGGACCGACAAGGGCTGGTCCGAGCGTGCCCCGGTCAAGATCGCCTCGCGCATCGAGTCGCCCCGCGGCGGCGACGAGGTCCCGGCCGGCCGGGTTCGGGTCGGTGGCTCCGCCTGGGCGCAGAGCGTGGGCATCCGGGCCGTGGAGTACTCCCTCGACGGCGCCGGCTGGCGCGAGGCCGAGCTCGGCACCGTGCCCAACAACGACACCTGGCGGCAGTGGGTGGCCACCCTCCACCTCGACGAGGGCGACCACCGGCTCCGGGTGCGTGCCGTCGGTGCCGACGGCCAGGTGCAGACCGGCGTCGAGCAGGACGTGCGCCCCGACGGTGCAACCGGGTGGCACGAGGTGGAGTTCTCGGCGACGCAGGCATGAGGGGCTGCAGGATCCCCCGGTCGACCGGGGAATCCTGCACATGACGGGCAGAACTCCGCCCGACATGTGCGGCTTCTGCCCGTCAAGTCTGGATTCCGGGCAGGGGCCGCACCGCCCTTAGGATTGGCGAGTGCCTCTCCGCTTCTACGACACCGCCACCCGCGAGGTCCGTGACTTCGTGCCCCTCGAGGAGGGGAAGGTCGGTATCTATCTGTGTGGGCTGACCGTGCAGTCCGAGCCGCACGTCGGGCACATCCGGTCCGGGGTGAACTTCGACGTGCTCCAGCGCTGGCTGCGCGTGAAGGGGTACGACGTCACGTTCATCCGCAACACCACGGACATCGACGACAAGATCCTCGCGAAGTCCGCCGAGCAGGGCCGCCCCTGGTACAACCTCGCCTACGCGATGAACCGCGAGCTGCAGAAGGCGTACGACGCGCTCAACGTCGCCCCGCCGACCTACGAGCCGGCCGCGACCGGGCACGTGCCCGAGATCATCGAGCTGATCAACGAGCTGATCGCCCGCGGCAACGCCTACGCCGCCGAGGACGGCTCCGGTGACGTCTACTTCGACGTCCGCTCCTGGCCGGCGTACGGCGAGCTGACCCGCCAGCGCATCGACGACATGGAGGCGGCCACCGACGCCGACCCGCGCGGCAAGCGCGATCCGCGCGACTTCGCGCTCTGGAAGGGTTGGAAGAAGGAGACCGAGCCCGAGACCGCGGCCTGGCCGTCCCCGTGGGGACCGGGCCGGCCGGGCTGGCACATCGAGTGCTCGGCGATGGCCGGGAAGTACCTCGGGCCGGCGTTCGACATCCACGGCGGCGGCGTCGACCTCCGCTTCCCGCACCACGAGAACGAGCAGGCGCAGTCCCGGGCCGCGGGCCGCCCGTTCGCGTCGTACTGGCTGCACAACGCGTGGATCACCACCTCCGGCGAGAAGATGAGCAAGTCGCTCGGCAACTCGCTGCTGGTGCCGTCCGTGCTGGAGCGCGTGCGCGCGATCGAGCTGCGGTTCTACATGGTCGCCGCGCACTACCGCTCGCACGTGGAGTTCTCGTTCGAGGCGCTGGACGAGGCGGCGGCGGGCTTCCGTCGGATCGAGGGGTACCTCGACCGGGCCGCCTCGGTGCTGGGCTCCGTGCCGGACGGCGGGATGCTGTGCGCGGAGTTCCTCGAGGCGATGGACGACGACCTCGGCACCCCGGCGGCGGTCGCGGCCATCCACGACGTCGTGCGTGAGGGCAACAAGCTGCTCGCGGGTGGCGCGTCCGAGGCGCTGCGCGGCAACGCCGCCTCGGTGCGCGCGATGCTCGACGTGCTCGGGCTGGACCCGGCCGACCCGGCGTACGCCGGCTCCGGCGGGTCCGACGACGGCAAGCTGTCCGCGGTGGTCGACGCGCTGGTGGGCGGCCTGCTCGCCGAGCGCGACGCGGCTCGGGCGGCGAAGGACTACGCGGCGGCCGACGCGATCCGCGACCGGATCAAGGCCGCCGGGATCGAGATCGAGGACACTCCCAACGGGCCGAGGTGGACCGTCTGATGGCAGGCAATTCGCAGCGCAAGGGCGCGATCCGCAAGTCCGGCAAGGGCAACCCGACCGCCGGGTCCGGCGGCCGGGTCAAGCGCGGGCTCGAGGGCAAGGGCCCGACGCCCAAGGCAAAGGACCGCCCGAACCACAAGGCGTACAAGTCGCGCCAGCGGGCCGAGGCGGCCGCCGCGCGCGGTCCGAGGAAGCGCGTGGCCAAGGGCGGCGACTCCGAGTGGGTGGCTGGTCGCAACTCCGTGGTCGAGGCGCTGCGGGCGCAGATGCCGGTGACCGGGCTGTACGTCGCCGAGGGCACCGAGCGCGACGGCCGGCTGCGCGAGGCGTTCCACCTGGCCGCCGAGCGGGGGCTGTCCCTGCTCGAGGTGCCGCGGGCCGAGCTCGACCGGCTGACCGGTGGGGCGGTGCACCAGGGGCTCGCGGCCCGGGTCCCGCCGTACGAGTACGCCCATCCCGACGACCTCCTCGACGCCGCCTCCGAGGCCGGTGAGCCGCCGCTGATCGTGGCTCTGGACTCGGTGACGGACCCGCGCAACCTCGGCGCCGTCGTACGCTCGGCTGCCGGGTTCGGCGCTCATGGCGTGCTCATCCCCGAGCGCCGCGCGGCCGGCATGACCGCGGCCGCGTGGAAGACCTCCGCCGGTGCCGCGGCGCGCGTCCCCGTGGCGCAGGCGGTGAACCTGGTGCGACAGCTGAAGGCGTACCAGGACGCCGGCTGCATGGTGATCGGCCTCGCCGCCGACGGCGACGTCTCGCTGCCCGACCTCGACCTCGCCGACGGCCCGCTCGTCGTGGTGGTCGGCGCCGAGGACAAGGGCCTCTCCCGCCTCGTCGCCGAGACCTGCGACCAGCTCGTCTCCATCCCCATGGCTGGTGAGCTGGAGTCCCTCAACGCCGGCGTCGCCGCTTCCGTCACCCTCTATGCCGTCTCCCAGTCCCGCCGAGGTGCCCGGTCTTGATGGTCGAGGTGCCCGGTCTTGATGGTCGAGGTGCCCGGTCTTGATGGTCGAGGTGCCTGGTCTTGACGCGTGACCGGTGTCAGAAGGTACGTCGGGAAGCGCGCTCGCCGCGGGCGTAACGAGCCTTGATCTTGCGCGGCATCCGCTCGTCGAGGGCCGCGCGCAGCTCGTGGAGCCATGATCCCGACGCCTCGGTGCGGAAGTCCTCCTTGGTGACGACGATGACGATCCACCCGTGCCGCCGGAGCCAGTCGCGTCGCGCGGCGTCGTGCGCTCGGTCATCCGGCGACGTGTGGTGGTCGGCGCCGTCGTACTCGATGGCGACCTTCCACTGCGGGTAGGCCAGGTCCAGCCGGAACTTCTCCACCCCATTCACCCTGATCGAGCACTGCGGCGTGGGTGCCGGGAGCCCGGCATCGATGATGTCGGTGCGCGTCCAGGACTCTCCGGTCGATTCCGCCAGCGGTGTCGCAATGGGAACGAGGTTGCGGAGCTGGGTCACTCCGCGACGGCCGGCAAACCGTGTGACCAGAAGGTCGAGCTCGTCCCGCGTGACATGGCATGTGCGCATGAAGGCATCGAGTACGGCGACGGCCTCGCGTCGGCCGAACAGGCACGCAAGATCTGCAGCTGTGCGCGCCGGCGTCGTGGCCCGCACACCTGCGATCTGGCAGATGTCGCTCGGATCGAGGTCCCGCTTGCCACCGCGAGCACCCCGTCGCCGGGTCGCGTTGGGACCACCCACCGAAACGACGTCGAGACTGGGAACGCCCGAGAGATCGTCCAGTCGGTAGTGGTCCACGCCGTGCAACCACGCAGCAGTCCGGTCAGCCAGGACCATGTGGTCCGCCAGCACGAGCGCGGCTCCCGCAGCGCGAAGCTCGATGGTGTCCTCGAGGTCGGCGGGTGCGTAGATGCCCTGGATCATACGGCGAATGGCCCGGCTCTCGAGGAGGTGCCGCAGCTCGTATTGGGAAACGCCCAGCTGAGGCAGCTCGAACCAGGCGAACGGTCGTTGAGGAATCGTCATGGCGTTGGGATCCCCGGCCGCGCCGTACCGAATCACGTGCTTTGCGCCGCTGTGGAGAACCAGACCACTCTCCTCGCCCGTGCACGAAAAGTGGTCCGGTACTGGGTGCTTGTGAGCAATTGGAGGCACTTCGGCCATCAAGACGGGGCACTTCGGCGGAGAATTCGGGGGACCGCGACGAGCGGTGGTTAGGGTCGATGACGTGACGGACACGGGCCAGCGGGCGGAGACGGCGGAGGAGTCACGGGCTTCTCGCGCCAGCCGGTCGAGCGCGGCCGCACGGGCCGCGGGGCGTGGGGCGCGGGGCGCTGGACGGGCCGCCGGGAACGGTGCGCGGGCCACCCGGCAGGCCGGTGGGTGGGTGCGCGCCCGGATCACCCGGCGGCGGGCCCTCGTCGCCTGCGCGTACGCCGTCGCGTGGCTGGCGTTCGCGGTCCCGATCGCGCTGGTCCTGTTCTTCACCTCGTCGGCGACCACCACCGTGGCCAGCCACGACTCGGTGGTGCGGCCGACCACCGACCACTACGCGACGCTGCACACCGGCCCGTTCCTGCCCGACGTGCGGGCGCCGGTGTCGGGACCGGTCGGCGTCGACATCACGCTCGGCAAGACCGAGACCACCTCGGCCGAGGGCCTCGTCGAGCGCTACGCGTTCATCGCCAGCCAGCCCGACGCCCAGGTCGAGCGCGTGGAGCGGCTGGTCAGGCGGATGGCGTACGACGCGGCGCTCCGCGGCGCGGTCCTCGGGGCCGTACCGATCCTGGTCTGGGTCGCGGTCGGCAAGCGGCGGCGCCGCGAGCTGGTCGGCAGGCTGGACCCCCGCCATCCCACGGGGGTGCTGCTCGGCGTGGGCCTGGCGCTGGTGCTCGCGGCGGTGCTGGTCTCCCAGCCGTGGGAGTCCCGCGACCCGATGCTGGCCGACACCACGGACTGGCAGTCGCTGCCCGACTACGTCCCCGAGGTCACCGTGCCCCGGGAGGCGCAGCAGGTCCAGGTCTCGGTCAACTCCACGACGTACGAGACGAAGCGGCTGGTGCTCAGCGCCATCGACACGTTCCGGCGGAGCAAGCAGTTCTACGCCGCGGCCGCGCTGGCCACCGAGAACCTCGACCTGCGCCAGCCGGCGGAGGGCGAGACCGTCGCGCTGATGGTCTCCGACCGGCACGACAACATCGGCATGGACCCGGTGGCCCGGGCGATCGCCGACAAGGCGGGTGCGACCGCGATCCTCAACGCCGGCGACGACACCTCCACCGGCCAGGCGTGGGAGGCGTTCAGCCTGGACTCGCTGGACAAGGCGTTCCGCGACTACGACCAGCGGTTCTCAGTGCTCGGCAACCACGACCACGGCAGCTTCGTCGAGGCCTACCTCGAGGACCTCGGCTGGACCGTGGGCACCGGCGAGGTCGTGGAGGGCCCCGGCGGCGGCCGCCTGTTGGCCTTCAACGACCCTCGCTCCAGCGGGCTCGGAAACTGGCGCGACGAGCCCGGGCTCTCCATCGACGAGCTGGCGTCGAAGATCGCGGACGTCGCCTGCGAGTCCGACGTGCGCGTCAACACGCTCCTCGTGCACGACTCCGACATGGCGACCGAGGCACTGCGCCGCGGCTGCGTCGACATCGCGCTCTCCGGCCACGTGCACGTGCAGGTCGGCCCGAACCCGGTCCGCGGCCTCGACGCGCGCCGCGGCTACACCTACACGAACGGTACGACGGGTGGCGCGGCGTACGCCCTCGCCGTCGGGTCCAAGCTGCGCCGACCGGCCGAGGTGACCCTCGTGACCTACCGCGACGGACGCCCCGTCGGGCTGCAGCCGGTGACCCTCCAGACCAACGGCGTCTTCGAGGTCGGCGATTGGCTGCCCCTGCACTTCGACTGACAGGATGGACGATCGTGACCACGACCGTTGACCGTCTGCTCCCCAGCGAGGACGCGGAGGCACTGCTCGCCCTCACCCGCGAGATCTGCACCAGGGAGCTCGCTCCGCAGGTGCCCGCGATGGAGGAGAAGTCGGAGTTCCCCGAAGCGGCGTACCGCCTGCTCGGCCGCAGCGGCCTGCTCTCGCTTCCGTTCGACGAGGAGCAGGGTGGCGGCGGCCAGCCGTACGAGGTCTACCTCCAGGTCATCGAGGAGATCGCCACCGCCTGGCCGAGCGTCGGCGTCGGCACCAGCGTGCACAGCCTCACCGCCAACGTGGTCGCCACCAACGCGGCCGACGCGATGCGCGAGCAGTGGCTGCCGCGGCTGCTGTCCGGCGACTGGCTAGGTGCCTACTGCCTGAGCGAGCCGCAGGCCGGCTCGGACGTCAGCGGGATCCGCACCCGGGCGGTCAGGGACGGCGACCACTACGTCGTCAACGGCACCAAGCAGTGGATCAGCAACGGCTCCTGCGCCGACTACTACATCCTCTTCGCCCGCACCTCCGACGACGCCAAGCGCGGTCTCTCGGCGTTCCTGGTCCCGGCCGACACCCCGGGCATGTCGTTCGGCGCTCCCGAGAAGAAGATGGGCCTGGCCTGCGACGTCACCACCCAGGTGATCTTCGAGGACGCCCGGATCCCGGCCGGGCAGCTGATCGGCGAGGAGGGCGCGGGCATGCGCTACGCCCTCGGCGCGCTGGACGCCGGCCGGCTCGGCATCGCCGCCTGCGCCACCGGCATCGCCCAGGCGGCGCTGGCGCACGCGGTCACGTACGCCGGGGAGCGGCAGCAGTTCGGACGCTCGATCGGTGACTTCCAGGGGATGCAGTTCCTGCTCGCCGACATGGCCGCCGAGGTCGAGCGGGCCCGCGCGACGTACCTCCTCGCGGCCCGGCTCAAGGACGCCGGCCGCCCGTTCAGCCGCCAGGCCAGCATCGCGAAGCTGACCGCGACCGACGCCGCGATGCGGGTCACCACCGACGCGGTGCAGGTGCTCGGCGGCAACGGCTACACCCGCGAGTACCCCGTCGAGCGGCTGTTCCGCGACGCCAAGGTCACCCAGATCTTCGAGGGCACCAACCAGATCCAGCGCATGGTGATCGGCCGCGACCTGCTGCGCTGAACCCCCCGCACCCGTCGTACGGCGGGTCCCGGCGTCAGGCAGGCACCACCCGCGGCTTCTCCGGCAGCACGTTCGCGATGTAGTCGCGCGCGCTGTCGAAGATGCCGATCTCGCGGCCGGCCCGCTCGGAGAGGTACCACCGGTGGTCGAGGATCTCGTGGAAGATCTCGGCCGGCTCCAGCTTGCCGCGCAGCTCGGAGGGCACCATCGCCATGATCGGCTCGTACACCTTGGTCATCCAGCGGCTGGCAGTGACCGTCGGCTCCTCGTCCTGCATCCCGAAGTGGTGGGTGAACGCCGCGAGGTCGTTGAGCAGCCGCCGGGCCTGGTTCTCCTCGACCGACAGGCCGGTCAGGCCCTGCAGCTCGCGGGAGTGGTGGCCGAGCTCGACCACCTTGGGCCGCAGCAGCATCCGGTCGCCGGCGTCGGTGGAGTCCATCTCGATCTCGTCGACGTCGAAGCCGAGGTCGTTGAGCCGCTGGATCCGCTGCTCGACCCGCCACATCTCGGTGCTCCCGAACTCCTCCTCGCTGGTCAGCTCGGTCCACAGCGCGGCGTACTGCTCCTGCAGCCGCTCGATCACGTCGTGCGGGTCGACCGAGGCATGGACGTCGCCGCTCTCGAGCAGGTCGAGCATCTCGGCGAAGACGTTCTCGTAGGCGATGGTGAGGTCGTACTCCCGCATCTGTTCCGACATCGTCGGTCGCAGCTCTCCGGTCTCGGCATCCACGAGGTACGCCGCGAACTCGCCGGCGCTGCGCCGGAACAGGACGTTGGACAGGGAGACGTCGCCCCAGAAGAAGTTGGCCAGGTGCAGGCGGACCAGCAGCACCACCAGCGCGTCGATCAGTGCCGGCAGCTTCGCGGAGTCCAGGCCGTGGGAGAACAGCCAGCGGTAGGGCATGGAGTACTGCAGGTGCCGGGTCACCAGCATCGCCGGCAGCTCGTCGCCCCCGGAGGTCTCGCGGCCGGTCACCACGCACTGCGGCACCACGACGGGGAGCCCGAGCCGGCCGAGCTCGCGCAGCACGCGGTACTCCCGGTGCGCCATCTCGGCCTGCGTCTCCTTGGCGACGTACGTCGTGCCGCCGGGGCCGGTCCGGATGATGCGGACGATGTGTCGGGACAGGCCGCGCGGGAGCGGCACGAGGTAGCGCTCGTCCCACTCCTCCAGGGGTGTGTCCCAGGGCATGGGGAAGAGCGCGGGATCGGGTCGGGTCGCCACGAAGTGGAGCGCCATGGCGCTCATTATGGCGAGTGCGGCCGGGCGGGGGCCGGTCGTGTCAGGTCGCGGGTCAGTGCGCGCGTCAGGGCTCGGGTCAGGGCTCGAGGCGGACCGGGCCCGGGCCTTCCTCGGCGAGCGCGTCGTCGGGGTTGTAGAGCCGGCACTTCTGGAGGCTGAGGCAGCCGCAGCCGATGCACCCGTCGAGGTTGTCGCGGAGCTTCTCGATCCGGTGGATCTGCTGGTCGAGGCGGGACCGCCACGAGGAGCTGAGCCGGCCCCAGTCGGCCTTGGTCGGGGTGCGCCCGCGGGGCAGCGTGGCCATCGCGTCGGCGATCTCGTCGAGGGTGAGGCCGACCCGCTGGGCGGCCCGGATGAACGCGACCCGGCGGAGCGTGGCCTGGGCGTAGCGGCGCTGGTTGCCGGTGGTGCGCTCGGACTCGAGCAGCCCGCGTGACTCGTAGAAGCGGATGGCGGAGGTCGCCACCCCGGAGCGCTCCGACAGCTGCCCGATCGTCAACATGCCTCCACTATCCCTTGACTTCAAGCGAACTTCAAGTTCCATGATCGTGCGCATGACGATCATCGACGAGCGCATGACCGGCCCGGACGGAGCCGCCGACCGCGGCGACCGGGCCGCCGAGCTGCACCGGCTCATGTCCCTCATGACCGGGGACGAGAAGCACACGGCGGCGGCCACCTCGACCCTCGACGTGGTCCGGGTGCTCTACGAACGGGTGCTCGACGTCAGCCCCGACCGGGCCGGCGACGCTGCGCGCGACCGCTTCTACCTCTCCAAGGGGCACGGGCCGATGGCCTACTACGCGGTGCTGGTCGACCGGGGGTACCTGCCCGAGGCGTGGCTCGAGGACTGGGGGTCGTGGGACTCGCCGCTGGGCCACCACCCGGACCGCAACCTGGTGCCGGGCGTCGAGATCTCCAGCGGGTCGCTCGGCCACGGCCTGCCGCTCGCGGTCGGCACCGCGCTCGGCCTGCGCGCCCAGGGCCTGCCAGCACGCGTCGTCGTTCTCGTCGGCGACGCCGAGCTCGACGAGGGCAGCAACCACGAGGCGCTCGAGCTCGCAGCCGCACTCGCCCTGTCCAACCTCACCGTCGTGGTCGTCGACAACGGCTCGTCGTCGTACGCCGTGCCCGGGCGGATCGCCGAACGGTTCACCACCGAGGGCTGGCACACGGTGACCGTCGACGGCCGGGACCACGACGAGCTCGAGTCCGCGCTCGCCGCCCGACCCGGCCGCCCGAACGCCGTGGTCGCCGTGGTGGAGGAGAAGCGATGAACCCCCGCATCCAGTTCGCCCGCACCGCCGCCGACCTGGTCGAGACCGACCTCTCCGTCGCGCTGGTGTACGCCGAGATCTCCGGCCAGTTCTGGGGCGACGTCGAGCGCCGCCACCCCGACCGCGTGATCAACGTCGGCATCCGCGAGCAGCTGCTGGTCAACGTCGGCGCCGGGCTGGCACTGACCGGGATGCGGCCGATCGTCCACACCTTCGGCTCCTTCCTGGTCGAGCGGTCCTTCGAGCAGGTCAAGCTCGGGTTCGGCCACCAGGACGTCGGCGGCGTGCTGGTCGGGTCCGGCGGCTCCTTCGACATCGCGTCGGGCGGCCGCACCCACCAGGTCCCCGGCGACGTCGCGCTCATGGACACGCTGCCCGGGGTGCACGTCCACGCGCCGTCGAACTCGCGCGAGGTCGACGTGGTCCTGCGGCGGGCGGTCGCCTCCGACGGGTTGCACTACGTGCGCGTGGTGGGCCAGACCAACGCGGTCGCCCATGCCGGCGAGGGCTTCCACGTCGTACGCCGAGGGGCCGGGGCCACGGTCATCGCCCTCGGGCCGGTCCTCGACGAGGTGCTGGCCGCCACCGAGGGGCGGGACGTCACCGTGCTCTACGCCCACGGGGTCCGTCCGTTCGACGCCCGCACCCTGCGGTCCGTGCTCGCGGCACCCGAGGTGGTGCTGGTCGAGCCGTGGCTGGTCGGGACCTCCGCACACGTGGTGGCCGACGCGCTCCGCGACGTGCCGCACCGCCTGCTGGCACTCGGCGTACGGCGAGAGGAGCTGCGACGCTACGGCACCGCCGAGGACCACGTCCGGGCGCACGGCCTGGACGCCGCGGGAATCGCCCGCTCGCTGGACGGGTTCCTCGGAGCGGGGGCGGCGTGAGGTGAAGCGATTCGGGGAGGTCCAGGCTGCGGCACTACGATGTGCCCGCCGCGCACGCGGCGTCGCCGGTGTAGCTCAGTTGGTAGAGCGCTTCTCTTGTAAAGAAGATGTCGCGGGTTCGAATCCTGTCACCGGCTCCCTGATCGGGGCGGTGTCGTGATCGCCCGCTCGTGGCCCGCGCTCCGCTGGTGCCCCGCGGGCAGCACCGGCCAGTGCCCGGGCGCGCTGGCTGCGGCGGCCGCACGTCCCGCGCGTGTCCCACGGTCCGGCGGCCCGCCGGCCCCACCGGCAGCCGCAACGCGCGACATGCGGGGGAAGCGTCAGGCCTGACCCGGGTGGTCCTCGTCGCCGTACGCCGCCCGTAGCTGCCCGATCACCCGCCCCAGGGCGACGCGGTCCCCACCCGAGGTGGTGGTCGCGGCCACCAGGTCCACGAAGAACTCCTCGAACCCGGCCGGCGAGAACATCGCCAGCATCCGGGCGGGGTGGTCGGACTCGTTGGCCCAACGGAACCAGGCGCCCGCGGGCAGGTGCACGACGTCACCGGGGCCGACCCGGTGGTCGCCGTCCTCGAACCAGTAGTGCAGCTCGCCCTCCAGCAGGTAGAGAACCGCCCCCTCTTGCGTGTGACGGTGCAGCGTCGGCGGCGGGGTGAAGCCCGCGGGCACGGCGTACTCGAGGAGCGAGAAGCCCGCGCGGTCGGCGGCATCCACCCGCACGTCGATCGTCGGCAGCGCGGGGTCGGGGAAGTCCGCCCGGCGGGCGTCCCGCCGGGTCAGCACGCGGGGGACGGTGGTCTGGATGGTCGTGTTCGTCATGCTCCGACGATGACCCGGGTCGAGGGGCACCCGACATCCCCGGTTCCGGGGGTGTCCGTCCGGGTGCCGTACCGTCGGGGTGTGCCGACCCGCAGCCGCAGGATCCGTGACCGGCTGGTCGCCGGACTGGCGGAGGCGGACACCCTCGAGGACACGATGGCGGCCGCACACGTGGTGCTGGCCGACGCAGTCCGTGCGCAGTCCGGCGTCTGGAGCACCGTCGACCCGACCACCACGTTGAGCACCAGCTGTGGGCTGCACGGGTTGCTCGGAGCCTCCCGGGACGCGCAGGCGGAGGCGGTGCGCGAGCGACGGCTGTTCCAGCTCGAGTGGGCCGACGACGCACCGAACACCTTCTGGGCCCTGGGCCGCGCGGGGCGCACCGCCGCCGGGCTCGCCGTGGACGTGGACGACCCGCGGCGGGTGCAGAGGTACGCCGAGCTGCTGTCGCCGTTGGGCATCCGGGACGAGCTGCGGATCCTGCTCGAGGTCGACCGGCGGCCGTGGGCGACCGCGATCCTCTACCGCCACGAGCCCGGCGCGTTCACGCCGGAGGACGTGGCGACCGCGGCCGGTGCGGCCGACCTCGTGGGCGCCGCCGTACGACGGGCGCTGCTGCGGGCCGTCTGCGACGCCCGGGTGGTCGCGTCCCCGCCGGGGTCACTGCTGGTGACGCCAGGGGGCGAGGTGGTGACGAGCTCGGCCGCAGCCGAGGAGCTGCTCGCCGCGCTGGCGCCGGAGCAGGTCCCGGTGGTGCTCACGAGCCTCGCGGTCGCGACCCGGATGGAGGGCTCGGCCTCGGTCACCGTGACCGGGCCTGAGGGGGTGGTGACGCTGCACGGGTCGCCGGCCAAGGGCCTGGACGACGTGGCGGTGGTCCTCGAGCGGCCGCGGCCCGTCGAGCTGGCGCCGCTGATCATGGAGGGGCTCGGGTTCACGGCACGCGAGCGGCAGGTCACCGAGAGCCTGCTGCAGGGCCTGTCCCGCCGGATGATCGCCTCGGCAGTGGGGGTCTCGGAGGCCACGCTGGGCGACCACCTGAAGCAGGTCTACCGCAAGGCCGACGTGACGAGCCGCAGCGAGCTGGCCGCGCTGCTGTACGGCCGCTACTACGAGCGGCCTCGTGCCCAGGGCGTCCCGCCCGGCCCCTACGGCTACTTCGCAGGGCTCAGCTGACCTGGGTGACGTCGAACTGCATCCGCGGCGCGGCGAACGTCTCCTGCGACTCCACCAGCTGCAGCTCGCGCTCGCCGGAGTCGTGGGTGTTCTGCAGCAGGTCGAAGACGCTGCTGACGGTGCGGCCGAGGGCCTCCGCGCTGGAGCCGGTCGCGTGCCGGTGCGCGGTGAACAGGGCCGCGGTCACGTCGCCGGAGCCGTTCGCCTTCAGCGGCAGTCGCGGCGTCTGCACGATCCAGGCGCCGTCGTCGTCGACGGCCATCATCTCGAGGGTGTTCTCGGGCGCGTCCGGCCGCTCGACGCTGGTGACCAGGATGGTGCGCGGGCCCATCGCGCGGGCCAGGTCGGCGGAGGCCAGCGTCTCGTCCAGGGACCGCGGCTCGGTGCCGGTGAGGAAGCCGAGCTCGAACTGGTTCGGGGTGATCAGGTCGGCCTGCGGGACCACCCGCTCGCGCAGCAGCGGCGGGATCGCGGGGTTGACGAAGCAGCCCGACTTCGCGTTGCCCATCACCGGGTCGCAGGTGTACGTCGCCGCCGGGTTGGCCGACTTCACCCGCGCGACCGCGTCGAGGATGACGTCGCCGATGTCCTCGCCGCCCTGGTAGCCCGACAGCACCGCGTCGACCTGGTCGAGCACCCCGCGTTCCTCGATCCCCGTGATCACGTCCCGCACGTCGTCGGCGGCGAGCAGCGGCCCGCGCCACGCGCCGTACCCGGTGTGGTTGGAGAAGTGCACCGTGTACACCGGCCACACCTCGACGCCGAGCCGCTGCAGCGGGAACACCGCGGCGGAGTTGCCGACGTGGCCGTAGGCGACCGAGGACTGGATGCTGAGGACCTTCACGCCCGGCAGTCTCGCACGACGTCCGCGGGGCACCGTACGGCGTGGCCTCAGGCGACCTGCAGCGACCGCTTCGAGAGGCCCATCCAGAACCCGTCGACCTTCTGGTCGCCCGGGGTGTCCGCGGCGGTGGCCGCGCCGAGGGTGATGAACAGCGGCGTGTAGTGCTCGACGGTCGGGTGCGCGTAGGGCATCCCCGGCGCCTTCGAGCGGTACGCCGCGAGCTCGTCGACGTCGCCCCGGGCCAGCGCGTCCGCGGCCCAGGCGTCGAACTCGGTCGACCAGCCCGGGGCCTTGGCCTCGATCCGGAACTCGGTGAGGAACGGGAGGCCGTGGGTGAGGAAGCCGGAGCCGATGATCAGCACGCCCTCGTCGCGCAGCGGGCGGAGCCGCTCGCCCAGCCTGAGCAGCTTGTAGGGGTCCTGGGTGGGCAGCGACATCTGGAGGACCGGGATGTCGGCGTCGGGGTACATGATCTTGAGCGGCACCCAGGCGCCGTGGTCGAGTCCGCGGCTGGCGTGCTGGTGGACCGGCTCGCCGTCCGGCATCATCGCCGCGACCCGCTGCGCCAGCGCCGTGGCGTCGGGCGTCGCGTAGGTCATCCGGTAGTACCTCGGCGCGAACCCCCCGAAGTCGTAGACCAGCGGTGCGGCGGACGCCGACAGGCTGACCGGTGCGGACTCCCAGTGCGCGCTCACGATCAGCACCGCGGTCGGGCGGGGGAGGTCCTGCGCCCACGTCGCCAGCTGGCCCGACCAGAGCGGGTCGTCGAGCAGCGGCGGAGCGCCGTGGCCGATGTACAGGGCCGGCATGCGAGTGTTCATGCCCTCCACAATAGTTGATCCTTCAACTTTATTCCAGGTAGTCCCAAACGTATGAGGGGTCGATCGGCCGGATTCGGGACCGGTTCGTTTGGGAGTATCCGGGGCTGGGGCGGGACGTCGCTATCCTCGGGCGCCATGGGCGCGCTGGCGGGACTCGTGGAGAAGGGCCTCGTCGCCCCCGACTGGGCCGAGGCGCTGGCCCCCGTCGACGGGCGGATCGCCGCGATGGGCGGGTTCCTCCGGGAGGAGATCGCGGCCGGCCGGGGCTACCTCCCCGCCGGTGACCACGTGCTGCGCGCGTTCCAGCGGCCCCTGGCCGACGTACGGGTGCTCGTGGTCGGGCAGGACCCGTACCCCACGCCCGGCCACCCGGTCGGGCTCAGCTTCTCCGTGGCGCGCGACGTACGCCCGATCCCGCGGAGCCTCACGAACATCTACCAGGAGCTGAGCACCGACCTCGGCATCGCTCCGGTCGCGCACGGCGACCTCACCGCGTGGGCCGACCAGGGCGTGATGCTGCTGAACAGGGTGCTCACGGTCCGCCCCGGCGAGCCGGCGTCGCACCGGGGCCATGGCTGGGAGGAGGTCACCGAGTGCGCGATCACGTCGTTGGTACGGCGCGGTGGCCCGCTCGCCGCGATCCTCTGGGGCTGCGACGCCCAGTCGCTCAAACCGATGCTCGGCCAGGTGCCGTCGGTCGAGTCCGCGCACCCGTCCCCGCTGTCCGCCTCCCGCGGCTTCTTCGGCTCGCGGCCCTTCAGTCGGGTGAACCGGCTGCTCGAGGAGCAGGGCGGCAAGCCCGTCGACTGGCACCTCGCCTGAGCGAGGTGGTTTCGAGCGTCTCGAAACCATCGCCCATTGCGGACGGTCTGCCCACCACTCCGGACGGTCGGGCCGGTCAGCGTGCGGGCCGGGAGAGCCGGTCGAGGAACGCGGTGAGCAGGGCCTCGCGCATCGCGGGGGAGGCGACGTCGAGCAGGGCGTTGACCTCGGCCATCCGGTCCGGCAGCACGAGCCCGGCTCCCGTCGACGCGGCGTCGCCGAGCAGCCCGCTGGCGGCGAGCAGCCCATCGAAGTCCTCGTCGGAGAGCGCGGCCGGGTCGAGCGCCTCGATGAACGCCACCACCTCGTCGTCGACGGTCACCGGGCCGGCTTCGACCGCCGCCTGCACGGAGGCGCCGAGCGCGGTCAGGAAGTCGTCGACCACGTCCAGCGTGGCCGCGCTGACCGAGAGGTGGATCGTGGCGGGGGCGCCGGCGTACGACATCTGGGGCTGGACGTACCACCCGCGCGCCGCCATCTCGTCGCACACCGTGAACGGGTCGCACGAGTCGTCGGTGGCGAGCGCGACGAGCGTCGAGTCCGGCGGTACGACGACGCGGAGCGGGCCGCCGATGCCGGCCACGATGCGGTCGACGGCCTCGAAGACCCGCCCGGCCAGCGCGGCGTACCCGTCGTCGCCGATCTCCTGGACCACCGCCCACGCCGCGGCGAGCGGGCCGCCCGACTTCGTGGACTGCATGGTCGCGTTGAGCATCGTGTAGCCCGGCCAGGCGGCGCTCGCGAAGAACTGCGGCTTCCGCAGCGCCGGGGTGCGGTGCAGCAGCAGCGAGGTGCCCTTGGGTGCGTAGGCGTACTTGTGCAGGTCGACAGAGATGCTGGTGACGCCCTCGACCGCGAACGTCCACGTCGGCACCGGCCGGCCGAGCCGCGCGGCGTACGGCAGCACCCAGCCGCCGATGCACGCGTCGACGTGGCAGCGCACGCCACGGGCGGCGGCCGCGGCGGCGACCTCGGTGACCGGGTCCACCACGCCGTGCGCGTACGACGGAGCGCTGACGGCCACCAGCACCGTGCGGTCGTCGATCGCCGCGGCCATCGCGGCGGCGTCGGCCCGGAAGTCCGGCCCGACCGGCACCACGACCGCCCCGACCCCGAAGTAGTGCGCGGCCTTGTGGAACGCGGCGTGCGCCGTGGACGGGATCACCATGCGCGGCGCGGTGATCTCGGGGTGCGCGTCGCGGGCTGCCTGCACCGCCAGCAGCACCGACTCGGTGCCGCCCGACGTGACCGTCCCGACCGCCGTCCGCGGCGCGTCGAGCAGCCCGCACGCGAAGCCGACCAGCTCGTTCTCCATCGTCAGCAGCGACGGGAACGCGGTCGGGTCCAGCCCGTTCGACCCGGCGTACGCCGCCACGGCCGCGCGCCCGATGTCGTCCACCTCCGCCAGCCCCGAGTCGTAGACGTAGGCGAGCGTGCGCCCGCCGTGCACCGGCAGGTCACCCGCCTGCAAGTCCCGCAGCCGGGCCAGCACGTCGGTCATCCGGAAACCTCCTCGAGCTCCTTCGCGGTCAGGGAGTACCGCGCCAGCCACCACAACGACCCCAGCACCAGGACGGCGGGGACCACCGAGAAGCCGAGCACGATCGCGTTCAGCGCGGAGTCCGGCTGCACCGCGTCGCCGTCGGTCGACGAGCGGTAGCCGCCGACCGCGAGCAGCAGCGCGAACAGTCCGGGTCCGAGCGCCAGCCCGAGCGTCTCGCCCGCGGTCCAGACGCCGGTGAAGACCCCGGCCCGGTTCTCGCCGGTACGGCGGGCGTCGGCCGCCGCCGCGTCCGGCAGCATCGCCATCGGGAACACCTGCGCCCCCGCGTAGCCGACGCCGATCAGGCCGGTCGCGACGAACACCACCCAGGCCGGGGCCTCGCGTGCGGCCAGCGTGCCCACCGCGCCGGTGGCCAGCACGAGCGAGGCGACGACGTACCCCTGCTTCTTGCCGACCCGGGTTCCGAACCGCGCCCACAGCGGGGTGAGCAGCAGCGCCGGCCCGACGAAGCAGACGAACAGGATCGTGGCCGCGCCCGAGCGCCCGAGGACGTCGCCGGCCAGGTAGTCGACGCCCGCGAGCATGCAGCCGGTGGCCAGGGCCTGCAGCACGAACGTGGTCAGCAGCAGCCGGAAGTCACGGGCGCCGCCGACGATCCGGAGCTGGTCGCGCAGCGTCCCGGCGCCCGGCTGGACCTCGAGGTGCGGCGCCGAGCGGGTGCCGGCGTACGCCCCGATCACACCGGCCAGGATGATCACCGCCATCGCGACGCCCATCACCCGGTAGCCGTCGCGACCGCCGACCGCGTCCCTGATCAGCGGGGCGGTGGCGCCGGCGAGCATGATCGTGAACGCCAGGATCGCGACCCGCCAGGACATCAGCCGGGTCCGCTCGTCGTAGGAGTCGGTGATCTCGGCCGGCATCGCGACGTAGGGCACCTGGAAGAACGCGTACGCCGTGGCGCAGCCGAGGAAGCAGACCAGCACCCAGGCCGCGTCCACCCAGCGGGATCCGACGTCCGGTCCCGCGAACAGCAGCGCGAACAGCACCGCGAGGGAGATGCCACCGCGCAGCAGCCACGGGCGGCGCGAGCCGCGCGGGTCGATGGTGCGGTCGCTGATCCGCCCGGCGACCGGGTTGAGCACCACGTCCCAGGCCTTGGGCGCGAAGACGATGCAGCCGGCCCAGATCGCCGCGATCCCGAGCGAGTCCGTCAGGAACGGCAGCAGCATCAGGCCGGGCACGGTGCCGAACGCGCCGGTCGCGACCGATCCCGTGGCGTACCCGAAGCGCACGCTGCGGGGTAGAGGGCCGGGCATGCGGGGACTCTAGCGATGACAGCGCCGCTGGTTGAGGAGCGAGCGCAGCGAGCATCTCGAAACCAAGGCGTCCTGGTTTCGAGACGGGCGCAGGACGCCCTCCTCAACCAGCGGCGGGCGGTCTAGGGCGTGTCTCCTAAGTGGTCAGCCAGA
>NZ_SDKM01000019.1 GCF_004519545.1 Nocardioides guangzhouensis
CGACCAGTCAGGCGCGACTCGACGACCAGCGAGGCGCGACTCAACGAAGCTGGTCGACGACGTGGTCGATGCAGGCGGTGAGGGCCTCGACGTCGGCCGGGTCGATGGCGGGGTACATCGCGATCCGGAGCTGGTTGCGGCCGAGCTTGCGGTAGGGCTCGGTGTCGACGATCCCGTTGGCGCGCAGCACCTTCGCGATCTCGGCCGCGTCGATCGTGTCGTCGAAGTCGATGGTGCCGATGACCAGCGAGCGGTGCGCCGGGTCCGCGACGTACGGCGTGGTGTACGACGTCTTCTCCGCCCAGCCGTAGAGCGCGCTCGACGACTCGGTGGTCCGCGCGACCATCCCGGCCAGTCCGCCGTTGGCGTTCATCCAGTCGAGCTGCTCGGCCATCAGGAACAGCGTCGCGACGGACGGGGTGTTGTAGGTCTGGTTCTTGCGGGAGTTGTCGATCGCGGTCGGCAGGTCGAAGAACGCCGGCACGTGGCGGCCGGAGGCGGCGATCTCGTCGACCCGGGCCAGGGCCCGCGGCGAGAGCGCGGCGATCCAGAGGCCGCCGTCGGAGGCGAAGCACTTCTGCGGCGCGAAGTAGTAGGCGTCGACCTCGGCCAGGTCGACCGGCAGCCCGCCGGCACCGGACGTCGCGTCGACCAGGACCAGCGCGTCGTCGGCGGCACCCGCGGGACGCACCACCGGGGCCATGACCGCGGTCGAGGTCTCGTTGTGGGCCCAGGCGTAGGCGTCCACCCCGTCCTCGGCGACCGGCTCGGGGCGCGAGCCCGGGTCGCTGGCGATCACCGACGGGTCGGCCAGCCACGGTGCGGTGGACGCGGCCTTGGCGAACTTCGAGGAGAACTCGCCGAAGGACAGGTGCTGGCTCTTCTCCCGGATCAGGCCGTACGTCGCGACGTCCCAGAACGCGGTCGCACCACCGTTGCCGAGCACGATCTCGTGCCCGTCGGGCAGCGAGAACAGGGCGGCCAGGCCGTCGCGCACCCGGCCGACGGTGTTCCTCACCGGCGCCTGGCGGTGCGAGGTGCCCATGAGCGTCGCCCCGGTCGCGGCCAGCGCGTCGAGGTGGGAAGTCTGGATCTTGGACGGGCCCGCGCCGAAGCGCCCGTCGGCGGGCAGCAGGTCGGCCGGGATCTGTACGTCGGTCACGACGACAACCTTTCAGGTCGATCGGTGTTTGTCCTGACGACGTTGTCAGCGACGCCTATTGTGGCATCCGTTTCGACCATCTCCGACGAGGGAGCCAGTCCGTGAGCGATCCCGGGTACTCACGCCAGTCGACGATCCGCTTCTACTTCCGCGTCGCGGCGGTCGTCGTGCTCGTGCTCGCGGCGTACTTCCTGTTCGTCGGTTTCCGTGACGTCGTCACCGCGGGGAGCGAGCCGACCAGGTTCTGGATGCTGTTCGTCGGCCTGCCGCTGCTCGCGGTCGGCGGCTGGCTGGCGATGGCCGGCTGGGGCGGCGCGATGGCCCGCTACACCGCCGGCGAGGGCCTGCCCGTCGCCCGCGACTCGCTGGACTACCTCTCCAGCGGCGAGGGGCTCGGCAACCTCGGCCGCACCCACGCGGTCGCGGAGCCGACCGGCGGTCCGTACTGCCGCCAGTGCGGCACCCGCAACGACGCCGAGGCGCGCTTCTGCGACTCGTGCGGAGCGTCGCTTGCCTGAACGCGCGGCCGGGGAGGTCCGGATCGCGCGGGTGCCGATCACGCACCCGGACGCCGTGGTGCTGGTCGAGCAGGTCCAGGAGGAGTACGTCGCGCGGTACGGCGGCCGGGACGAGACACCGATCGAGCCGACGATGTTCGAGGCACCCCGTGGCGCCTTCTTCGTGCTGTACGTCGGCGAGGTGCCGCTGGCGACCGGCGCCTGGCGGCTGCGCGGGGACGTCGAGGCGTTCGGCACCACCGCGACCGCCGAGGTCAAGCGGATGTACGTCGCGCCGGGAGGCCGCGGTCGGGGGCTGGCCCGCCGGATGCTTGCCCACCTCGAGGAGACCGCGCACCGGGCCGGCGCGGAGGTGGCGATCCTGGAGACCGGGACCGCGCAGCCCGAGGCGATCGCGCTCTACACCTCGGCCGGCTACCAGCCGGTGCCCGGCTTCGGCTACTACCGCGATTCGCCGCTCTCGCGCTGCTTCGCGATCCGCCTGCCGGTCACCCGATAGCAGCAATCTCCAGCTTTCGGGGACAGGACACGCCGGCGACGCCTAGTCTCGACGGGTCATTTTCCCCCATCTCTCGGACTGCCCCATGACTTCTCGGTTCCGCCCCTTCTCCCGCCTCCCGCTCGTGGTCGCCGCAGTCGCCTCGGCGCTGGTGCTCTCGGCCCTGCCCGCCCAGGCCCTCGAGCTCGAGGACTACGCGCCGTACCAGCCGCAGACCAGGTGCTCGCCGACGGCCAAGCAGGGCACGAAGATGATGGGTCGCTGGATCGTCAACCACTACGGCGGCGGGTTCGGGCCGATCGCCCGGCCGTGCACGTCCGGCGGCACCTCGGAGCACAAGGAGGGCCGGGCCTTCGACTGGACGCTCGACGCCACGAAGTACGCCGACCGCCAGCGCGCGAAGCGGCTGATGGAGAAGCTCTTCGAGGCCAGGGAGGACGGCGAGGCGCACGTGCTCGCACGCCGGATGGGGATCATGTACCTCATCTGGAACGACCACATCTACAGCTCCTACAACCAGTTCGAGCGGCGTGACTACCTCAGCTCGAGCTGCAAGACCCGGAGGAAGTGCTCGAAGACGCTTCGGCACCGCGACCACATGCACATCTCGCTGACCCGCAAGGCCGCGCGGGCCGAGACCAGCTTCTACGTCGCCCGACTGGCCCGCACCGGCGGCTGAGCGACCCTCCCGCTAGCCTCGCGGGATGCCCGACCCGGACCACGCCCGCAGCCTCTGGGACGCCGAGGCAGCCACGTTCGACGACGAACCCGACCACGGTCTCGGTGACCATGAGACGCGGGATGCCTGGCGGGCCTTGCTGCTGTCGGTGCTGCCGCCGGCCCCGGCGCGGATCGCCGACCTCGGCTGCGGCACCGGCACCCTCGCCGTGCTGCTCGCCGCCGAGGGGTACGCCGTCGACGGGCTGGACGTCTCCCCGGAGATGGTGGCGCGGGCACGGGCCAAGGCCGCGGCGGCCCGGGTGCCGGTCCGGGCCCGCGTGGGGGACGCCAACGCCCCCGGCCTCGACCCCGCGTCGTACGACGTGGTGCTGAGCCGGCACGTGCTGTGGGCGATGGACGACCCGCCCGACGCGCTCGGCCGCTGGGTCGACCTGCTCCGCCCGGGCGGACGGCTGGTGCTGATCGAGGGTTCGTGGTCGACCGGCGCCGGCATCACGCGGCAGGAGGCGGCCGCGCTGGTGCTCGGCACCGGCCGACACGCCGAGGTGCTGCCGCTGCCGGAGCCGGTCTACTGGGGCAAGGCGATCACCGACGACCGCTACCTCGTCGTCAGTCGCTCCTGACCCCGGTCAGCCCTGGGCCCAGGCCTCGTTCCATCCGTCGATCTCCGAGGCCTTGCGGGCCGGCGGCCCGGTGTAGACGGCGGAGGGGCGGATCAGTCGACCGGTGCGCTTCTGCTCGAGGATGTGCGCCGACCAGCCGCCGGTGCGGGCGCAGGTGAACATCGAGGTGAACATGTTCGCGGGCACCTCGGCGAAGTCGAGCACGATCGCGGCCCAGAACTCGACGTTGGTCTCGAGCACGCGGTCGGGGCGGCGCTCGCGGAGCTCGGCCAGCGCGGCCTGCTCCAGCGCCTCCGCGACCTCGTAGCGCGGGGCGCCGAGCTCGCGGGCGGTCCGGCGCAGCACCCGGGCCCGCGGGTCCTCGGCCCGGTAGACCCGGTGGCCGAAGCCCATCAGCCGCTCGCCCTTGTCGAGCAGGCCCTTGACGTACGACGTCGCGTCGCCGCTCTGCTCGACCTCCTCGATCATGCCCAGCACCCGTGAGGGGGCGCCGCCGTGGAGCGGGCCGGACATGGCGCCGATCGCGCCGGAGAACGCCGCCGCCACGTCGGCGCCGGTGGAGGTGATCACCCGCGCGGTGAAGGTGGAGGCGTTCATGCCGTGCTCGGCCGCCGAGCTCCAGTAGGCGTCGATCGCCTTGACGTGCTTCGGGTCCGCCTCGCCCTTCCAGCGGATCATGAACCGCTCGGCGAGGGTGTGGCCCTGGTCCACCATCGACTGGGGCACCACGGGAAGGTCGATGCCGCGCGCCGACTGGGCGGCGTACGACAGGACCATGACGGCGACCCGGCTCAGGTCGGCCCGGGCCTGCTCGTCGCTGATGTCGTAGGTCTGGCGGAAGCCGAACGCCGGTGCCAGCATCGCGATCGCGGCCTGGACGTCGACCCGGACGTCGCCGGTGTGCACCGGGATGTTGTACGCCTCGGCGGGCGGCAGCCCGGGGTCGTAGGCGCCGTCGATGAGGAGGCCCCAGACCTTCTCGAACGGGACGCGCCCGACGATCTCCTCGATGTCGACGCCCCGGTAGCGCAGTGCCGAGCCCTCCTTGTCGGGCTCGGCGATCTCGGTCTCGAAGGCGACGACTCCTTCGAGACCGTGGTGGACCTCGGTCATGCCTGCTCCTCGTACTCGGGGGTAGCCATCCGCAGCATTCTGCCCCTCCGCCGTCCCGGACGCACGGCGGGTGCCCACCGGGGCCGCTAGGGTCGCGCCATGGAGCAGCAGTTCGCGGCCCTGCGCGCGGAGTACTCCGCCGCCGGCCTGTCCGAGGCCGACCTCACGCCGGAGCCGGTGGCGCTCTTCCGCCGCTGGTTCGACGAGGTCGGAGTGCTGCCCGAGCCGAACGCGATGGTCCTGTCGACCGTGGGCGTGGACGGTCGCCCGTCGTCGCGGGCCGTGCTGCTCAAGGGAGTCGACGAGCGCGGCTTCGTGTTCTTCACCAACTACGACTCCCGCAAGGGCCTCGAGCTCAACGACCGCCCCGACTGCGCGCTGCTGTTCCCGTGGCACCCGCTGCAGCGGCAGGTCCGGGTGGAGGGCCGGGCCGAGCGGGTCTCGCTCACCGAGTCCGCGGCGTACTTCGCCACCCGGCCGCGCGGCGCCCAGCTCGGCGCCTGGGCGTCCCCGCAGTCGCAGGTCGTCTCCGCCGAGGAGCTCGCCTCGTCGTACGCCGACGCGGAGGCGCGCTTCCCCGACCAGGTGCCGGTCCCCGGCCACTGGGGCGGGTACGTCGTGCTGCCCGACGTGGTGGAGTTCTGGCAGGGCCGGCCGAACCGGATGCACGACCGGTGGCGCTACCGCCGGCACGGCGACGGCTGGGTCACCGAGCGTCTCGCCCCGTGACGTGGACGGTGTGCCCACCGGGTCGGTGGGCACACCGTCGCTGGACTACTTCTTCCCGCCGCTGAGGTGGACGGTCTGCTCGGCGAACCCTTCGGCGCAGTCGAACGGCCCGCACGCGAAGGTGAACGTCACGGTCATCGCCTTGCCGCCCGCGAACTTCCCGTTGTCAGGCTCGACGTCCGCGGCCCAGGGGTGCGGCGTCCCGTCGCAGGTGCCCTCGTCGAAGACGAAGAAGGAACCGGTCACGGCGAGGCGTCCCACCGGCTGTCGGACGCTTCCGTCGACCTCGAGGAAGTCGGCGTCGGTGCAGGTGTAGCTGCCGCTGAGGTGCGCGATCCCGGTCTTCGAGGAGAACGTCCCCCGCGGGTCGACGGTGATCTCGGCAGTCGGGGGCGGGGGCGCTGCGGCGAAGGAGATGTCGAGGCTCCCGCCGGTCCCGGTGCCGTCCTCCTGGTCGTCGAACGCGAGCACGTAGTACGTCGTGCCGGCTTCGGCGAGGAACCCCACGGTCCCGGGTCCGCAGGCGACCGTTTCCAGGTTGTCGGGCGTGCCGGTGCCGACCATGACACCGGCGGAGTAGCTCGACGCGGACACGTCGACGACCACCCCGGCCCCGGTGCCGGCCACCGTGTACCAGACGCTCGCGTCGGTGGCCGGCGCCCCGCACGTCTCGTTGAACTGGGTGTCCTGCTCGTCGGTCGTGGCCTCGGTGGTGTCGAGCACCTGGCTGAACCCGACGGATGCCGAGATCGCGCCGTCGATGGTGTCGTTGCTCGGTGGTGCCGCCGACGCGGGTGCTGGCGTCAGGATCGCGGCGGCGGCGATGGCCGCCGCCCAGGCGAAGTGCTGTCTCGTGCTCACGGGAACCTCCTCGAGTAGGTGCGCGGGCCCGGGGCCCGCCCGGTCCCGTCCAGCGTCGAGGGGGCCGTCGGCGCGCTGCCAGAGGCGAAGGACCCGGTGGCCCGCATGCCCGGGTGGGTCGTCGCCCGCCCGAACGGGCGCACCCGGGATATCCGTTTGTGAGTGAGTACTCACTCACTTACGCTCGACCCGTGGAGACCACCAGGCGCGAGCGGGCGCGACCGATGTCGCCGGAGGAGCGGCGGGCCGCGATCGTGCGGGCCGCGCGGCCGCTGTTCCTCGAGCACGGGCAGGCCACGTCGACCCGGCTGGTGGCCGAGGCGGCCGGCATCGCGGAGGGCACCGTGTTCCGGGCGTTCGCGACCAAGCAGGAGCTGGTCGACGCGGTTCTCGACGCCGAGTTCGACCCCGAGGTGTTCCTCGAGGACGTCCGGTCGATCGACCCGGGCCTCGACCTGCGGGAGCGGCTGGTGGCCTACACGACGCTGCTGCAGCGGCGGTTCGTCGGGATCTTCGCGCTGATGGCCGCGCTCGGCGTGCCCAAGCCGCCGCCCCGGTTCACCGACGCGGCGGCCCGGCGCAGGCTCGCCCAGGAAGGACTGGCCAGCCTGCTCGCGCAGGACGCCGACCGGTTCAGCCTGCCCGTCGACCGGGTGGTCCACCTCGTCCGGCTGCTCACCTTCTCCGGCAGCCACCCCCACATCTCCGACCAGCGACCGCTCTCCCCGGAGGAGATCGCGGACGTGATCCTCCACGGCGTCCTGCGACCGGCCGGCGCAGCGCCCCTCTCGGAAGACCTGACCTCGGAAGGCCCTGCCTCGTGAACCTCCTGCGACTCCTGCGCCGCAACCTCGCGGCGTACCGCACCTTCCTGACCGCCGTCGTCGTCCTGCAGTTCGTGGGCGTGGTGGCGATGCTCTACCTCCCCAGCCTCAACGCCGACATCATCGACAACGGCGTGGCCCGGGGGGACACCGACTACATCCTGCACACCGGCGGCGTGATGCTCGCGGTCTCGCTGGCCCAGATCGTCTGCTCGGTCGGTGCGGTCTGGTTCGGGGCGCGGACGGCGATGAGCTTCGGCCGCGACGTGCGCGGCGAGCTGTTCCACCGGGTCGGCACCTTCTCGACCCGCGAGGTCCAGCACTTCGGCGCCCCGTCGCTGATCACCCGCGGCACCAACGACGTCCAGCAGGTGCAGATGCTGGTGCTGATGGGCTGCACGATGGCGGTCTCGGCGCCGATCATGATGGTCGGCGGCGTGATCATGGCGCTGCGCGAGGACCTGGGCCTGGGCTGGATCCTGGCCGTCGTGGTGCCGGCGCTGTTCGTCTCCGTCGGCTTCGTGGTCAGCCGGATGGTCCCCAACTTCCGCCGCATGCAGACGCGCATCGACGAGGTCAACCGGATCCTGCGCGAGCAGATCACCGGCATCCGCGTGGTCCGCGCGTTCGTCCGCGAGCCCTACGAGGCCCAGCGCTTCGGGACCGCCAACGACGACCTCACCCTGGTCGCGCTGCGGGCCGGGCGCTGGCTGGCCACGATGTTCCCGCTGGTGATGCTGGTCGTGAACGTCTCCAGCGTCGCGGTGATCTGGTTCGGCGGGCACCGGGTCGACAACGGGCAGATGGAGATCGGCGCGCTCACCGCGTTCCTGTCCTACCTGATGCAGATCCTCATGTCGGTGATGATGGCGACCTTCATGCTGATGATGATCCCGCGGGCCTCGGTGTGCGGCGACCGCATCGTCGAGGTGCTCGACACCCACAGCTCCGTCTCCCCGCCCGAGCACCCCGTCGCCCCCGACCCGGGCAAGCGGGGCTGGGTGGACCTGGACCACGTGACGTTCGCCTACCCGGGCGCCGACGAGCCGGTGCTCGCCGACGTGTCCCTGGAGCTGCGGCCCGGCCGGACGGTGGCGGTGATCGGCTCCACCGGCGCCGGCAAGAGCACGCTGGTCAACCTGGTACCCCGGCTCTTCGACACCAGCGAGGGCGCGGTCCGGGTCGGGGGCACCGACGTGCGCGACCTCGACCCCGAGGTCCTGTGGTCGGGCATCGGGCTGGTGCCGCAGAAGGCGTTCCTGTTCTCCGGCACCGTGCGCAGCAACCTGATGCACGGCAAGGAGGACGCGACGGACGAGGAGATCTGGGAGGCGCTCGACGTGGCGCAGGCCGGGGACTTCGTCTCCGCCCTGCCGGACGGGCTGGACGCGTCCGTCGCGCAGGGCGGCACCAACTTCTCCGGCGGCCAGCGGCAGCGGCTGGCCATCGCGCGCGCCGTCGTACGACGCCCCTCGGTCTACCTCTTCGACGACGCGTTCTCCGCGCTCGACCTCGCCACCGACGCCCGGCTCCGTGCCGCCCTGCGGCCGACCACGACCGACGCCAGCGTGCTCGTGGTCGCGCAGCGGGTCTCCACGATCCTCGACGCCGACCTGATCGTGGTGCTCGAGGACGGCCGGGTCGTGGGCCGCGGCACCCATCACGAGCTGCTCGACACCTGCGCGACGTACCAGGAGATCGTCGGCTCGCAGATGACCGCGGAGGAGGTGGCATGAGCACCGACACCACCGGCCAGCAGGAGACCGCCGCCACGTCCGGCAAGTCCTCGGCACAGGAGGGCTTCAAGGCCACCGAGCGGATCGAGGGCGGGCCCGGTCCCGGCCGCGGTCCGATGGGCGGCGGCATGGTCGGCCAGAAGGCGATGGACTTCGGCCCGTCCGCCAGGCGGCTGCTGGGCCGGCTGGCGCCCGAGCGCAGCAAGGCGGTCCTGGTCGTCGTTCTCGGTGTCGCCAGCGTCGCGCTGATGTCGGTCGGCCCCCGGATCCTCGGGCACGCCACCGACCTGGTCTTCGCCGGCCTGTTCAGCCGGCAGATCCCGGCCGACGCCACCCAGGCCGAGGCGGTCGCCGGCCTGCGCGCCCGTGGTGACGACAACCTCGCCGACATGCTGGCCGCGATGGACCACGTCGTGCCCGGGCAGGGCGTCGACTTCCACGCGGTGGGCCGGGTGCTGCTGCTGGTCCTCGCGATCTACGCCGGCGCCGCAGTGCTCGGCTGGCTCCAGGGCTGGGTGCTCAACGGCGTCGTCCAGAACACCATCCGGACCATGCGCCAGGACGTCGAGGACAAGATCAACCGGCTGCCGCTCGGGTACTTCGACCGCTCCCCGCGTGGCGAGATGCTGAGCCGGGTCACCAACGACATCGACAACATCAGCCAGAGCCTGCAGCAGACGATGAGCCAGCTGCTCACCTCACTGATGACGGTGGTCGCGGTGCTCGCGATGATGGTGTGGATCTCGCCGCTTCTGGCGCTGATCGCGCTGGTCTCGGTGCCCGTGTCGCTGGTCGTGACCCGGGCGATCATGAAGCGCTCGCAGGGGCAGTTCATCGCCCAGTGGCGTCGCACCGGTGCCCTCAACGCGCAGATCGAGGAGGCCTTCTCCGGTCACGCGCTGGTGTCGGTGTTCAACCGCCGGGGCGAGGTCGAGAAGCGGTTCGCCGAGGAGAACGACGAGCTGTTCCAGGTCAGCTTCGGCGCGCAGTTCGTGTCGGGGCTGATCATGCCGGCGATGTTCTTCATCGGGAACCTGAACTACGTCGTGGTCGCGGTCGTCGGCGGCCTGCGCGTCGCCAGCGGGTCGCTCTCGCTGGGCGACGTGCAGGCGTTCGTGCAGTACACCCGCCAGTTCACGCAGCCGCTGACCACGGTCGCCTCGATGATGAACCTGCTGCAGTCCGGCGTCGCCTCGGCCGAGCGGGTCTTCGAGCTGCTCGACGCCGACGAGGAACCTGCCGACGCCGCTCCCACGCCGCACCCGCCGGTACGCCGCGGCGAGGTGGCCTTCGAGCACGTGTCCTTCTCGTACGTCGAGGACCGGCCGCTGATCGAGGACCTCTCCCTGCTCGCCCGGCCCGGGCAGACGGTCGCGATCGTCGGGCCGACCGGCGCCGGCAAGACCACGCTGGTCAACCTGGTGATGCGGTTCTACGACCTCGACGGCGGCCGGATCACGCTCGACGGCGTCGACATCACCTCGATGCCGCGCGCCGAGCTGCGCGGCCAGATCGGCATGGTCCTCCAGGACACCTGGCTGTTCGAGGGCACGATCCGCGACAACATCGCCTACGGCCGCCCGGACGCCACCGAGGAGGAGATCCTGGCGGCGGCGCGGGCGACGTTCGTGGACCGGTTCGTGCACTCGCTGCCCGACGGCTACGACACCGTGATCGACGAGGAGGGCTCGAACCTCTCCGCCGGTGAGCGGCAGCTGGTCACGATCGCGCGGGCGTTCCTCACCCGGCCGGCGCTGCTGATCCTGGACGAGGCCACCTCGTCGGTCGACACCCGCACCGAGCTGCTGGTGCAGCAGGCGATGGCAGCGCTGCGCACCGACCGCACCTCGTTCGTGATCGCGCACCGGCTCTCCACGATCCGCGACGCCGACCTGATCCTGGTGATGGAGGACGGCGCGATCGTGGAGCAGGGCACGCACGACGAGCTGCTCGCGGCCGGGTCGGCGTACGCCCGGCTCTACAACGCGCAGTTCAACGCC
Organism: Nocardioides guangzhouensis; assembly: GCF_004519545.1. Taxonomy (GTDB): domain Bacteria; phylum Actinomycetota; class Actinomycetes; order Propionibacteriales; family Nocardioidaceae; genus Nocardioides; species Nocardioides guangzhouensis. Next base: position 10,747 of record NZ_SDKM01000019.1, read on the forward strand.
GGGGTCGCCGAGGAGGTGGCCTGAGTCCGGCGTCGCCTCAGCGGGTCCCGGCGAGGGACTCTCGGCGCAGCCCGGCCAGCCGCTCGCGGAGGTCGGGATCGTCCATCACCAGCCGGACCAAGGGGCAGTCCTCGGGGCCGGTGGCCCCGGGCACGCAGAGGGAGCAGGCATCGCTGATCCGGATCGGGCACCTGGGCTCCGGCCGTGCCATGGGTCCTCCTTCGGTTCGTCCCCGACCACGGTAGGTCGCCGACGGAGAAAGATGTAGGGACCAAGGACCCGGTTCGGGTGCCAGCATGGGCCGGTGCCCGAGACTCCCGACGCCCGCGGCCGCTGCCTGTGTGGCGGCATCACGTACGTCGTCCACGGTGGCCTCCGCGACGTGGTCGACTGCCACTGCGAGCGCTGCCGACGGTTCACCGGCCACCACATGGCGGCGACGTCGGCCGCGGTCGCGGACCTCGAGGTGGTCGACGCCGACGACCTGCTCCGCTGGTTCTTCCCGGTCCCGGAGGCGGGGTACGGCTTCTGCTCGCGCTGCGGGTCCTCGTTGTTCTGGCGGTCCACGGGCGACCCGGCGCGCTGGTCCATCGGCGCCGGCACCCTCGAGCCGCCGACCGGGCTGCGCACCGTGGAGGCGTGGTGGACCAGCCAGGCCAGCGACTACCTCACCCGCCCGGACCTCCCCGAGCGTGCGACCGAGTGAACCGCGCGTCCACAGCCCGCGAATATGGGTTGAACGCGCTGCCGCTGCCGACCTACGCTCGTGGCACACGGGAAAGGAGGTGGTCCGAAGAATGACTTCTTACAGGACGCGTGAGGTGGCTGCCCGCTAGCAGCCAGCAACCCGCGGGTGGAACCACCCGCAGCGGCTGCTGACGAATCCACAGCAGTCACCCGACCCGCAGACGAACCGGTCTTCACGTCCACCGGTGCGGGCCCCGCGAGGGGTCCACGTCTGCGGGTCGTCGCATTTCCAGGGGCGGATCGGGCCCGGCTCAGGCCCCGACGGCGGCGTGCACCTCGGCGGTGACCACGCCCTCCGATCGGATCTCGTCGGCGCCGGTCAGCTCGGCGTACGACAGGATCGGGAGGCGCGGCGCGACCGGCTGCACGAAGCGACGTACGGCGGCGCGGACCTGCGGCGCACAGACCAGCACCGGCCGGACGTTCCGGTTCTCGACGTCGGAGGTGAGCTGGGCGAGCCGGGTGAGCATGGCCTGGCCGGTCTCCGGGTCCAGCCCGACGACCGGCCCGTGCTCGCCGGGGCGCATGGTCTCCAGGATCCGCTGCTCGAGCGGCGGGTGCAGGGTGAGCACGTGCAGCGTCTGCCCCTCGCGATACGGCGCGGCGAGGGCCGGGCCGAGCGCCGCGCGGGCCGCCTCGACCAGGGCGTCGACCTCCTTGGACCGGGTGGCCCGCAGGGACAGCGCCTCGAAGATCCGGACCAGGGTGCCAACGTCGGCACCCTGGGCAGCCAGGCCCGCGACGCACTGGCAGCCGAGGTCGCGCAGATCCGTGAGTCGCTGATCGCTGTCGCCAACACGCAGTACCTCGGTCGTCCGGTCTTCGGCGGCGTCACCGGCGGCCCTCATGCCTACGACGCCACCGGCAGGTACGTCGGAGTCCAGGGCGCGGTCACCCGCACCGTCGCCGACGGGGTCAAGGTGCGCGTGGACGTGGACGGCCCGACCGCCTTCGGTGCCGCGGGCGACACCGTCTTCGACCACCTGGACGCGCTGGCCACCGCACTGCGCGGGGGCGACGGCCCCGGGATCTCCGCCGCCATCGACGTGCTCGAGACCGACCGAGAGACGATGACCACCGCCCGCGCCGACGCCGGCACCCGGACGGCCCGCCTCGAGCAGGCCGCCACGGCCGCCGGCGACGCCGAGCTGACCCTGACCACCCGGCTCGCGGAGATCGAGAACACCGACCTGCCCAAGGCGATGGTGGACCTCAAGATGCAGGAGGTCGCCTACCAGTCGGCCCTCGCCGCGACCGCGCGGGTCATGCAGCCGAGCCTGCTGGACTTCCTGCGATGATGGCCGCACCCTCACCCGCAGGAGCGCTCGTGACCGACGCCCCCGTCACCGACGTACCGGTGATCGAGCTGATCCGTCCCATGGCGGGCTTCCCCGACCACCGGCGGTTCGCACTGGTCGAGCTCGGCGAGGACGGCCTGCTGTGCAGCCTCGCCTCGCTGGACGACCCGGGTCTGCGGTTCCTGGTCGTGCCGCCCGCGCCGTTCTTCCCCGACTACGCGCCCGAGGTCGGCGACGACGTGGTCTCCGAGCTCGGCATCAGCACCGCCGAGGACGTGCTGCTGCTGGTGGTGCTGAACGCCGGCGAGTCGCTGGCCACGACCACCGCCAACCTCGCCGCGCCCCTGCTGGTCAACCACGCCACCCGGCGCGGCGGCCAGATCGTCCTCGACCAGCCCGGGCTGGAGGTCGCCACGCCGTTGCTGGGCGAGGCGGGCGCCGCGAGCCCCGCCCGGTAGCGTGGACGCATGCTGGTTCTGAGTCGTCGCCCGGGCGAGAGCGTGGTCCTCGGTGACGACATCACCATCACCGTCCTCGAGGTCCGCGGTGACGTGGTCCGCGTGGGCATCGACGCGCCCCGGTCGCTGAAGGTGCACCGTGCCGAGCTGCTGGTGCAGCTCGAGGAGAGCAACCGCGAGTCCGCCTCGCCCAGCGACGACGCCGTCGCCTCGATCGCCCGGGCCCTGCGCGACCGCTCCTGACCCGGACCGACGGCCGGGTGATGCGGGCTCGTCGTGTGCGCCGAGCGGGCACGTCGCGGTAGCCCTGGTCTCGAGACGCTCGCTGGCGCTCGCTCCTCGACCAGCGACCCGCCGAGCCGTGGGAAATGGCGGCGCCGTGCGGCGTCGTACCGCCGTGTGACCGGGACGACACGGCAATTGGTTGCGAATCGCAACCAACGGGAGGATAGTTGTCGGAGTCAACGACTTCCGAAAGGCTCCCGTGTCCCAGGCCACCACCGCTCCCGCGCCGACTGCCGAGCAGTCCGGCGCGATGACCCATCGCGAGGTGCTCGAGGCCCTCTCCGGCCTCCTCCTCGCCATGTTCGTGGCGATGCTCTCGAGCACCGTCGTGTCCAACGCGCTCCCGCGCATCGTCACCGACCTCGAGGGCAGCCAGACCGGCTACACGTGGGTGGTCGTGGCGACCCTGCTGACGATGACCGCGACCACCCCGATCTGGGGCAAGCTCGCCGACCTGTTCAGCAAGAAGGTCCTCGTCCAGACCGCGCTGGTGATCTTCTCGGCCGGCTCGCTGCTGGCCGGCTTCGCGCCCAACATGGAGGTGCTGATCGGCGCCCGCGCGATCCAGGGCCTCGGCGTCGGCGGCCTGACCGCGCTGGTCCAGGTGGTCATCGCGTCGATGGTCAGCCCCCGCGAGCGCGGCCGGTACTCCGGCTACATCGGCGCCACGTTCGCCCTCGCCACCGTCTCCGGCCCGCTCGTCGGTGGCGTGCTCGTCGACTCGGTCGGCTGGCGCTGGTGCTTCTTCGTCGGCATCCCGGTCGCGGTCGTCGCGTTCGCGGTCCTGCAGAAGACCCTGCACCTGCCGGTGATCAAGCGCGAGGTGCACATCGACTACCTCGGCGCCACCCTCATCGTAGGCGGCGTCTCGCTGCTGCTGGTCTGGGTGTCCCTCGCCGGCAACCAGTTCGACTGGGTCTCCGGCACCAGCATCGGCCTGGTGATCGCGGGCCTCGTGGTCCTCGCCGCCGCCGTCTACGTCGAGATGAGGGTGGCCCGCGAGCCGGTGATCCCGATGCGCCTCTTCCGGGACCGTACGACGTCGCTCGCGACCATGGCCTCGGTGCTGATCGGCGTCGCGATGTTCGGCTCGACCGTCTACCTCTCGCAGTACTTCCAGCTCGCCCGCGGCATGTCCCCGACCAAGGCCGGACTGATGTCGATCGCCATGGTCGGCGGGCTGCTGATCTCGAGCATCCTGACCGGCCGGATCATCAGCGAGACCGGCCGCTGGAAGCGGTACCTCGTCGGCGGCATGGTGCTGGTCATCGTCGGGCTCGGCCTGCTCGCCCAGATCGACGAGCGCACCCCGCTGCTCGTGGTCGGGCTGTTCATGTCCGTGCTCGGTCTCGGCCTCGGTGCCACCATGCAGAACCTCGTGCTGGCGGTGCAGAACAACACCGCGCAGTCCGACATGGGCGCCGCCAGCTCGGTGGTCGCGTTCTTCCGCTCCATGGGCGGCTCGATCGGCGTCTCGGCGCTCGGTGCGGTGCTCAGCCACCAGGTTGCCGAGAAGGTGACCCAGGGCCTGACCCGGCTCGGCATCGCGACCGGTGACGGCCACCAGAGCCACTCGATCCCCGACCTGTCCTCGCTGCCGGGTCCGGTGCGGGCGATCTTCGAGAACGCCTTCGGTGAGGCGACCGGCCACATCTTCCTCGTGGCCGTGCCGTTCGCCGTGCTGGCCCTGGTGTGCGTCCTGTTCATCCGCGAGGTCCCGCTGCGCACCACGATCCTGCGCGAGGACGAGCTCGCCCCGGAGGCGACCGCGGAGCTGAACTCGCGATGAGCGCCAAGGCCGCGTCGCCCGAGCGCGTGGGCACCCGTGCCCACTCGCTCGGCCGGCTCGAGCACGAGTTCGGGGTCGTGCTGCGGCGGGTCAAGCGGGTGCTCGCCGAGCGGGCCCGTGCCGTGCACCCCGACCTGCCGGCGTCGTCGTACCTCATGCTCAGCTACCTCGACGAGTCCGGCCCCTGCCGCAGCTCTGCGATCGCCGAGCTGTTCGCGATGGACAAGGGCGCGATCAGCCGACAGGTGCAGCACCTCGCCGACCTCGGTCTGGTCGAGCGCACCCCCGACCCGGCCGACGGTCGCGCCGCGCTGCTCGCGGTGACCGACGAGGCCCGCCGCCGGATGGCCCAGGTCCAGCGCGACCGCCGCCGCTGGCTGGACGAGCGCCTCGGCGACTGGTCCGACGAGGACCTCCTCGCCTTCGTCGACACCCTGTCGCGCTACAACGCCTCGCTCGACTACTGACCGCCTTTCCGGATAGTCCCAAACCTTCGAGGGGTCGACACGCCGCTGTCGGCCCCTCAAAGGTTTGGGACTACCTCGCCAAGGCACAGGGGTAGTCCGTGGCGCAGTGGCTCGGACGTCGGGCAGCGGCGAGCCAGCACGTCGCGGGCTACCGGGATCGGGGCGGTGGGGCAAGAGTGGGGGCATGAGCGCCGCGCTGCTGGAGTCCGCGTACGCCGCCTTCGAGGAGGCGGTCGCCTCGGTCGACGAGGAGGCGAGCTGGGAGCCGACCGGCTGCAGCGGCTGGGCGGTGCGCGACCTGGTCTTCCACGTGCTCTGCGACGCGCAGCGGGCGCTGGTCGCGCTGCACACGCCCGCGCCGTACGACGCGCGGCCGGACCGGGACGCCGTGACCTACTGGGAGGGCTGGGGGTCGGACACCGAGGGCGACGCGAACGGCCGACGCTGGACCCGGGTCAGCGGCGCCATGTTCCGCGACTGGACCCGGCTGGCCGCGCTGCACGGCGAGACGTCGGCCGCCGCGCGCGACGCCGTACGGCGGTCGGACCCGGGCGCGCTCGTGGCCACCCAGGGGCACGTGCTCACGGTCGGCGACCTGGCCAGCACGCTCGCGGTCGAAGCGACCGTGCACCACCTCGACCTGGTCGCGCACCTCGACGGCCGGCCGGGTCCCGAGGCCGGTGCGCTGGCGGAGGTACGTCGCGTGGTCGAGGCCCTGGCCGGTCCGTTCCCGGCCGACCTCGACGACGTACGCGTGGCCCTCATCGCCACCGGCCGGGCCGCCCCGGACGACGCCGAGCGCACCGCCCTGGCCGAGGTACTGCCGAACCTGCCGGCCTTCTCCTGACCCCCATCTCGGGGTAGTCCCCAACGAAACGGTTGCTCCCACCGGCGTGTCGGACCCTCATTCGTTTGGGACTATCCCGCGCTGCGACAAGGAGAAAGTCCACGACGTCCTGGCTCGGGGATCAGGAGAGATCCAGCCAGGACGTCGCGGACTGTCAGGAGATGGTGTGGAACGGGGTCAGGCGCGGACCCACGCGGCGGTGTCCGGGGGCAGCAGGGTGCCGGCCGCCGACTCGGTCAGCCGACCGCTGGCGACCAGGACCTCCCCGGCGGGCAGCGGCACGGGGGAGTCGCCGCAGTTGGTCACCGAGACCACCGGACCGCGGCGCACGACGAGCACGTCCGCGTCGGAGCCCGAGGTGTCGACGGTGTCACCCGCGGTCGTCGCGAAGGTACGACGGGCGGCCAGGGCCGCGCGGTAGAACGACAGCGTCGAGTCCGGGTCGCCGTCCTGCGCCTCGACGGTCAGGGCGTCCCAGTGCGCCGGCATCGGCAGCCAGGGCTGCTCCGCCGGACCGAAGTCGTACGGCGCGCGGTCCCCGCCCCACGGCATGGGGACGCGGCAGCCGTCCCGGCCGGGCTCGCCGGTGCGGAACCAGGACGGGTCCTGCCGGTGCTCCGGCGCGACGTCGACCTGCTCGAGGCCGAGCTCCTCGCCCTGGTAGACGTACGCCGAGCCGGGCAGCGCCAGCATCGTCAGCGTGGCCGCGCGGGCCCGAGCCAGCCCGGTCTCGCCGCCGCCGTACCGCGTGACGTGCCGGGTGACGTCGTGGTTGCTGAGCACCCAGGTCGGGGACGCCTCGACCAGCGAGACCGCCTCGAGGGTGTCGGTGACGACCTTCTTGAAGGCCGGCGCGGACCACGGCGTGGTGAGCCAGTGGAAGTTGAAGGACTGGTGCAGCTCGTCGGAGCGGATGTACTGCGCCATCGACTCCGGGGTCTGGGTCCAGGCCTCGGCGACGGCCATCCGGTCACCGGGGTAGTCGTCCAGGATCTTGCGCCAGCGGCGGTAGACCTCGTGCACCTCGGGCTGGTCCCACATGGGCTCGTCGCGCAGCACGCGCTCGACCATGGAGTGCTCGGCGGAGGCGGCCTCGGTCTCGTCGGCGGCGACGACCTGGTCGCGCAGGCCCTCCTCCTTGAACAGGCCGTGCGCCACGTCGACGCGGAACCCGTCGACGCCGCGGTCCAGCCAGAACCGGAGCACGTCATCGAACATGTCGGCGACCTCGGGGTTGCGCCAGTCGAGGTCGGGCTGGGTCGGGTCGAAGAGGTGGAGGTACCACTGGCCGTCGTCGACGCGGGTCCACGCGGGACCGCCGAAGACCGACTCCCAGTTGTTCGGGGGCAGCTCGCCGTGCTCGCCGCGGCCCTCGCGGAACATGTAGCGGGCGCGCTCGGGACTGCCCGGCCCGGCGGCCAGCGCTGTCCGGAACCAGGCGTGCTCGCTGGAGGTGTGGTTCGGCACCAGGTCGACGATCACCTTCACGTCGAGCTCGTGGGCCCGCTCGATCATGGCGTCGGCGTCGGCAAGGGTGCCGAACAGCGGGTCGACGTCGGTGTAGTCCGCGACGTCGTACCCGTGGTCGTTCTGGGGGGAGGAGTAGAACGGCGTGATCCACAGGGCGTCGACGCCGAGGTCGCGCAGGTGGGGCAGCCGGGCGGTGATCCCGGGCAGGTCGCCGATGCCGTCGGCGTTGCCGTCGGCGAAGCTGCGGACGTAGATCTGGTAACAGACCGCGTGCCGCCACCAGGCGTTCCTTGGATCGTTCAAATTCACCATGAGAACCATGGTGGCAGACCGGGCGGCGAGGACGAAACCCGTTCAGCCGAATGTGGCGCGGTCCACGGCGATCCACACGTGCCGGGCCCGGCCCACGATGCGTCCGTCGGCGTCGTACAGGGTCGACGCGGTGAAGCTCTTGCGCCCCTCGGCGCCGAGCAGCTGCCCGACCACCACGTGCTCCTCGCCGATCGCGGGGAGGGCGTCGATCTCGGCGGTCATCCGGCCGAGCACCATCATCCGCTCCTCGAGGTCGGCCGCCCAGCCGCCCGTGCAGTCCAGCGCCGCCCAGGTCACCGGCAGGCTGGCGCGGGGCACCTCGTCGACGTACTCGTGGAAGTCCTCGCCGACGCTCGGCGCCGGCGTCCACGCCGACGCCACCCGCTGCCCGCCGTCCGCGGCCGGCGAGACCAGGCCAGGGAAGATCCGCAGCCCGTCGCCCTCCGCGCGGCCGGTGCCGCAGGCGAAGCAGGTGGGGAAGGGGTGCGACCGGAGGCCCGGGTACGTCGCCATGGCCGCACGCGCCTCCTCGACCGGCACCGCCTCGACCGGCGTGACCTCGCCGTCGAGCACGCGCGCCTCGGCGACCCGGGCTTCGCCCGCGGCCAGCACGGTCAGCGGCGGCTGCTCGGCGTCGAGGTGCTGGACGTGCAGGGGTACGTCGAGCGGCGGCGGCATGCGCAGCGTCACCTCGATCGCCGGCCACGAGCGGCAGCGGTCCTCGCCCTCGCGGCCCGGGACCAGCGCGGCCAGCGAGCCGGCCGTCCACCCCCCGTTGCCGGAGTCCTTCGGACCGCAGAACCGGGACGGCACGGTGAGCTCCGTCGTCGGGAAGTGCTCGATCAGGGGTGCTGAGACGGGGTCGGTCATCCGTTCCTCCACTGCCGGCGTCGGCCGGCAGTTGCCGCTGGTTGTGAATTTCCTACGGTCGCACGCCCGGGCGTGCTGCGTCGATCTGGTGTCACCGCTTCATCCGCTCCAGCCGGGCCAGCGCCTCGCGCCGCTCCTCGGCGTGGTCGACGATCGGCGCCGGGTAGCCGTCGACCGGGCCCGGCTCGTGCGGATCCTCGGCGCCCGCCAGCTCCGGCACCCAGCGCCGGACGTAGTCGCCGTCCGGATCGAACTTGCGGCCCTGCGAGGTCGGGTTGAAGACCCGGAAGTACGGCGCCGCGTCGGTGCCGCAGCCCGCGGTCCACTGCCAGCCGTGCTGGTTGGAGGCCAGGTCGCCGTCGACCAGCCAGCGCATGAAGTGCCGGGCGCCGTGCCGCCACTCGAGGTGCAGGTCCTTGACCAGGAACGACGCCACGATCATGCGCACCCGGTTGTGCATCCAGCCGGTCGCGCGCAGCTGTCGCATCCCGGCGTCGACGATCGGGTAGCCGGTCCGCCCGCGCCGCCACGCGTCGAGCCGGCCGTCGGGCTCGTCGTACTCCATGCGCGCGAACTCCGGGCGGAGGTACTCCCGCGCGGTCTCCGGCCGCTGGAACAGCACGTCGGCGTAGAACTCGCGCCAGGCCAGCTCGGTGCGGTACGTCGCGGGGCCGGCGCCGCGGGCCAGGTCGGCGAGCATCGTGCGCGGGTGGATCTCACCCCACTTCAGGTGCACCGACATGTGCGAGGTCCGGTCGAGGTCGGGCCGGTCCCGGTCGTCGGCGTACGACGCGAGGTCACCATCGACGTACTCCCGCCACCGGCGCCGGGCGGCGGCCTCCCCGGCCTCGGGCAGCTCGAGGCCGTCCGGGAGCGCGGGGGAGGGGAGGTCGACGGTGTCGTCGAGCGCCAGCCAGCGCGCCCCGGTCGGGGCGTCGACCGGCGCCCGCCAGCCGTGGCCGGCCCACGCCTTCGAGAACGGCGTGAACACCTTGTAGGGGTCGCCGGAGCCGTTGGTCACCCGCCCCGGCGCCACGGCGTACGGCGATCCCGTGCGGACCAGCTCGATGCCGTGGTCGGCCAGGGCCTCCTCGACCTCGGCGTCGCGGCGGTGGCCATAGGGGCCGTAGTCCGCGGCGACGTGGACCCGCGTGGCGCCGACCGCCTTCGCCGCCAGCAGCACCTGCGGGACCGGGTTGCCGCGCACCACCGACAGCCCGGCGTTCCGCTGCCGGAGCGAGGCGTCGAGGGCGCGCAGGGAGGCGGCGAGGTACGCCCGCCGGCTCGGTCCGGCCGGTCCCCACAGTGCGGGGTCGAGCACGAACAGCGGCAGCACCCCGTCGGACGCGCACGCGTCGAGGAGGGCCGGGTTGTCCGAGAGCCGCAGGTCGCGGCGGAACCACATGACCGTGGTGTTCGCGTCGCTCATCGCGTCCACTGTGCCAGCGGGTCCCACGGATACGTAAGAATGATCCGGTGAGCGACCTGATCGACACCACCGAGATGTACCTCCGGACCATCTACGAGCTGGTCGAGGAGGGCATCGTGCCGCTGCGCGCGCGGATCGCCGAGCGCCTGCACCAGAGCGGCCCGACCGTCAGCCAGACCGTGGCCCGCATGGAGCGCGACGGCCTGCTCACCGTCGAGGGGGACCGCCACCTGGAGCTCACCGAGGAGGGCAACCGCCTCGCCACCCGGGTCATGCGCAAGCACCGGCTCGCAGAGCGGCTGCTCACCGACGTGATCGGGCTCGACTGGGAGCTGGTGCACGCCGAGGCCTGCCGCTGGGAGCACGTGATGTCCGAGACCGTCGAGCGGCGCCTCGTCGAGCTGCTCGACCACCCCACCGAGTCGCCGTACGGCAACCCGATCCCGGGCCTCGACGAGCTCGGCGAGTCGTCCCTCGGCGAGGAGTTCATGACCGACGTCGAGGCGCTGTCGGTCGCGGCCGGTCACAGCGACTCGCGGGTGCACATCCGGCGGATCTCCGAGGAGATGCAGAAGGACGAGGACCTCATGGGCGCGCTGCGCCGGGTCGGTGCGCTGCCCGGCAAGACCGTGACCGTGGTCGCCACCGGCGAGGGAGTGCTGGTCGGGTCGGGTGGCGAGACCGCCGAGATCGTGCCCGAAGCGGCCGATCACATCTTCGTCAGGAAGCTCTGAGGTCCCCGGTCAGCTTCTCCAGGACCAGCCGCAGCGGCGGCCAGGCGTCCCGCCCGCGCCGTACGACGGCGTAGGCGCGGAGCACCACCGGCGGGTCCGCGATCGTCAGCACGCGTACGCCGGCGCGGGTCGCGCGCTCCCGCGGCAGCAACCCGACGCCGTGGCCGGCCAGGATCAGGTCCTCGACGAGGTCGAGGCTGTCGATGTGGTGCCGGATCCGCGGGGTGAAGCCGGCCAGCGCGGCGAGCGTGCGGACGGCGTCCTCGTCAGCGGTGTTGCGCGAGTTCACGATCCAGGTCGCGTCGGCGTACGTCGCGAGGTCGGCCGGCTCGCGCGGCTTCCCGTCCTCGGAGACGCCGAGCCCCCAGGGGACGTCCCACAGGTGCCTCGCCGCGACCTCGGGGCCCAGCGAGACCGGGGCGAGGTTGTAGTCGTAGACCAGGGCCAGGTCGAGCCGGTCCGCGGTGAGCAGGTCGAGGGCCTCCCGAGGCTCGTACTCCTGGACCGACACGTCGACATCCGGGTGTGAGCCCGCCATCTCGGCGACCACCGGCAGCAATGAGCGGCGGATGGCGGTGGCGAACCCGCCGACCCGGATGGTCCCGCTGGGCTCGGCGTCGGGGTCGAGGTCGGCCCGGGCGGCGTCGATCGCGGCCATCACCGTCACCGCGTGGTCGGCGAGCCGGAGACCGGCCGGGGTGAGCCTCACGCGCCGGCCTTCGGGCTCGAGCAGCGGCGTGCCGGCCTCGCGGGCGAGCGCGGCGATCTGCTGCGAGACCGAGGACGTGGTCAGGTGCAGGGTCTCGGCGACCGCCCGCATCGAGCCGAGACGGGAGAGCTCGAGGAGGAGACGGAGGCGCCGCGGGTCCATGCCAGGCATCGTGCAGGATCGGTGAACGGTACGTCCACCTATTCCACGTGGACGTGAACGGATCTGGTGGCTTCTACTGGAGCCATGAGCACGACGACCAGCCCCCCGACCGCCGGAGGTACCGTCCCCGGCAACGCGCGCAAGGGCGCCGCGATGGCGCTGGTCTCGATGTCGTGCGTGCAGCTCGGACTGGCCGGCTCGGTCGGGCTGATCGACGACCTCGGTGCCGCCGGGGCGGCCTGGATCCGGCTCGCCTGGGCCGGGCTGCTGCTGGTCGTGCTGGTGCGGCCGCGGGTCCGCGACCTCACCCCGTCCGCGCTCAGGGCGTGCGTGGCCCTCGGCGTGGTCACCGCCGGCGTGACGCTGCTGTTCATGGCAGCGGTCGCCCGCCTGCCGCTCGGCACCGCCAGCGCGCTCGAGTTCCTCGGCCCGCTCGGTGTCGCTGCGTTCCGCGCGCACGGCCGGCACCGCTGGTGGGCGGCGGTCGCGGGCGTCGGCGTGCTCCTGCTGACCGAGCCGTGGAGCGGCGGCGCCGACCCGGTGGGGGTGGCGTTCGCGCTCGGCGCGGCGGTCTGCTGGGCGGCGTACATCCTGCTCACGCAGCGGGTCGGCGACGAGGTCGCGGGCATCGCGGGGGTGGCGGTGTCGATCCCGGTGGCCGCGGTCGTGTCGACCGTGCTGGTCGGGCCGTTCGTGATCGGCGACCTCACGCCGCGGCTGGTGCTGGTCGGGCTCGGGCTGGCGATCCTGCTGCCGCTGGTGCCGTTCACGCTCGAGCTGATGGCGCTGCGGCACCTGACCACCGCGGCGTTCGGGACGCTGATGTGCCTCGAGCCGGCGATCGCCCTGCTGGTCGGGCTGGTCGCGCTCGGCCAGGTGCCCGAGCCGCTGGCGGTGGTCGGTATCGGGTTCGTGGTGGTCGCCGGGATCGGCGCCGAGCGCACCGGGTCGCGGGAGCCGGTGCCGCCGGAGCCGCCGATCCACGGAGGCTGACCGTCAGCCGGCCAGCGCGGTGAGGAACTCGCTGCACCCGTCGTCGAGGGTGTACGTCGCGTGCTCGTCGCCGCGGGTGGGGCCCCGGTTGACGATGACCACCGGGATGCCAAGCCTGGCGGCGCGCTTCACGAACCGCAGGCCGGACATGACCGTGAGCGAGGAGCCCACGACCAGCAGCACGCCGTCGCGGCCGGCCAGCGCCTCGACCGCGTCGTAGCTGCGCTGCACCCGCACCGGCGGGACGTTCTCGCCGAAGAACACCACGTCGGGCTTGAGCGCACCGCCGCAGTCGCAGCCGGGGACCACGAAGCCGTCGGTCTCGTCGATCTCCACGTCGCCGTCGGGACGGACCAGCGCGGCGGCGTGCGTGGCGGCGTACCCGGGGTTGAGCCGCTCGAGCGTCCGCTGCAGCGCGGCCCGGGAGCTGATCGCGCGGCAGGACAGGCAGACGACGTCGGAGATCCGGCCGTGCAGGGCGAGGACGCGCGAGCCGGCGGCCTCGTGCAGGCCGTCGACGTTCTGGGTGACGAGGAGGTCGACGCCGCCGGTGGCCTCGAGCCGGGCCAGCGCGTGGTGCCCGGCGTTGGGGCGCGCCGTACCCAAGCGGGACCAGCCGACGTGGCTGCGCGCCCAGTAGCGGCGCTGCGCGTCGGGACCGGAGACGAACTCGCCGTACGTCATCGGCATCCGGGCCGGGGCGTTCGGGCCGCGGTAGTCGGGGATGCCCGAGTCGGTGGACAGGCCGGCGCCGGTGAGCACGACCAGCGGCCGGCCGCGCAGGAACGCGAGCACGTCGGGCGCAGCCGCCTGCCCCGGTCGGGCGGCGGCCTCGCCGGGCGGTGCGAGGGTCACGTGCCGTACCGCAGTGCGGCCCGGGCGCGCGCCTTCTCCGCCTCGACCTCGCGGTCCTTCGGCGGGGCGGTGGTGACCAGCTCCTCCAGCAGGTGCCGGGTGGCGTGCGCGACCTCGCGCACCGCCAGGTCGAACGCCTCCTGGTTGCGCTGCGACGGCCGGGTGGAGCCGCTCACCTTGCGGACGTACTGCAGCGCGGCGGCCGTGATCTCGTCGTTGGTCGCCGGCGGCTCGAAGTTGTGGAGCTGGCGGATGTTGCGGCACATGTCCCCGAGGGTACGCCGCCCCACCCGCCCCGCCCTGCCTGAAATTGATCGCCGAGGTGCCCGGAGTTGTTGGTCGAGGTGCCCGGAGTTGTTGGTCGAGGTGTCTGGAGTTGTTGGTCGAGGTGCCCGAAGTTGCGTGTCCCTAGTGCCGCTTGCGTCGGACGCGCTTGGACTGGGCTCTCCTCCGCTTCCGCTCCTTGCGCTGGGCACTGCCGGACCTGGTGCGGGACGCCCCCGCGGTTCCTCGTGGCGGGCGCGACTTCGCGAGGCGGGGCTTGCGCTGGTTGCGGACCAGCACCACGGTCACGAGCAGGATGCCCAGGACCGCGAAGACCGCGACGTACCACATGGTGGCCTCCCTCCGGCTGCTGCCTCAGGCTAGCGGTCACCAGACCTGGCCGTCGGCAAACAAGGCCTGGCCGTTCGGGGCGCAATTCGGGGCACCTCGGCCATCGATTCGGGGCACCTCGGCCATCAATTCGGGGCACGTGGGCGGGTCAGGGGGTGAGGAGGCGGGTGGTGTCGGGGCTGGTGACGACGACCCGGCCGTCGGGGAGGGGGAGGGTGCGCAGGGCGGCGACGTCGGCGTACCCGTAGGCGCCGTGCACGGAGCGCTCGGTGAGCTGGCCGCCGGGGCCGACGTGGAGCAGCGAGACCGTGCCGTGCGAGCCGCCGTCGGGGCCCCAGGACTCCACCACCGTGAGCGCGGTACGCCGGTCCGGCAGCCAGGTGAACTGGCGCGGGTCCTGCCCGGCCCGGGTCGCCTGCTGGCTCCCGTAGGTGTGCACGGAGACCCGCCGCGGTGCGGCGAGGTCGGAGACGTCGAAGACCGCCGCCTGGCCGCCCCGGACCGACCCGTCGAGGCCGGCGTCCGTGCCGATGCCGAGCAGCCGGTCGTCGCCGATCGGGTGGAGGTACTCGCTGTAGCCCGGGATCTTCAGCGCGCCGAGCCGCCGCGGGTGCGCCGGGTCGGACAGGTCGATCGCGTAGAGCGGGTCGGTCTGCCGGAACGTGACCACGAACGCCAGGTCGTCGAACCAGCGCACCGACTTGATCTCCTCGTTCACACCGAGCCGGTCGACCCGCCCGACCTGCACCAGCCGGCCGTCGCGCTCGGCGAGCGTCAGCACCGAGTTGAAGTTGCCGGTCTCGGAGGTCGGCCCGACCGCGACCCGCAGCACCCCGTCCGTGGCGTCCATCGCCCAGCGGTCGCGGACCGAGCCGTCGACCTCCCCCGACCCGAGGTACGTCGCGGCGTCGCCGGAGAGCGCGAACGCGTGCAGCTGCGTGGTCCCGTCACGTCCCGGCCACCCGGGCACGACGGCGTCCACCATCACGCAGCAGCGGATCCCCCAGCCCGCGCTGGTGGCGAGGTAGAGCCGGTCGGTCGAGGAGTAGACCGTCGTCGACGAGGTGGCGACGGCGGTGACGCTGCGGTCGCGCGGCGTGGTGGCGTCGTACCCGACCACCGCCATCGTTCCGGGACCCGAGAAGTCCTCGGGGAGACGGACCTGGTCGCAGTCGGCGAGCCGGGTGCGGGCGCCGCCCTCGTCGTGGACGGACGGAAGCCAGTCGGCCAGGGTGCTGGCGCGGACGGCCGCGCGGTTGTGGGCGCGCGCCTCGCGGTCGGACCGCTTGTCCGACGGGTGCACGAACGGGAGGTCCGGCAGGCCCGAGGAGAACACCAGCCGGACCGCGTCGCCGTAGCGTCGCGCCGAGACCAGCTCGGCGCCGTAGGTCTGGCGGTCCGTCATCGTCGGGGCGCCGGGTGACGACAGGTCGACGGAGACGACGGTCGTCCGCGGGCCGCGGCCGTCGTACCACGGACCCTCGCTGCCGAGCACGACGGCGGTGTCGCCGACCAGCAGCAGCTCGGTGCCCGCGCCGTACCCGTAGAGGTCCCGCTGGTCCGCGACCCCGGGCAGCTCGTACGTCGACAGCAGCCGCGGCTCCGTCCCGGTCACGTCGTACGTCGTCAGGGTGTCGCCGCCGACCCGCACCATCAGGTCGCCGTCGGTCTTCGCCACGTCCGGCTCGTCGACGCCCTGCTCCTGCACGTTGGTGCCGGTGTCGCTCGACGTGACCTCGTCGGGGCCGCGCCCGGCGGAGGCGGTGTCCTCGGCCGCGCCCGCCATCGGCGTGAAGCCGTCCCGGGCGAGGTAGACCGGGCCGCCGTCCCAGCCCCACGCGGTCACCCGGTCGAGCGCGTGGTCGACGTACCAGTCGAGCAGCTGGTCGCACGAGTCCGCGGACACCAGTCCCACGCCGGGTGCCTGCGGCAGCGGACGCAGCGGCGCCGCGACCAGACGGCCGGAGCGGACCTCGTCGCCACCGCCACGCCACACGGCCCCGGCGGCGAACGAGCCGCCGACCAGGGCGACGGCGGCGGTCACGGCGAGCCAGCGTCGGGCGGCCGGGCGGGTCAGCGGCGAGGGGCGGTCCATGGGGATCCGACGGGCCGGGGACCGGACCGGTTCCCGGGTCCGCGGACGGTGAGGCACGATGGCCCCCATGACGGACGCCCGCGACCTCGACCTCGTCCTCTTCGGCGCCACCGGGTTCACCGGCGGCCTGACCGCGGAGTACCTCGCCCGGCACGCACCGGCCCGGCTGCGCTGGGCGCTGGCCGGCCGCAACCTCGCGAAGCTCGAGGCGGTGCGCCACCGGCTGGCCGCCATCGACCCGCGCCTGGAGGACATGGAGCTGCTGGTCGCCGACTCCGCCGACCGGGCCGCGCTGGACGCGGTGGTGGCTCGGACCCGGGTTGCCGTCTCCACGGTCGGCCCGTACGCCGTGCACGGCGAGCCGCTGGTCGCCGCCTGTGCCGCCGCCGGCACCGACTACTGCGACCTCACCGGCGAGCCGGAGTTCGTCGACCGGATGTACCTCGCCCACCACGAGACCGCGGTCGCCTCCGGCGCCCGGCTGGTGCACGCGTGCGGCTTCGACTCCATCCCGCACGACCTCGGGGTCTACTTCACGGTCCGCCAGCTGCCGGCCGACGTCCCGGTCACCGTGCGCGGCGTGGTCCGCAGCAACGCGACCTTCTCGGGCGGCACCTTCCACTCGGCGCTGGGCGCGATGGCGGCCGCCCGCAGCGCCCGCGCGACGTACGCCGAGCGACGCAAGGCCGAGGGGCGCCCCGAGGGCCGCTCGTCGCGGGCGGTGCAGGGGAAGCCGCACCGCGACCCGGTGCTGGGCTACTGGCTGCTGCCGCTGCCCACCATCGACCCGGTCGTGGTCGCCCGCAGCGGCGCGGCCCTGGCGTCGTACGGCCCGGAGTTCCGCTACTCCCACTACGCCGGCACCCAGACCCTGCGGTACGCCGTCGGGGGTGCCGTCGGTGCCACCGCGCTGGCCCTGGCCGCCCAGGTCGGACCGCTGCGCGAGCAGCTGAAGAAGCGGGTGCCGCAGGGCGAGGGCCCGGACGAGAAGCGGCGGCGCAAGGCCTGGTTCACGGTCGACTTCGTCGCCGAGGCCGGCGGCGAGCAGGTGCACACCCGGGTGTCGGGCGGCGATCCCGGCTACTCCGAGACCGCGAAGATGCTTGCGGAGTCCGCGCTGTGCCTCGCCTTCGACACCAACCCGCCCACCGCCGGGCAGGTCACCACGGCGGTGGCCATGGGCGACAACCTGCTGTCCCGCCTGCAGAAGGCCGGGCTGGACTTCGACACGGTCTGAGCCCGCTACGTCTCGTTCTCGGTCCGCCCGCCCTGCTGCGCCCGCTTGATCTCGGACCGCTGCCGCACGACGTCCCGCATCCGCGTCGACATGATCGCCGCCGCGGTGGCCACGAAGAGCACGTTGAACACCATCTGGACCAGCACCAGGGCCCGCGCGGCCTGGCCGACGGCGTGCACGTCGCCGAACCCGACCGTGGCCAGCGTGGCGACGGTGAAGTAGAGCGAGTCGATCCGGGTGTGCAGGCTGGCGAACTCGCCGGGGTTGCGCACCTCGACGATGTAGAAGGTCAGGGCGAACACCTCGACCACGAGCACGATGGAGACGATGAGCCCGTCGAGCCGCCGCGAGCTGTCGTCCACGTGGATCCGGATCTGGTAGAGCATCCCCCAGATCAGCGCCACCGAGAGCACGGCCGCGCCGGCCGTCCGACGCGCCACGTCGGCGGTCGACTCGTACTGCACCGGCACGATGAAGTAGACGACGACCGTCAGGACGACGATCGCGAGCAGCCGTAGCCATCGCGAGACACCCTTGGGCACTTCGTCGTCCTCGACCACGTGTCCGACGTTGCCCTCTCGCGGCCGG
Source organism: Nocardioides guangzhouensis (assembly GCF_004519545.1). Classification (GTDB taxonomy): domain Bacteria; phylum Actinomycetota; class Actinomycetes; order Propionibacteriales; family Nocardioidaceae; genus Nocardioides; species Nocardioides guangzhouensis. The sequence continues at coordinate 28,707 of NZ_SDKM01000019.1, forward strand.
GGCTGGTTCACCCGGAGAGGGTGATCGCGTGCGGCGCCGCGGGGGCCACGCTGAGGCATGCGCGCGGGTCGACTCGTGGACGCCGGGCGGGCGGTCGGGCGGCGGGTCGGTGGTTGGCTGGACCGGGGGCGGGCCTGGGGCTACCGGGTGCTCGACACCGTGCCGCCGGTCCGGCGGACCGTCGACGCCCTGGCCCGGATCGAGGTGGTCGACCGGTCGATGGCGATCGGGGCCCAGGCGCTGCTGGCACTCGTCCCGATGCTGGTGATCCTCGGTGCGTTCTTCCCGGACGCCACGGACGCGGCCCTCGAGCGCTTCGCGACCGTCACCGGGCTCGGCTCGGGCGGGGAGGAGGTGGTCAAGGAGACCGCCGACGAGTCGGGGTACGCCGCCGCGGCAGCCGGCGTCGACGTCGAACAGGTGCGCGCCACCACCGGCGTCATCGGCATCCTCATCGTGGTGTTCTCGGCGACCAGCTTCTCGCGCGCCGTCCAGCGGATGTACGAGAAGGCGTGGGAGCAGCCGGCGATCGGTGGGGTCGCGGCCCGACGTCGGTGCCTTCTGTGGCTGTTCGGGTGGCTGGTCGCGAGCCAGACGCTCACGTTCGTCGGCTGGCTGGACGACCGGGCCTCGGAGCTGGTCCTGGAGCCGGCCTTCTTCGCCCTGCGCTGCGTCTTCCTCACCCTCATCTGGTGGTGGAGCGTGTGGTACCTCCTGTTCGGGCGCGTGGGCTGGACGCGGCTGTTCTTCCCCTCCGCCCTCACCGGCGTCGTCCTGGGCATCTACACGAGCGCGTCGAGCCTGGTGATGCCGCGGTACGTCGTGACCAGCGCCAACCAGTTCGGCGCCCTCGGTGTGGTCCTCGCGGTGGCCACCTGGCTGGTCGGCGCGGCCGGCGTCGTCGTGGTGACCTCGGTGGTCGGGCGGGCGGTGTCGGAGGACGCGCTGGTCCGGTCGGTCGCGACCCGGTTGGTGTCGGGCATCCGGCTCGGGTCCGGCGGCGGGTCAGGTCGCGGCCGCTGAGCGGTCGTCGGCGGGAGCCTCCACCGACCGGTCGGGGTTGCGGGCCAGGACCTCGACGATCACCAGCAGGAGCAGCGCGATCGCGAGCAACCACAGCGTGAACGACCCGGTCGGGTGTGCGGCCATCACGTACACCACGATCACCGCGCCGCCGATCACCGCCCGGATCACGTTCTTGGAGCGGCCCAGCGCCTCGCCGAACACGCCCGTGTCGAGCCCGGCCCGGTCGGACCCGTGGCGGATCACGTCGAACGCCCGCGTCGCGGCTCGTCGTACGGCGGTCGGGGCCGGCTCCGGGCCGGTCACCCACGCGACCACGGCGATGGCGAGGAACAGCACGAGCACCGCGCGCAGGTTGAAGCGGATGAAGCGGACCGTCTGGTCGTAGATCACCGCGGCCGCGTCGGGCGGCAGCTGGTCGGCGGGGACCGCATCGAGGTAGACGATCCGGAACACGTTGAGCAGGGCGCCGAGCAGCAGCATCGACCCGGCCACCACGAGCGACATGCCGAACAGCGCCCGCCGGCGGCGCCGGGCCGCGAGGATGCCCAGGAAGAAGAGTCCCAGCGCGATGAACGGCAGCGCCCGCGCCACCGCGTTCAGCACCCGGAAGCCGTTCTGCGCCCGGGCGATGTCGGCGGACTGGAAGATCGTGAACTGGGCGCTGACCGCCGGGAGGTTGCCGGCCATCGTGAACCCGGCCTCGACCAGTCGTTGCTGCACGGTCTCGATCAGCACCGCGAGGTTCAGCTTCACCGCGTTGCCCTGCACCTCGACGGCGCCGCCCTCGGTGTCGCCGGTGAGCAGCGCGACCATCTGCGCGTGCGCCTCGCGGTTGGCCTGCTCCCACGCGACCGAGAACGCGTCGGAGGAGACCAGCTTCGCGACCTGGTCGTGGATGAAGTTGTTGACGCCGTTGGTGAGCGGCGTGATCAGCGCCGAGAGGCTGGTCGAGGCCCGCGGCGGCAGGCCCTGTTTCGACAGTGCGTCAACGGCCTCCTGGGTGAGCGCGCGGACGTCGAGGCGCTCGATGATCGCGTTGCTGATCCGGTCGGTCACCGCGCGCTGCACGGCCGGGTCGTCGGCGAGCGGCGCGACCGTGTCGACGTACCGGTCGGTGTCGGACATCTGGTCGTTGGCCCAGGTCGCGACTACGGACAGCGGGGCCAGCATCGCCACCAGGACGGCGCAGATCACGACGGCGAGGCCGCGCAGGATGCCCGAGGTGCGGCCGGGGCGGTCGGCGGCCGGGCCGGTCTCCTCGAGCCGGGCCTCGAGCCGGGCCACCTCGGCGCGCAGCTGGGCGGTCTCCGAGGGGGTCTGCGGGGCGGGTTCCGGGCCGGTCTCCGCGGCGGCGTCGGAACCGGTCTCCGGGTTGGGGCCCGCTTCCGGCTCGGTCGGGATCTCGGCGGTGGGCTCGGTCCCCTCGTCCGGGATCTCGGTGGTGGGCTCGGTGCCGGCGTCCGCAGCCCGGTCCGCAACCTGGTCTGCCGCCTGGTCCGGGCTCTGGTCGGCAGCCTCGTCCGGGCCGGGGCCCGGCTCCTGCGGCGGCGTGCCCGTCATGAGTGGGCGACCGGGTCGGTTCCCCCACGGCTGTCCTGCCGGTGCCGTCCGGAGACACCCGACGAGTCGCCGCGCAGGGAGGACCGGAGACGGAGCGCGGCGACGATCGTGACCGCGCCGTAGCCGATCAGCCAGATGCAGGCGAGCAGCACCAGCAGACCGAGGGAGCGTTCGGGGTTCACGATGAGGAAGCCGCCGACGATGATGCAGAGCACGCCGCGCGCGACGTCCCAGAGCCGGTTCGACTCGCCGGAGTCGAGGAACGCGAGGGCGATGTCGGCGAGTCCGGCCATCACCAGCCAGAGCCCGACCAGGATTCCGACGATGGTCAGGGTCTGGAGCGGGTCGACCACGATCAGGATGCCGACCACGATCGCGAAGGTCCCCACCGCACCCACGATGAGGCGGCCGAGACCGGATGCTCCGGACGGCGCGAGGGCGAGGAAGAGCTGCACGCTCCCCGAGATGATCAGCTGGATCGCGATCAGGATCGCGACCACGGTGAGCGTCTCGCTGGGCCAGGCTGCCAGGACCACGCCGAGGAGCAGCGTGACGACGCCGTACCCCATGACCAGGCCCCAGTGGTCGGCCATCACGTTGCGCACGATGACGCGGGAGTCATCCGACATGCCGCCTCCTGATCCAGGTTCTCCGACGAGCCACTCCGACGAGGCACTCCGACGCGACCAGCGTGCGGCAGGCCCCTCCGTCGCGGTTCCCCCGCAACGGGTGAGGTCAGGGGTCCGACGGAGGATCACGATCGAGAGAACAGGAGACGTCGAGGCCTTTCGGGAGGCAGACCGATGCACATGCGCATCCACCCCGTCAGGAGTGCCGCACCGCGCGTGCGGCTCGAGCCGTCCTACACCCGGACGGTGGTCGAGGGTGTGCTCGCGCTCCTGACGCTGGTGGTCCTGGTCGGCGGCCTGGCCGCGGTCGCGACCTGGGGCGTGCTGGCGCTCGTCGCCATCGCGCTCTGAGCGGCCCGGGACCGACCCCCGACCGGCCAGGTGGCGCCGGTCGATCGATCAGAGCAGGTGCAGGCTGCGCGCCACGGCCAGGGCCTCGCTGCGCCGGGTGACCACGAGCTTCCCGTAGAGGTTCGACACGTGCGTCTTGATCGTGTTCTCGGAGACGAACAGGTGCGCCGCGATGTCGGCGTACGTCGCCCCGCGGGCCAGCTCGTTGAGCACCTCCCGCTCGCGGGGGCTCAGCGCCGGCAGCGGGGTGCCGTCCGGGCTGGCCTTGGCCCGCTCCTGGTCGGTCGGCGTGGTCGGCGCGAACACCGTGGCCACGTCCGGCTTCCCGCCCCCCGCCTCTGCCAGCTCCCGGATCCAGGCGGTCGGGTAGCGCTGGGCCAGCCGGGCCAGCAGCGACTCGATCGGCGTGCCCTGCCGGCTCCACCCGAGGAACGGCACGGCGTTGCGGCGCACCTCGGTGATCGTCGCCGCCTCGCGCAGCAGCTCCAGCGCCTGGTCCGGCTCGCCGAGCACGTCGAGCAGCTGGGCGCGGCAGGCCATGGCGAGCGCGCGGGTGGCCGGCTGGGAGTAGATGACCTCCTCCTCGGCGACCGCGTACGCCGCGGCGCTGGCCTTGCGACTGCCGGTCAGCTCCAGCCGGAGCCCGGCGAGCAGCGCGACCTCCCCGCGCAGACCGAGCGCCTCGAGCTCGCCCTCGAGCGTGCGGAGCGTGCGCTCGTCGCCGGCCAGGCTGGCCAGGAAGCCGCGCTCGATGATCAGCACGACCCGGAGGTGGTCGGACATCGTGAACAGGTCGGTGGGCACCTGGAGCCGCTTCTCGGCCTCGGCGACCGATCCGCCGGCCAGGGCGAGCCGGGCGTTGCGGACACCCACCCAGAAGCGGGTGACCGGGTCCCCCTCGTGGACGAGCACCTGCTGGGCCGGAGCCGGGTCCCCGGGCTCCGGCCACGGCAGGTCGGACATCCCGGCCAGCTCCCGTGCCAGCAGGGCGCGGGCCAGCACGAAGTCCCGGGGCGCGTCCTCGGTCGCCATCAGGTCGACCGCCTGCTGGGCGATCGTGAGGCAGGCGCTCTCGCGGCCCTGCATGTAGACGGTCCAGGCGAGGTGGGAGAGGCCCAGGGCGGTCAGGCCGCTCAGGCCGCGCGAGCGGCTCATCGCGATCGCGGTGCTCAGGTTGATCTCGGCCTCGACCAGGTCGCCCAGCCAGTTCTGGGCGATGCCGAGCTCGGTCAGCAGCATGACCGTGAGCGGTTGCGGGGTGGTGCCCGACATCTGCGCCATCAGCACGCGCCGCGCATAGCCGATCGCCGAGCCCACGGGCTCGGCCCCCATCCGGGCCCGCACCAGCCGGGTGCAGGCCAGCCGGAGCGAGCGGGGGTCCTCGGGCCCGACCCCGGCGTGGTCGACCACCAGCCGGTCCAGCCAGTGGCCGGCGGCGGTGGCGTCCCGGCTGAGCCAGCGCTCGAGCGCGAGCAGGAACCAGATCTCGGGATGCTTCTCGACCTCGTCGGTCCAGCGACGCCCGAATGCCGCGATCTGCGACCCCTGGCCGCGCATCAGCAGGGTCAGGCCGTCGTCGACGAGCAGCCGCGCGGCCTCCTCGGGCTGGTTGAGGTGCAAGAGCCGGCGCAGCGCGGCGTCGGACTCGCCGCGCGCCAGGTCCAGCCGTACGGCGCGCCGTACGGTCGACTGGGCCTGGGCGATGTCCACGCCACCGGCGGCGATGCGACGACGCACCACCTCGATCAGCAGCGGGTGGATCCGGTAACGGGTGGCGACCGGGTCGTCGTCGCCACGCCGGGCCTGCGGGACACCGGTGTCCGCCGGGACCCGCGACACCAGCAGTCCGGTCGTCTCCAGCCCCGCCAGCACGTCCGCGGCGAGCGGGTCGTGGGTCAGGTGGGTCGCCACGTCTGTGCTGACCACCTGCTCGGCGGCGACGCAGAGCAGCAGGTGTCGTTGCCGGGGCTGGAGCGTCGCGAAGACCTCGCTGGCCAGCCGGTCCGCGATGCTGGCGTCACCCCGGGCGAACCGCTCGGCGGCGGCCAGGGGGTCGGGGCTCGCGGCCACTGCGCGCGAGGTGAGCACGACGGCGGCGCACCAGCCGTTGGCGTGAGTGGTGACCGCCCGGAGCACGTCGGCGTGGCTGGTGCGGGCGTGCTCGGCGATCAGCGTGGCGCACTCGTCGTCGTCCATGCGGAGCACGTCGCCGCGCAGGATCGTGAAGTGGCCGAGCAGCTCGGGGACCAGGCGGGACAGGGGAAGGTCCCACCGGGAGAGCAGCAGGAGCCGCAGGTCGTCGGGGACCTGGTTGAGCCGCTCGTCGAGCAGCCGCAGCGTGGACGACGGCAGCTCGTGCGCCTCGTCGACGACGACCAGGGGCCGGAGGCCGTCCGGGCCGGGCGTCGCGGCGGCGTCCAGCAGCGCAGCCATCCGTGCCGGGGTCCAGGTGCGGTCGGCGTTCACCCACCGGGCGCCATCGGCGGGGCCGGCCGCCCGGAGCCACCCGGCGACGCCGAGCGTCTTGCCCGCGCCGACCGGTGCCACGAGCAGCGTGATGCCGCCGTCGGTGGCGTCGTCGAGGTGACGGTTCAGCGAGGCTCGCGGGACGTAGACCCGGGGCAGCCGGGGCACCCCGGCGAAGGCGTCCACGGACGTGTCGCGGGTGGGGCTGCCGGTGCCGGATGCGGTGCCTGGTGCAGGTGTGCCTGGCCGAGGTTCGTGCGTCGTGGTCATCGTCCGTGAGCCTCCCGGTCGGTTCGACCCGAGATGCGGTCGCCGTGCGCGCTCCCATCGCAACGGCCGCCCCGAGCCGGACGCGTTCGCAATTCGGACGAGCCCTCCCGTCCAGTTGCAGGCTAGGAGGGCAGGAACGACCGTCGCCTCACCCGTGGCGGGTGAGGCAGGACGGGTTAGTCGGGACGGAGCAGGCCGGTGGGACTCGGAGGGAGGGGACCAGACCGGGACCTGCGGCGCGGTTCCCCTGCCTCCACCGGACTGGTCCAGACGTCGGCAACCGGCGGCCCGGCCCATGCCGGACCCCGGACAGCGGTCGTCCGCGGCCCGGGCGTCGGCCTGTCGCGCCGAGGGTGGTCAGCGTCGGGCGAGCTGCACGCAGATCGCCCAGATCACCAGGGCGTCGAAGGCGATCACGAGGATCGACCAGAACGGGTAGTAGGGGAGGAACGCGAAGTTCGACAACGCGCTCAGGAACGCCAGCACCAGGCCGGCGATGTTGGCGACGACGTTGTTCAGCGCGATCCCGATGCCGACGGCGACCGCCGCGGCGCCGAGCAGCATCAGCCACCAGCCCCACGTGGTCAGGTCGAGCTTGTAGGAGTACTCGACTCCCCGCACGAACACCTCGTCCTCGAGGACCGCGGCCAGGCCCTGCAGGATCTGGAACGACCCGAGCGTGGCGAGCAGGACGCCCGCGAACGCGGTCGTGCCCATCACCCAGCCGCCCTTCGTGGACTCCTCGAACTGACGATCCGACTGGCTCATCCCGACCTCCTGGAAGCGGCTCCGGGGCGCACGTCGTTGCCCCTGCATGGTGCCCCGACGCTAGGGCAGCAGCGGTCTGGACGGGTCACCCGAACCGTGCGAAGTGACGACCACGTCGCACGGTTCGCACCGCCAATTCGCACGGTTCGTCAGAGGAGGTTGCGGTCCTGCGCGGTGCGCAGCGCCGCGCGGCGGCCGGTGACCCCGAGCTTGCGGTAGACCGAGGCCAGGTGGGTCTTCACGGTGTTCTCGCTGACGTAGAGCGCCACGGCGATGTCGGTGTTGCTGCCGCCACGCTCCAGCGCCCGCAGCACCTCGACCTCGCGGGGGGTCAGGTCGTCGGGCTGCCGGTCCGCAGCGTGTGCAGCAGCCGCGGGCCGCGGACCGTGCGTCCCCTCCGGCGTCTGGTCGGGGTAGGGCCGTCGGAGGCGGCGTACGGCGTCGAGCAGGGGTGCGGCCAGCGGATGGCCGCCCGGACGCTCGACCTCGGCCACGAGCAGGTCGGCGAACCCGTCGGTGATCATCGGACCGGACACGACCGCGATCGTGAGCAGGCGCTGCGGCGCGATCCGGGCCAGCGCGTCGGGCAGCAGCCGGCGGGCCTGCGCGGTGGAGGCGGGGGTGCCGATCCGGTGCAGGAAGGCGACCCGGCTGACCGCCGCTGCCGCTGCGGTCACCCGGGGCAGGCCGGAGCCCACCGCGTCCTCGGCGCTCAGGTCGCGCGAGCTGAGCAGGCTGTCGAGCTCCCGGACCGCCTCGCGCTCGTTGCCGGCCAGGCCCTGCGCGATCGCGCGGGTCAGCCGGGCGTCTGCCTCGTGACAGGCCCGGCTCATCTTCGCCGCCTCGGCCTCCATCGCCGCCAGGTCGCCCATGAAGCCGGCCGCGCCGGCCCGGAACAGGGCGAAGTGGCGGGCGACGTACGCCGGCAGCGGGGCGGGCAGATCGGCGTCCCGCTCGAGCAGCCGCCGGGCGCCCTCGAGGTCTCCGACGGCGATGCCGAGGCCGGCGTCGAGCAGCGCGACGTACGCCGCGTCGATGGGGTCGTGCGACTCCACCGCGAACGCGCGGACGGTGGCGAGGTCCTCGGCGGCGGCGGGGTAGTCGGCCGCGTAGAACCGGGCCACCCCGCGGACGAGGACCGCCCGCGGCCCCGCGGCCGTGGCCGCGCCGTCGCGCAGGCACTCCTCGGCGTCGTCGGCCGCGCTCTGGTAGGCGCCGTGCACCATCTCGAGGGTGGCCCGCACCGCCAGCACGGCCGTCCTCAGGAACGGCAGGTCGAGCCGTTGGGCCTCGGTGGCGGCGGCACGGACGTGGGCCGAGGCGGCATCGAGCTCGTTCGCCCACACCTGCAGCCCGGCGAGCTCCAGCATGAGCCAGGCGCAGCGCAGCGCGGACACCCCCACCAGGTCGTGGGCGGGTTCGCCGTCGGGGGACTCGTGGGTGCAGCGCAGCGCGGCGGCGGCCCGGGCCGCCGCACCCCGTCGCGACCGCCAACCGCTCTTGGCGGCCCAGATCTCGAGCAGCGCCAGGTCCACCTCGAGGTCGCGCTCGGTGGCGGCTCCGATCGTGTGCAGGTCGAGGCCGGGACCGGTGGGCTCGTGCTCGAGCGCGCGGTCGGCAGCGGCCTTGGCCTCCTCCTGCCGACCGAGCGCCCAGAGCAGCAGCGCCTGTGACGCGGCGAGGCGGGGGTGGGAGTCACGGACTCCGGCGGGTACGGAGGCCAGCGCGTCCTCCAGCAGGGACAGCTCGCCCTGCGTGACCAGCTCGGGGGCCACCGTGCGGATGACGGAGTCCTGGAGGTCGACGTCGGCGGTGCGGCCGGCGTGGTGCAGTGCCCGGGCTGCGTCGCCCGTGCGGAGGTGGTGGAGCGCGGCCCGACGGTGGGCGTCGACGTACGCCGTCCGGTCGTGGCCGCCGGCCGTGGTGGTCCGTCGTACCAGCTCGACCAGGAGCGGGTGGAACCGCCAGGCCGGACCGATCGTGCCGAGCGGCACCGGCTGCCGGGCGACCAGCAGCCCCTGTCCGGCGGCGGCGTCGAGCAGGTCGCCCGCGCTCTCCGAACCGGTCAGCACCTGGACGGCGTCGAGGTCGACGGTGCCCTCGCCGGCGACCCGGACGAGCACGTCGTGCAGGCCGTCCTGCGACTCCCCGAGCACCTCGCTGCCGAGGTAGTCGAGGACCGGCGGCAGCGGGACGGTCGCTCCGTTGTGCGTGGGTGCGTCGGCGTCGGCGAGGGCCAGGCCGCCGAGCACGAGCGAGCCCGCCCAGCCGCCGCTCTCGGCCACCACCGCATCCACCTGAGCCCGGTCCGCGCGGGGGTGGTGCGCGCGCACCAGCATCGCGGCCTCCTCGTCGGCGAAGGCGAGGTCGGAGAAGTGTGCGGTCTGGGTCTCGCCGGCCAGCACCATCGCGAACGGAGGCTGGGCCACCCCTCGCCTGCCGACGAGCAGCACGCTGAGGGTGCCGTCGGCGTCGTGCGCGAGCCGGGCGAGAGTCGTGACCGTCCCGTCGGGGAGCAGGTGGGCGTCGTCCACGACCAGGACCAGGGTGCGGGGGCCGGGGGAGCGAACGGTCTGCTCCGCGAGGCGGACGGCGTCCTCGGCCTGGTCGGGAGCGAACCAGCGGACCTCACCCCCGGCAGCCGCCTCCCACGCCAGGACCGCGGCCGTCTTCCCGCAGCCGGCGGGGGCCACGAGCAGGCTGACGGGCGTGGTGGTGACCCGGGCGAAGAAGGAGTAGAGCCGGGAGCGGCCGAACAGCGTCCGGGGCGCGCCGGTCGACCCGAGGGCCCCCGTGGACTGGACGCTCACTCGGTTTGCGGACGGGCCTGCTCCGGACCCGGTTCCGGGCACCATTTGTTCGCTCCCCGGGTGCCCGCCCAGCTCACTCGTGCTCCCTGTGGGCGCTGGCACCCGCCCCCATTGTGCTGTCCCGAGGCGTGGCTGCCAAATGGGTTGGTTGGATCAGGCAAGGAGGGGGTTCGGGCTACGTCTGCTCCGGTTCCTGGGGCTGCTGCCGGCGGGCGAGGGCCTCGCGCAGTAGCTCCGGGGCGTCGTCGTCGAGCGCGGCGTGCACCAGGACGGCGTCGTCGTGGAGGAGGGGCTCGATCGCCTCGATGTCCTCGTCGGAGGAGAGCACGAGCAGGGCGGAGCTGCCCGGCCGCAGCGCCTCCCGGACGTTGGCGAGCACGTCGGCGTCGATGCCGGTGCCGCGCAGTCGTTGGGCCACCGCACCGATGGACGCGCCCGCGGCGGCGCCGACGGCCGGCGCGAGCACCAGCGTGCCGACCAGGGCGCCGAGCACCGACCCCTTGCCCGCGGCCGACGCCGTCGCATGGGCGACGTGCCCGATCACGGGCTTGTCGTCGGCAGGCATCCACGTCACCGTGATCGCGTCGTGGACGGTCAGCAGCTTGCGCTCCGTGGCGACCTTCAGCCGCACCTCCGCCGACCCGGCACCGGCTGCGGTGTCGTAGCGCCACACCGTGAGGGTGGGCATCGGTCGATCCCCGGTCGCCCCGGTGTCCCCGGCCCCTCAGTCCTCGAAGACCTGGCGCAGGGCGTTCTCCTGCTCCGTGCTCAGGTTCGTGAACAGCAGCTCCGAAGGCTGGTTGCCGGCGAACGCGTCCTGGACCTTGTCCATGACCGCGTCCGAGCTCATCACGAACAGGGCGGAGGTGCCCGGGGTGACCCGGTCGCGGATCTTGTTGATGAAGCTGTCGTCGATGCCGACGTCGGCCAGGGAGCCGGCCAGCGCGCCGGTCGCGGCACCGATCGCGGCACCGAGCAGCGGCACGAAGAAGATCAGTCCGAAGAGCAGTCCCCAGAACGAGCCGCCGAGCGCGCCGGCTGCCGTGGTGTTGCTGAGCTGCCGGGTCTTCGGCTTCTTGCGGTCCGAGGGCCACGAGACGGTCGCCGCGTCGTGGACGGTGATGAGGTTCTGCTTGGCCAGGTCCTGCAGGGTCCGCGAGGCCTCGTCGGCGGCGTCGGCGCTGTCGAACTTCCAGACTGTCAGTGTGGCCATCGGGGCTCCTTGGGTGCGGTGCCGAGGCGTCCGAGCTGTCGCCGTCGGGCTGGTGGCACCAGCGTTCGTGCCCGGGGTACGGCCTGCCTCCCCCGAATCACGTGAAAGCCCGCGAGCGAGATGGTCCCCAGGGGGTCCCGCGGTCAGTCCCGGCCGGACCGGCCGCCGCCCTGCACCTGGCGTCCGGCGAGGGTCAGCGCCACCCAGGCGACGCCGAAGACCACGGTGCCGGCCGTGGTGTCCGGGCGCCAGAAGAGGTCCGTCGAGTCGCTTCCCCACCGACCGATGCCGGAGAGGATGAGCGCGGCACCGGCCAGCGACGTCGCCCAGACCAGGAACGGGCGGCGGAACCGGGTGGCCAGGAAGCCCGAGACCAGGGCCACGGCCGGGATGAACACGACTGCCAGTGCCCAGGTCGGGTCGCCGCGCTCGATGAGCACGAACAGCTTCGCGCCGACGACGGCACCGACCACCATGCCGACCACGAACATCACGAACGACGCGGCCAGCAGCGTGACCACGAAGGCGACGCCGGCCGCGACCACCGAGACGACCAGGGTGGTGGCGAGACCGGCGTCGAAGGCAACCGCGAGCATCCAGCCGAGGCCGAACCCGGCCACGAGGACCGTCAGCCGCAGGAAGCGGGCACCGAAGAAGCACTCGATGATGCCGAGGACGATGAGCACGGCGACGGACATGCGGTACCTCCCGGGGGCGCTCGGCCGGTCCCCGGCAGCATGCGGGTCGCCCGCTGCGGGGTGCTTCGCCCGTTTCTGGTGAGGTCGTCCGGCCGGGTACTGCCTAGCGTGTCGTTCCGAGGGGTGCGAGAGCCGGTCGGCCCTTCGACGATGGTGCGGGAGGGCGGCATGGGTTCCGTCGCAGTCGATGCCGCGTCGCGGGTCGCGCCGAGGATCACGAGGTGAGGGCGCCCATGACGAGGATGCTGATCCGTGTGGACGGGGAGATCTCCGACGAGCTGGCAGGCGCGTTCCCGCACATGACGACCCGGACGCAGCGCGCGTCGACCACCTTCACGGGCGACCTGACCGACCAGGAGGAGCTCCAGGGGATGCTCAACCTGCTGCACTCGCTGGGGATCACGGTGCTCGAGGTGGTCACCATCCCGGAGGACTGACCCGGCCCTTCGCCGGGCGTCGACCGCCCCAGGGCGGTCCGCTGGCGGCTCACCCGTCTCGGGTGACGCTCGCGGGCGTGCGTCCCCCTAGCGTGCGGGCGAGGCGGCGTACCGTCGCGGGGCGCGGTCGCCCCGGCCGGACGGGGAGAGCGAGGCGTGATGGCACGAGGACCGGTCGAGGTGCTGTTCCTCTCGTTCCCGGCCGAGGCCGCGGTGGACCAGGTGGTCGACCTCCTGCGCCGGCCGGTCGACGCGGGGCTGCTCACGGTGGTGGACCTCGTGGTGTTCCGGCGCGACCCGGAGGGCGGCCTCGTCTTCGACGACCTCGAGCAGGGCGAGGAGCACTCCGTGGCGCGGGCACTGCTCAGGATCGACAGCGACACCCTGCTCACCGACCTCGACCTGGAGGTGCTGGCCACCTCCCTCGCCGACGACGCGCAAGGTGCGGCCGTGGTCGTGGAGCACGTGTGGGCGACCGACGTCGCCGAGGGACTGCGCGACCTCGGTGCCGAGATGACGATGACGGTGCGGGTCCCCGTGGACGAGGTCGACGCGGCCTTCGCGTCCGCGGACTGACCTGCCGGGGACCGGGAGCGACCAGTGGACGTGTGGGGCTGGCTGGCGACGCTGTTCGCCGCGGCGGTGTGGATCGCCCAGATCGTGGTGTTCGTGCTGGCGCTGTGCGTGATCCCGGGCAACCGGAAGCCGTCGACGGCGATGGCCTGGTTGATCCTCATCCTGGCCGTGCCCGGGTTCGGGATCCTCGCCTTCCTCATGTTCGGCGGCACCAGCGTCGGCCGGAAGCGTCGGGAGTGGCAGCGGCAGGTGAACGAGCGGGTGATGGAGGAGCTGGCCCGGGAGGAGGCGCCCCTGCCCCCGCCAGGCGCTCCCGGCGCCGACGGCACCGGCGCGCTGGCGGGCATGGTGCGGCTGAACCAGGGCCTGAGCTCCCTGCCGATGTCCTACGGCAACACGCTCGAGGTGCTCACCGACTACGCGGGTTGCTTCGACGCGATGCGCGCCGACGTGGACGCCGCGACCGACTTCGTGCACGTCGAGTTCTACATCTCGGCCTGGGACGACTGGACCGACGAGCTGCTGGGCTCGCTCGCGGCCGCAGCCGAGCGCGGGGTGGAGGTGCGCCTGCTCTTCGACCACCTGGGCAGCCACGGGATCCCGGTCTACAAGCAGTTCCTCGAGAAGCTCGCGGGGACGAAGATCCAGTGGGCGCGGATGCTCCCCATCCGGCCGCTGAAGGGCGAGTTCCGCCGGATCGACCTGCGCAACCACCGCAAGATTCTCGTGGTCGACGGGACGGTCGGCTGGACCGGCTCGCAGAACCTCATCGAGCCGGGCTACAACAAGCCCAAGAACCACAAGGCCGGACGGGAGTGGGTCGAGCTGATGGCCCGCGTGACCGGCCCGTGCGTGCGCCAGCTCAACCTGGTGTTCTCGACGGACTGGGTCGCCGAGACCTCGGGGTCGATCCTGCACACGCTCGCCGAGACCCCGACCGTGCCGGGGCGCCCCGGCGCCGCGACCGAGGTGGCCTGCCAGGTGGTGCCGAGCGGCCCCGGCTACGCGACCGAGAACAACCTGCGCCTGTTCAACTCGATGCTCTACTCCGCGCAGCGTCGGCTGTCGCTGACCAGCCCGTACTTCGTGCCGGACGAGTCGCTGCTCAGCGCGGTCACCACGGCTGCCCAGCGGGGGGTCGAGGTCGAGCTGTTCGTCTCCGAGGGCGCGGACCAGTTCATGGTCGCGCACGCCCAACGGTCCTACTACGAGGCGCTGCTGCGGGCGGGCATCCGCATCTGGCTCTACCCCGAGCCGTACGTCCTGCACGCCAAGCACTTCACGGTCGACGACGACCTGGCCGTGATCGGCTCCTCGAACATGGACTACCGCTCGTTCGCGCTCAACTACGAGGTGGTCATGCTGGTCAGCGACCCGGAGGTGGTGACCCGGATGCGCGAGGTGCAGGACGAGTACCGCCGGCTCTCCCGGGAGCTCACCCTGGAGGAGTGGACGGCACGCGGCCGCCCGGCGCGCTACCTCGACAACGTCATGCGGCTGACCGCGGCCCTGCAGTGACCGACGTACCGGTCGTGGCCGGCGGCTGAACCGCGGGTCAACTCACCCGGGACGGGTGAGGTCGCCCGGCTGGGACGCATGGCTTACTGGCTGCGAGCACCGCCCGAGGCGCCGGGCTCGGCCACCGTCGGGAGACCGACGTGGGCCCGAGGCACCACCCGGCGACGCGGGACGGCGCTCGTCGTGGGACGACCGGGGGTCCCCCGGCTCCCACAATGCCGGGGGACCTTCGGCTCGGTCCGGTGGGTGCCGGGTCAGCCGCGACGCGACCCACCCCCGAGGGCCGCGCTCGTCGCGGTGATCGGACAGCCACGGCCTGGTCATCGCGGGCACGCCCCGATCGCCCAGACGTCGTCCGCCCGGTCGACGTTCGCGGCGGGATCCGGCGGCACGCGTCGCCAGGTACCGGCCGTGGACCTGCGCCCGACGGATCCGTCCAGGCGCCTGCGGGACCCGCCCTGGTGCGTGTCGAGCCGCTGCACGGTCATCGGGAAGGCCCACGGCGTCCCGATGACGAGCATCGTCGTCAGCTCGGCCAGCAGCACGGTCCCCCCAGGGAGTCGGATCGCTGGTCCAACGCAGGGGTGGGTGGCCGGGTTACGGCGGCGACCGTCAAGCCTGGCGCCCGACGAGGCGCGGGTGCGGTGCGCGGGTGCGGTGCCCCAGGCAGGAGTCGAACCTGCGACCTTTCGCTTAGGAGGCGGCTGCTCTATCCGCTGAGCTACTGGGGCGGCGATCGGAATGGTAGTCGGGCCGGGGGCCCGGGCTCCCATCGGGCGAGAACGCCTCCCCGGCTCGACTCAGTAGCGACGGCGACGCCGACGGCGCTCGATGACCGGCTCTTCCTCGATCACCTCGTCCTCGACGTACCGCGGGCGCTCCTCGACGACGGTGTGGGAACGCTGCCGCTGGTTCAGCAGCACGAAGTGCAGCACCAGCAGGACCGCTCCGGCCAGGACGAGGATCAGGCCGAGTGCGTACTCGCCGATCCCCGGCACGTCGACGCGCAGGGCGAAGGTCAGGACGAGTCCGATGACGATGAGGGTGATTCCTGCGCCGATCCTGCTCATGATTCTCTCCTCGGGTCCGCTGTTCGACCCTCTGTTCCCGATGGGCGAGCCGCCAAACGAGCACCCGCCCGCGGAGGCGACGGGAACGGCGGCTGCGCGGCGCGTGGCTCGGGCGAGGCCTACGATCGGTGGCATGGACTTCGACCGCTACACCGTGGTGCTGCTGGTGACCCCGGACCAGCCGCCGCAGCTCTCGGAGGACGAAGCCGACCGGCTCCAGGACGCACATCTGGCCCACCTGGCCGACCTGCACGAGCGCGGCGTGCTGCTCGCCGCGGGGCCGGTCGGTGACCCGGGCGGCGCGCGCTACTACCGCGGGCTGTCGATCCTGCGCTGCGAGCCGGACGAGGCCTTGCGGCTCAAGGGGGAGGACCCGGCCGTTCAGGCCGGTGTCTTCGAGCTGGTCGCGATGCCGTGGATGCTGCCGGCGGGCGCGATCCACTTCACTCCGACCACGTTCCCGCGGTCGACCGAGGACGTCTGAGCGGGACGCTTCAGGCGTGCAGCGCGGCGAAGGTCTCGTAGACCATGTACGCCGGCCAGAACAGCCCTTGGAAGACCGCGTAGAGGTACTCCCAGAACGCGTCGGCCTGCTGGAAGTAGTAGACCCATGCGCCGAAGATGCCGAGCCCGTAGATCGCACCACCGCCCGCGGCGGCACTCGCGTTGTTGTTGCCCACGAGTGGCCCTCCTTCCGGTCCGTCGGCCGCGTCCATCGTGGCCGTACGGCGGGTGGCGGAGGAAGGGTCGAAGGACCCGGCGGCCGCGACCCCCGGACGGAGGCCCCGCGGCGGTCCTAGCCTCGTGCCGTGACTCGTCGCGCGCCGGCGCACCTCGTGTGGCTGGCGTACTGGGGCGGGTGGGGCTTCATCGGGACGCTGTCGTGGACGACCGCCGCGGTGTACTTCATCCGCGACCTCGGCATGTCGCCCCTCCAGCTGGTGCTCGCGGGCACCGCCCTCGAGGTCGCCTACTTCTGCTTCGAGATCCCGACCGCGGTGGTCGCCGACCTCTGCAGCCGACGGCTCTCGATGGTGGTGGCCGCGGTTGTCTCCGGCATCGCCATGATCGCCATCGGGCTGCTCTCCTCCGCCGGCTGGGTGATCGCGGGCATGGCGCTGTGGGGGGTGGGATGGACGTTCCGCAGCGGCGCCGAGGACGCCTGGCTGGCCGACGAGGTGGGCAGCGAGCGGCTCGGCCCGTCGTACCAGCGCGGTGCCCAGGTCGGCCGCGTGACCGGCTTGCTCGGGATCGTCGCCGCGGTGGCCCTGGCGCTCGCAGACCTGCGGCTCCCGTTCGTCGCCGGCGGTACGGCGCTCGTGCTCGCGGTCGCGCTGGTGGTGGCGATGCCGGAGGAGGGGTTCCGCCGGGGCGGCGCGCGCGAGCACGAGACGCTGGCGACGATGCTGCGCACCGTCGGCGACGGCGCCCGGGTGGTGCGGGCCAGCCCGATCCTGGTGCTGATCGTGGTGATCTTCGTGTTCCTCGGCGCCTTCGAGCAGGGCTTCGACCGGCTGTGGGAGGCGCACCTGCTGCTCGACGTGGGCCTGCCCGACATCGGGGGCCTCGGCGACGTCGCGTGGTTCGGCGTGCTCGGCGCGGCCACGCTGGTCCTCGCGTTCGCCGTCGCCACCCCGCTCGTCAGCCGGGTCGAGCGGCTGCGGGCGGGCCGCCTGGCGCGACGGGCATCGCCGGGAGCCTGGGTGAGTGGGCCGGAGGTCCGGCGCTCGGCGTGGTCGGCAACCGCTCGGGCGTCCGGGCGGCCCTGGGCTGCGGCGCGCTGCTGCTGGCACCGACGCTGCTGCTGTTCGCGCGGGCGGTGGCGCACCACGGCCGGCTCCTCGACCAGCCCGAGCCGGTGCCGGACCCGACCTGACCCGACTCGTCCGGTCAGGGTG
Organism: Nocardioides guangzhouensis; assembly: GCF_004519545.1. Classification (GTDB taxonomy): domain Bacteria; phylum Actinomycetota; class Actinomycetes; order Propionibacteriales; family Nocardioidaceae; genus Nocardioides; species Nocardioides guangzhouensis. The sequence continues at coordinate 45,997 of NZ_SDKM01000019.1, forward strand.
CGACGTGCCCGGTCAGGGGGCGACGCGGAGGGCGGCCACCCGCGGTGCGACCGTCCGCGTGCCACGGGCGGAGGTCGCCGGCGAGGTCGGACGGACGCACCCGAGCTTGCTGCCCCGCGCCTCGAGGCCGTGCAGGTCACCGCGGCCGAACCGGGCCGCCGAACGTGTGAGGTAGGCGTACATCATCTGGGCGCTCGCGCCGCTGTGCGAGAGCCCCATCGCGTGACCGATCTCGTGCATCAGGGTGTCGCCACGGGTGAGGCCGGTGCCGAAGCCGCCCTTCATCCGGACGTTGGAGTTCACCACGACCATGCCCTTGCTGATCTTGCTCGTGCGGGAGCCGTCGCCGTTGTAGTAGCCGGTGCGGGCGAGCGCGGCACCGACCCCGGCGGCCCGGGGGTACATCCGCAGCAGCGAGGACTGGCTCGGCCTCGCCCAGGCCACCACGATCTCGGTGTCCGCGGGGTACCAGCTGTTGCCGCCGTTCGACGGGATGCCGGTGGTGGTGCCGCGGTAGGCGAAGCGGAAGCCGGTCGCCTGCGAGATCCGGGCCACGGCCGCCTTGGTGTCGCGGACCGCGCCCGCACCCCCCTGGCGCGCGTTGACCCGGAAGCCGATCGTCGTGCACGGGTCCCAGCGGGTCATGGAGTCGAAGCTGTAGCGGTACTGCCCGACCCGGCCCCGCGGCGTGTAGGACGGGACCACGCTGGCCCGGAACTCCGTGGTGGCCGCGGTGTCGCTGCGGACCCGGTAGCTGCGGGTGCCGACCCACCAGGTGGGGATCCGGAAGCGGTAGGCCCCGTCGGCCCCGGTCGAGGCGGTCGAGACCGCCCGCCACCCGCCGAGCACCCGCTGCTCGAGCGTCACCACGCCGGCGTCGCTGGCCCGGCCGGTGACGTACCGGTCCGCACCCCGGACGATCGTGGGGGCCGGCCAGGCGGCCGAGGTCTCGCTGCCGCTGCTCGAGGCCGGCGTGCTCGACGGGAGCAGCAGCGCGGCGACGGCGAGCACCAGGGCGCAGACCCGGAGCCACCAACCGGGGGTGAGGTCGGACATATTGGCGAGTTTAAGTAACCAATTACTCGCGCGAGGGGGTTTTGTTACCGAAAGGTGGATCGGGTACGGAGCCGCCGGGTCGGGGGACCCCGCTGTCGCATCGTCCGACAACTGGGTGTATTCGCGCGGATCGCGTAGCCTTCTGGCCGGTGGCTGCGCACCGCGGCCGCCTTTTTCCTGCCCGCGAACCGAGGTAATGGCCGAGAACGTTGTCCCGACACCGAGCGAACCCCAACGCGTCTGACGATCCCGACGCCCGCCATCGCGGCAACGCCGAGACCCGCCACCAGGTGCTGCGGGCCTTCGGCTACGTCGTGGTGGCGATGTCCGTCGTCGTCGGTCTCTTCTCGGTGTACTCCTACCGTCACTTCAACGAGAACCTCACCATTCTCGACGTCACCTCGCAGCTCGGTGACGACCGCCCCGACAAGGTGGAGGTCGAAGGTCCCCGCGAGCCGATCAACGTGCTTGTGATGGGGTCCGACAGCCGCGACGGGAAGGGCAACAACATCGACGGCCTCAGGGGCGGCGGCCAGCGCTCCGACACGACCCTGCTGATCCACCTCTCCGCGGACCGCGAGAACGCGTACGGCGTGAGCCTGCCGCGCGACGCCATGGTGCAGCGTCCGACGTGCTTCACGAAGGACAAGAAGGAAATCCCGGGTGGCTTCGACATGTGGAACGCCGCCTTCTCCGTCGGTGGGCCCGCCTGCACGATCCGGCAGTTCGAGCAGCTGACCCATGTCAAGATCGACCACTTCGTGGTGGTCGACTTCAACGGCTTCAAGGACATGGTCGACGCGATCGACGGCGTCAAGGTGTGCATCCCCGAGGACGTCGACGACCCGGTCGGCAACATCCACCTCAAGGCGGGCACCCGCGAGGTCAAGGGTCAGGAGGCCCTCAACTACGTGCGCATCCGCCACAACATCTCCAACAACGGCGACATCGGCCGCATGAAGCGCCAGCAGGCCTTCGTCGCGGCGATGACGAACAAGGTGAGCTCCGCCGGCACCCTGTCGCGGCCGGACCGCCTCTTCGGGTTCGTGAACGCGGCCACCAGCTCGCTGACCCTCGACCCGGGCCTCAGCTCGGTGAAGAAGATCGCCGACCTGGCCGGCCAGTTCCAGGACACCGGGCTGGACAAGATCAAGTTCGTCACGATCCCGTTCGCGGCCTACGAGCCGGACCCCAACCGCCTGGTGTGGAGCGGGGACGCCGACAACCTGTGGCGGAAGGTCCGCAACGACATGCCGCTGTCCAAGCGGCTCAGCACCGAGGCGATCACCGCGGCCGGCAAGTCCAAGGATCCGAAGAAGTCGGCGGCCCAGGCCGCCGGCACGGTCACCAAGACCGATGAGGAGACCGCGGCGGCCAACGGGCTCTGCGCGTGACCGCGATGGGCGACGAGCGCACCCCCGACGACACCCCCGACGACGGTCCGGGCGCCGAGCCGGACTGGGCTCGTCGCAAGCGGCTCGCGGACGTGTTCGGTGACGTGCTGCCGGAGACCACCGGCGACGACCGCGCCCCTCGCGAGCCGACGGGCGACCGCGACGACGAGTGGCTGCAGCGGCAGGTGCCGCCCCACCACGGCTGACCCAGCGACGTACGACGAGGCCCGCCCCGGGGGGACGGGCCTCGTGACGTGGGGTGCCGGTCAGACCTGCGGGCGCCGGGCGAGCAGGTCGCGGATCTCCTCGAGCAGGAGCACGTCGTCGGGCTTGGCGGCCGGCGGCTCCGTCTTCTTGAAGTGGGCCAGGGCCTTGTTGTACGGCGTGACCACGAAGAAGTAGAGGACGGCCGCGACGATCACGAACGAGATCAGTGCGTTGATGAACAGCCCCACGGTCACGCCGGCCAGCTTCACCGAGCCGAAGTCCGGCTCGCCGCCGACCTTGCCGATGAACCCCATCAGCACGTCGGTGAACGTGCTGACCACCGAGGCGAACGCGAGGCCCATGATGAAGGCCACCGCCAGCTCGACCAGGTTGCCCTTGAGGATGAACTCCTTGAATCCCTGCACCATCGCGGTCTCCTTCCGACCCGGCCGCCTCTGGACCTGGGTCACGTTGGGGTCCGCCACAACCTAGCCCGACAGCGTGAGGACCAGACAACCCCGCACGGCCGCCGCGGACACGGTCCCGGCGAGCCCCGGTGACGTGCCAAGCACCACCAGGCGGCCGCTCACCACGCCTCCGGTCACCGGCCCGGCGACGGCGTCGTCGCGGGGGAGGGCGAGCACCGGCACGCCACCGGCGAGGCGCTGCGCCGCGGAGGCGTCGGTCTCGGTGACCAGCAGGTCGACCCGGTCGCCGACCCGCAGCAGGTCGACGGTGCCCGGGTCCGGGATCCGCACCGGCACCGCGACCAGCCCGGGGTAGCCGTGCAGCAGCGACGGCCCCACCAGGCGCACGTCGGTCACCGGCTCGCCGCGACGCAGGGGTGCGGCCAGCGTGCGGCCCACCGCCTGCCCGCGCGCCGCGACCCCGTCGGGGGCCGAGTCCGGCCGGAAGGCGGTCGCGGCCAGGTCGTCGCTCGCGAGGACCGTGCCGGCCGGGAGGTCGCGGGCCGCGACCAGCACGGTGACCGTGGTCGGCGGCGGGGGAGCGACCGCGTGGAGGCCGGCCAGCACCGCCCCACCCACGCACAGTGCCGACAGCAGCCGGCGGTGCCGCAGCACCCGTCGGCGTACGGCGCGGCGCGCGGCGGCCAGGTCGGCCCGGGTGGAGCGGGCGGCGCGGGGTCGGGGCATGGGTCGAGGCTAGGCAGCCCCCCGGACTCGGCGTGGGTGTTGTCCACAGGTGACGTATCTTTGGCTGTCGGGCCGGCCGCCGCGCCCACCCGACGACCCAGCAGTGGAGGTTCCCCCGTCGTGCCCACCTACCAGTACGCCTGCACCGAGTGCGGGCACCACTTCGAGCAGGTGCAGAGCTTCAACGACGACGCGCTGACCGTGTGCCCGGTGTGCCACGGTCGCCTGCGCAAGGTGTTCAACGCCGTCGGCGTGGTGTTCAAGGGCTCGGGCTTCTACCGCACGGACTCCCGGTCCGGCACCAACGCCAGTGTCCCGGCCTCCTCGACGTCCTCCGACGGCGGCTCGCCGGGAGGCTCGTCGGGCGGTTCGTCCGGATCGTCCGGATCGAGTGACGGCGGCACCTCCAGCGGCGCCACCACGTCGTCGTCCGGGTCCTCGACGGGCTCGTCCTCGTCGACCTCCGGCAGCGCCTCGGCCTCCTGACCGGCCCCGGTCACCCGACCGGCACAATGACCCGCGTGCCGGATCTGAGGAGCAGCTGGAGGACCTTCCGAGCCTGGCCGTGGGCGGCACGTTGGGCGGTCTACGGCGTGGTCGCCGTGGTCCTGCTGATGGTGGCCTCACTGGTCACCGGCGTGGTGCTGGTACGACGGTCGTGGCCGGAGACCGCTGGTGAGATCACGGTCCCCGGGCTCGAGGGCCGGGTCGAGGTGGTCCGCGACGAGCACGGCATCCCGCAGATCTACGCGGACACCACCGCCGACCTCATGCGCGCCCAGGGCTACGTGCACGCGCAGGACCGCTTCTTCGAGATGGACGTACGCCGCCACGTCACCGCCGGCCGCACCTCCGAGCTGTTCGGCGAGGACGGGCTGGAGACCGACAAGGTCGTGCGCACGCTCGGCTGGCGCCGGGTCGCCGAGCGCGAGCTGCGGCTGCTGGCGCCCGAGACACGGGAGGCGCTCGAGGCCTACAGCGCCGGCGTCAACGCCTACCTCGACGGGCGCTCGCTCAGCGAGATCTCCCTGGAGTACACCGTCCTGGTCGCGGGTGGGCTCGACTACACCCCCGAGGAATGGGGCCCGGTCGACTCGTTGGCCTGGCTCAAGGCGATGGCGTGGGACCTGCGCGGCAACATGGACGACGAGATCGGACGGGTGCTGGCCGGGGTCAACCACAGGCCCGACCAGGTCGACGAGCTCTACCCGCCGTACCCCTACGACGAGCACGACCCGATCGTCGGGCAGGGCGCCGTGGTCGACGGTCGCTACGAGTCGCAGGCAACCGGCCCCGGCACCCGCAACCCGGCCCGGCCGGCGTGGACCGCGGACCAGGTGGCCGCGCTGGACGACGCGCAGAGCGGCCTGCATGCGGCGCCGGCGCTGTTCGGCCGCGGCTCCGGGCTGGGCAGCAACAGCTGGGTCGTCGACGGCGAGCACTCCGCGACCGGCAAGCCGCTGCTCGCGAACGACCCGCACCTCGGGACCAGCATGCCCGGCATCTGGTACCAGGTCGGCCTGCACTGCCGCAGCGTCTCGGCGGCCTGCCCCTACGACGTCTCGGGCTTCAGCTTCTCCGGAGTCCCCGGCGTGGTCATCGGCCACAACCGCGACATCGCCTGGGGGTTCACGAACCTCGGCCCGGACGTCACCGACCTCTACCTGGAGAAGACCGAGGGCAACCGCTGGCTGTACGACGGGAAGATGCGCCGGCTGAAGGTTCGGCGGGAGACCATCAAGGTCCGCAACGGTGACGACTTCGACCTGACCATCCGGGAGACGAAGCACGGGCCGCTGATCTCCGACGTGTCCCGCGAGCTCAGCACGGTCGGTGCGAACGCCGAGGCACCGGAGGGACCGGACCGCGGCAACGGCTTCTCGGTCGCGCTGGAGTGGACCGCCCTGCAGCCCTCGAACACCGCCGACGCCATCCTGGAGCTCGACCGGGCGTCCGAATGGGACGAGTTCCGCTCGGCAGCCGCCGACTTCGCGGTGCCGGCCCAGAACCTGGTGTACGCCGACACCGAGGGCCACATCGGCTACCAGGCGCCGGGCCGGGTCCCGATCCGCAAGTCGGGCAACGACGGGCTCACCCCGTCGGCGGGCTGGCGGCCGGAGAACGACTGGAGCGGGCAGTACGTCCCGTTCGACGCGCTGCCGAGCGTGCTCGACCCGGACGAGGGGTTCGTGGTGACCGCGAACCAGGCGGTCGCGGGGCCGTCGTACCCCTATCACCTGACCGACGACTGGGACTACGGCTACCGCTCGCAGCGGATCCGGAGCCTGCTGCTCGACGAGGGCGACCTGTCGGTCGACGAGATGGCCGACATCCAGCTCGACGACTACAACGCGATGGCGCCGGTGCTGGTGCCCTACCTGCTCGACGTGCAGCTGCCCCGGGGCTACTTCCGCGGCGGTCAGCGGCTGCTCGCCGACTGGGACTTCCGCCAGCCTGCGGACTCGGCGGCCGCGGCGTACTACAACGCCGTCTGGCGCAACCTGCTGGCGCTGACCTTCCACGACGAGATGCGGGAGTCGCAGTGGCCGGACGGCGGGAGCCGGTGGTTCGCGGTGCTGACCCGGTTGCTGCGGCAGCCGGCCAACGCGTTCTGGGACGACCGCGACACCGAGACCGTCGAGACCCGGGACGACATCCTCACGGAGGCGCAGCTCGAGGCGCGCGACGAGATGACCCGGCGGCAGGCCCGGCGCCCGGACGAGTGGGAGTGGGGCCGGCTGCACCGCATGGACCTGCACAACCAGACGCTGGGGGAGTCCGGCGTCGGCGCGGTCGAGTGGCTGTTCAACCGCGACGACTGGCGGATCGGCGGCGGCGACTCGATCGTCAACGCGACCGGCTGGGACGCCGGCGTCGGCTACGGGGTCGTCTGGGCACCGTCGATGCGGATGGTGGTCTCGCTGGGCGACTTCGACGACTCGCGCTGGATCAACCTCACCGGCGCCAGCGGCCACGCCTTCCACCCGAACTACACCGACCAGACCGAGCTGTACGTCGACGGCCGCACCCTGCCCTGGGTGTCCACCCGCGACGCCGTCGACGAGGCCGGCGAGGACACCCTCACCCTGCTCCCCGGCGACTGACGGCGAACTTGACGCGCAGTTCCGACGCTTGTCGGCCGGAATTCTGCCTGTCATGTGCAGGATCCCCCGGTCAGCCGGGGATTCCTACCCGAACACCCGCACCCCCGACGGCGTGGCAGCCGCGACCACCCGCCGGTCGTGCTCCTCGTGCGGGACCCCGGGCAGCAGCTCGTCGTCGAAGAGCAGCACGCAGGTGAAGGTGCCGGCGGGGACCCGGGCCAGCGCGCGGTCGTAGCAGCCGCCGCCCCGGCCGAGCCGGGTGCCGTCGGCGGCGACGGCGAGGCCGGGCACCAGGACCGCGTCGGCGCCGGCCACCGCGTCGACGCCGAGCCGCGGGCCGGCCGGCTCCAGCAGCCCCATCCGGGCCGGCACCAGGGAGGTCGACCCGCGGTAGACCGCCCAGTCGAGGTCGAGGTCGGGCAGCACCACCGGCACGATCACCCGCTTGCCGGCCTCGAGCAGGGCGTCGAGGAGGGCGCCGGTGCCGGGCTCGGTCCCGATCGAGACGTACGCCGCGACCGTGGCCGCCCGGCGTACCTCCGGCCGGGTCAGCAGGTGGTCGGCGATGGCGCGGGCGAACTCGCCGAGCTCCAGCAACGGCCGCCGGTTGCGGTTGGTGACGAGCTGGTCGCGGAGGGCGGTCTTGGCGGCGGTCGCACCCGGCGACCCGAGGTCGGACATGTCGCAACACTAGGACCAACCCGGGGACGTGGGCCCGGGCCGGGGCCGACCCGTGACGCCCGTTCGGTTTGGGACGCGAACGGCCCTACGATCGAGGTATGGGCAGTGATGCGTTGAACCGGGCGCGGGACAAGATGGTGCAGGCGGGTGTCGACCCCGTCGCCATCGACGTCTTCGCCCACTACTTCCGGCTCCTCGAGCACGGCGAGACCGGGATGATCCCCGAGTCCGCCATCGACCCGCACGACATGGAGTCCCTCGACGACGTCGAGGTCTCCGACGACGTCGCCGCCGACGCCATCGCGAGCACCGTGGTGATCAAGCTGAACGGTGGCCTCGGCACGTCGATGGGCATGGACCGCGCGAAGTCGCTGCTCTGCGTGCGCCGCGGCCTGTCCTTCCTCGACATCATCGCCCGCCAGGTGCTCTTCCTCCGCGAGAAGTACGACGTGCGCCTGCCGCTGCTGTTCATGAACAGCTTCCGCACCTCCGCCGACACCATGGCCGCGCTGGCCCGCTACGACCAGCTGCCGGTCGACGGGCTGCCGCTGGAGTTCCTGCAGAACAAGGAGCCCAAGCTCCTGGCCAAGGACCTCTCGCCGGCGACCTGGTCGAGGAACCCCGACCTCGAGTGGTGCCCGCCCGGCCACGGCGACATCTACACCGCGCTGCTGGGCACCGGCCTGCTCGACCAGATGATCGCCGCCGGCTACCGCTACGCCTTCGTCTCCAACTCCGACAACCTCGGCGCGGTGCCCGACGCCCGGGTGGCCGGCTGGTTCGCCTCGACCGGCGCGCCGTTCGCGATCGAGGCCACCCGCCGTACCCCCTCGGACAAGAAGGGCGGCCACTTCGCCCGCCGCAAGTCCGACGGCCGGATCATCCTGCGCGAGACGGCGCAGACCCCGGAGTCCGACCGCAAGGCGCTGGCCGACGTCGACCGCCACCGCTACACCAGCACCAACAACCTGTGGTTCGACCTGGCCACGATGCGCGAGACGCTGCGGGCCCGCCAGGGCGTGCTCGGGCTGCCCCTGATCCGCAACACCAAGCACCTCGACCCGAGCGACCCGACGACCCCGGAGGTGATCCAGATCGAGACCGCCATGGGCGCCGCGATCGAGGTCTTCGAGGACGCGCGGACCATCGCCGTCGGTCGGGACCGGTTCGTGCCGGTGAAGACCACCGACGACCTGCTGGTGCTGCGCTCCGACATCTACGACCTGGGCGCGGACTTCGTGCTCGACATGGACGGAGGGACGTTGCCGTACGTCGCGCTGGACCCGGAGTTCTACAAGTTCGTCGACGACTTCGACAAGCGGTTCCCCGAGGGCGCACCGTCTCTGCGCCACGCGACCCGGTTCACGGTCACCGGTGACTGGACGTTCGGCCGCGGGGTGAGCGTCGAGGGCGACGTCGAGCTCGACCGGCCGAGGTCGGCGCAGCGGGTGGCCGCGGGGACGGTGCTCGGTGCCGATGCCTGAGCAGACGACCGCCCCGCTCCCGGTCGCCGAGCACGTCGCGCGCATCCTCGATGCGGTCGAGCCGCTGCCGGTCTTCGACCAGCCGCTCCTCGAGGCGCTCGACCTGCCCGCCGCCGAGGACGTGACCGCACCGATGGCGCTGCCGTCGTTCGACAACTCCGCGATGGACGGCTACGCCGTGGTGTTCAAGGACGTCGCCGACGCCCGCGAGGACCGCCCCGTGCACCTGCCGGTGGTCGGCGAGATCGGCGCCGGGCAGGCCAGCATGCTGGCGATGTCGCCGGGGACGGCGGTGAAGATCATGACCGGCGCCCCGGTGCCGCAGGGGTGCGACGCCGTCGTGCCCTACGAGTGGACCGACCGCGGTGTCGCGCACGTCCAGATCGGCAAGGCGCCGACCGAGGGCCAGCACATCCGCCGGGCGGGCGAGGACGTCCGCGTCGGCGACGTGCTGGTCTCCGAGGGCACCGTCCTCGGCCCGCGGCACATCGGTCTGCTCGCGGCATCCGGTCGCCCGACGGTGCGGGCCCGCCCGCGGCCGCGCGTGGTGGTGATGTCGACCGGGTCGGAGCTGCGCGAACCCGGCATGGCGCTCGGCCACGACTCGATCTACGACGCGAACTCCTACATGCTCGCCGCCGCGGTCCGCGCCGCGGGTGGCATCCCCTACCGCGTCGGCGCCGTGCCGGACGACGTCCGCGGGTTCACCGAGGCGCTCACCGACCAGCTGGTGCGCGCCGACATCGTGGTCACCAGCGGCGGCGTCAGCCAGGGCGACTACGACGTGGTGAAGGAGGCCCTCTCCGGGCTCGGCACGGTCTGGTTCGGCGACGTCGCGATGCAGCCGGGCAAGCCGCAGGGCTTCGGCGTGGTGGGTGACGAGGAGACGCTGATCTTCACGCTGCCGGGCAACCCGGTGTCGTCGTACGTCTCGTTCCAGGCGTTCGTGCTGCCCGCGCTGCGCAAGCTCCAGGGCCGCCGCCCCTACGAGCGCCCCTCGCGCACCGCCCGGATCACCCACGGACTGCGCTCGATCCCCGGCCGCCAGCAGATGGTGCGCGGCCAGTACGACGCCTCGGTGGTCACCCCGGTCGGCGGCCACGGCTCGCACCTCATCGGCGACCTGGCAGACGCCAACTGCCTGGTGGTCGTGCCGGCGGAGACCGAGTCCCTCGCCCCCGGTGACACCGTGCAGGTGCTGCTCCTCGACCAGGAGTTCTGAGGTGGCCGACCCGCAGGCGGACCGCCTCACCCACGTCGACGAGGCGGGCGCCGCGCGCATGGTCGACGTGTCCGGCAAGGCGGTGACCGCCCGCGCAGCGACCGCCACGGGCCGGGTGCTGGTCAGCCCGCAGGTGGTCGCGCTGCTGCGTGGCGAGGGCGTGCCCAAGGGCGATGCGCTCGCGGTGGCCCGGATCGCGGGGATCATGGGTGCCAAGCAGACGCCGGCACTGGTCCCGCTCTGCCACCCGCTCGCGATCTCCGGCGTCACCGTCGACCTGGCGGTCGCCGACGACGCGGTCGAGATCAGCGCGACCGTGCGCACCTCCGACCGGACCGGCGTCGAGATGGAGGCCCTGACCGCGGTCTCGGTGGCCGCCCTCACCGTGGTCGACATGGTCAAGGCCGTCGACAAGGCCGCCACCATCACCGACGTGCGCGTGGAGGCGAAGACCGGCGGCAAGTCCGGCGACTGGACCCGCCCCGACCGGGACCCGTCATGAGGGCCGTCGTGGTCGTCGCGTCCAACCGCGCGGCCGCCGGCGTCTACGACGACACCACCGGCCCCCTGATCGTGGACGCCTTGCAGGGCTGGGGGTTCGACACCGAGGGACCGCTGGTGGTGCCCGACGGGGAGCCGGTCGGTGACGCGATCCGGCAGGCCGTGGCCGGCGGCGCCCGGGTGGTGCTCACGACCGGCGGCACCGGGCTCACCCCCACCGACCGCACCCCCGAGGTGACCCGGCCGCTGCTCGACCGCGAGGTGCCCGGCATCGCCGAGGCGATCCGTGCGTACGGCGCCGCGAAGGGCGTCGCCACCGCCGCGCTGTCGCGGGGGCTCGCCGGGGTCGCGGGCGACTGCGTCGTGGTGAACCTGCCCGGGTCGCGCGGCGGCGTGAAGGACGGGCTGGCCGTCCTCGAACCCCTGCTCCGGCATGCCGCGGAGCAGGTGGTCGGGAGCGACCATTGACTCCCGCCTGGCCGGTGGTGCTCCGGCGGGGCGGGGTGGTCCTCCGTCCGCTGGAGCTCTCGGACGGGAAGGCCTGGCGTGAGGTGCGTGCCCGCAACGCGGCCTGGCTGAAGCCGTGGGACGCCACCGTCCCGCCGGGTACCGGCGGCCGCCCCGCGACGTACCGCTCGCTGGTGCGCAAGCTCTCCCGCCTGGCCCGCGAGGACCAGGCGATGCCGTTCGCGGTGGAGGTGGACGGCGCGTTCGTCGGCCAGGTGACCGTCAACAACATCGTGCGCGGTTCGGCGCAGTTCGCCTCCATCGGCTACTGGCTCGACCAGCAGGTGGCCGGCCGCGGGATCATGCCGCTGGCGGTCGCGATGGCGATCGACCACTGCTTCACCACGGCCGGACTGCACCGGGTCGAGGTCTGCATCCGCCCGGAGAACACCAACTCCCTGCGCGTGGTGGAGAAGCTCGACATCCACGAGGTCGGCTACGCTCCCCGTTTCCTGCACATCGACGGCGCCTGGCGCGACCACCGGATCTTCGCGATCACCGCCGAGGACTGCCCGGAGGGACTGGTCGCACGACTCGAATCCCACCAGTCACAGGAGTAGTTCTGCGACACACCTATGGACATGCGCCTCATGTTGCGCTAGTGCTCCTAACCTCAGGTGCGTGGACCTGTCCGGAATGATCTTCGTCGCCCTCGCCGTCGCCTGGGCCGTGTACCTGATCCCCAAGGCCCTGCGTCACCACGACGAGGTGGCCCGCAGCAGGTCGGTGGACCGGTTCTCCAACACCATGCGTGTCCTGGCCCGCCGCGAGCCCGTCAACAAGCGCGACGTCCGGCTGGTCGTCACGCCCGGACGTGCCGCGGCCGCCGCCGAGGTCACCGTCAAGCCGTCCGCAGCCGCGCCCACCCCTGCGCAGCTGCGAGCTCGTCGCGAGGCCGCGAAGCGGGCCACGAAGCGCCGCCGCCGGGTGCTCGGCCTGCTCCTCCTCGCCAACGTCGTCGTCTCCACCCTCGCCGCCCTCGAGGTCGTCGCCTGGGTGTGGGAGGCGATCCCGGCGGGGCTCGTCGTGGTCTGGCTGGTCCTGTGCCGGGTGATGGTGAAGTCCGAGCGCCGCGGGCTCGCGCCGGTCTCCGCCGTCGCGACCGCTGACGCCCCCGTCGACGCGCCCGTCGACGAGGAGGTCCCCGCCGAGTACGCCGTCGAGCGCAACCGCCAGGGCTTCGACGAGGTAGCCGCCTCCGCCGAGACCGCCACCATGCCCGCGGTCGCCGACGGCACCCTGTGGGACCCGCTTCCGGTCACCCTCCCGACGTACGTCACGAAGCCCGCGGCAGCCCGCCGTACCGTCCGCACGATCGAGCTCGGCGAGCCCGGCGCGTGGACCTCCGGACGCACCGAGGAGAGCGCCGCGATGGCCCGCGAGGCCGACGCCGCCGCGGCCTCGGCGCGCGACGTCGGCGATGAGCCGGAGCGCCGCGCGGTCGGCTCCTGACCGCACCGCCCTCCCGATTCGGAGGGCACCGGCACCGGTGGTATCTTTTCCACTCGCGTCGTACGACGCACTGGGGCTGTGGCGCAGTTGGTAGCGCGTCTCGTTCGCAATGAGAAGGTCAGGGGTTCGAATCCCCTCAGCTCCACCAAATGCGATGTCCCGCGACACCGTTGGCAGGTGTTGCGGGACATCGTTGCATTTCAGGTCGTTGTTGGTGCTGGTCCGGGCGGACGTCCAAGGGGCTGGTCGTTCTCCACCCTCGGGAACTGGGAATCCAATCACGCAAGGCGTGGCAAGACCGATGAAGACCCGCGCCCCGCCCAACCTGGCGGTCGCCGCAGTGCTCACGAGCGCGATCCGATGAGTTGCCGGTCCCGTCAAGGGCGAGTTGCATGTGAGGCACGCACCCGTTCGAGCGCCGCTGGGAGGGGCAGACCCATGGCAGCGGAGATGCCATCACGACCCCGAGGAATCGGCCCGGTGATGCTGACCGATTACGAGGCCGGCCGCCGAAACCGGCGCGCGATCGACGCGGTGCTCCTCGGCGTGATGGCACTGCTGACTGGCCTTGCCGCAACGATTGCGAATTCTGCTCCGAACCAGGACCAGGCTGTGGGACAGGCGTTGGTCACCATCCTCGGATGGGCCCCCAGCATGTGGCGCGCAGCAGTACTGTGCGCGCTTGCGCTCGCGGCGGTCGTCCTCGTCGTGATCACGGTGCGTGGGCGCTGGGCATTGCTCCGCGACGTCGCGCTGGCACTCGTCGCGCTGGCAGGGACGGGCAGTGTGGTCGGCCGCATCGTCGGCCCTGACTGGCTAGCCGTCGACAACGACCTGTGGTCGCGGTGGGGCTTTCCGGAGTACCGGCTCGCGGCGGCCATCGCGATCGTCACCGTTGTCGGGCCCGAGCTCGTCAGGCCAGTCCGCGCACTCTTCGCCTTGCTCGTCGTTGCAGCCGGTGTCGGCCAGCTCGCCTTGGCGGCAGCGCTGCCGTCCGACGTGCTGGGGGCGGTGGCATTGGGACTCGGCGCCGGTGCGCTCGTCCGACTGGTCTTCGGATCTGCGGCCGGCGTCCCTCCGTCGGCCGACGTACGAGACTCGATGCTGGACGTCGGCGTCGAGCTCGACGACCTTCGCCCTGTGGCGCCACAAGAAATGGGCTCGGCGGTGTACGCCGGTTACGACCGTGAGGGGCATGCTGTCCGCGTCCGCGTCCTTGGACGCGACGCCCAGGACACGCAGCGGTTCGCACGCCGGTGGCGCTTGCTGGCTTACCGTGATCCTCGTAGGAGCGCGCCGATCGGGCGACTGGAGCAGGTCGAGCACGAGGCGTTGGCCATTCTGATGGCGGCCAAGGCCGGCGTTCGTGTTCCGGAGGTCGTCATCGCCGCGCTCGGCCGAGGTGGCGATGCAGCCGTCGTCACGCGACAAGCCGACGTCGATCCGCTGGAGCTGGTGTCGCCCTCCGAGGTCCGTGATGCGACGCTCGTGGAGCTCTGGCGCCAGGTAGCGAGGATGCACGCTGCCGGAATCTCGCACGGGCGTCTCAATGCGTCCCGTGTGATCCTCGACCACGAGGGTCAACCCGTCATCGTCGGGCTCGCCGCGGCCACGCTGGGTGCGCCGCAGCCGGCGCTCGACATCGACGTAGCCGAGCTCCTCGTCTCCTCAACGGTGCTCGTCGGGCCCCACCGTGCCTTGAGCGCGGCAGTCAGAGGGTCCGGCGTCGACACCGTGAAGGGCTCGCTGCCCTTCCTCCAGCGCGCCGCCCTCACGCCCCACACACGCGAGTTCGCCAGATCCCACGAGGTAGCACTCGAGGAGCTGCGCACGTCGGCGGCGGAGGCCGCGGGAACCGTGCCGGTCGAGATCGCCCCCATGACCCGGATTCGGCCGCGCAATCTGCTGTTGACCGCCGCCATCGCCGTGTCGGCGTACCTGCTCATCGCGCAGCTGGCCGATATCGGCTTCACGACGATTGGCGACTACGTGAGAACCGCCCAGCCGGTGTGGCTTCTCACGGGGCTCGTCCTGGCGACGCTCGGATTCGTCCCCCAGGCGATCTCGCTGCGCGGGGCGGTGGCCACGCCGCTCCCACTGCTGCCCTGCGTCGTTTTCGAGTCGGCGCTCAAGTTCGTCAACCTCACCGTCCCTGGCGCGGCCGGCACGCTCGCGGCCACGGTGCGATTCGTCCAACGCCTGGGCGGAACGGCAGCCGAGGCCGTCGCGTCCGGGGCGGTCTCCAACGTGGCCGGGAAGCTCGTGAAGATCCTCCTCGCCCTCCTCATGCTGCCGTTCGTCCGAGACGGACTCGGCAACCTCCACCTCCACGTCGGTACCCCCGACAGCAAGCTGGTCTCCGCGATCCTGACGGCGATCGTCTTCAGCGGGCTCGTGATCTGGCTCGTTCCCGCCGTGAACACGAAGATCATCCCACCTCTTCGCGAAGGCTTCGCCGCGCTTCGGGTCGTGCTCCGCGACCGGCGCAAGCGCCTCGAGCTGTTCGGCGGGAAGCTGGCCGGCGAGCTGACGTTCGCCCTCTGCCTCGGTGCCGTGTGCCACGCCTACGGCGTCGGCCTCAGCATCGCCGAACTGCTGGCGATCAACGTCGCCGCGTCCGTGCTCGCCGCCTTCATCCCGGTTCCCGGCGGCGTCGGAGCCGCCGAGGCCACCCTCACTGCCTTACTGATCGCATTCGGCGTCGATGATTCCACGGCGTTCGCGATCGCCATCAGTCAGCGCCTCTGCACGCATTACCTCCCGCCGATCTGGGGCGCCTTCTCCCTGCGGTGGCTGCGGAAGCGAGGATTTGTGTAACTGGGTGTGTCCGTGTTGAGCGCCCGTGGCCGCGGCGGTCGTTCTCGGCTCCACCCACGGGAACCGGGCTAGCGAGCTGATGCTGGAGCACTGAGCGAGCAAGACGTCACCGGTCGGCTCGACCTCGCCCTGGTGGACCGGGGCGTCACCGCGGCCGCCGGGCACAATCTCAGCCGGAAGCACCACGCCGAGGTCCGTCAGGTTGGGTGGGACGACAAGCAGCAGGTCCACCCGGTGCTGCCGCGCGGGCAAGGGGTCAACCGTTTCCTTGCCCGCCGCGGCGCGCGTCGTGCGAAACCGGAGCGGTCTGTCCACCAGTCCGATTGCGGGCTACGAGTTGCCTGCAGCCTTGGCGAGCTTGTCGGCGTAGGCGCGGGCGTGGATGGCGTCGAGCATCGCCAGCTCTGCGTTCTCGACCGCCCAGTCCGCGAAGTCGAGTGCCTCGGCCGAGTCAGCTTCCGCCCAGTCCGCATCCTTGGCAGCGACCTTCGCATCCATCTGGCGGTTCCGCCGCTCGATGTTCGCCTTGACGTCGTTCAGCTTGGCCGAGGCGTCAGCCCTCAGCTGTGTCCACTTCGCCCGTGCACTGTCGTCGACCTGCGAGAGCTGCTGCCGTGCGGACTGAGCTGACTCGTCCAGATGGGCCTGCGCCCGATCGATCCGCTGCTTGAGCTGCTCATCCGACTCCGCCGCGGCCGCCTGCACCGCTGCCTTGGCCGCCGCGACCCGCTGCTGCAGCGTGTCCAGTCGCGTGTAGAAGTCCGTGTGCTGCGTCATGAGTTGCCTCCTTCGTTGAGTTCCGGACCCGGAGAGGTCCCTTGTATCATTGGTACAATAATGACGATATCGTCAGAACTGCGGATGTCAAGCCTCGGGGCCAGGTCAGGACGAAAGTCCGCAATCGTCGGGACTTTCGGCAGGAATCGATTTGCTTCTCCCAGGGTGCAGCTCCAGAGCATCCACAGGTCAGCTACCGTTCGCCGGGCTGACCTCAACGTGCCCAGCGACGCCAATGCCGGTCCGAGCGGCAGCAGGGTGGACCTGCGGTCTCGCGGCCGGGAAGCCTACGCTGCGCGTATGGCGGATCCGATCCACGAGAACCAGACGGTTGGAGACGCGCTCGCCCAGGGGGTCGAACGCCGGCGGGGTCCCGGCTCGGCGTGGGCGGAAGCGTTGCGCGAGCTGGGTGCGTTGGACCGGGCGGTGTACGAGGCCGTGGCCGTGACCGCAACGCCCCACCTCGACGGCGCTTTTCGCCGCCTCTCGGTCGCAGCGAACTACTCGCGCCTGTGGCTCGGCATGAGCGCCGCGATGGCGACGCTCGGAGGGAGACAGGGGCGACAGGTGGCCCTCGAGGGCGTGCTCGCGATCGGGGCGACGTCCGCAACGGTCAATCTCGGCATCAAGCCACTTGCTCGTCGCCGGCGGCCGGATCGGGCTGACTCGTCGACTCACGCCGCCCGCTTCGTCCCGATGCCGGAGTCCACGTCGTTTCCGTCCGGCCACTCCGCGTCGGCCTTTGCCTTTGCCTACACGGTGGGGAGGCACTACCCGGCGCTGGCCGTGCCGATCCGGTTGCTCTCCAGCGCGGTGGCGTATTCGAGAGTGCACACGGGCGTGCACTATCCCGGGGACGCCGTGCTCGGTTCGGTCGTCGGGGCGGGTACGGCGGCCATGGTGGCGGGCGCCTGGGATCGCCGGCACCGGTCGTCATGACGCGAGCGCAGAGAAGCGGCTCCCTACCGGGGACCACCCCGGTCGTCCCCCGGCGAAGTCGTCCGTCGTGACTCGGCGCGCGGCAGACGTGCTGATGGCGACGCGCCGGGATGGTGGGACGCGATGCGCACCCGAAGAACCGACGGCCGAACCGTGAACCTCAGCAGCGGCGCATCCAGCATCACCGCCTCACCATCGATGCCCGCGGCCACCGTTGCGGGGGCGGAGACCTCGAAGTCGGGGGCGCTCCAGGCACGCCCCGGCGGGGGCGGGTCGCCAGGCGCGTCGAGGATGAGGATGCCGAGGAGGCCGCTGTCGAGCGATGGTCGGGAGCCGACGACGGGACGGTCCGTCGCGTACGGGTTGTTCGACACCAGGACGACTGCCAGGCGAGCATGCTCGCGTCCCGCATCGTCGACGAGCCGCAGCGCTGGTGTCTTCCCGCTGGGTCCCAGCACATGTCTCGCGGTTTCCACCAGAGTGCGGACCTTGGCGTCGCGATACTCCGGATGCCTGACCGCTTCACCGTAGATCCCGAGAGAGACGTTGTTCAGGAACGGGCGGCCGTTCACCTCGGCCAGGTCGATCCGGCGCTCGAACCCGTGATGGAACGCGTCGAGCGCGCCTGCCACATCATGACGGTCCACTCCGAGGTCGAGTGCAAAGTGGTTGCGGGTCCCGGCCGGGACGCAGATGAACGGGAGGCCATGCGTGGCGGCGGCTGCGGCAACGAGCGCAAGCGACCCGTCGCCACCAGCCATCCCCAGCGCATCCGCTCCGGCCGCGACTGCCTGGTCGACCAGGGTCGCCAAGCTCTGGCCCGGATCGAGCACGACCGCCTGGATTCCCCGCTCGCGCGCCCCTTCGACGAGCCCGTTGCGCTTGGCCGCGCCACCACCGGAGCGTGGGTTGACGAACAGCACCAGTTCCTTCGGGGTCGCGGCGGGACTCCAGCCGAGTCGGGTCAGCCTCCGCTCGGGCAGCGCCTGGTGCGGGGAGGTCAACGGTGGATCTCCGTCGTGGCCGGCCGCAGTCCCAGACACGTGAACACCCTACGTCTCGGTTTCACATCGTGTCGTGGATGATCAGCCTCGTCGTGGAGCCACCTCAGAGCCACTGGCGCCGTCGGAACAGGTGGTAGACGACGATGCAGGCGACGATCATGAGCCCGGTGGAGGTGAGTACGCCGACATCCTCCCCCGAGCCCGGGTAGGGGACATTCATGCCGTAGTAACCCGTGACCAAGGTGGGGACGGCGATGATCGCGGCCCAGCCGGACACCTTCTTGACGATCAGGTTCTGGCGGTGGCCGCGGAGACCGAGATCAGTGTCGATGATCGTGGCAGAGACCTGGCGTAGGGAGTCCAGGTCTTCGATGACGCCCAGGACGTGGTCGTGGACATCCAGGAAGTACGGGTAGATCTCCTCGGCGACCTGGGAGTGCTCGCGGCGCACCAGGCTGCCGCAGACCTCACGCATCGGAACGACCAGGCGGTGGAAGCGGAACATTGCCCGGCGCATCGTGAACCAGTAACGCTGCCGGAGCGGGTCGAGCGACTGCTCGGCGAAGATCCGCTCGCTCATGAGCTCGTGGTAGTCGTCGAGCGCCTGGATCACCTCGAAGTAGCCGTCCACCACCACGTCGAGCAGGCCGTAGAGGAGGAAGTCGACCCCGTGCTCGGCGAGATCCGGTGAACGGTCCCAACGCTCGAGCACCCGGTCAACATCGAAGAGGGAGTTCTCGCGAATGGTGACCAACCAGCCCTGACCGATGAACGCATCCACCTCTGTCTCGACAAGGGATCCCCGTTCAAGGTCGAGACCGACCGCGTGGCAGGACAGGAAGAGATGTGTTGCGTACCGGTCGAGCTTGGGGCGCTGCGGGCCGAGGACGTCTTCCACGGCAAGCTCGTGCAGTCCCAGTTCAGCGGCCACGACCTGCAGCTGCTCCGTCGAGGGCACGCAGAGGTCGATCCAGACGGTGCTCCCCGCGTGAGCGAGGTGTTGGGACACCTCCTCGAGGGGGAACCCTTCGTCGGTGACCGCGCCATGACGGTATACGC
Organism: Nocardioides guangzhouensis; assembly: GCF_004519545.1. Taxonomy (GTDB): domain Bacteria; phylum Actinomycetota; class Actinomycetes; order Propionibacteriales; family Nocardioidaceae; genus Nocardioides; species Nocardioides guangzhouensis. The sequence continues at coordinate 65,355 of NZ_SDKM01000019.1, forward strand.
GGGTGTGCACGTCGCCCATGACTCAACCCCTCACTTGTTTCCGCGTCGAGCTTCCGGGTCCGCCCTCAGCCTGCCACTGGCACGGGTGGAGTGACGACCGCGGCTGCCGGGCGTCGAGAGCAGCCCGCACCGGCTCTTGCTTGCGGGCTCAGACCTCGGGGTGGGGTGGGAGCGGACGGTTGCGAAGCCTGGTTGCTTCTCGCTTGGTCATGCCGAACATCCGGAGCACCGAGTAGGCCATCTCATCGGTGAGGCTCGCGGCGTCTGCCTCGGGATGCGACTCCAGCAGCTGGAGCAGTCCCAGCATCGCACCTCCTGCAGCCATCAGCGCAAGCTCGTCGTTCTCGACGTCGAACCGGCCCGCCTCCTTCGCTGCCGCGATGTCGTGCCGTGCCCGGGGTGCCAGCCCGGCTTCGTGGACGAGCGCCTTCGTGCCCGTGTTGAGCAGGACCCGCACCAGCTCGGGGTTCTCGCGCTGGAGCCTGCCCGTCATCCGGAAGCTGACGGTGAAGATCTCCGCAGGGTCGTCGAGCCCCACCACCACCGCGTCCCGCAGGTCCACGTAGGACTGCAGTGCCTGGGCCAGGGCTACCTCGAAGAGCTGGTCCTTGCTCTCGAAGTGGTTGTAGAAGCTCCCGAACCCGACGTCGGCCGCATCGGTGATCTCCTGGATGCTGCTGTGCGACTTGCCCTCGGCAAGCAGCTGCTGAGCAGCGTCAACCAACGCCTGGCGAGTCCGCTGCTTGCGGCGGTCCACCCGGTTCTGCGGTGCTGTCAGCCCGGTGCTCATCCGTTGCCTGCCTCCTACGCCATCGACCGTGTGGTCGAGGCCCATCATAACTGATGCTCTCATCAGATTCGCCGGAGGCCGAGGCTCGAAGGATCTGATGATTTCATCAAAACCCTCTTGACAGCGAGTTCTATCAACGTTGATGATTTCATCAATCAATCCCTCGAGGAGTGTCGAATGAGTCATCACGAATGCGCAGAGCGCACCGAGTCCCTGGTCACGGTGGGTCGCCGCAAGCTGTTCGTCACCGAGGCCGGCACCGGAGCGCCGGTGGTCCTCCTGCACGGCGGCGGCCCCGGCGCGACCGGGCTGTCCAACTACTCGCGCAACATCGATGCCCTGGCCGACCGGTTCCGCGTGATCGTCCCGGACCTCCCCGGCTACGGCGACTCCTCGAAGCACGTCGACCAGGGCGACCCCTTCGGTGACCTGGCCTTCGCCGTCCGCGGCCTGCTCGATGAGCTGGGTGTCGAGAAGGCACACCTCATCGGCAACTCCTACGGAGGGGCGGCAGCGCTGCGGCTCGCGCTGGACCGTCCCGACAAGGTCGACAAGCTGATCCTGATGGGGCCGGGCGGGGTCGGGACCACTCGAGCGCTTCCCACGAAGGGCCTGAAGACCCTGTTCGACTACTACGCGGGAGACGGCCCGACCAGGGAGAAGCTGGCGACGTTCATCCGCGAGTTCCTGGTGTACGACGGGCGGGCGGTGCCGGAGGAGCTCATCGACCTGCGCTACGAGGCCAGCATCCATCCCGACGTGCTCACGAACCCTCCGTTGCGCCGGCCCTTCTCACTTGGAACCTTGCTGCGGATGGACTTCACGCGAGACCACCGCCTCGCACGGCTGAACACGCCCACCTTGGTCATCTGGGGCGCCGACGACAAGGTGAACCGGCCTTCTGGCGGCTTCGCCCTCGCTCGCACCCTGCCGCACTGCGACCTCTTCCTCGCCTCGCAAACCGGCCACTGGGTCCAGTGGGAGCGACCAGAACTCTTCAACTCGCTGGCCCGGGACTTCCTGGGCGACAAGGAAGGACCAGCATGAGCACTCCGTTCCTCCACCCCACGGCCGACGAGTCGGTGTTCGGAGCGGTGCACCTCGGCTACGTCGTGGCCGAGTCCCAACGCCTCACGGACTGGCGGCGATTCGGCGCCGACGCGATCGGGTTGCACGTCGACGAGATCACCCGGGACGTGCTGCGCTTCCGGCTGGACGATCGCGAGTGCCGGTTCCTGGTCCAGCGCGGGCCGGCGGAGGACCTGATGGGCCTGGGCTGGCAGGTCGACGACCACGAGACCTTCGACCGCATCGTCAAACGCGTCACCGAGCGGGGTGTTCCGATCAAGGAGGGCGCACCAGAGGAGGCGGCTCTCCGCGGGGTGGAGCGGCTGTGGAGGTTCGCCGGCCCCAAGGGGATCGTCCAGGAGATCTTCACCGTGCCGCGCACGACGACCAGTCCGCTGAACATGCTGACCAGCGGCTTCGTGACCGGCGACGGGGGCCTCGGCCACGTGGCCATCACGACCCGCGACCCGCAGGGGCTCCACTCCTACTTCAGCACCGTCTTCGACTCACGGCTGTCCGACTACATCGATGAGAACGTCGGAGGCTTGACGCTCAAGATCAGGTTCCTGCGGGTCAACGAACGGCACCACTCGGTGGCGATCGCCAACGTTCAGCAGCTGAGGGTCGACCCGATCCGGACCAAGGCGCAGCACGTGAACATCCAGGCAGCAACTCTGGACGACATGCTCTCGGCCTACCAGCGGGTGCAGGAGCTCGGTTTCAAGATGGCGTGGTCGGTGGGCCAGCACAGCAACGACAGGGCACTGTCCTTCTACTGCGTGACCCCCGCCGGCTTCGAGCTGGAAGTCGGGTGGAACCCGGTCACCGTCGGCCCCGAGGAGGAGGCGACCTGGGAGCCCACGACCTACCGAGGCATCAGCATCTGGGGGCATACCCCGGTCGGCGAGTCGGTGGCCACCAAGCTCCACCAGTTCGCCAACGCCATGCGGCACGCCCGTCACCCCGAGGTCTCGGTGCCCGAGCTGACAGGAGCGGTCCGATGACGACGGATGCCGGGACCTACGACGTCGCGGTCGTGGGCCTCGGCCCCACCGGGCTCACCCTCGCACACCTCCTGGGCCGGCGTGGGCTGCGCACCCTCGTGCTGGAGAAGGAGCCGGAGTTCTACGGCAACGCGCGGGCGGTCTACACCGACGACGAGGCGATGCGCGTCTTCCAGACCGCAGGTGTGGCCGACGACGTGCACGGCGACATGGACCTGGACTGCCCCGTGCAGTGGGTTCGGTCGGACGGTCGCGTGATGGTCCAGTTCCGCCCGACACAGAAACCGCTGGGGTGGCCGGTGGTGAACTTCCTCTACCAGCCGTCCCTGGAAACCAAGCTCGAGGAGCTGCTCGCTCGCTACCCACACGTCGAGGTACGGCGCGGACGCGAGCTCGTGGGCATCCGGCAGGACGTCGACGGGGTGTGGGTCGAGCACGCAGCGTCGACCGGCACGTCGTACGGCGCCAGTGCGAGCGTCGTGGACCAGCGCTCGGTGCGGACCGACCGTGCCCGGTACCTGGTCGGCGCTGACGGGGGCCGCAGCCTGGTGCGCTCGTGGCTCGGCAGCGAGATGACCGGCACCAGCTTCCCGGAGCGCTGGCTGGTCGTCGACCTGGCTGCCAAGAAGGGCGTGGACGCCTTCGGGCACAAGCCGTACTTCGACTTCGTCTGCGACCCCGTGCGTCCGACCGTCAGCTGCCCGCAGCCGGGGGGCCGCCACCGCTTCGAGTTCGCGCTGACTCCCGAGGACGACAAGGACCACTTCGAGTCCGACGCCACTGTGCGCCGGCTGCTGTCCGAACACGTGGACCCCGACAGCGTGACCGTGCTGCGCAGCCTCGTCTACACCTTCAACGCGCTGGTCGCCGACCGCTGGCGAGACGGGCGGGTCCTGCTCGCCGGCGATGCCGCCCACATGACGCCGCAGTTCGTCGGCCAGGGCATGAACGCCGGGATCCGCGACGCGGACAATCTGTCCTGGAAGCTGGAGGCCGTCCTCAGGCACGGTGCGGACCCGGCGATCCTCGACACCTACCAGAGCGAGCGGGCCCCGCACGCCAAGGCGATGATCGACTTCTCGGTCTTCAACAAGAGCCTGGTGTCGGTGAAGGACCCGCGCGCGGCCCGGGCACGAGACGCCGCCATGTGGGCAGCGGTCCGGACGCCCGGGCTGGGCCGGTACGTGCGGAACATGGGGATGAAGCCCAAGCCGAAGTACCGCAAGGCCACCTACCTCGGCATGCCGCGCCGGTTGCGCGGCGTCGAAGGGACGCTTTCGCCCCAGCCGGTGGTCCGCACCTACGACGGCCGTTCGGTGCGGCTCGACGACGTCACGGGCACGGGCTGGACGGTCATCGGTATCGGCGTCGACCCGCGGCACGTGCTGGGCAATGACACCACCACCTGGGAACGCGTCGAGGCGTCGTTCCTGACTCTGTACGGCGCCGGCCGCCGCCCCCAGGGGCCGGTGGGGGAGAAGGTCCGGACAGACGGCGTGGTCGACGTGGAGGACACCGCCGGAGCGCTCACCGGGTGGCTGCGCCGGGCCGGTGCTCGGCAAGGGTCGTTGCTGGTGCTGCGTCCTGACAAGTTCGTCTTCGGGATCGCGGAGGGTTCGGCCGATGCGCTCACCGCAACCCTGGTCCATCACCTCGGGCTGGACCTTCCGGTGACCGCTGGGACGACCAGCACGGAGGTCGAGGCAGCATGGTGACCACGGCGATCGGCTCGAACGTCGACCGGGCAGCCGAGCGGCTCCGCTCGGCCGCGGTGACGCACACGCCGTGCGCGCCGGTCCGCGACCTGATCGGGTCCACGGACCTCGCGGCGGCCTACGCCGTGCAGCAGCGGTTGACCCGTGACCGGGTCGAGGCGGGAGGCGTCATCGTCGGCCGCAAGATCGGGTTGACCTCCGAGGCGGTGCAACAGCAGCTGGGCGTCGACCAGCCCGACTTCGGAGTGCTGTTCCACGACATGCGGGTGCCCGAGGGTACGCCGGTCTCCATGGCACGCCTGCTCCAGCCGAAGGTCGAGGCCGAGATCGCGTTCGTGCTCGGCGCCGACCTCGACGGCGAGGTGAGCCGCTCGGCCGTGGTCGCCGCGGTGGACCACGCGGTCGCCGCCCTGGAGGTCGTCGACAGCCGTGTGGCGGGCTGGGACATCAGCATCGCCGACACCGTTGCCGACAACGCCTCGAGTGGGCTCTTCGTCCTCGGTGCCCAACGTTTGACGCTGGCGCAGTTCGACCCTCGCCAGACCCGCGTCACCGTCCGCGTCGGAGGTGGGGTCGCGTCAACCGGCGCCGGCGTCGCCTGCCTGGGAGACCCCCTGCTCGCCCTGTCCTGGCTGGCCACCACGGTCCGGGACCTCGGCGAGCCGCTGCGGGCCGGCGAGGTGGTGCTGGCGGGCGCACTCGGGCCCATGGTCGTCGTCGAAGCCGGCTCGGAGGTCCGGGCCGAGCTGACGAATGGCGAGGGCCGGCCGCTCGGCACGGTCGCCGCCACGTTCTCCGAGGAGTCACGATGAGGCGGACGAAGGTCGCAGTGATCGGCTCGGGCAACATCGGCACGGACCTGATGATCAAGGTCCTCAGGCTCTCCGACACCCTGGAGATGGCGGCGATGGTCGGCATCGACCCCGGGTCCGACGGCCTGGCCAGAGCCCACCGCCTCGGTGTGCCGACGACCCACGCGGGCGTCGCAGGCCTCGTGTCGATGCCCGGCTTCGCCGAGATCGACATCGTCTTCGACGCCACGTCGGCGGAGGCTCACCGCACGAACGTCGCTGCCCTGTCGCCCTACCGCAAACGCATGGTCGACCTCACCCCGGCGGCTCTCGGCCCCTACGTCGTCCCGGCGGTCAACCTCGACCAGCACCTCGAGGCGCCGGAGGTCAACATGGTCACCTGCGGAGGACAGGCCACGATCCCCGTGGTCGCCGCCATCGCCCGCGTGGCCGAGGTGCCCTACGCCGAGATCGTCGCCTCCATCGCATCCCGGTCCGCCGGGCCCGGCACCCGCGCCAGCATCGACGAGTTCACCCAGACCACGGCCAAGGCCCTCGAACTGGTCGGCGGCGCGAGTCGAGGCAAGGCGATCATCGTGCTCAACCCCGCCGACCCCCCTCCCGTCATGCGCGACACGGTGCTGGCCCTCGTGCACGACCCGGGCGGCCAGCGGCTCGCGGATGTCCGGGCCTCCGTCGCGCAGATGGTCGCTGCGGTCTCGGCCTACGTCCCGGGTTACCGGCTCAAGCAGGACGTGCAGGTCGCCCCGGTGCCCGCGAGCGAGCCCGTGCACACGCTGGCCGGTGCCCGTCCTGTCACGCATCAGGTCAGCGTGTTCCTGGAGGTCGAGGGCGCGGCCCACTACCTCCCGGCATACGCCGGCAACCTCGACATCATGACCTCGGCCGCGCTGCGTGTGGGGGAGCACATGGCCACGCGCCTTACCCAGCGGGCGGAGGCGTCGGCATGACCAGGGTGTACCTGCAGGACGTCACGCTGCGCGACGGCATGCACGCCCTGCGTCATCGAATCGACCCGCGTGACCTGGGGATGCTCCTCACCGCGCTCGACGCGTCGGGCGTCGACGCGGTCGAGGTCGCTCACGGCGACGGCCTGGGCGGCGGCAGCCTCACCTACGGTCCCGGCAGCCACCAGGTCTGGGAGTGGCTGGAGGTCGCTGCAGCCCATCTGAGCCGGGCGCGGCTCACCACCCTGCTGCTTCCGGGCGTGGGCACCGTCCGGGACCTCCAGCGCGCGCACGAACTCGGCGTCCGCTCGGTGCGCGTCGCCACCCACTGCACCGAGGCCGACATCGCAGCCGAGCACATCGCTGCCGCACGAGAGCTCGGCATGGATGTCTCCGGCTTCTTGATGATGAGCCACCTCGCCGATCCGGCGACGCTGGCCCGACAGGCCCGTCTCATGGAGTCCTACGGAGCCCACTGCGTCTACGTGACCGACTCCGGCGGACGCCTGACGATGGACGACGTGCGGGCGCGGGTCCGCGCCTACCGGGACGCGCTCGACGACACCACGGAGATCGGGGTGCACGCCCACCAGAACCTGTCGCTCGCGGTCGCCAACAGCGTCGTCGCCGTCGAGGAGGGCGCCACCCGAGTGGACGCGTCCCTCGCCGGTCTCGGGGCGGGGGCCGGCAACTGCCCGATCGAGCCTTTCGTCGCCGTGGCCACGCTGCAGGGGTGGGACCACGGCGCCGACCTCTTCGCGCTGCAAGACGCCGCCGACGACCTGGTGAGACCGCTGATGCAGCGACCGGTGCAGGTCGACCGAGAGACCCTCACTCTCGGCTACGCGGGCGTCTACTCCAGCTTCCTGCGCCACGCCGAGCGAGCGTCGGCGACGTACGGAGTGGACGTCCGCTTCCTTCTCCTCGAAGCCGGCCGCCGGGGGCTCGTCGGCGGACAGGAGGACCTCCTCGTCGACATCGCGCTCGACCTCGTGCACCAGGCCCGCGCGGGCCACGACCCCCAGGAGCAACCAGCATGAACCTCGCACGACTCTTCACCGACACCGCAGCGAGCCGGCCCGAGCAGGTCGCTGTCCGCCTCGGCGAGCACCACGTCACCTACGGGTCGTTGGCGGAGGCCAGCGAGCGAGTGGCGGGCCTGCTGGTCGCCCACGGCGTGGGTCCGGGAGACCGGGTGGCCATCATGCTCCCCAACGTTCCGGAGTTTGCCTCCCTCTACTACGGGGTGCTGCGCACCGGCGCCGTCGTGGTCCCGATGAACCCGCTCCTCAAGGCCCGCGAGGTGCGCTACCTCCTGTCCGACTCGGGCGCTCGGTTGGTCTTCGCATGGCCGACCGCAGCGGAGGAGGTGGCCGGAGGTCTCGAACGCGCAGGAGACACGACGACGATGATCGTGGTCGAACGCGACTCGTTCGCCGAGCTCCTCGCCACCCAGGAGCGCGTCGACGACGTCGTCGACCGGGAGGCAGGCGACACCGCAGTGATCCTCTACACCTCCGGTACCACAGGCCAGCCGAAGGGGGCCGAGCTCACCCACGGCAACCTCACCAGCAACGTCGAGGTCACCCAGTCCGACCTGCTGCGCCTGACGCCCCAGGACGTGGTCTTCGGCGGACTGCCGTTGTTCCACTCCTTCGGGCAGACCTGCACCCTGAACGCCACCATGGCCGCCGGCGCCACGCTGCTCCTCCTGGCGAGGTTCGACCCCGGCGCGGCGGCGGGGCTGCTCGCGACCTACGGCGCCACGGTCTTCGCAGGCGTGCCCACCATGTACTCCGCGCTCCTGGCCCTCCCCGCGCGGCCGCAGCTGCCCGCGCTGCGAGCATGCGTGTCGGGCGGTGCGGCACTCCCGGTGGAGGTGCTGCACCGGTTCGAGGAGACGTTCGGCTGCGAGGTGCTCGAAGGGTACGGACTCTCGGAGACCTCGCCGGTCGCCTCGTTCAACCGCAGCGGCGGCGACCGCCGCCTGGGCTCGATCGGCTACGCCGTCTCCGGTGTGGAGCTGCGCGTGGTCGACGAATCCGGACGGTCGCTGCCTGTCGGTGAGGTCGGGGAGATCGCGATCCGTGGCCACAACGTGATGAAGGGCTACTGGGGCAAGCCGCGGGAGACCGCGGCCGCCCTCGACGCCGACGGCTGGTTCCGCACCGGCGACATGGGGCGGGTGGACACCGACGGCTTCTACTACGTCGTGGACCGCAAGAAGGACGTCATCATCCGCGGTGGCTTCAACGTCTACCCCCGTGAGGTCGAGGAGGTGCTCTACGAGCACCCCGACGTGGCAGCCGCCGCCGTCATCGGCATCCCGCATCAGGAGTACGGCGAGGAGGTCGCGGCCGCGGTCGCGCTCACGCCCGGGGCTCGGGTGACCGAGGCGGAGCTGCGCGACTTCGTGAGGGACCAGGTGGCGGCGTACAAGTACCCGCGGCACGTCTGGTTCGTTGACGCGCTGCCCCTCGGGCCGACGGGCAAGATCCTCAAGCGCGAGATCGTCGCGCCTGTCTCCAGCGAACCGTAGGAAGTCGCACCGGCGACTCACGAACCTGGAGCTACGGCAGGGTCGTGTCCGTCCAGTCGCCCCCGCGTCAGCATCCGAGCGGCGACCGGCACGCAGCCGGCAAGGGTCGCGCACGTGACCAGGGTCACCAGGCCGTACGGCTACGGCGAGGTCAGGAACCTGGACACGAGCGGACCGAGCTCGTCCGCGGCGGTGAGCAGGCCCAAGTGACCGTCGTCGTAGACGTGCAGCACGGCGTGGGGCAGCAGGGCGCGCATGATGCGTGCGTTGACCAGCGGGATGAGTGGGTCGTCGTTCCCGGCCAGGATCAGTGCGGGCTGACGGATGAGCGGAAGGGCGGGCAGGCTGGTCCACCCTGCCCCGGCCAGGAGCTGGAGGTAGTAGCCGCTCCTCGGGCCGAGCCGTTCGGGCTCGTACATCACGTGCCTCACCTCGCCGGGCTGCCGGCGCATCCGGCCGCCGTACAGCAGCGGCGCGATGGCCTTGGCGTACGCCGGGTCGCGGTAGCGCCGCGGAGTGAGCATCTTGCCGAGCACGCGGGGGTGGGCCGGCACCATCAGCATGCCGGTGCCGGTGCTGACCAGCACCAGTCGTCGGCAGCGACGCGGGTACTGGAACGCCAGCTGTTGTGCCAGGCCGCCACCCCAGGAGATGCCGAGCGCGTCGAACCGGTCATAGCCGAGCCGGTCGACCAGCGTCCCGACCAGCCACGCCAGCAGCGCGAAGTTGTAGGGCACCTTGGGTCCGGCGGATCCCCCCACGCCCGGCACGTCGAACCGGACCACCTCGATCCGCGGGTCGACCTCGTCGACGAACGGATCGAGCAGGTCCAGGCTTGCCCCGATCCCGTTGCAGAGCAGCAGCGGCGGACCGGGGGCGGTGCCGGGCCGTACGGCGACCCGGACGTCGTGGCCGAGGACCCGGACCCGAAGGAAGTTCGTCACCTGTCGAAGACGTAGGTGCCGGGAGCTTCTGCGAGCACGGACAGCCGGTTGGAACCGAGCGTCGTGGGCGCCGGCCTCTGCTCACCGCAGCGTTCGTCGAGCCACCGGCTGACGTCGGTCCACCAGGTGCCCTGCTGGACGTCGGAGCCCTTGAGCCAGACCTTGGCGTCGGACGTCAGGTCGTCGTTGGTGTGGAACGAGGCCTTGGGGTTTCCCGGCGGGTTGACCAGGGCAGCGATGTGACCGCTGGTGGACAGCACGAAGCGGGTCGTGCCGCCGAACAGCTCAGCGGAGCGGTAGCAGTTCTCCCACGGAGTGATGTGGTCGGCGATACCGGCCACCACGTAGCAGTCCACGGTCACCTTGCCCAGGTCGATCGGTTCGCCGAGGATCGTGAGGGCCCCGGGCCGGGTCAGCGAGTTCTCCATCGCCAGGTCGACGAAGTCGGCGTGCAGTGCGGCGGTCATCCGCGTGGTGTCGGAGTTCCAGTACAGGATGTCGAACGCCGGCGGTCGCTTGCCGAGCAGGTAGTTGTTGACCCAGTAGTTCCACACCAGATCGCCGGGCCTGAGCCACGCGAACATCTCGGCGAGCGCCCGGCCGTCGAGGTACCCCTTGCGCGCCGACTTCGCCTTGGCTCGGCTCGCCATCCGCTCGTCGACGAGGGCGGCCACCGTCCCGGCGTCGTGGTTGTCGATGACGGTGACCGCCAGGCTCAGCGCTGCCAACCGGTCCTGCCGGCCGATTCCGGCGAGGTAGGCCGCTGCGATGCTGGCGAGGATGCCGCCGGAGCACGCCCCGCCGAGCACCGTGCGCGAGCTGCCGGTGATCTCCTCGACGGCGTCGAGCGCGTCGAGGATGGCCCGCACGTAGGTGTCGAGGTTCCAGGCGGCGTGTCGTGTGTCCGGGTTGCGCCAGGAGATGAGGAACGTCTGCCTGCCCTGCCGGACGCCGAACTCCACCAGGCTTCGCTCCGGGGCGAGGTCGAGTGCGTAGAACTTGTTGATCGTCGGCGGCACCAACAGCGTGGGCACCTCGTAGACCTCGTCGGTCTGGGGCGCGTACTGGATCAGCTCCAGCACCTCGTTGCGGAAGACCACCCCACCCGGCGTCGCCGCGATGTTGTCGCCGAGGACGAACCCGGTGCCGTCGACCATCTCCGGAATTCGTGGCGCGGATGCCAGGTCCCTCACGAGCTGCCTGCCGCCGCGCACCAGGCTCAACCCAGCGGTGTCGATCACCGCCTTGGCCGAGGCGGGGTTGACCAGCGGGACGTTGCTGGGAGCGATTGCCTCGATGACGTTGTCGAGGAAGAACCGCACCCGCTTGCGGTCGCGGGGGTCGAGGTCGGCGTCCATCACCAGCTGCTCGGCGGTCTGTCCGCCGGCCAGGTAGAGCTGGACCAGCCGTTTCAGCACCGGATTCTCGGTCCAGGCGACGTCGGTGAAGCGACGGTCCCCGCGCCGCGTGGCGAGTGTCGAGGTGCCGCCCATGATGCGGCCGGCCTCGACGCCCAGCCCGGTCAGCCGCCGCGCGGTGAGGTCCGGCTTGCGCGCGAGTGAAGCCGCCCACTTCGCCGTCGACAGGTCCGGGACGAAGCGGCGCACCGGCCCGAGGGTGGCGTCGACCAGAAGCAGTTCGAGGGGAGCGGCGCTCTCGGCGAGAGTGGGGGTGGTGGCGGTGGTCATCAGAGGATCTCCTCGCGGTCGCAGGTGGTGACGTGTACTCGTCGTGGCCCTCGGTCGGGCCGCTGCTAACTGAAGGATACCTCGATAATGACGATATCGTCAGTAATTAGTTCGAAGCGGCACCGGTCGGGGTGCCGCGCGCCGTGTCGATGTCCGGCAGTGGGAGCGAGCAGATCCGCTTCGCCTGCCTCGGGGTCAACCCGAACATGCGGAGCAGCTCCTCGGCCACCCGGTCGGTGGTCTCCTCGACATCGCGCTCCGGCTGGTCGAGTAGCAGCTGGCCGAGCGCGATCAGCGCTCCAGCGGTCATCGTCACCGCGACGTCGAGGTCCTCGACCTCGAAGCGGCCGGCATCCACGGCGGCGGAGATGTCACGCCGGGCCCGTGGAGCCAGGCCGCTGTCGGCGCTGAGCAGTCGGAGCGCGTTGTTGAGGAAGACTCTGCTGAGCTCCGGTTCCCTGCGTTGGAGCCGTCCGGTGAGTCGGAAGCTGCAGGCGAACACCTCCGCGGGGTCCTCGATGTCCCCGGTCAGCTCGTCGAGCAACTGTCCATAGCCATCCATCACCGCTTCGACGGCCGCTTCGAACAGCTGCTCCTTGGTGTCGAAGTGGTTGTAGAAGGAGCCCATCCCGACGTCTGCGGCCTGGGTGATCTCCAGGATCGGCGCGTTCGTCCGGCCTTCGGCGATGAGCGTCTGTGCTGCCCGGATGAGGGCCGCTCGGGTCCGGGCCTTGCGCCGGTCGAGCCGATTGCCCGGCTGTGTGGGTGCGGTGGTCATGGGTCGCTCCTCGGCGTCGTCGTCGGGGTGGTGAGGTGCCATCCTACCGTCCGCGTGTCAGGAGTGACGATTTCTTCAAATAGATCTTGACTGAGTGTATGTTCGTGAGTGACGATATCGTCAGTAACTCAAGCAAGGAGTAGCCATGACCAGTCACCACGGGACACACAACGACCTGCACAGCGAGCAAGGCGCGGTGTCCGGCGAGCACCCGGGGCGAGCGAAGAACCCGGTCATCAAGGTCGCGGACCTTGCCTGGCTGGAGTTCAGCAAACCCGACCTGGCGGCCTCTGAGCGGTTCGCGCACGCCTTCGGGTTCAGCACCGTCAGCCGCACGCCGGACGAGCTGCAGCTGCGTGGGAGCGACGCCGGCGCGCCGTGCGTGATCGTGCGGAGCGGAGCTCGCTCGCGGTACCTCGGCGCTGCCTTCCGGGCCGCGGACGCCGCCGACGTCGTGCGTCTCGCCGACACCACGGGGGCGAAGGTCGAGAAGCTGCCGGAGAGCATCGGCGGCCTCACGGTGGACCTGACCGACCCCAGCGGAGTGAGGGTGCGCGTGGTCGCCGACACCCACGAGCTGGCGGCCCTGCCGGCCCAGTCGACCAGGGCGTTCAACTTCGGGAACGACGTGCGCCGCACCAACGACACTCAGCGCCCGCCGCGCGAGCCGGCCAGGATCCAGCGACTGGGCCACGTCGTGCTGCAGACCACGAAGTACATCGAGACCCTCGACTGGTACCTCGAGCACCTCGGCCTCATCGTCAGCGACTTCAAGTACTACCCGGGCCAGCGCGAGCGCGGCCCCACCATGAGCTTCATCCGCTGTGACCAGGGCACGACTCCCACGGACCACCACACGCTGGCGATGATGCTCGGGCCCCGCCACCGTTACGTGCACTCGGCGTACCAGGTGACAGACCTCGACGCTCTGGCCGCGGGCGGCGAGTACCTCCGCGAGCAGGGGTTCCACCACTCCTGGGGGATCGGCCGCCACATCGAGGGCAGCCAGATCTTCGACTACTGGCGCGACGCCGACGGTCTCCTGGTCGAGCACTTCGCCGACGGTGACCGCTTCGACTCCACCCTCGAGCCGGGCTGGTCGCCGATGACCGCGTCCGGGCTGGCCCAGTGGGGCCCGCCGGCCACCAAGGACTTCCTCGGTCTCACCCCAGGGCCCGAGGCGTTGCGCGAGCTGAGGTCGATGGCCCGTGCGCTGCGCGACGACAACGAGTTCGACCTGACCCGCCTTCGCGGCCTCCTGAAAGTAGCCAGCTCATGAGCCACACCATCCTCCGTACGCCCGACGCCTGGTGGGTCCGCACCCCCGGAGGCGGAGCCGCTCGGATCACCACCGACGCCACGACCACGGGTGAGCTGCTCGCCGAGAGCGAGCGGATCTCGGCCGCCCTGGCCTGCGATGAGACCGTCGACCCGGCCACCCTCGACGTGGTGTCCCCGGTGACGGCCCCGTGCCGGGTGGTGGCACAGATGACGAACTTCGCCAGCCACGTCAAGGATGCCGGCCTCAAGCCGGAGACCATCCCGCTGACCTTCTTCCGCAAGACCTCCGGTTCGATCAGCGGCCCCGTCGACGACATCATCCGGCCCAGCCACGTGCGCTGCCTGGACTACGAGGTCGAGATCGGTCTGGTGATCGGCCGGGAGCTGCCGGTGGGCACCGAGGTCACCGAGGAGAACTGGACCACGTTCGTGGCCGGCCTGGTCGTGACCAATGACGTCTCGGCCCGCGACGTGCAGCTGCCGAAGACCCAGTTCTACGAGTCCAAGTCCTACCCGACCTTCACGCCGGTCGGCCCGGACCTGGTCCTGCTCGACCACGACGAGCTGAAGCGGTTCGGCGACCTGCGGCTGCGGCTCTGGGTCAACGGCGATCCGCGGCAGGACGCGGTGGTGGACGGCGACATGATCTACTCCCCTCTCGAGGCGCTGCAGGCGCTGAGCCGGTTCCAGCGGCTCGACGCGGGTGACCTGCTCCTCACCGGGACCCCGGAAGGCACCGCGCTCAGCGCCCCACCGAAGCCGGTCGAGCTCATCGCCGCCTTCCTGCCCCCCGCGCTGAAGTGGAAGATCTTCTTCCAGCGCCAAGCCCAGAACCCCCAGTACCTCAAGCACGGCGACGTCGTCGAGGTCGCCATCGGCACCGACGACGGGGCAATCGACCTCGGTCGGCAGCGCACCGTCGTGAGGAGCGCGTGATGGGCGACCTCCTCTGGCCGACGTACGACGGGCCGGGCGACCTGGCCGCCATCGAGGCCGTGCCGCTGGCCGACCGCGGCCTGCCGGGCACGACCTACGAGCTCCTCGTCCGGGCCGCCAGCCTGTGGCCCGAACGGGTCGCACTGTCCGTCATGCCGGATGGCGAGCGATGGGAGCAGCCGTCGGAGCGCACTTTCGCCCAGCTGCTGGCCGACGTGCACCGTTACGCCAACCTGTTCCACGCCCTCGGCGTGCGCCGCACCGACGGCGTCGCCCTGCTGGCTCCCAACTGTGACGAGCTGATCACCGCGACCCTGGCGGCACAGCTCGCCGGCATCGCCGCACCAATCAACAGTGGCCTGTCCGGCGAGCACATCGCCGAGCTGATGCGGCGGTCCGGCGCACGTGTCCTGGTGGCCGCCGGCCCAGAGCTCGCACCCGAGGTCTGGGACCACGCTCGCGCCTGTGCCCGCGAGGCCGGCATCGGGACCCTGCTGGCCCTCCGCCCGACCGGGGTCGGGGCGAGCGAGGAGAAGCCGTTCCCGATCCGCGGCCTCCAGGTCGCCTACCTGTCCGCCCGGGCGGCGGAGCAACCGTACGACCGTTTCGTGGGGGAGCCGCCCTCGGGCAATGACCTCGCCGCTCTCTTCCACACCGGTGGGACCACAGGTGCGCCGAAGCTGGCAGCGCACACCCATGCCAACGAGGTCAGCGACGCCTGGATGATCGCCGCGATCGGAGTGCTGGACACCGAGTCCGTAGCGTTCGCCGCGCTGCCGCTCTTCCATGTCAACGCCCTGGTCGTCACCCTGCTCGCGCCGCTGTTCAAGGGGCACCGGGCTGTCTGGGCGGGACCCCTCGGCTACCGCGACACGAAGCTGTTCGCCAACTTCTGGAAGGTGGTCGAACGGTACCGCATCAGCTTCATGAGCGGCGTCCCGACCATCTACGCGGCCCTGACCGACCGCTCCGTCGACGCCGACATCAGCAGTCTCCGATTCGCCCTCGTCGGCGCGTCCCCCCTGCCGACGGCGGTCCGCGAGAGGTTCGAGTCAGCGACCGGGGTGCCCCTCATGGAGGGCTACGGCCTGACCGAGGCGACCTGCGCCAGCGCTCGCAGCTTCGTGGACTGCCCGGTCCCCGGATCCGTCGGCCAGCGGCTGCCCTACCAGCAGGTGAAGACCATCGCGCTCAATGCCGACGGTGAATGGGTCGACCTGCCGACCGGTGAGGCCGGGGTACTGGCCATCGGCGGGCCGACGGTGTTTCCCGGTTACGTCGTCGACCGAGGTCCGGGCGGGCCGGTCCTGGACGGGCTGGGCAAGCTGCGCGATGGCTGGTTGGACACCGGCGACCTGGCCCGGGTCGACGCGGAGGGTTTCGTCCACCTCGTCGGCCGAGCCAAGGACCTGATCATCCGCGGCGGCCACAACATCGACCCGGCGGTCATCGAGACCGTTCTCCTCGAACACCCTGCGGTCACGGCCGCACAAGCGGTAGGTCGCCCGGACATGCACGCCGGTGAGGTGCCGGTCGCGTTCGTGACGCTCGCCCCGGACTCCAGCACCACCACCGAGGAGCTGTGTGCCTGGGCGACCGCCAACGTGTTCGAACAGGCCGCCGCCCCCAAGACCGTCACCGTGCTGGACGCCCTCCCCCTCACCCATGTGGGAAAGCCGTTCAAACCCGCCCTGCGCGCCGAGGCCACCCGCGTGGCCGTCACCGAAGCGCTCCGCGACCTGCCCACCGTCACCGGCGTCCGCGGGGTCGTCGAGGAGGGCACGGTCGTCGCCGTCGTCGGCCTGGCCCGGGGTGCCGACGAAACCACGGCCACCGACGTACTCAACCGCTTCGCCATCACCTGGAGATTGGAACTGTCATGAACACCACAGCGATTCTGGCGGGCCTGCTGGCCGTCGCCTTCGCGGCGCTCGGCTCCGCCAAGCTGGCCGCCGTACCAGCCATGCGCACCAAGGCCGAACACGTCGGCTTCAGCGTCGCTGCCTACCGGCGGATCGGCCTGCTCGAGGTCCTCGCCGTCCTGGGCATCCTCGTCGGGGCGGCGGTCCCGGTGATCGGGGCCCTGGCGGCTACCGGCCTGGTCCTGCTGCTCGGCGGGGCCGTCGTCGCCCACCTCCGCAACGGCGACGGGATCCGTGCGGTGGCCCCGGCCCTCGTCCTCGGCACGGTCGCGGTGGCCTTCGTCGTCCTCGTGCTGGGCGACCTCCGATGAGCACTTCCGACCGCAGCGGCGCCGAGCCGATCCCCGTCGTGATCGTCGGGGCGGGCCCCGCGGGCGTCACCGCCGCCACCCTGCTCGGCCAGTACGGCGTGGAGTGCCTGGTCCTCGACCGTTGGGACGGTGTGTTCCCGCAGCCGCGGGCAGTGCACCTCGACGACGAGATCTACCGGGTCCTGGTGCGGCTCGGGATCGCCGAGGAGTTCGCCACCGTGTCCCGGCCCACCCGTGGCCTGCAGCTGATCGATCGCAACCACCGGGTCTTCGCGGTCTTCGACAGGGCCGGGGACCAGGGGCGGCACGGGCACCCCCAGGCCAACATGTTCGACCAGCCCGAGCTCGAGCAGCTGCTGCGCACCAACCTCAAGGACCAGGCCACCGTCGACCTGCGCGGCAACGTCGAGGTCACCGACGTCGCCCAGGACGGCCAGGGCCGCGTCCGGGTGGACTTCACCGATCGGCTCACCGGTGAGCACGAGTCCGTGCTGGCCACCTACGTCCTGGGCTGCGATGGCGCCAACAGCGTGGTGCGCACGGCGATCGGCTCCACCATGGAGGACCTCGACTTCGAGCAGCGCTGGCTGGTCATCGACGTCGACAGCACGGTCGAGCTCGACCAGTGGGAAGGCGTGCACCAGGTCTGCGACCCCGACCGGGCGGCGACGTACATGAGGATCGGGGACGCCCGTTACCGCTGGGAGTTCCGCCTCCTCGAGGGCGAGACCGCCGCGGACTTCGAGTCCATCGAAGCCCTGCTGCCCCTGATCGGGCCGTGGGTCGAGGGCATCTCCTGCGCGCAGCTCCGTCTGGTGCGCGTCGCGGAATACCACTTCCGGGCGCAGATCGCCGACCGCTGGCGCGACGGCAACGTCTTCCTGCTCGGCGACGCCGCCCACCTCACGCCACCCTTCATCGGACAGGGGCTGTGCGCTGGTCTTCGCGACGCCATGAACCTGGGCTGGAAGGTCGCCGGTGTGGTCTCCGGCGACCTCCCCGAATCGGTGCTCGACACCTACGAGGTGGAGCGCAAGCCTCATGCCCGCGCCATGATCCGCCTGGCCAAGCTGATCGGCGTCTCGATGACGCAGGGCGGCCGGGCCGGCGACGTGCTCCGCAAGGCCATCGCCCCCCGACTGCACTGGATTCCCGGTTTGCGCGACCGCCTCCTCGATGGCGAGACACCCCCGTTGCATCGGTCCGCGCTGGTGCAGGGGCGCGGGCGCCGCACCTCTCTACACGGACGGCTGTGCCCGAACGCGCCCCTGGCGGACGGCACCCGGTACGACGACGCGACCCGCGGCGGGTTCGTGCTCGTGACGCGCGTACCGCTATCGCCCCAGCAGCGGGCCGTCCTGGCTGATCGCGGCACCGAGGTGCTCGAGGTGCAACCCGGCTCCCCCCTTTCCACGTGGCTCACCGGCGGTCGGGCCGCGGCCGCACTGGTGCGGCCGGACTTCACCGTGATGCGGGCGGGCCGCGACGTCGCAGAGGTCTGTGCAGCAGCACCGATGTTCCGGGTTGCCTCATGAAGCGCGAGATCTACGACGCCGACCACGAATCCTTCCGCGACTCGGTGCGGAGCTTCCTGGACCGTGAGGTGAAGCCCAGCTGGGACTCGTACGTCGAGGCCAAGCAGTTCCCCCGGGAGATGTGGCGGGCCTTCGGCCGACAGGGCCTGCTCGGTCTGGAGATCCCCGAGCAGTACGGCGGCATGGCGGCCGGGGACTTCCGGTACAACGCGGTGCTGTGCGAGGAGCTCGGCAAGGTGTCGATGTCGCTGGGCTCCTGCCACGGCATCCACGCCGACATCGTGGCGCCGTACCTTGTCGAGCTGACCACAGAGGTGCAGCGAGAACGTTGGCTTCCGGGGTTCGTGTCCGGTGAGATCCTGACCGCGATCGGCATGACCGAGCCCTCAGGAGGCTCCGACCTCGCCGCCCTGAAGACCACCGCCGTACGCGACGGGGACGCCTGGGTCCTCAACGGATCCAAGACCTTCATCACGAACGGGTACTCCGCCGACCTGGTCGTCGTGGCTGCCCGCACCGACCCCGATGCCAAGCGCGGACGCGGGATCTCGCTGTTCGGGGTCGAGGCCGGCATGCCCGGCTTCAGCCGGGGACGCAAGCTCGACAAGGTCGGCCAGGACGAGTCCGACACCGCTGAACTGTTCTTCGAGGACGTCCGCGTCCCGGACGCGAACCTGATCGGTGAGCCCAACCAGGGCTTCGTCCACATGATGACCTGGCTGCCCCAGGAGCGGCTGTCCAACGCGATCGGCAACATCGCCCAGGCCGCGCAGATCCTCGACGAGACCCTGGAGTACGTCAAGGAACGCAAGGCGTTCGGGCAGCCGATCGGCTCGTTCCAGCACAACAAGTTCCTGCTCGCCGAGCTGGTCACCAAGGTCGAGGTCACCCGCGGCTTCCTGGACAACGCGGTGCTCGCGCACACCAGGCGGGAGCTGACCGCGATCGATGCGGCCAAGGTCAAGTGGTGGTGCGCCGACGTGCAGAATGAGGTCCTCGACGCCTGCGTCCAGCTGTACGGCGGCTACGGCTACATGAACGAGTACCGCGTTGCGCGCGCCTGGCGCGACGCCCGGGTCTCCAAGATCTGGGCCGGCTCCAACGAGATCATGAAGGAACTCATTGGCCGCGACCTCGGGCTGTGATGACCCGAGACACAGGCCAACGGTCGCGGTGAGCAGACCCGAGATCGCCTCTCACCCAGGCTGGGGGTCCTAGGCCCCACTGCGTGGTGAAGGCGGTCACGAGGCGAGTCGCTGGGAGGTCCGGGCCACGCTCGATGCCCGGTGTTACGCCCCGTGGGGGAAGGCGAACGGATCTGCGATGCGCAGCAGAATCCTAATCATCCAGTAGCGCTGCTTGGTTGACGGAAACGGTGCGCGTCAGTTCCCCCGGCGCCGGACCTCCCTCACGTGCCAGGTCCTCGGACAGCGCCGACTCCCCGTATACGGCCTGCGCCAGTCCGAGAGCCAGCCCCATGAGTTCGTGATCGGCAAGCCCGAGGCGGACCGCGACCGCACGCGCGTTGGCCGGCCGCTCGGTCGGGTCCTTGGCGAGCAAGTCCTCGATCACGCCGGCGAGGACCTCCGGTACGTCCTCGGGCAGGGGCGGCGGCGGCTCGTGGATGTGACTCATCGCCGTGGCGATGGGCGTCGGTTTGTCGAAGGGCTTGGCCCCGGACAGCATCTCGTGGCCGACGACGCCCAAGGCGTAAAGGTCGGAAGCGCCGGTCGCTGGGCGTCCCAGCGCCTGCTCCGGACTGATGTACGACGGCGTCCCGAGCAGGTCGCCGGCGCGGGTGTGGCCGGAGGCATCGGCGGCCCGGGCGATGCCGAAGTCGGTGAGCTTCACGAGACCATCGTCGCGAACCAGGATGTTGGCCGGCTTGACGTCGCGATGCACCAGCCTCGCGGCATGCGCAACACCCAGCGCGAGGGCGCACTGACCGAGCACGGACCGGACCTTCTCGGCCGGGAGGCGACCACGCTCACGGATCAGCTGCGACAACGGCCTGCCGTCGACGAGCTCCATGACCAGGAACGCCAAGCCATCGTCCTCGCCGTAGTCGAAGAGGGTGGCGATGTTGGTGTGGATCAGTCCCGCGGAATGTAGCGCCTCGTCACGGAAGCGGAGGGCGAACAGCTCCTCGTGGTCGGGGTCAGGACGCATCACCTTGAGCGCGACCATTCGGCGCAGCACGTCGTCCTCTGCCGCCCAGACGTCCGCCATGCCCCCCGAAGCGACGCGCCTCTCGAGCCGGTAACGATCAGAGAGGATGAATCCAGGCTGCAGCCGGTTCATGTGGTCGACCTCACAGTCCGTCCCTTCGCGCTGACCCCGGCTCCGCCTGATGATGGTCAACGTTGTAGTTAGCTGTGAGGCCAGTACCCCGCACCCGTTCTGTCGACTCATGCTAACCGACTGGTTCAAGCCCACCCACAGCACAGCAGCGGTACCCAGCACCGGCAGCGGGACCTTGGCGCGCCTCGGGATCGCCGGCCGGCGCTCCTGTCGCCACGGCCAGGCCCGCACCAACGGCTCGGCGTCTTGCCGCCTCAACCCGCGTGGCTATGCCGGTCGTGCGTCGGGTGGTTGGGGTGCTGTGGGCTTGTCGGCGTCCGGTGAGGTGACGGGCATGATCGCCCAGGCCGAGGACAAGGCGTCGACGGTCAGCTCGTGACGGTCTCCGGATGCCAGTCCATCCAGGCCGAGTGCGTCCCAGAAGTCGGGGTGTTGATCGCAGGCGAGCACTGCCGTGATGCGTCCTCGGATGGGGGGCCGCGAGCGGTCGGCGGTGACGTGGAGGTAGCGATGTCCGGAGTCGGTGGCGCGCCAGGCGAGGACGGCGGGCTGGGACAGGATCAGCGCCCAGGCCAGGAGCTCGGAAGGATTGTCCACGGTGGCGGTCAGGTCGCCGACTACGTCGAGCTCGCGGCTGATCCTCATCAGGATCGCGAGCTCACGCGCATCCTTGGACCGGTACATCAACGCTCCCTTTCATCTCTTCACAGGCGGCGGCACGGGCGGCTGTGGTACCTCCAGGCCCTGGCACCTGTGTGCCGGTGCCTGCGGGGGCCCGGGTCAGCGCCACGGGTCCCCGCAGGCTGGGAACCTGGGCGGCGGCAGCGTGTGCCCCGCCCGGTTCTCCAGGGGTTCCCTCCGCTGGCGACGAGCCGGGCCAAGGCTCTGCGAAGGGCGGCGGTGACGCGGTGCACGCCTTCGGGCGGTCTTCGTGCCGAAGGCGCGTGCAACGTCGTCGATGGCGGTCATGGGCGGTCAGTACCTCCCTCCTAGGCGTTGATCTCCTTGGCAGTCTCCCCGGCCGTGACCTCGACCCTGCGGGCCTTGGCCCGCTCGGCGATCGGGATCTGCAGTGTCAGCACGCCGGCGTCGTAGTTCGCCGTGAGCCGGTCGATGTCGAGGGTGTCGCCGAGGAACAGCTGGCGGCTGAACACGCCGTAGCTGCGCTCGTCGATGACTCGCTCGGCGTCATCGCCCACCGGGGGCTTGCGCTCGGCCTGGACCGTGAGCACGTTCTGCTCCACGGTCAGATCGATGGATTCGGCCGTGGCGCCGGGCAGGTCGAGGTGGACGACGAAGGTCCCGTCCTCGCGGTAGGCCGTCATCGGCATCAGGGCGGGGCGAGCGCGGGTGCCCAGCATGGCTTCGGTGAGACGGTCGAAGTCACGGAACGGATCGGTGCGCATCAGCATGAGTTCTTCCCTCCTCACGGTTCTCCGATAGGGATCTGAGGTTCCTCGACCTCAGATAATCTGCTGCTTCTGTTTCAGATTTTCTCCAGCCGTGAGACGATGTCAAGGGTCTGGCGGCAACAAGTTCGGGCAGTTCGCGCGACGACCGCCCTCGAACGGAGAGTCCTGATGGATGACAGGCGCTTGGAGGCCTTCCGGCTGCTGGGGATCCCTGCGGGCAGCGACCGGGCAACCGTCGCGCATGCCTATCGGCGGTTGGCTCGTGAGACCCATCCGGACGTCTCAACCGACCCGCTGGCCATGGACCGGTTTGTCGCCCTGGCCGATGCCTACAGGGTGGCGTCCCAGCCTCCAGCGGCTGAGTCCTTCGACGTCGTCCTCGCGGCCCCTGGCCCGTCGGTGCGGCCCGGTCGCGGCGAGGCGTCCCCTGATCGGTCGACCCGGGTGCGCGGGTTCTGGATCTCGACATCGCTGGCCGGTGCCGCTCCTGGTCCCCCGATCGTTGCTGGTCCGGTCATGGTCCGACCCGCTCCATCCGCGCCGGATCGGGGGGTACGCCGTGGCTGACGTGGGGAGTGACCGCGCTGTGTACTCCATCTCGGTGGCGGCCGAGGTGACCGGGGTCAACCCGCAGATGCTGCGGGTCTATGAGCAGAAGGGGTTGTTGAAGCCCTACCGGACCGAGGGCGGGACCCGCCGCTACAGCGACCAGGAACTGGACCGCATCGGGGAGATCGCCACCCTCCTCGCGATCGGTCTGAACCTGGCCGGTGTCGAGGAGGTCCTCCGGCTCCGTGCCGAGAACCATCGCCTCCAGCGTGAGGTGGACCGGCTCCGAGGCCGGGCGCCCGAGACATCGAGCGATCGCCGGTCGGGACGCGCGTCACGAGTCGACCCCCGAGGGTGAGCCGTGCTGGAGGCGGGTGTCCGGAGGCGGGTCGAAAGTCAGCTCCCTGGCCACCCCGCCGCTGGTGCGGCGGTTCATCGCCCAGATCGCACCAGGTCTGGTAGCGCCGTGATGACCAGGTTCTGCAGGTAGCCGCCCGCGTCCTCGAGGTACGGGCCGGTGCAGGTGACGATACGCAGACGCTCGGGTCCGGTTCGGGCAAAGACCTCGTCGGGAAGTGCCTGTCGGTCGAACCGCTCGATGCTGTCGACCCGGTACGGGCGCCGGGACCCCGATCCGAGGACCACCCGGATCCGCTCGCCGGCCGTGATCGCGGAGAGCCGGGCCAAGGGACCCACGCCGTACCGGCGGGAGTCGACGTGACCCGCGAGCACCGCAGAACCCGGGGTTTCCGGAGCTGGACCGTAGCGGTACCAGCCGATCACCGCGGGATCGGCGGGGAGCTCCATGGCGCCGGTGGCCGTGACGCCCGCGGGCCTGACGACCATGTCGACCCCCAGCGCAGGGATCTCCAGCCTTGCTGGGAGTCCACCATCCGGAGTGGCAGCGCCGGCGGCCTGGCCCTCGATGGCGGCGGAGGACCGACCCACCCGGTCCGGGGCCGGGTCGGCCGTGGGTCCGGTGCCGTGACCGAGGAGGCCGTTCGCTCCGGGCTGCTGCGTGCCGGCGTCCGCGACAGCGGCTCGGCCGCGCACGTCGGTCGGGTCGTCCCTGCCGGCGTGCAAGGCCTGCGCCCCGAGGGCCAGCCCGGCGGCCGATGCAAGAAGCAGCAGTAGCCACCGGGCCGGTCCGGCGACGGGTGTCGCCACGACGAGCTAGCGGCGGACGCGTGCGGGCGCGAGCCGCACGAGCGCCACCAGCAGCCCGACGGCCGAGGCAGAGACGAGCGCGACGGTCCACCACGGTGCCGAGGCTGACGCCTCGGCCGCTCCGGTCTGGCCGCCGGGGACGCTGGTCGGGGAGGAGTGCAGACCGTCGATGGTCTGCACGGCCAGGGCCAGGTTGTCATCGTCGGCAGAGCCCCACGCGTACACGATCGTCGAGGTCCCCTCGGTGAGGGTCACGTCCGTGGGACCGAGGACGGCCTGGTCCTCGCCGGTGAGGGTGACGTCGGCGGAGTACGTCCCGGCCGGTAGGTCGGCGGACTGCTCGTCCGGGTTGGCCAGGCCCTCGAAGACCACGTCCCCGTCGGCTCGGACGTCGACGGCCGGTGCGGCAGCGTCGTGCCGCACCACCAGGCGCGCCTCGCCGGGCTTGGTCGGCGAGGTGTCGTTGACGTAGGGGGTGAGCACCGGATTTCCCTGGGCATCGAGGTGAGCCACCACGGTGGCGTTCGCGCCCGCACCGAGCTCGACCCCCGAGGCCTCGATGGCCGGGTCGGCGGTGGCCGGGTCGTCCCCGGCAGCGAAGACCTGCAGGTCGTAGGAGCCGGCGGGCAGGGACAGGGGGTCGGTGAGCGTGCCGGGCTCGAAGTCCGGGAGGATCTCGTCGCCGTTGGCGTAGACGTCGACGGTGAGGCCCGGCACGGCGTGCAGCACCGTCACCGTGGCGTCGGCGGCGGCCGCGGCGGCGGGAGGGGACAAGGGGGCAAGTGCGGCCAGGCCGGTGAAGCCGGCTACGGCAAGGATGCGCATCATCGGTGTGGTCCTCTCGAGGTCGAAGAATCCTTGTCAGTCGTTCGCAGCCACCGGCGATGTGGATCGGATTCTTCAACAAGTATCTAGACATCGTGTTGAGGTCTGTCGGGGCTTGAGCGTGGCGGGCCGGCGTCGTCGGTCCGCGCGACCCGTCACGCCGAGCCTGGGTCCCCCAGATGGACGCGCCAGCGTTGAGAGCGCGTTCCCGCCACCGCCAGCACAGTGGCGCGCAATCTGCCGCAGCCAGAAGCATCCCTAGGGGTGAGGTAGGTCGTCGGTTTGCCGGGGTACGTAGAAGTTGCGTTCTCGGGACTTACGCAGATCTCGGGTCCGCGTGCGCCGCCCGGTCTCCCAGTGGATACCTCCGGGCGGCGCCTTGTGCGCCAGCAAGGGCGCCGCTCCTCGTGGGGGAAGGGGCGGCGGCGCCTTCGCGCCGTGTACAACAGCCGGGCCGGTTGGGTTGGGCCGTGGTGCAACGTTGGGGCCTTCGACGCCCGACGGCGACGTCGTGGTGTTGCACGGGATTCGGCTCGACGGCTGCGTGGTAGCGGGTGCCCCGCGGGGACCAGACACGGAGCGGCGTCAGAGCATGAAACCTGGAGTCGATGTCTGACTCCCCGTGATGCCGCCGTGAGGTCGCTGGCGTGCCGTCACCGATGCACGAGATTCCCTTCGACATATTCGTGGCAGCATCAGTGTCCTCAGCGCCGGTTGCGGCGATGATCGGCACATGGCGTGGTCGCTGCTGATCGTGGACGATCATCCCGACTTCCGGCGGGCAGCTCGCGAGCTGCTGTCCTCGCCTGACTTCGTGGTGGTGGGCGAAGCCACGGGCGCGATGGACGCCATCCGCCTGGCGACGGCCCTCGAGCCGGAGCTGGTCCTTCTCGACATCAGGCTGCCCGACGGTGATGGGTTCGCCGTTGCTGAGTCACTGGCCGGACTGGAAGCCCGCCCCGCAGTGGTGTTGACGTCGAGCCACGACGCGACCGTCTTCCAGGACCGCCTGGCATCGGCGCCGGTGCGGGGGTTCGTGCCGAAGGTCGACATCTCGGTCGACCGGCTCGTGGAACTTCTCGGTGAGTCGTGATGGGCCCCTTCGTCTACGTCGTCGCGGACCTGGCCGTCGGCACCGCATTCCTGCTCGGGGGACTGCTGGTGTGGCGATACGGGAGGGCACGCCTGCCTGCGGCACTGCTGGCGCTGGCGGGCGGCTCGTGGTTCATCGGCAACCTCGGCGGGTTGCCTGGGGTCGCAGGGGTCGCGGCAGCGAGTGCGACGTACCTCCACCGTGGCCCACTCCTCCACGCCGACCTCACGCTGCCAAGCGGTCGACCGCGCTCGCGGATCGTGCTGGCCGCAGTGGTGCTCGGGTACGCCGTCTCCGCCGTGGCGCCTCTGGCGCGCAGCCCGCTGGTGACCCTGGGCGTGGCCGCCGGTCTGGTTGCGGTCACGCTGCAGCAGCGGCGCATGACGGTCGACGTGCTGCCCGTCGCGGCCCTGACTGCCGCGCTCGCCGGCCCGACGCTGGCCCGAATGCTGCTCCCGGCGTCGGCTGCGGGAGGCGCCCTGCTCTGGTACGACGGGTGCCTGCTGATCCTGGCGGCCGCCCTCGTGGCCCGGCTCATCCGATCACGGCGCGTCGACGTGGCCGACCTGGTGGTCGGGCTGAGCGTGGCGCCCTCGCAGAGCTTGCGAGACGCGCTGGCGAGGGCGGTGGGCGATCCCGCCCTCCAGGTTGTCTACGTCGCCGGTACCGGCTTCGTCGACGCTCGCGGAGCGCCGACCAGCCTCGACCGGGGGGAGGGGCGCACGGTCACTCCGCTGTCAAGGGACGGGCAGGTCTTCGGGTTCATCACGCACGACCCGGCAGTCCTCGCCGATCCTGTGCTGGTGGAAGCCGTGGCGACGGCGGCGGCCCTGACCTCGGCCAACGCCCGGCTGCAGGCCGACGTGGAGCGGCAGGCAGCCCAGGTACGCGCTTCCCGCCGCCGGATCGTGTCGGCTGGCATCGAGGAGCGCCGCCGGCTGGAGGCAGAGCTGAGCCTCGGTCCGAGCGCCCGGCTGGAGCGGGTGGAGGCGTTGCTGGACGCCGTACCCGCCGCGGGCACACAGGACGGCCTTGTCGACGTGGCACGCAACCAGGCCAGGCAGGTCGCCTCGGACTTGCGCGACCTGGCCCGCGGGCTGCATCCGATGGCGCTGCGTGCGTCCGGTCTCGCGGGGGCGGTCACCGAGCTGGCTGCGTCGGCCCCGATCCCCGTATCGGTCGAGGTGGACGTCCCGGAGGTGCCGGAGGAGGTGTCCGAGACGCTGTACTACGTATGCGCGGAGGGGCTCACCAACGTCGCACGGCATGCGCAGGCGCGGGCGGCGTCGATCCGGTTGACCGGCGAGGGCAAACACGTCCGGGTGAGCGTGATCGACGACGGCGCCGGTGGTGCCGACTCGCGCGGCTCCGGGCTACGCGGCTTGGCGGATCGTGTCCAGGCCCTCGGAGGTGAGCTGAGCGTGGCGTCCGACCACTCGGGCACATGTCTGGAGGCGTGGGTGCCGACCGGCTCCTGAGTGGGGGCCGTGTTCCACGTCATCGGAGCCGCACCCACTCATGCAGGCCCCAGACGGCGCGGTCTCCGGCGTACGCCGACTGCACCCGCAGGAACCGGAGCCCACCGTCGTTGACATCCCAGTGCGCACTCCAGTTGCCGGAACACCGGACGCCGGGGTCCCAGTTGAAGGAGATCATGGCCCGTGACACCCGGTAGGTCGCCGTGCAGTCGGACTCCAGGTCCGAGTAGTGTCCACCGTCGAGCGTGATCGTCCACGGGGCGCCGGTGATCTGCTTGACGTCCTGCTCGGCGACGCCGATGTCGAGGAGCTCCTTCTCGGTGAACGTGGTCCGGTAGGTGCCGTCCAGGACAGCCGGGTCGATGGGTGTACCGATGTCGGTAGCCGCGCCGCTGCTCCGGCACTGGGTGATCACCACGGGCGCGACTGACCCGTCGGCCTTGAGTGCCTCGATCCGCCGGATGGTCGGGCCGACCTGCGGGTCGGCCAGCATCTGCGCGCGGAGGGGCGCGGTCGACCGTTTGATCTCGGCGACCGCCGCCGGCCCGGCCATGGCGACCCCCTTGCCCTCCGCGCAGGCGGCGTAGAGCAGCTCCCCCTCCCGGGGGCGGGTCTGGACCAGCGAGTCGCGGGTGCTGCGTGCAGCCTCGGTGAGCGCCGTCCGGGCGTCGTCGGGGAGGCGGTTCCAGGTGCTGTCGTTGACGACGAGGGTGTCGATCTTGCCGTAGAGGGTCACGTCGGCCGTGAGCGTCGCTGGCGGCCCGAAGCTCCTGTCTGCCCCGGACTCCGCTCCGGCCAGGGAGCCCTCCTCGTACGCGTCGTTGACGTCCTGACCGTCCAGCCACACGGGGTGGCTGCCGGGTGCGCGGAGCATGGCGTAGACGTCGCGTGAGTACGGCGCCTGGATCCGCGCACCCCGGAAGTCGGCGAGGGTGAGCAGGGGAGTGCCGAACCCGACGGGATGACGCAGCGTCTCCGGCCAGAGGGCGAGGCCACGGACGCCGGTGCCCTCGAGGCTGGCGAGCAGCGGCTCTGCCAGGTCACCGTCGACGACGCGGTCGACGAGGTCGTCACTGTCCAGCAGGAAGGGGGTCTGCAGCGCCCGCAACCCCTCGACGCCGAGGTCGTCCCAGCTTCGCGCGGGCACGACGCCGAGGTCGAAGGTCCCGTCCTGGACCCGGCGCGCCACCTGCTGGTCGAAGTCGGCCTCTCGATCGCCCGTGGCGACGTAGGTCGTCCGGACGTGCAGCCGGCCGGCCGACCGGTCTGCGACTGCCTCGGCGAAGTGCTTGATCTGGGAGTCCTGCGGACCACCCCGGTAGTCCGAGGTGGCGAGCTTCAACGTGATCACCGGTCCTGGCCCGCCGGCCTTGTCGACCACCGACTGGGTGCATGCGGCAAGCAGCAGTGCCGAGAGCAGGGCCACGATAGTGCGCACACTTGATGATGCACCTGGGCACCCGCCCGCCGCATGCGTGCCAGCCACAGTGACCATGGCCACCGCCACGGAGCGGTGCGAACATGTGGCATGTCCACCGTGGGGCGGCTCGTGGTCTGGTCGGCGGTCGTCGGCACGGCGGTCGCGCTGGCACTGGTGCCACGCAGCCATGAACGGCTGACGACGTACGCCAGTGTCTCGCCCCGGCTGGCGGCGGCCGACGTGGTTGCTGCCCTGGCCCTGCTGGGGGCGTGCGTGGTCGGGTTGCTGCTCGAGCCGGCGCGGCCGGGTCTCGTCGCGCTCGCGCTGGCCGCGGCGGTGTGGACCACCCAGGACTGGGCGGGTTGGTACGACGGCCCGCAGTTCGTCGCCACTGTGGGGGTCGTGCTCGCACCACTGCTGGTTCCCCTCCTCGCCCATGCGGTCTTGGCCGCCGCGAGGCAACTCCGGCGGATGCGGGCTCCTCTGACGGCGTTGTACGCCGGCGCCGGGGTGGTCGCCGTCCTCCACGCGCTGTTCTATGACCCGTTCCTCGACGAGGACTGCTGGAACACGTGCACGATCAAGAACGTCCTGCTGGTCGCGGCACAACCCGACCTCGGCCACAGGGTCGCGGCTGCCTGGCTGCTGGTGACGGCAATCACGGGGGCTGCTCTTGTCGGGCTCGTGATCAGTTGGACAACCGTGGCCACGCGTGCGGCCGTTCGGTTGCGCGGCCCGGCCATCGTGGCCGCCATGGTGCTCGGCGGCGTGTTGCTGACACAGTCGGTGGCCAGATGGCGTCGACCTCGCGTGGACCCGCGAACGTCGCTCGACGCGGGTCTCTACCTCGCGCTCGTCGTGGCGGTGGTGCTCGTCGCAGCGGCCTGGGCCTATGGTCCGTTGCTCGACCGCTGGACCAGGCGCGGGGTCGCCCACCTGGTCAGGGGGCTCGGCGACGCCGTGGCGGCGGGTACCGTTGCTCGGGTCATCGCCGCCGCAACCGGTGATCCCAGCGTGCGGGTGGTGTACCGGTTGCCGTCGTCGGGCGGCTATGCCGACGCAGAGGGTCGGCATGTCGATCCGCCCCACTACGGACCGGGCGCGTTGCCAGTACTCCGCGACGGGCATGAGCTGGCCGTGGTGCTGCACGACCCGGACGCCACCGGCGGCGATGCCGTCCGGTCGGTCATGGGGACGGCGTTGATGCTCGCGCTGGACAACGAGCGGCTGCGCTCCGAGGGTCTGGCGCAGCTCGCCGACCTGCGGGCGTCCCGGGCACGGGTGGTGGAGACCGGCGACGCCGAACGTCGCCAGCTCGAGCGGAACCTGCACGACGGGGCGCAGCAGCGCATGTTGGCCCTCTCCTTCGACCTGCGCCGAGCGGTCGCTGGCGCTCGAGACCCCGAGGCGAGGACGGTGCTGGCCTCGGCAGAGGCGGAGTCGCGGACCGCCCTCGCCGAGCTGCGCGATCTGGCCCACGGCATTCACCCTGCCGTCCTCGAGGAGGCGGGACTCGCACCCGCGCTGGCGACGCTCGCCGACCGTGCTCCCGTGCCGGTCGACGTCCAGGAGGATCTGGACGGGCGACTGCCACCGAGCGTCGAGCGCACGGCGTACGTCGTCGTCCGGGATGCCGTCGCCGCCGCGGCAGCCGATGGCTCGCAGGGCGTCACCGTCACGCTGACCGAGGTCGCGGGCGATCTCGTGGTCGAGGTGCGGGGAGCCGGGCCCGGCCCGTTCAGATCCGTCGAGGACCGGGTCGCTGGCGCTGGTGGTCACGTCGTGGTGGCGCCGGACCGACTACGGGCGGTGATCCCGTGCGCGTCGTAGTGGCGGACGACGTGCTGTTCACCCGGGCGGGCCTGGTCCGGTTGCTTGCCGAGGCCGGATGCGAGGTCGTTGGCGAGGCCCACGACCTGGACTCCACGCTGCGCGAGACCTTGGTGAACCGACCCGACGTGGTCGTGCTCGACATCCGGATGCCTCCGACGCACAGTGACGAGGGACTCGTGGCTGCTGCCCGGATCGGGGCGGACCTCCCGGGCACCGGCGTGCTGGTGCTGTCGAGCTACGTCGAACCGGCCTATGCCATGCGGCTGATCGACGATCATCCGGAAGGCGTGGGGTACCTGCTCAAGGAACGAGTCTCGGACACCGCCGTGCTCGTCGACGCGCTGAGCAGGATCGTCGACGGCGAGTGCGTGGTCGACCCGACGATCGTCGCTCGCCTCGTCGGCCGACGTCGACGCACCGACCCGCTCGACGTCCTGACGGAAAGGGAGCGGGAGGTGCTCGCCCTGCTGGCCGAGGGCCTGTCCAACCGCGCGGTGGCCGAGCGGATCACCGTCACGGAACGCACCGTAGAAGCGCACACGAAGCTGATCTTCCAGAAGCTCGGGCTCGACGCCGACCCGTTGTCGAACCGCAGGGTCCAGGCCGTGCTTGCCTACCTGCGCTCAGCGACCTGAGGCCAGCCACAGTCACCGGCGCCGGACACTGAGGTCAGCCCCGATGCCCGCACCACCCCTCGAGGGTCACCGTGAGGGGCATGAACACATACACACAGCGCCGGCGCCCATCGAGGCGACCCTGGGGCGCGAAGACCTCTGAGAAGACCTGCCGCCGGACCACGCTCCCTGTTGGTGCAACCGGTCCGGGACCCCTGTCGCGCACGATGTCGAGGACGCGGATGGCGGTCGGTTCCAGCGCAGCAGTCCTGACGATGCTGGCGCTGCCGGCCGGGCAGTCCGTCGCCGCTCCGGACGAGGACGTGGACGTCCGCACGTGCCTGGCCCCGCTGGGGGATGCCCAGCGCAGCCCTGATGTGCTGCAAGGGTGGATCGACGGCTGCCGGCGCGAGCAGGCGGCTCAGGCGTGGGCCTCGCTGGGCAACTACCTGTGAGTGGTACTGCGGCTGGACCACTCACCCTCCGACGGCCGCGCGAAAGCAGACCGCTCGGACCCGACCGGGACGGGCTCGTGGCGTGCATGATCTCAGTCCCGGGCCGGGAGAGCCGTGCGCAGGGCGAAGGGGCGGCCCGCACGAAGTCGACGAAAGAACTCGTCCGCGTCCCTGCCGCCACCACCCTCGGTCCACCACCGGCCTCGACACGGTGGGTCACCCCGGATCAGCACGGATTCGACGTCCAGCAGTAGTCGGGATCGTAGGTGTGCGGGAGCACGGGCCCGACCGACAGCTGGAAGTCCAGGGTGCCGGGGTCGGACCTGAGTGTGTAGACGAGGCCCTGCGACTCCTCACGCACGTAGTCGGAGCCGGCACGGTCCATGACGTCTGCCAGCTCCCTGGCGACGGAGGTGGGGACCACCCAGCTGGTTCCTTCTCGGTCCGATTCGATTGCGGGGGTGGCCAGCAGGATGTCGGCCGCTTCGGTGGGCAGGAGCTCGGCCGGACCTGAGCGACGGAGGTCCATCAGGCCGATCCCGTACGAATGCGGGACGAAGGGGCGGAAGGTCGGGTCTTCCCAGGCGCTGGCGGGCAGCCAGTCCTCCGGGTGGGAGAATTCGGGACAGTACCTGGACTGGCCGGCGCTCCAGCAGCCGGTGTAGTTCCGGTCCTCCATCAGGCGACCATCGACCCGCACGATCAGGCGACCACCGTTGTCCGAGAGGGGGGTCAGGCGCGGCGAGGCCTCGAGAAGGTGCGAACGCATGGCCTCCACTCCCGAGGGTGTCAGCCGACGGACCACATAGCCCTGGAATCGGTCGTCGGTGCCGTTGTTGTCCACGTTGATGATGCGGCCGTCGGCGTAGACCCAGGTGCCCATCCAGAACTCCGCCGCCGCGACGAGCTGGCCGGTGGCGGGCCCGGTCGGCGCGGTTCCCGGCGGTGGTAGGCCGACGAAGCCGATCCGGTCATCCGCCTCCGCGCTCGTGCTCGGGTCAGGGTGGCCGACGGGGCCGACCGACTCCGGGTCCCGGGTGACCCCTCTGACGAGCAGTCCGGCGGCAACCGTGCCCACAACCGCACACGTCGCCGTCGCCGCGACGAGTCGCCTGCGGCGTCGCTCGCCGGCTCGGCGGATCTCGGGTGGCGCGAGCATCTCCGTGGCGTCCGTGCTCTCGGCCACCTCCTGGAGCATCGGCGTGAGATCGCTCATGTCGTCTCCTCCCCGAACCTGATCACGTCCTCGCTCCGGTAGCCGCTTCCCAGATGTGCACGCAGCGCGTCACGCCCCCGAGACAGCCGGCTCTTCACCGTCCCCACCGAAACACCGGTCTCGTCCGCCACCTGCTCCATCGTCAGACCGCACAGATCGTGAAGCACCAGGGTGCGACGATGCGCGTCCGGAAGGAGCCGCAGAGCGGCCCGGACGTCGAGCATCTCTTCCAACGGGGACCCTGGGGAAATCTCGGCCCGCGTACGCCCAACAGTGCGCAGGAACCGGTCGGCCACCATCCGGCGACGGAATACCGAGACCGAGCGGCGCCACGCAACCGTGCGTACCCACGCAGTCGGATCGTCGAGCCGGGAGACACGCGACCATCGTTGCCACGCCTGTGCATAGGCTTCCTGCAGGACTTCCTTCGCCACCTCGGGATCCGCGGTCATCGCGGTCAACTGACCCAGAAGCGTCGCACGCGTGCCGAGGTAGAACTCGTCGAACGACTCGATCTCCACCGCAGCTCCCGCAACCGGGCGACACTCCACTCGGCATCGCTCCGATCTCACCTTCATACACGCGCCGCGACCCCAAAGTGTTCCATCGACGTCGTCCCGTCGTCCCTGCTGGAAACGCGAGGGAGTCCGTGGCCATGCCATGCGGATCCGCGCCACCAGCGGAAACACCGCAGGCGAGGCGGGGTTTCGTCTTCGTCATCCTCGACCCCTCCGCTCTGGCGCACCCCCGCCGCCCCTGGAGCGTTCAGACGCTCCAGTCCGGCCCGGTCCGCGACGATCCGAGGTGGTGCAGGTAGATGCTCGTCGTAGCGATCGAGGCGTGTCCGAGCCAGGCCTGGACGGTCACTGGGTCGACACCCCTCACCGCCCTCAGGTGCGGAACGGCTGATCAGGAGCACTGGCAGCGGGACGCGGACGAAGTCGCGCACCCGCACCTCACGTAGCTCCGACCAGCGCAGCCCCGACCACGCAGCAATGACGAGGACTGGAACGCCATGACCGGGCGGCTCGGGTATCACGACCCGAGCCGCCATCCCTGGTGAAGGAGCCGCGGTCTAGCAGAGACCCCTCGCGGCCGCGTTCTTCCCCTGGCCGCCGAGGGCCTGGACGAGTTCGCCGACGTTGTCGAACCCGGCGAGGCCGCCGCTGTTCACGGTCTTGTGAACCTGGCCGAAGCACGCGGCCTCCGCTGGTGCAGCACTGGCCGGACTTGCGAGGCCGAGGGCTGCAAGAGCGGCGATGGATCCGACGGCGAGAATGCGCTTCATGTGACTTCCCTCCTCTTGGTGGGTGCTGGTTCACCCATCAACCGTGGTTCGACGCGCGCAGGTGATCGGATTTCTCCCGTCCGGAAGCAAGTTCACAGCCACTGACCCGGACTACCTGCAACTCGGGACGAGCGCGCACAAAGCCATGAGCGGGCGCGCCTGAGATGCCGCGGAAGC
>NZ_SDKM01000002.1 GCF_004519545.1 Nocardioides guangzhouensis
AGCGCCAGCGAGCGTCTCGAAACCAAGGCCCCCGGTCGTCGCTCCGGGCATGTCGCACGGTGTGGCCGCCGAGCAGCTGTCCGACCAGAACGCGCGAAACGCCCGCAGACCTGGCCGCTCGATCCGCAATTTCCGGCCGCTCGGCGCAATTCGGGGCACCTCGGAGGGCAATTCCGGGAACGTCGTTCTCAGGGCGGGTTCAGGCTGGACTGGCACAGTAGGTACGTGACCGCCGCCGCCGCCCGTCCCCGCGTGCTCGTCGTCGACGACGACCGGGCCGTCCGCGAGTCCCTCCGGCGGTCCCTCGAGTTCAACGGGTACGACGTGTCCCTGGCCTGCGACGGCGCCGAGGCGCTGGCGGGGATCGCCGGGTTCGGGCCCGACGTCGTGGTGATGGACGTGATGATGCCGCGGCTCGACGGGCTGGAGGCGACCCGGGCGCTGCGGGCCGCGGGCAACGACGTGCCGATCCTCGTCCTGACCGCCCGCGACGCCGTCGGAGACCGGGTCGAGGGGCTCGACGCCGGCGCCGACGACTACCTGACCAAGCCGTTCGCGCTGCAGGAGCTGCTGGCCCGGCTGCGTGCGCTGCTGCGCCGGGTGGTCCCGCACGAGGCGGAGGCGGACGAGACGCTGACCTTCGCCGACCTGAGCCTCGACATCGCCAGCCGCGAGGTGCGGCGCGGCGACCGGGCGATCGAGCTGACCCGCACCGAGTTCACGCTGCTCGAGATGTTCCTGCGCCGCCCCCGCCGGGTGCTGGAGCGCTCGTTCATCCTCGAGGAGGTCTGGGGCTACGACTTCCCGACCACCGCGAACTCGCTCGAGGTGTACGTCGGCTACCTGCGCCGCAAGACCGAGGCCGAGGGTGAGCCGCGGCTGATCCACACGGTGCGCGGCGTCGGCTACGTCCTCAAGGAGGGCACCGGATGACCGCCGGCCCGGGCGCCGGCCCGTCGACGGGCGAGCAGCCCGGCGCGACCGGTTGGGCGACCGGGCTCGGGGAGCGCAGGGACAACCGTCGCTGGCACTACAAGCGCAGCCTGGCCAGTCGGGTCGGCCTGCTGACCGCGATGGCGGTCGGCATCACGGTCGCGGCCCTGTCTCTGGGCGTCTACGTCACCGTGCGCATGCAGATGCAGAACTCGATGGACACCTCCCTCCTCGACCGGGCGGAGCAGGCGGCCACCGCGTCGAGGGTCACGGAGATCACCGCGGAGGTACCGGCCTGGGCGCTGGGCGCGGCCGACGTGCGGATCATCTTCATCACCGAGAACCCCCGTGTGCGGCCCCGGTCGCTCGACCGCGGCCCGCTGCTCAGCCTCGGCCAGCCCGAGCTCGACGTCGCCGCCGGCCAGGACGCACACTCCATCCGCACCATCACCGCCGAGGGCGGCACCCGCTACCGCGTGGTCACCGTGCCCACCCAGCCCGGCAACGCGCTGGTCCTGGCGCAGTCGCTGGAGTCGCAGGAGCGGGTCCTGCACAAGCTCGGGATCGTCATGCTGGTGATGGGCGGGCTGGGCGTGCTCGCGGCCGGGCTGGCCGGCTGGGCAGTGGCCCGCAACGGCCTCCGTCCGGTACGCCGCCTCACCCGCGCCACCGAGGAGATCGCCCGCACCGAGCACCTGGCCCCGATCGAGGTCGAGGGCAACGACGAGATCGCCCGCCTCTCCTGGTCGTTCAACGCGATGCTCGCGGCGCTCGCCGCGTCCCGCGACCGGCAGCGGCGCCTCGTCGCGGACGCCGGCCACGAGCTGCGCACCCCGCTGACCTCCCTGCGCACCAACCTGGACCTCCTGATCCAGGCCGAGCACGGCGCCGGCATCCCCCCGGAGGCCCGGGCCGAGCTGCTCGACGACGTACGCGCCCAGATCGAGGAGATGACCAACCTCATCGGCGACCTGGTCGAGCTGGCCCGCGACGAGCCGCTCCCGCACGTGGTCGAGACCGTCGAGCTGACCGAGGTGCTGCACCGCGCGGTCGCCCGCGTACGCCGCCGCGCGCCCGGCGTGGCCTTCGACGTCTCCGCCGACGAGTGGTGGCTGACCGGGGAGTCCTCGGCGCTCGAGCGGGCGGTGACGAACCTGCTCGACAACGCCGCCAAGTGGAGCCCGGAGTCGGGCACCGTGACCGTCCGGCTGCACGAGGGCGTGCTCACCGTCGCCGACCAGGGGCCCGGCATCTCGGCCGAGGACCTGCCCCACGTGTTCGACCGGTTCTACCGCTCCAAGGAGTCCCGGGGCATGCCCGGCTCCGGTCTCGGCCTGTCGATCGTCCGGCAGGTGGCGATGCGCCACTCCGGCACCGTCGACGCCGCGGTGAACCCCGGCGGCGGAACCTTGATGACGCTGCGCCTCCCCGGCGCACCGTGGCCCCCGCCAGGGTCCGCGCCGGTGCTCGAGACCGAAGAGGGCCGGACCGCCTGAGGTCGCGACTCCCGCCCGGGGTAGGCGTCGGATGACGGCTCCGCCCGCGGAGCTCCGTCTCGGCTACCTTTCGGGAAGGAGGCGCAGATGAGCGAGCAGGGCTGGCGCGAGTTCCTCGCGGCCGAGGGTGTCGAGGACTGGGTCGTCCTGCACGGCGGCGCCGCGGCGGTGTTCCGCGTCCTGTCGCTCGGGGAGGCTGCCCGGCTGGCCTCGACGGTCGCCGACGTCCCGGGCATCGCCGACGCGGGGGTGCTGATCACGATCGGCGCCGAGCGCGTCACCGTGCGGCTGACGCGGGGCGTCGAGCGGCTGGAACGGCGGCACGTCGACCTGGCGCGCGGTGTCTCGGCGGTCGCCCGCGAGCACGGGGCCGTTGCCGACCGCGCCGCCGTCCAGGAGGTCCAGCTCGCCGTCGCCGCGCGGCCCGACGACCTCGACGTCGGGTTCTGGCGTGCCGCCCTCGGGTACGCCCCGCTGGCCGAGGACAACGCTGTCGACCCGCTGGGGCACGGATCGACGGTCTGGATGCAGGACCTCGACCCGGGCCGGCCGTTGCGCCACGCCATGCACGTCGACGTCTCCGTGGCCCGCGAGCAGGCCGAGGATCGGGTTGCGTCGGCGCTGGCAGCCGGCGGGCGGATGGTGGACGACTCGAGCGCCCCCCGGTACTGGACCCTCAGCGAC
This sequence comes from Nocardioides guangzhouensis, assembly GCF_004519545.1. Classification (GTDB taxonomy): domain Bacteria; phylum Actinomycetota; class Actinomycetes; order Propionibacteriales; family Nocardioidaceae; genus Nocardioides; species Nocardioides guangzhouensis. The sequence continues at coordinate 3,114 of NZ_SDKM01000002.1, forward strand.
CGGGCCGGCAACCGGGTGTGCATCTGCGCCTGGCCCGACGGCGCCCCCTGGCCCGGTTCCACGACGGCTTGACCTTGACGCAGCGTCAACCTTGCACGCTGGTCCCATGACCACTCCAGAGACCGCCATCGAGGTCGCCGGGATCACGAAGTCGTACGGCGACAACGCGGTGCTGCGCGGCATCGACCTCACCGTCCCCGCCGGCACCGTCTACGCCCTGCTGGGACCCAACGGCGCCGGCAAGACCACCATGGTCCGCATCCTCTCGACCCTCGTCGCCGCGGACGACGGAACGGCCCGCGTCGCCGAGTACGACGTGCGGACCGAGCCCCACGGCGTACGCCGCGCGATCGGCGTGACCGGGCAGTTCTCGGCGATCGACGACCTGCTGACAGGCCGCGAGAACCTGCGGCTCATGGCCGACCTCGCGCACCAGCCCGCGCGCGAGGCCGCCGCCCGGGTCGACGGGCTGCTCGTCCGGTTCGGGCTGACCGACGCCGCCGACCGACGTGCGGCGACGTACTCCGGCGGCATGAAGCGCCGGCTCGACCTCGCCATGACGCTGGTCGGCCGGCCGCGGCTGATCTTCCTCGACGAACCGACCACGGGGCTCGACCCGCGCAGCCGGCGCGACCTGTGGCAGATCGTGCGCGAGCTGCTCGCGGACGGCGTGACGGTCTTCCTCACCACGCAGTACCTCGAGGAGGCCGACCAGCTCGCCCACACCGTCGGGCTGCTGGACGGCGGACGCCTCGTCGCCGAGGGCACGCCCGCCGAGCTCAAGGCCGCGGCCGGCGGCGAGACCCTCGACGACGTGTTCCTGGCGCTCACCGGCCACGCCGCCACTCCCGACCACGACGACGAGACGGAGGCCCTCCGGTGAGCACCATGACGACTGCGCTGTCCTTGGGCGTCCGCGACTCGGCCACGCTGACGCGGCGCAACCTCAAGCACCTGGTCCGCTACCCGTCGCTCACGGTGACGATCATCGCGATGCCGGTGATCTTCCTGCTGCTGTTCGTCTACGTCTTCGGCGGCACGCTGGGCGCCGGGCTGCCCGGAGGGGCCGGCAGTGCCGACCCGCGGGCCGACTACCTGCACTACCTCACCCCCGCCATCCTCGTGATGACGGTGGTGGCGGTGGCACAGAGCACCGCGATCCTGATCGCGAGGGACGCGACCGAGGGGATCATCGACCGGTTCAAGACGTTGCCGATCGCCCGGTCGGCGCCGTTGACCTCGCACGTGCTGGCCGCGATGGTGCAGACGACCTTCGCCCTGGCCGTGGTCCTCGCCGTCGCGTTCGCGATCGGCTACCGCAGCGGCGCCTCGCTCGCCGGGTGGGCCGGCGCCGCCGGCATCCTCCTGCTGATGGGCTGGGCCGTGACCTGGCTGTGCGTGTCGATCGGGCTGGCGAGCGGCAGCGTCGAGGCAGCCAGCAACGCGCCGATGCCGCTGATCCTGCTGCCGTTCCTCTCCAGCGCGTTCGTGCCGACCGACTCGATGCCGGCCGGGCTAGCCTGGTTCGCCGCGCACCAGCCGTTCACCCCGATCATCGAGACCCTGCGCGCCTGCCTCGACGGGCGGGACCCGGGTGCCGACGCGTGGTGGGGCGATCTGCTGGTGCGTGGCGATCAGCGTGGTCTGCTTCTGGTGGGCCGGCCGGGTCTTCGGTCGGGTTCGGGCAGTCTGAACCCATGCTCACGATCAGCCAGCTCGCGTCGTACGCCGGGGTCACGGTGCGCGCGGTGCGGCACTACCACCACGTCGGGCTGCTGCCCGAGCCGGAGCGGGACCGCTCCGGCTACCGCACGTACGGCGCGGGCGACGTCGTCCGCCTGATCCGGATCCGCACCCTGGCCGAGGCCGGCGTACCCCTGTCCCGGGTGCAGGAGCTGCTCGACTCCACCCCCGCCGAGTTCGCCGACGCGGTCACCCGTGTCGACGTCGAGCTCCGGGCGCGGATCCGCGAGCTGCAGGAGCACCGCCGGCGGATCGCCCGGCTCGCCGACGGCGACTCGCTCGCCGTACCGCCCGAGGTCGTCACCTACCTCGACAAGCTGCGCGCCAGCGGTGCGTCGCAGGCCATGGTCGAGGGCGAGCGCGACGGCTGGATCCTCATTGCTGCCCGCTGGCCGGACAAGATCCCCGCGTTCATGGCCGACAAGACCGCCCAGCTCGACGACCCGCGGACCGTGCAGCTCTACCGTCTGCTCGACGATATGGTCGCAACCGGCATGGACGACGACAGGCTGACTGCCGTCGCCGACCTGATGGTCGAGATGATGGAGGAGTCCGCCCAGCGCGGTGACCTGGACCGACAGGACGAGGACCTCGGGGACGACGCCTTCATCGGCCTCATGGACTCGTTCGCGACCGACGCCCACCCCATGGTGGAGCGCCTCCAGGAGCTGCTCGCCGAGCGTGGCTGGTCCGGCTGGAGCCGCATGGAGCGCACCCCCGAACCCTCCACCACCCGACGCCGCACCCGTCGTTGACCTGCTCGGCCGCGGGCTCCACGGGGGCAGGAGGCCAGACGAGGTGTCAGCCGAGCTGTCGCAGGGTGTCGGAGATCGCGGCCTCGTCGTCGACCGGGATCCGCTGCCAGGACGCGCCCTGGTCGAGGCTCACGTGGAGGAAGAGCCGCCCACCGGTGTTCTCGATCGCGGCCATCCGTCCCGGCCGGAGCCACCCGGCAGGGAACATGTTCTCGCGCAGGTAGGTGAAGTCGTCTTCGCCGAAGGCCCCGTCGAAGCCCGTGCCGCATTCGAGCTCGTGCTCGCTGTACGAGCCTCCGTCCCCGTAGAACTCGCCAGTCCCCCAGTGCACGGTGCAGTCGTGGTAGACGAACCACAGGGACTCGTCGGGGTTGGGGCCCCAGCTGAGGCCGGCCTCCGGCCACCACGCTCCGAGGTCGCGCAGCACGCGATCGCGGTCCTCGGCGCTCCGCGCGAGTGCCATCGGCCGCAGCGTGCCCGCAGCCTCGTCGAGGACGAATGGGTGCGTGGTGCCTTCCGAGCCCCCGGGCTCGAAGTTGACGGTGACCGCGCCGGGTCCGGAGGCCGCAGTGACCGGGTCGTCGATCAGCGAGCGCAGCCGACGCTCGGTGCCGTCGGCGCGCAGCAGACGGTAGTCGGCAGCGTCGAGGTTCGCGCCCGCCGGCGGAGGCTGGAAGACGAGAACTGCGTCGTCGGCGACCGCCGTGAGGCTGTACGACGACTGGCCGTCGACGCCGAACAGCGCGGACTGCCCGGCCTGGGCCACCTCGAGCGCGAAGTGCGAGTGTCCGCGCCGGATCGGGCCGTCGACGTCGGGCCCACAGACAGCCCGGGGCCCGTCGCAGACGGCGTACGACCGGACGGTGATCCCGGACGCCGTCACGTCCTCGGCGTCGACTGTTCCCTCGGCGCGGATCCGCTCGAGCGACCACGCGTCATCCGTCGGTGAAGGACCTCGGGTAGGGCTCGGACCGGTCGGTTCGATGCGATCCCCGGCCTGCGGTCCGCCGGCCGCGACGGCGGCAGCTCCCACCACTCCCACGACGACGGCCGCGGCGACTCCGACGACCAGGGTCCGGCGGCGGCGGAGCCTCCGCTCCCCACGAAATGCGTCCGCGCCGGGAGGGGTGTCGGGGGCCTGGATGTGGTCGTGCAGGTCCACGAGCCGGGTGATGACGTCGTCGTCGATCATCGCTCTTCTCCTTGCAGCGAGGTCGTGCCGAAGTCGGAGGTAAGGGCGCGGCGCAGCGCGGCGAGGGCGTCCCTGGTCTGGCTCTTGACGGTGCTGGTACTGATGCCGAGCTCGGCGGCGGTCGCCTCGACCGAGAGGTCCCAGATGTGCCGCAGGACGATGACCCTGCGCTGCCCGGGCGGCAGGCGCCGGATCGCCGTCCAGATCACGTCAGCGTCCTCGGCGGTCATCCCCGGCTCGAGAGCCAGGTCGACGGAGGTCGTGGTGGTCGACTCGCGGCGCCAGGGACGCCGACGGTCGCTGTAGTGGCTGTTGACCAGGATCCGGCGGACGTACCCCTCGACGTTGTCGGCACGGCTCACCCGGGGCCAGTTTGCGTACAGCCTGGCCAGCGTGTCCTGGACGATGTCCTCAGCCCGGTGCGGGTCACCGCACAGCAGGCAAGCGGTGCGGAAGAGCGTTGCCCGCCGGGCTGCCACGTAGGCGCTGAAGGCTGGTTCGCGGTCCATCGGGCCCCCTTTCGCGTCCCTGACGCACGCAGACGCGTCTCAGGACGGGTCGCGCGAAAGAATTGGCGATGCTTCCTGGAAGTGTCGCACCGCCCGCGCGAGCGTGGCGGGCCGAGGGCGCCACTCCAACCACGACCGACGGACCTCTGCAGGGCTGCCTCGAGAGCCAGCCGGGTGTGGCCAACCCACCCCCAAATGTGTGGCTGGCAGGCCCGGCCGGCCGGTCTGCACGACCGCGCGTGAGCCGCCCGGGTCACTAGCGTTCCTGGCACGTCGAACGTCGACGAAGCCGGACCAGGAGCCAGTCATGAACATGCACTACGAGCTCGCCAAGACCGAGATCGCCACCCGCCTGCACCACGCCGAGTCCCGCCGCTCAGCCAGGCACGCGCGCACCCGGCAGCGGCAGGATCTCAGGCCGCGGTGGCAGCGATTCCGCTCCACCTGACCCCAATGGAGGACGTTTGTTCCCATGCGCACCATGGCTGGATACTGCCCCGGTGGGTGTCCGCAACTATCTCGTCGAGGGCGTCTCCGGAACGGGGAAGACCTCGGTGTGCCGAGAGCTGAACCGGCGTGGCTACCAGGCCATCCACGGCGACAGGGAGCTCGCGTACCAGGGCGACCCCGAGACGGGTGAGGCGACCGACACCGCTACGCACCAGCACCACATCTGGGACGTGGGGCGGGTGCGGGCTCTGGTGGCAGAGCATCAGGAGCCCGTCACCTTCTTCTGCGGGGGCTCCCGCAACTTCTCGACGTTCATCGACCTGTTCGACGAGGTCTTCGTCCTCGACATCGATCTCGAGACCCTGCACCGGCGGCTCGGCCAGCGCCCGCAAGACGAGTGGGGATCGAAACCATCCGAGCGCGACCTCATCCTCCGACTCCATCGGACCAAGGAAGACATCCCGGGTACTGGCGTGGTGATCGATGCGACGCGACCGCTCACGGACGTGGTCGACGAGATCCTTCGTCAGGTGGAGCTGTCCGACGCTGGCCGGGACCACGCCGGTTGATGTCGTGCCGCCCACGACTGCGCCACGATCGACACTGCGTCGGAGCACGCGGCTGCGGGAGGACTGGTCATGAGGTTGTCATGCGCGAGGACGGGGCTCGCTGCGTTCGCCTGCGCGGGCCTGGCCGCGGTCGCGGGTTGTGCGGACGCCGTCCACGAGCAGTGGGAATCACGCGAGCCACTTCCCAGCTGCGGCACCGTGCAACTTCGACACGGTGAGTCACTGGAGTCCCGGGGCACGGAGCAGGTCCAGTGTCTTCGCGTCGCACTGGACTCCGGTCGGGGAGGGGAGCTGCGCATCGAGTACCCCACCGCTGAGGGTGACCCCGTCACGGAGTACTACAGGGTCACTCCCGAGGGCACGACGGAGGTGTACACCGACGCCACGAAGGACACGAACAGCGATCAACGGTGGAGCTACGGCGAGTGCGACCGGCCCACGTCGGTGCTGGATGTCGCCTGCTGAGTGGGGTGCCTGGTCACGGTCGCGTGCACAGTGCGGCGTACAGCAGGCCGGGGCTCAGGTAGGAGACAGGGCCACCGACCTCGTCCGACCGGCCCGCTCACGATGACGGCGACGGAGCGGCTGCAGTCCGTGAGCACACCGTGTGTCGGGCCTCCGCGTGTGGGCGACCCGGCTACGCGGGCTTCTGGCCGACGACGTACAACCGCTGGCTCGTCTCACCCCGGGCGGCAACCGGCCCGCGCACGTACCACTCGACGTCGACGAGTCCGGCGCCCTCGACCACCCCGACCACGAACGCGGGTTCGTGCAGGACGGCGTCCAGATGGACGTCGTGGCCGAGCCACTCGTCGAGGTGGCGGACCTCGGCGCCCGCGTGCATCGCGAGGACCAGCCAGCCGCCGGGGTCGAGCGGGCGGGCGAGGGCGGCCACCGCGTCGGGGAGCTCGGAGGCCGCGAGGTGGATGAGCGAGTACCAGGCCAGCACGGCGGCCCAGCCCGACGACGTGGGCGGACGGCTCAACCGCCGCAGGTCACCGACCTCGAACGTCGGGCCCGGGAAGCGTCGGCGGGCCTCCGCCACCATGGCGGGCGACAGGTCGATCCCGGTCGCGTCCGCACCTCCCTCGGCCAGGTACGCCGTGACGTGCCCCGGGCCCGAGCCGACCTCGACCACGGGCCGGCCAGCGGCGTGGGCGAGCACCCGGTCCAGCAGCCAGGTCTCGAATGGCAGGTCGCGCAGCTCGTCCACGAACTTCTCGGCGTAGTCGACCGCGACGGCGTCGTACGACGCCCGCACCCGCCCGTCGCGCGTCTCCCCGCCCTCCGCGATCACGGACTCCCGGTCGACCACCACCGTGGCGACGGCCGCAACCTGCTGCGGCACCGGTCCCAGGAGGTGCACCCAGCGCCGGTCCTGCTGCCCCGGGCGCCGCTCGAGCTCGCGCACCAGCGGTTGGGGACGCCCCGCCATCCGACGCAGGCATGCCTCGACCTCGTCCCGGTCCCTGAACTCGTGCAGCCGTTGCGTGCGGGTGCGCAGCTCGCCGGGCGCCTGCTCTCCCCGGAGCAGCAGCACCGTGAGGACGGCCCGCTCGTCGTGGTCGAGTCCGAGCAGCTCGTCGAGCGTCTGGTGGTACTTCAGCACCCGTCGTCCGGTGTCTGCCCAGACGATGCGCAGCAGCCCGCGCTCCTTCAGGGTCCGTGCTCGCCGTTCGACGGTCTCCTGGTCGAAGTCGACGACGGGCTCGCGGTTGCTCGTCTGGTTGCAGGCGGTCCGCAGCGCGCTGGCGGTGAGGGGATAGGACGCCGGCACCGTCGTCTGCTTCTCCAACAGGCTGCCGAGGATCCGTTGTTCGTCGGGTTCCAGGACGGGGAGCTCGCTCACCTTCCCGACCCTAGAACCGATCCGGGTCCCGATGGGGCGTGTGACGGCAACCCAGGTGGGAACCCGACTGCCGTGCATGGGAGCGTTCGCGACGACCACTCAGGCCTTCGGATGACCGCGAGCAAGGTCTGCGCCCAGGACATGTCGAGATCCCAGCCCGGGCTCCGTCCCAGCATCGAGTCGACCAGATCACCATTGGAGGATCGATCGCATGGCACACGTACGACGTTTCGACCACATCGGCATCACCGTCGCGGACCTCGAGTCGGCGACTGCGTTCTTCGTGGGGCTGGGTCTCGAAGTCGAAGGCACCGGATCCGTGCAGGGCGAGTTCGTGGATACCGTCTGCGGCATCCCCGGCGCGCACTGTGAGATCGCGATGCTGCGACCGCCCGATGGCGGTTCCCGGCTGGAGCTCGCGAGCTTCGTCACGCCCGACCACGTGCCGGGCTCGCCCACGGCGATGGCCAACGAGCTCGGCCTGCGCAACGTCTCCTTCGAGGTCGACGACCTCCAGGCGGCCGTCGACGCGGTGGCAGCGGACGGGTACGGGCTCGTGGGCGGCATCGGCACGTACCAGAACAGCGTCCGGATGGCCTACGTGCGCGGACCCGACGGGATCATCGTGTCGTTGTTCGAGCAGCTCGGCTGACGTACGTCGCACCACCAGCCTCCGTCTGACGAGTCGGCCAGAGCGCTGGGACAATGGCGCCATGGCGGTGTTGGAGGGCTTGTTCATCCTCGGGGCGGTGGGCGCCGTTCTGTATGTCGTGATCCGGGCGCTGGAGAGCAGACCCGGACACCCGGCGGTGACCGCCGGCCGGTGGCGCGTCGCCCACTACGACGTCGACGGTCACACCCGCGTGGTGGTGCACAAGGTCAGGCCCGGGAGCGCCCAGGTCCTGGACGAGCATGTCATCGCCGAGATCCCCGTGAACGATCCGGAGTACGACGAGCTCTTCATGACCGCCATGGCGACAGCACGCCAGCGCAAGGCGATCTTCGAGACCGAGGAGTAGGCAGCGCGACGTCGGAGCGGGTGCGCCCCGCCCCGCGGGTGGGACATCATCGCGCGGGGAGCGGCGTGAGCAGTCGGTGCGGCGTGCGGAGCCCGACCGACACCGGGTCGTCGCGGACGGTGAAGTCCGCTCCGGGTCCGGGATGGATCTCCAGGTCGCCCGGCGAGGGGCTCTCACCACAGCCGGTGCACCGCCCGTCCCGGCCGAGCCGACCGCACCCGACATGGACGAAGACCCGGCGGGGAGCGCCGGGCGTGGTCCGCTGCTCGCCCCACTGGGTCAGCGCGTAGAGGGCCGGCCACAGGGCGAGACCGTCGTCGGTGAGGTGGTACTCCGGGTGCCCGTCCCCGGAGCGGGTGAGCAGACCGTCCGCGACCAGCGCGTCGAGCCGGGTGCTGAGCACGGCCCTGGAGATGTCGAGGTGGGCCTGGAGGTCGGAGAAGCGGCGGACGCCCCAGAAGCAGTCGCGCAGGATCAACAGGGTCCAGCGCTCGCCGACCACCTCGAGGGAGCGCGCCAGGGAGCAGTCCTGTCGTGCGTAGTCGGTGCCGAGGGGCATGTGACTTCTCCGTCCGACAACCGTCTGGTCTGATGAACAGACTCTATGCTACCGTCTCAATCAGTTCGACCATCAGACCAAACCCTCAGGAGACGTCGTGGACGCAGCCCGACGCACCCTGCTCAGCGCGACGCTGGGCACGATGACGGTCCTCGTGGCCTTCACCGCTCCACTGGCCAACCTGAACCAGACCGCGGGCGGGCTGGACGCGGGGCCCACCGGTCGCACCTGGATCCTCAGCTCCATGGCCATCGGCCTCGGTGCGTTCCTGCTCACCGCCGGCCGGGTGGCGGACGACTACGGCAGGCGCCGGGCGTTCGTGGCCGGGTCGGTCGTCCTCGCCGTCGGCTCGCTGGTGTCGGCGGTGACGCCCGACGTCGAGGTGTTCGTGCTCGCTCGCATCGTCACCGGGGTCGGCGGAGCAGCGGTGATCGCGTCCGGACTGGGCATGATCGCCGTCGCGTTTCCGGACCCCCTGGAACGAGCGCGGGCCACCGGCTGGTGGGGCGCGAGCGTCGGCGCCGGCATCGCCGTCGGCCCGCTCGTGTCCACGTGGCTGGGTCGCTGGCACTCCTGGCGAGACGTGTACGCCGTGCTCGCACTGGCAGCGGTCCTCCTCGCCGTGACCGCCACGGGCTGCCGCGAGTCCCGTGCCACGCACCGGGCCCGGCTCGACCTGCCAGGCATCGTCCTGCTCGCCCTGGGGACCAGCGCTCTGCTCGCCGGGCTGACCGAGGGCCGGCAGGGCTGGACGCGACCCGCGGTCATCACGCTGCTCACGCTCGGTGTGCTGCTGCTGGCGGCCTTCGTGGTCGCCGAATGGCGCTCCGACCACCCGATGATCGACCTGGGGCTGTTCCGCCGTCCCGCCTTCGCCGCCGTCACCGCGGCCGCCTTCGCCACCGGCGGTGGGATCATCGCCCTGCTCTCGTTCGTCTCCGGGTTCGCAGGTCTCGCGCTCGGGCTGGCGCCGACGACGACCGCCTGGCTCATGCTGGCCTGGTCCGGTCCCAGCGTGCTCACCGCGCTCGCCGCACGCCGCCTGCCCCACCACTGGACCGGTCGCGCCCGGATGGGGAGCGCCCTCGTGGTGATCGTGGTCGGCCAGCTGATGCTGTGGGGCGTCGACTCGACGAGCGGAGCCGCCCGGTTCGTGCCCGGCCTGCTGCTCGCAGGGGTCGCCACCGGGGTACTCAACGCGGCGCTCGGCCGAGAGAGCGTCGCCAGCGTGCCCGAGGGCCAGGGCGCCCTCGGCAGCGGCGCCAACAACACCGCGCGCTACCTGGGGTCCGCGCTCGGCGTCACCGTGGTCTCGGTGGTCGCAGCGCCGTCGGGATCCGCGACGAAGGAGGCTCTGGTGGCGGGCTGGGACCGAGCTGTGATCGTGACCGCGGCGGTCTCGCTGCTCGGCGCGCTGGTCGTGCTGCTGGTCGGCGAGCGGTCCGCCGTCGAGCCTGAGCCGCGGGACACTGCCCTTGCGAAGCTGTCGCCCGACGAGGCGTGGGAGGGTTGACTCGTGGCGGAGCAGGGCCGGCTGGTCGCGGTGGAGCTGGTCGCGGCGCGCCTCACGTTGACGCCGCTCGAGCTCGCCGATGCGGCGGACATGGTGGGGGTGCTGAACGATCCGGCGCTGTACGCCTACACCGGCGGGTCCCCACCGGGCCTCGAGGAGCTGCGGCGCCGCTACCGGCGCCAGGTCGACGGACCCTGGCCGCAGGGCCAGACGTGGCTGAACTGGGTCGTCCGTCTGTCCCCGCACGAGCCGATCGGATACGTCCAGGCCACGGTCACCGCACAGGAAGCCGACCTGGCCTGGGTGGTCACCACCGACCACCAGCGCCAGGGCTATGCCACCGAGGCCACTCGAGAGGTGGCCGGGTGGCTGGGCCGGCAGGGCATCCGCCGGCTGACCGCCCACGTGGCGCCCGGCCACGCGGGCTCGGAACGTGTCGCCACCGGTGTGGGGATGCGGCCGTCGGGGGACGTCGACGATGCCGGAGAGCAGATCTGGCATCTCGACACGAGCCGACCGAGGTAGGGGTCGCCCGGGCCGTGGCGCACCAGACGTCCGTCGCGCGGACGACGATGCAGGCCGGTTCAGCTCTTGGCGGCGCTCGTCTTCTTGGCCGCCGTCTTCTTGGCGGCGGTCTTCTTCGCCGCCGACTTCCGGGCGGACCCGGCCGTCTTCCGGGCCGAGCCGGTGGTCTTCCTCGTGGCCTTCGCGGTCGCGTTCTTGGCCTTCGAGACGGTCTGCTTGCCTGCCTCGGCGGGCTCGGGCGGGAACCAGACAGCCTTGGTGGCCTTGACCTTGGCCATGAACGTGGCGCCGCGTGCGGCCCACTTCTCCCGGTCCGTCACGCTCTTCACCGGGCTCTTGATGTCGATCATGTACTGCGTCCTCCCTCGTTGACCTTCGGCGGCGCCCCACCTGACCCGGCGGTCGCTCCCCGGGTCCTCTCTCCTGGCGCCACCCTTCCCGTGCCCAATGTCCGGCGCGGTTAACTCCGACCAGGCCCGCCGGGGCAAGGGCACGCTGTTCGTCTAGCGCGTCGACTCGTCCGGCCGGTCGAAGACCCGGAGCAGCCGGTCCGCCTTCCAGCAGGACTCGGCGTACTCCTCGGCGACGTCGGAGCGGACGGTGATCCCGCCGCCGGTTCCGAGCTGCCAGGTGCCGTCGCCCGCGGTGGTGAGGCTGCGGATCACGACCCCGAGGTCGGCCCGCCCGTCGCCGGCGATCCACCCGAACGCACCGGAGTAGACCCCGCGTGGGGTGGCCTCGACGTCGCGGATCACCTCCATCGTGCGCAGCTTCGGGGCGCCGGTCATGGAGCCGGCCGGGAACAGCGCCCGGAGCGCGCCCACCGTGGTGACCCCGTCGCGGAGCCGGCCGCGGACGGTGGAGACCAGCTGGTGCACCGACGGGTAGGACTCGACGTCCATGAGCACCGGCACCTCGACGGTCCCGGGCTCGCCGACCATCCCGATGTCGTTGCGGAGCAGGTCGACGATCATCAGGTTCTCGGCCCGGAACTTCGGGTCGGTGGCCAGGTGCCGGCGCAGCCGCTCGTCCTCCTCCGGGGTCGCGCCGCGCCGGGTGGTGCCCTTGATCGGCTTGGTCTCGAGCACCCGGTGCCGGTCGACGGTCGCGTACCGCTCCGGCGAGGAGCTGAGCAGCCAGCGGCCGCGGTGCTGCAGGAACCCGGCGTACGGCGCGGGGTTGAGCGAGCGCAGCCGGAGGTACGCCGCCACCGGGTCGAGGTCGCTCTCGACCGTGAGCCGGTGGGTCAGGTTCACCTCGTAGCTGTTGCCGGCGCGCAGCTGCTCCTGGACGTCGGCGAACGCGGCGGCGTACTCCTCGGGGACCGGCACGTCGGCGGGCGCCTCCCCCGACGGCAGGAGCGGTCCGGCCGCCGCCTCCGGGTGCTCGAACACCTCGACGTGCCGGGTGCGCATCCAGACCGCGTCGGGCATCGGCGCGTCGGGAGCGACCAGTGCCGGCAGATCGGGACGGCTGGCGTAGCCGAGGTAGCCGACCCAGTGCACGCGCGGCTCGTCGCCGTCCATCTCGTCCTCGAGCACCGCGAACACGTCGGTCCCGACCACCCGGGAGCCGCCGCCGTCGTGTCGGGTGACCTCACCGCGGGCCGCGTCGTAGGTCAGCGAGACGTCGTCGTCCTCCAGCCAGCCGAGCAGGGACCGGTGGCCCGACCAGGGCCGGGCACCGCCGCCGTCCAGCCAGAAGCAGCGCGCGTGCGCTGCCGCGATCTCGACGAACCGCTCCACCGGGTCGCTCACGCGGCACCGCCGAGGAAGTTGGCGACCAGCCGGACTCCGTGCTCGCTGAGCACCGACTCCGGGTGGAACTGCACGCCGTGCAGCGGCCTGGTCCGGTGCCGCACCCCCATCACGACGACGCCGCCGGCCGGGTCCGGGCACCACGCGGTGACGACCAGGTCGTCGGGGACCCGGGTCGCGGCCAGCGAGTGGTAACGCACGCAGGCGTACGGCGACGGGATGCCCGCGAAGAGCCCGGTTCCGTCGTGGCTCACCGCGGCGACCTCTCCGTGCGCCGGCTCGACCCGCTCGACCAGCCCGCCGTACGTCGTGACCAGGCCCTGCATGCCCAGGCAGACCCCGAGGACCGGGACGGTGCCGGCCCGGAGCACCTCGCCGCCGACCGCGAAGTCGCCCGGGTCGGCCGGGTGTCCGGGTCCGGGCGAGAGCACGACGTGGTCGAACGAGAGCACGTGCGCGGCCGTGGTCGCGTCGTGCTGGACCACCTCCGGCAGGATGCCGGTGACCGCGGCCAGCAGGTGCACGAGGTTCCACGTGTAGGAGTCGTGGTGGTCGACCACGACCACGCGCGACGCCGGCTGGGGGCTCACGCGCGCAACCTACCGTCCCGGACCCGGGCCGGTCAGGACGCGGACGCGGTCCCCGCTCCCGCCTCCGCCTCGCGCAGCCGCGCGCACAGCCGCTTGAGCAGCACCCGGGTGAACTCGGGGCGATCCTCGAGGAGGGACTCGAAGACCATGTGGCCCACGGCGAGGGCGTGCACGTCCTCCTCGATCGTCACCGTGGCCGAGCGCGACAGGCCTGCGAGCAGGTCCACGGCCGCCAGCTGCTCTTCCGGCTCTCGGGTCGTCGTCATGGCCCCTCCTTCGGCCAGACCCCGTGACAGGGGACGCCCCTCCACGGTAGGACGCGGCCGGGTCCCGCGGAACGCCCCGAACGGGCGGCTAGCGGGTGATTGCCCGGCAGTCGCGGGGAACCGCGTCGAAACGCCGGGCCGAGCGGCAGGCAAGGAACTCCCGCAGCTTCCCGCGGAGCCGGCGTACGTCGGCCTGCTCGGAGCTCCGGCGGAAGGTGTTGGTCTTCTCGAAGCCCGCGTCGCGGTAGTCGTAGTACTCCCAGGCGTACTTCGCGTGCCGCCACCGGTTGTCGAGGTCGAGCCGGACCAGCAGCCCGTCGCGGTCGCGGACGGCGACGTACGACGGGATCCGGTCCATGGTGCCGCCGGCGAAGGAACGGTCGGGGTCGGTGCCGCCGAGCGACTTCGCCCACGTGTGCTCGAAGAACGCGTAGCGGTGCCGGACCAGCGCCGGGTCGGTGAGGGTCGGGGCGAACGACCGGCCCGAGCGGTACGCCGGCGTCGCCACCCCGGCGAGGTCCTCGACGGTGGCGGCCAGGTCGATGTTGGACACCACCTCCTCGCGGGTGCCGGGCACGACTCCGGGGCCTGTGACCACGAGCGGCACCCGGACGTCGCTGTCGTAGGGCAGCCCCTTGCCCTTGCCCATCCCGTGCTGGCCGAGGTGGAAGCCGTTGTCGGAGCTGAGCACCACGTAGGTGTTCGGGCCGGTGGCACGCAGGATCCGGCCGACCATCCGGTCGACGGACTGCGCCATGCGCGCGCGGTTGCGGCGCGAGGTGGTGGCGGTCCGCCGGCCGACCCGGTCCCGGGCGGGACGCCACGACGGTGCGCGACCCCCGCTGCTCCAGAAGGGTCGGTTGTCGCCGATCCGGTCGCCGAAACCGGGCAGCCCGGAGACTCCGAGCGTGCGGCAGGCAGTCGGGCCGCAGTTTCCTCCCGGCCGCCGGGACGACGGGCGGTCGGCGAAGGCCGGCGGGAACAGCGGGTCGCCCCGCCAGGCCCGCTTGCCGACACTGTTGTGCGTGGCGTACGGCGCGACCTGGAGGAAGTACGGCGCCCGGTCGTCCTCGTGCCGGCGGATGAAGTCGAGCGCGGTCCGCCCGATCACGGTGCCGGCGTACGTGGTGTCCTTGGTCGCGCGCGAGGCGCCGGCCCGCGGGACGCCGAAGCGCTGGACCCGGCCGTCGCGACGCAGCATCTGGAATCCCCAGCCCTTGTACGCCGAGGCGAACACCGGTCGCCACTCCGACCAGCCGGGCGGCCGGACCGCGCGGGTGCCCGGCTTCGGCGGGTTGTAGAGGTTGAGGAACTTGCCGACGTACCCGGTCGTGTAGCCGCCCCGCTTCAGCTTCACGCTGAAGCTGCGCTCGCCGTTGCGGTAGGCCCTGAACGCGTTCCACCCGCCCAGCGGCCCGGGGCCCGCGCTGGTGTTGGGGGTGTTGAGCAGCACCCCGGTCTGGTGCGGGTACTGCCCGGTGAGCAGGCTCGACCGGGACACGCAGCACAGCGAGTCGACGACGTAGGAGTTGCGGTACGACGCGCCGTGGGCGGCCATCCGCCGGCCGTTGCGCATCGACGCCCACAGGTCCATGGAGAAGTCGTCCATGAGCACCAGCACGATGTTCGGTCGGCCCGCGGCCACGGCCTTCGCCGGAACGGGCGCGGCGGCCGCGGCGGACCCGGCCGTGCCGGGGATCCCGCGCGGGCTGGCGGTGGAGCCGGCGGGCCCGGCGAGCACGGCGACGGCGGCCAGGACGGCGACCAGGCCGGTGAGCGCGCGCAGGCGGACAGACATGGATGACCCTCTCCTCCCCTCCGCGGGTGAGAGGGTCATGAAGCCGATGCAGGACAGGCGATCGGGCGAGATCACCTCGTCAGGCCCCGACAGCTCGCGGGGAGACCCTGGTCACGCACCGCGTCCTGGCAGGCGACGTAGGCCTGGAGCCGCCGGGTCAGTCGCTGCACGAGGCCGCGCTTGGCCGGGTCGGCGTAGGAGTTGGTCCGCTCGTAGGACGCGTCTCGGTAGTCGTACAGCTCCCACGCGTAGTCCGTGCCCTCCCACGACAGGTCCAGGTCCAGCCGGACCAGCAGGGCGTCGCGCGACCGGACGGCGACGTACGACGGGATCAGGTCGAGGGTGCCTCCGGAGTACGGCCGGTCGGGGTCGGCGCCCAGCGACGGCGCGAAGGTGTGCTCGACGAACGTGAACCGGCGGCGGTCGAGCCCCGGGTCGGCGAACGTGGGCACCAGCGAGGTGCCGGCCCGGTAGGCCGGGGACTGCAGCCCTGCCAGGTCCTCGAAGGTCGGTGCGAGGTCGATGTTGGCGACCATCTCGGCGCGGGAGCCGGGGGCCACGTCGGGGCCGGTGACCAGGAGCGGCACGTGCACGTCGGCGTCGTACGGCGTGCCCTTGCCGCGGCCGAGGCCGTACTGGCCGAGGTGGAAGCCGTTGTCGGACGTGAGCACCACGTAGGTGTTCGGGCCGACGGTGCGCAGGATGCGCTGCACGGTCCGGTCGATCGACTGCACCATGCGGGCGCGGTTGCGCAGCCCGGACTCGGCGTCGGCGACGGACAGCTCGACGTCGGGCCGCCAGTCGGGGGCCACCCTGCCGTCGGCGTAGCGGGGCGCGTTGTCGGCCTGGTCGTCGCCGTAGCCCGTGAGGCGGTCGACGCCGAGCCGGTCGCAGCGGACCCGGCCGCAGTCGCCGCGCACCTTCCTGCCGCCGGGCCGGTCCCGGAAGGCCGGCGGGAACAGGGGGTCGCCCGGGTAGGCGCCGGCCGCGGTGGTCCGGCTGTGCGGGGCGTACGGCGCCACCTCGAGGAAGTACGGCGCGTCGCCGCCCTCGTGGGTCCGGATGAAGTCGAGGGCCAGGTCGCCGGTGACCGTGCCGGCGTACGCAGCGTCCTTCTCGGCGTCGCTCGCCCAGGCCGGCGGCTGCGCGTGCCACTCGCCCTCGAGACGACCGTCGACGACCCGGGTGCTCCGGAAGCCCCAGCCGGAGTAGGCCTGCCCGAACAGCACGTTCCACTGGTCCCAGCCGGGCGGCACCGGGGGCAGCACGCCGTTGGTCGCTTCGTACTGGTTGAGGAACTTGCCCACGAAGCCGGTCCGGTAGCCGCGCTGCTGCAGCCGGACCGGGAAGCTGCGGGCCTCGTTGCCGTAGGCCGCGAACGCCTCCCAGCCGCCGATCGGGCCGTACGGGTTGGGGGTGTTGGCGGTGTTGGTCAGCACCCCGGTCTGGTGGGGGTACTGCCCGGTGAGCAGGCTCGAGCGCGAGACGCAGCACAGCGAGTCGACGACGTAGGCCTGGTCGTAGGTGGCGCCCCGGCGCCGCATCGCCTCGGCGGACCGCATCGTGTCGACGAGGTCGAGCGAGAAGTCGTCCATGAGGACCAGCACGATGTTCGGTGGCCGTCGCAGCACGGGCCGGGTGCCCACCGGCATCGGCGCCGGCTTCGCCGGAGCCGCGGCCTCGCCGCCCACGGCCCCGTCGACCGCCCCGACCGATCCATCGCCGGCCCCCTCGCTCACCCCGGTCACGGGGCCGTCGCCGCGCACCGCCCCGCTCTCGCGCAGGCCGGCCACGGCGAACCCGGCAACCGCCAGCACCGCCAGCAGCACCGCGGCCACCAGAGCCGGGTTGGTCCCCCGAGCGCGCACCGCTTCCTCCCACGAGCACGTGCCTCCCGGCACCCGAAATCCGTCTGCCCTAGTGACGCCGACGAGGCCCGTCCGGTTGCGCGGAACACGCAGAGTCGTGCGGAAATGACCCGTGCGGGCTACCCCGGTTCACGACCCGGTCAGCCGCTCCCCGCCCAGCGCCGCGCAGCGCGCCGGGAGCGCCGCGCCGCGGGGGTGCCGCGCGGCCCGGTCGCGGCACCAGACGAAGCGCGCGAGCAGGTGCCTGAGCCGGGTCACCTCGGCCGCGTGCCGGGGATCGGCGAAGGCGTTCGTCCGCTCGAAGCGCGAGGCCCGGTAGTCGTAGTACTCCCAGGCGACGTCGGTCCCCTCCCACGAGTCGTCGAGGTCGAGGCGGACCAGCAGCGCGTGCCGGGTCCGGACCGCGACGTACGACGGGACCGCGTCGTTCTCGCGACCGGAGTACCACCGGTCCGGGTCGAACCCGAGCGAGGGCGCCCACGTGTGCTCGACGAACACGTGGTCGCGCCGGTCGAGGCCGGGGTCGGTGAACGTGGGCACCAGGGAGACCCCCGCCCGGTACGGCGCAGGCCTCAGGCCGGCCAGGTCCTCGACGGTCGAGGCGAGGTCGATGTTGCTGGTCATCTCGGTCCGCGGTCCGGGCACCACCCCTGGTCCGGTGACGAGGAGCGGCACGCGGATGTCCGGGTCGTACGGCGTGCTCTTGCCGCGCCCCAGGCCGTACTGCCCGAGGTGGAAGCCGTTGTCGGAGGTGAGCATCACGAAGGTGTCCGGCCCGACCGCGCGCAGGATCCGGGCCATCATCCGGTCGACGGACTGCACCATCCGGGCCCGTCCCCGCAGGGAGCGCACGGCGTCGTCGGCGCCGAGCCCGATCCCCGGCCGCCAGTCCGGTGCCGGACTGCCGTCGGCACGCAGCGGCATGTTGTCGGACTGGTCGTCGTGGAACCCGACCAGCCGGTCGACGCGCAGCCGATCGCACCGGATCCGCCCGCAGTTGCCCTCGGGGCGACCGCGCCCCGGCCGGTCCCGGAAGGCCGGCGGGAACAGCGTGTCACCCGGGTAGGTGCGTGCCATGCCCGGGGTCATGCTGTGCGGGGCGTACGGCGCCACCTCGAGGAAGTAGGGCGCCTTGTCGTCGCGGTGCTCGCGGATGAACCCGAGCGCCCCCCGCTCGGTCACGGTGCCGGCGTACGCCGCGTCCTTCTCGGCGTCGCTGGCGTCGGCAGGTGGTGCCGGGTGGTCCACCAGCACCACGCGGCCGTCCTCGATCCGGGTGCTCTGGAAGTTCCACCCGGCGTACGCGGAGCCGAACATCACCTGCCAGTCGTCCCATCCGGGCGGGACCCGGGGCAGGCTCCGGCCGACCGGTCGGTACTGGTTGATGAACTTGCCGACCAGGCCCGTGGTGTAGCCGATCCGCTGCAGACGGACCGGGAAGCTGCGCGCCGCGTTCCCGTAGGCCTGGAACGCCGCCCAGCCACCGATCGGCCCGTACGGGTTGGGCATGTTCCCGGTGTTGGTGCGCACGCCGGTCTGGAAGGGGTACTGGCCGGTGAGCAGGCTGGTGCGTGAGACGCAGCAGAGGGAGTCGACGACGAACGCGTTCTCGTACGACGCTCCCTTCCGTCGCATCGCTGCCGCGGACCGCATCGTGTCGAGCAGGTCCAGCGAGAAGTCGTCCATCACCACGAGCACGATGCTCGGGCGCCGCGCCCGCGGGCGCTCGCCGTCGTTGGGGCCCGGCGCGATGACCCGGTCGGGCGACCTGGTGGCCCGGCGGTCCACCACGACCACGCTGTCGTCCTCACCACCCCCGGGACGGCACGCCGCGAGCGCGGTGGCCCCGACCACGAGGACCATCGCGAGCGTCAGAGGAACCCGAGCGCGCACCGTGTCTCCCCCGTCGCGCGTCCCGCCAGATCCGGCGTCGCGTGGTGGGCCGCCGACGTACTTCCATTGAGCCACCGGAAAGCGGCACTGACCACGGGTATCGGACAGAACCGCCCGACTGCGCCCCGGAACCACCCGGAGGGACCACCCGGGTGGTCGGCTACCGGACGACGCCGCGGAGGGACCGGCTCAGGTCAGCAGGTCGCGGACCAGCCCGTGGATCAGGTCGAAGCCGTTCTCGGTGAGGATCGACTCGGCGTGGAACTGGATGCCCCGGTAGTGCGAGCCCGCGACCAGGTGGATGTCCCCGGTGTCGGGGTCGGCCGCGACCCGGACGCCCGCGGGCAGGGTGGCGTCGCCGGCGCGGCCGACGAAGGTGTTGTAGAAGCCGACCCGCTCGGTGCGGCCGTCGATCGCGACCGGCGACTGGGTGCCCTGGAAGACGATGTCCTTGTAGGCAAGGGGAATCCCGAGCCGCTGGCACAGCGTCTGGTGGCCGAGGCAGACCGCGAGGAACGGCTGGCCCGAGGCCAGAAGCTCGTCGACGGCGCCGCGGAACGCCGCGATCTTCGGGTGATCGCCCTCCCGCGGGTCTCCCGGCCCGGGGCCGACGATCACCAGGTCGTGCCCGTCGAGGGCGCCCGGCCGCCAGTCCTCGTGCCGGACCACCGTCGAGGTCATGCCGAGCACCCCCAGCACGTGGCGCAGCATGTTCACGAAGTCGTCCTCGCCGTCGAGGATCACCACGGAGCGGCCGCGGAGCGCGTCGTCCGGCGCTGCCCCGCTCTGGTCGGTCAGCCAGAAGCGCGAGAGCCGCTGGTTGCGGGAGTTCAGCGCGATCAGCACGTCCTCGTCCCGGGTGAGCTCCGCGGTGCCCTCGGGCGGTCCGACCGCGGGCGGGACCAGGCCGAACGCCGACAGGATGCCGCCGGCCTTGGCGTGGGTCTCCGCGACCTCGTACGCCGGGTCGGAGTCGCGGACCAGCGTCGCGCCGGCGGTCACCTTCAGCCGCCCGTCGAGGCCGACGTCGGCGGTGCGGATCACGATCGGGCTGTCCGCGGTCGGCGCGCCGTCGGCGTCCCGGCCGAGCAGCGCCAGCGCGGCGCCGTAGTAGCCGCGGCCCTCGGACTCGTACTCCGTGATCAGCCGGCAGGCGTTCTCGACCGGCGACCCGGTGACGGTGGCGGCGTACATCGTGTCGCGCAGGACCTCGCGGACGTCGCGGGAGGTGCGGCCGGCGAGGAGGTACTCGGTGTGCACGAGGTGGGTCATCGGCTTGAGGAACGGGCCGAGCACCTGGCCGCCCTCGTGGCAGATGTCGCACATCATCTTGAGCTCCTCGTCCACGACCATGAAGAGCTCGTAGATCTCCTTCTCGTCGGCGAGGAAGTCCAGCAGCCGCCGCTTGGTGGCGGCCTGGTCGGTGGTCGAGCCTGTCGAGACCCGCGGCAGCCGGAAGGTGCCCGAGATCGGGTTCATCCGGACCGCCCCGCCGTGCACGCTGACGTGCCGCTCGGGGCTGGCGCCGACCAGGTAGCGGTCGCCGGTGGAGAAGCAATAGGTCCAGTAGGCACCGCGCTCGCGCTCCAGCAGCCGGCGCAGCACGGTCAGCGCCCGGTCGGCGTCCCAGTCGGCGACGGTGGCACGGTAGTTGCGGGCGACCACCAGGTTCGCGCCCTCGCCGTTGCCGATCTCGTCGCGGATGATCGCCTCGACCACGTCGGCGTACGCCGCGTCGTCGGTCTCGAAGCCGCCCTCGTCGTCGAAGGTGAGCGGGACGTCGGGCAGCGCCGCCACCAGCTCGGCGTACGGGACCTCCGCCTCGGTGGCGATGTCGACGACCACCAGCGGGGTGCCGTCGTCGTGGGCGGCGAACCCGCGCTCGCGCACCTGCCGGAACGGCACCGCCACCAGCCGGTCGAAGCGTCTGCCGGGTGGCGGCGGGCCCTCCTCGAGCGGCACGTCGAGCACGCTCGCGACCTCGCTCCGGGTGCCGCCGACCAGGGTCACGGTGTCGCTGTCGCGGAGCCGGATGACCGCCCACGCCTCGCACGCCCGCACCTCGGCGAGGGCAGTGGCGGCGTCGGTGCTGGACATGCGCGCACGCTACCAACGGGGACCCGCCGGGCCGGGCGGGTCTCAGCCGGCGACGGAGAGCCCGGCCGGGGCGGCCGCGACCGGGGTGCACGGCAGGGTCGTGGTGACCGTGGTGCCGGCCCCCTCCTCGGAGGCGATGGCGATCCGGCCGTCGTGGTGGGTGACGATCGCCTGGGCGATCACGAGCCCGAGGCCGGTGCCCTGGATGGCCTCGTCGTAGGCCACCGACGAGCGCCAGAACCGGGTGAAGACGTGCTCCTGCTCGTGCGCCAGGATGCCGATGCCGGTGTCGCTGACCACCACCTCGGCGTGCGGGCCGCGGACCTCGAGACGGATCTCGACCCGGCCGCCGTCCCGGGTGAACTTGACCGCGTTGGAGAGCAGGTTGAGCAGCGCCCGCTCGAGCTGGTCCGGGTCGCAGTCGTGCGGGACCGGCTGGTCCGGGACCTTCAGGGACACCTCGAGGGTGCGGCCCTCGACCAGCGGCCGTGCGGCGTCGTACGCCCGGCGCACGACCGCGCAGAGGTCGGTCGGCACCCGGGTGATCGTCATCCGGCGGGCTTCGATCTCGGAGAGCATGAGCAGGTCCTCGACCAGCAGGTGCAGCCGGCGGGCGTTGCGCTGGACGCGGCCGAGCAGGTCGAGCTGGCCGTCGGTCAGCTCGCCGGCGACGCCGTCCTCGAGCAGCTCGAGGTAGCCGACCATGCTGGTGATCGGCGTGCGCAGCTCATGGCCGACGGTGGCCACGAAGTCGCCCTTGACCCGCTCGAGCTCGCGGAGCCGGTCGACCGCCGACCGCTCGTGATCGAGGGCCGCGACCAGCGCCCGGTGGGTGGCCTCCCGCTGGCGCGTGTCCTCGGCGACCCGTGACGCCGTCTGGCGCTGGTGGACGACGACGACCGCGAGCCCGGTCACCAGCCCGGCCGCCGGCCACACCAGCGGCTGCTCGTCGACCACGTGCAGCACGAACAGCGCGGCCCACGCGGTGGCGAAGAGCAGCACGAGGAGGAGCACCACCCGGTGCCGACCTGCCCAGCTGGCCGCAGCTGCGAACATCGCCCCGTCCTTCCGCGTCCGTGCGTGGTGCGACCGGACCAGTATCCGCGCGGCGTCCCCGGTGCCGCCGGGGATTGGCAGAACTGTGGCTGAGCGTTTACCGACGCGGAGCAATGCCACTGCGCCGTACGACGTCAGCCGCGCAACGTCATCCGTCCTGGCTGCCCCGGCTGCCCCGGCGACCACCTCGGATGACGTCCCGCGGGTCGAACGGGTCGTCGCCGAGGGTGTGGGCGCCACGACCGGCCTTGGCGGCGAGGTAGCGGGCGTTGGCCGGTGAGCGGTGTACGCCTGTCGGCACCCGGTGGCGGACCCGGATGCCGGCAGCGCGGAGCTGGGTCGCCTTGTCGGGGTTGTTGGTCAGCAGGTCGAGCTCGTCGACGCCGAGGGTCCTGAGCATCTGCGCGGCGACCGCGTACTCGCGCTCGTCGGTCCCGAAGCCCAGCGCCAGGTTCGCCTCGTAGGTGTCGAGGCCGCCGTCCTGGAGGAGGTAGGCGTCGAGCTTGTTGTAGAGGCCGATGCCGCGGCCCTCCTGGCGGAGGTAGAGCAGGTAGCCGCCGGTGTCGGCGATGCGTCCGACCGCCTCTCGCAGCTGCGGTCCGCAGTCGCAGCGCTGGCTGCCGAACACGTCCCCGGTCAGGCACTCGCTGTGCAGGCGGACGAGCGGGACCCCGGCGGCGCAGGGCCGGTCGGACGCGCGGTCGCCCAGGGCCAGGGCGAGGTGCTCGCGCCCGTCGGCAAGGCCGTCGAAGCTGATCACGCGGGCTCGCGTGACGCCGCCGTCGGCGCGCAGGACCGGGAGCGGGACCCGGCCACGGACGGTCGCGTGGGCGGCGGCGGGGACGTGCTCCAGCACGGGTGCTCCTCTCAGGACGCCGCGGTGAACCGCGGGGACAGCGCATAGCGGAGGAAGACCACGTCGCCGATCTGCCGGGTCTCCACGAGGCTCGCCCGGTGGTCGGCGTTCCACGGGAACGCACCGTCGCCGACGAAGCGGTGCGCGCGCGACGTGCCGACGAAGAACGGCGCGATCACCAGGTGCAGCTCGTCGGCCAGCGCCGCGGTCAGGAACTGGGTGTGCACGCGCCCGCCCCCCTCGACCATCAGGCGCCGGACCCCCCGCTCGTGCAGGTCGGTGACGACGTTCGCGAGGTCCACCGGCCGGCCGGCGTCGACCACGGTCGCGACGCAGCCGAGCCGCCGGCGGGCGTCGGCCACCGCCGGGCTGGCGCAGTAGACGAGCTTCTCGCTGTCGCCGGTCGCGAAGAACCTCCCGCACGCGTCCAGTCGGGCCCACTCGGTGACGGTCACCTTCATCGGGGACTCCCCGAGCCCGCGCTCGCGGCGCTGCCGGCGCAGCGCCGGCTGCCGCACCAGCAGCCGCGGGTTGTCGTTGCGGACGGTCGCGGCGCCGACCAGGATCGCGTCGCAGTCCGCGCGTACGGCGTCCACGCGTTCGAGGTCCGCCTCGTTCGACAGCACCAGCCGCTGGTCCGTCGCGGCGTCGAGGTAGCCGTCGAGGGAGACCCCGCAGCTCAGGATCGTGTACGGCCGCTCGCTCATGCCGGTGCCACCTCCCGCCTCCGGCGCGACCACGCCACCAGCAGCACGACGGCGCCCGGCAGGTTCGCCACCAGCACCATCGCGCCGTACGCCACGGCGGTGGCGACGCCCTGGTCCGCGCCGAGCCCGGAGGCGCCGAACACCCATGCCGCCATGCCCTCGCGCGGACCCCAACCGGCGACGTTGACCGGCAGGCCGGCGGCGAGCAGCACCAGCACGGCCACCGGCAGCAACGTCGCCGGCGATCCGGCGACGCCGACGGCCCGGGCCGCGACGAGGTAGGTCGACAGGTGCACCCCCGCGGCAACCATCGATGCGACCACCACGCCGGGCCAGGCCCGCCGTACGACGTGTGCGCCCTCGAGCTCGTCGCGCACCGTGTGCAGGAACCGCTGGGCCGTCGCGGCGGGACGGACCCGACGGACCAGCAGCACGACGACCCCGCCGGCCACGCAGCCGGCCACTCCGGCGGCGACCAGCCCGGTGAGCACGAGCGGCATCGCCGGGCGGACCGGGGACGGCAGGAGCACCAGCACCAGCAGGGCGATCGCGCCGAGCACCACCTGGCCGGAGAGCCGCTCCCAGGCGACCGCGCGGAGCCCGCGCCCGGTGTCGCCGGCGTCTCGCCCGTGCCGCACGCCGCGGTGCACGTCGCCCAGCACCCCACCGGGCAGGGTCGTGTTCAGGAACTGTGCGCGGTAGCAGGACGCCACCGCCGGCCCGAGCGCGACCCCGACCCCGAGCCCGCCGGCGACCAGGCGCCAGCGCCAGGCGCAGGCGACCGTGGCCGGGACGGTGAGCGCCACGGCGAGGACCAGCAGCGCCGGGTCGACCGAGCCCAGGCCGGCCACGAGCGGCCCGGACCCGGTCCGCCACAGCACCGCACCGAGGATCCCCACCGCGACGGCGGTGCGCAGGGACCTCCAGGGGACGCGGCTCATGCGGCCACCTCGGCCAGGACGCCGGCCACCCGGTCGGCGGTGTCGGCCCAGCCGGACAGCGACGTACGCCGCTCCTCCGCGGCCCCCCGCAGGGCCCGACGCAGCGCCGGGTCCGTCAGCCAGTCGTGCAGCACGGCGGCGAGCGCCGGTGGGTCGCCCGGCGGCACCAGCAGT
This sequence comes from Nocardioides guangzhouensis, assembly GCF_004519545.1. Classification (GTDB taxonomy): domain Bacteria; phylum Actinomycetota; class Actinomycetes; order Propionibacteriales; family Nocardioidaceae; genus Nocardioides; species Nocardioides guangzhouensis. The sequence continues at coordinate 27,800 of NZ_SDKM01000002.1, forward strand.
CCGGGCCGCCGCCCGTCCGCGGTGCTGCCCAGCGCCTCGGGGAGGCCGCCCACGTCCGAGGCGATCACCGGCAGGCCCCGGGCCAGCGCCTCGGTGACGACCATGCCCCAGGTCTCGGCCCGACTGGCCAGCACGAGCACGTCCGCCCCGGCGTACGACGCGTCCAGCGCTGCCCCGGTGCGCGGGCCGGTCAGCACGAACTGCCCACCCAGCCCGACTGCGCGGACCTCGCGCCGCAGCCCCGCGACGAAGCCGGGCTCGGCGGTCAGGCTCCCGACGCAGAGGCACCGCCACGACGGCCGGCCGACCCGGCGCAGCGCCGCCAGCAGCACGTCGTGGCCCTTCTCGCGGGTCACCGCGGCGACGCACAGCAGCGTCCTCTCGTGCCCGCTGCCCGCCGCGCGCAGGGCGGCATCGACCCCCGGCGGGGCGACGTGCACCCGCGCCGGGTCGAGACGGTACGCCGCCAGCAGCCACCGCCGCGTCCACGTGCTGGTCGTGACCACGGCAGCCGCGGCCCGGAGCACGGCGGCCTCGCGCTCGCGGACCGCGTCGCGGTCGTCGGCCACGCCGACCGGCTGGTGCACCACGACCAGCACGCGCAACCGCCCGGCCTCGGGCACCATCACCTCGGGTGTCACGGACGCGACCAGCCCGTCGACCAGGACCGCGGCGTCGGCCGGCACCCCGGCGAGGGCCTGCGCGAGGGCTCGCTGCCCGGTCTCGCCGACCCGGGGCCAGGCTTCCGGCACGGCAAGGACGTGCACGGTCCAGCCGCGCGCGGCCAGCTGCGCGCAGAGCCGGCGGTCGTAGGTGTTGCCGCCGCTCGGGCGCAGCGGGTCGTCGATCCCGTCCGGGACCACGACGTGCACCGCCCGGCCGGTCACGGCGCCCGCTCGTAGCTGGCCCACGCGACGTGGGACTCGTGCAGGGTGACCACGAGGCCGGTCACGCGGGATGCGTCGCCGAGCGCGCCGTCGCGCAGCCGTTCGGCGAGCCGGTCCGCGAGGTGCCGGGCCAGCACCTCGGTGGTGGTGTTGACGCCGGCGAAGGCCGGCTCGTCGTCGAGGTTCCGGTAGCCGAGGGCGCCCACCTCCTCCCGCAGCGCGTCGGCGGCCCGGCCGATGTCCACGACCACCCCGTCCACGAGGTCCTCGGCCCGGAACGTCGCGTCCACGACGTACGTCGCGCCGTGCAGCCGCTGCGCCGGCCCGAAGGCCTCCCCGGACAGGCTGTGCGCGACCATCATGTGGTCGCGCACCGTCACGCTGAACACGGCACCTCCCGGTCGTAGGTCAGCGCGTGGCAGAGGGCCGGCAGCTCGCCGCGGGCCAGCCGGGCCATCACGTCCGGCAGCTCCTCGAACGCCGACTCCCCGGTGAGCAGCGCGTCGAAGGCCGGGTCGCGGAGCAGGTCGAGCGCCAGAGCCAGCCGGTCGGCGGTGGTACGTCGCGCGCTGCGGGCCGGCGACACCGTGCCGACCTGGCTGGCGCGGATCGTGAGCCGGCCCGAGTGGAAGGAGCCGCCGAGCCGGACCGTGGTCGCGTCGTCGCCGTACCAGCTCAGCTCGACCACCGCGCCTTCCCGGCCGAGCAGGTCGAGCGCGAGCTGGAGCCCGGCGGAGGTGGCGCTGGTGTGCACGACCAGGTCGCAGCCGCCGGGGGCCGCTTCGCCGTCGGCGAAGTCCACGCCGAGCGTCGCGGCCACCCCGGCCCGCTGCGGGTCGACATCGACCAGCGTCACCGAGACGCCGGGGAAGCGGGCCAGCAGCCGGGCCACGCAGCAGCCGAGCATCCCCGCCCCGACCACCGCGACCCGGTCGCCGACCAGTGGGGCGGCGTCCCAGAGGGCGTTGACGGCGGTCTCGACGACGCCGGTCAGCACCGCCCGCTCCGTGGGCACGCCGTCGGGGACCGGGGTGACCGCCGAGGCGGGGACGACGTACGCCGTCTGGTGCGGGTGCAGGCAGAAGACGGTGCGTCCGAGCAGGTCGGGCGGACCGTCCTCCACGACGCCCACGTTGAGGTAGCCGTACTTCACCGGCGCAGGGAACGTGCCCTCCTGGAACGGTGCCCGCATCACGTCGTACTGGCCGACCGGGACCCGCCCGTCGAAGACCAGGGTCTCGGTGCCGCGGCTGATCGCCGAACGCAGGGTGCGGACGACGACCTGGTCCCTGCGCGGCGGCGGCAGGCGCACCGGCCTGATCTCGCCGGCGCCCGGCTCGCGCACCCAGAACGCGCGGGCCTCCCTCTCCATCGGACCACCTCACCCGGCGCCGGTGAACCGGAGCCGTGCCGCCGTCGTTCCTCTCGGTGAAAGCTCCCTGCTGGTCAGATGAACGGAGGAGGGGTGCGCCTGGTTCAACGCCGTCCCCGACCGGGAGCGCGAGCCGTCGGTGCCAACCTGCTGACGGCCCTGGCCGGCCTGCTCGTGCTGGCCGCCCTGACCACCCCGGACCGGCTCCAGGACCTCCGGCCCGCGGCGTACCTCCGGCTGCCGCTGGAGGCGCTCGTCTACCTCGCCGTCGTGCTGGCCCTCCCGCCCCGTCTCGCACGACTCCGGACCGCGCTCGCGGTGGTCGCCGGACTGGTGCTCGGACTGGCCGCGGTGTCCCGGGTCCTCGACATGGGCTTCCTGGAGGCCCTGAACCGCCCCTTCGACCCCCTGATCGACTGGCACTACGCGGGCGCCCTTGTCGAGACGCTGCGGAGCTCGGCCGGCGACCGCCTCGGTACGACGTTGCTCGTCGTCGCGGTCGTGGCCGTCGTCGCGCTGCTGGTGCTGCTGCCGCTCGCGGTGCTGCGGCTCACGCGGGTCGCCGTGCGCCGGCGCCGGGCCACGTCCCGGGTGGTGGCCGGGCTCGCGTCGCTCTGGCTGGTGCTCGCCCTGCTCCAGGTCGGCGGGCCCGCCGGGACCCTGGCGACCAGCCAGACCGCGGGCTACGTCTACGGCCAGGTCAGCCGGATCCCGACCCAGCTGCGCGACCAGCGGGAGTTCGAGCAGGCCGCCCGGGACGACCCGCTCCGGGACGTGCCGGCCCACCGGCTGCTGACCGGGCTGCGTGGCAAGGACGTGCTGTTCGTGTTCGTGGAGAGCTACGGCCGGGTCGCGGTCGAGGGCTCCTCGTTCTCCCCCGGCGTGGACGCGGTGCTGGCGCAGGGGGACGAGCAGCTGCGGCGGGCCGGCTTCACCAGCCGCAGCGCCTACCTCACCTCACCGACGTTCGGCGCGCTGAGCTGGCTGGCGCACGTCACGCTCCAGACCGGGCTCTGGGCCGACAGCCAGCCGCGGTACGACGTGCTGGTGACCAGCCGGCGCCTGACCCTGAGCCGGATCTTCGGGCGGGCCGGGTGGCGGACGGTGGCGGACGTGCCGGCCAACACGCGGGACTGGCCCCAGGGCGCGTTCTACGGCTACGACCACGTCTACGACTCCCGGAACGTCGGCTACCGGGGACCGCGGTTCGGCTACCCGACGATGCCGGACCAGTTCACCCTCGACGCGTTCCACCGGCTGGAGCTGGCGCCGCGGCCCCGGCGGCCGGTGATGGCGGAGATCGACCTGATCACCAGCCACGCGCCGTGGTCGCGCACGCCGCGGATGATCCCGCCGTCCGCCGTCGGCGACGGGTCGGTCTACGAGGGGATGCCCGAGACGCTCCCGTCCGAGACCGACATCTGGCCCTCGCCGAGCCGGGTCCGGCAGGCGTACGGCGCGGCGATCGAGTACTCCCTGCGGTCCCTGGTCTCGTTCGTCACGACGTACGGCGACGACGACCTGGTGCTGGTCGTCCTCGGCGACCACCAGCCCGCGACCATCGTCTCCGGGGAGGACGCCGGGCACGACGTGCCGGTCTCGATCATCGCCCGCGACCCGTCGGTCCTCCGCGCGGTCCGGCACTGGGGATGGGCCCCCGGGCTGCGGCCGGCCAGCGACGCGCCGGTCTGGCGGATGGACCGCTTCCGCGACCGGTTCCTCGCGGCGTACGGCGCGAGTCAGACTGGGACGGGGTGACCGGCCCTGAACCTGCGGGGCCCGCGGCACGTCTTCCGTGGTGGAGGAGGTGGAGATGCCTGACGACGCTGTCGTGCTCATGCAGCACCTGCACGACGAGCACGCCGACGCGCTGTGGCACTTCTGCCTCCGCCTGGTCGGCAACGACCGGGTCCGGGCCGAGGACGTGGTCCAGGAGACGCTGCTGCGTGCCTGGCGGCACCACGAGATCCTCGAGAGCCCGCCGCCGGCGGTGCGCGCCTGGCTCTACACCGTCGCCCGCAACATCGTGACCGACGAGTGGCGCCGGCGCCGCGTCGTGACGGAGACCTCGGTGGCCGACGTGCCTGAGGGCGCCCCGGACGAGGACGCCACCGACCAGCTCCTCCTGTCCTGGATGGTGGCGGAGGCGATCGCCGGGCTGTCGCCGGACCACCGGACCGTGCTGCTCGAGTGCTACTACCGCGGCCGTCCGGTGGCCGAGGTGGCGCGCCGGCTCGGGATCCCCGAGGGCACCGTGAAGTCGCGCACGCACTACGCGCTGCGGGCCCTGAAGCTGGCGCTGGAGGAGATGGGGGTGAGCGCATGAGCTGTCCGTTCGCGCACGACGACGCGGCGTACGTCCTCGGCGCCCTGTCCCCGACCGAGCGGCTGGCCTTCGAGCGGCACCTCGACCGGTGCGACGACTGCACGCGGGCGGTCCGCGAGCTCGCCGGTCTGCCCGGCCTGCTCGGCCGGGTGGACGCGAGCGTGCTCGAGGGCCCGACCGGTGACGTGCCCCTGCCCGACACGCTGCTGCCCCGCCTGTCCCGCGAGCTCCGCGCCGACCGGCGCCGGCGGCGCACCCGCATCGGCATCGCGCTGGCCGGCGCCGCGGCCGCGGTGATCGTCCCGGTGGTGGCCTGGCAGGTGGTGGGGAGCAACCCGGAGTCGCCCACGCCCGGCGTCGGCGCCGGGCCCGCGGGCGCGGCCGCCCAGCGGATGTCCCCGGTCGGCGAGGTGCCGGTCCGGGCCCGGCTGTCGATGGAGCAGGTCACCTGGGGCACCCGCCTCGGGCTGACCTGCACCTACGAGCCCGAGTCGGTCGAGTACCCCCTGCCGTCGGAGGTCGACTACACCCTGTTCGTGCGGACCCGGGACGGGAAGTCCGAGCGGGTCGGCAGCTGGCGGTCGGTCGACGGGCGCACGATGCACCTCACCGCCGGCACGGCCACCAACCGCGACGACATCGCCTCAGTCGAGGTGCGGACCACCGACGGTCGCGTGGTCCTGGTGCTGGCGGCGTGACCGCAGCGGGTTGTCCTCGATCAGGAGCAGCCCGCCGGTCACGATCGCGACGACCTCCACCGCGGCCGCGGTCCAGGCGGCCCAGCCCGACCACGTCGAGTCCACCCCGAACAGGCCCACGGTGGTCGAGATGACGAACGCCCCCAGCGTGGACAGGCCGAAGCCGAGCGCCAGGAAGGGCGGCACCCAGTGCCGCCAGGTCACCAGCAGCACGGCGATCACCACGCCGGCCACTGCGTTGAACATGAACGCCGGCCCGACGACGTCGTACGACCGCATCCCGTCGAACCAGAGGTAGAGGTGCACCGCCGCCGAGACCAGCACCGCAGCCGCTGCCAGCATCCGCATGGTCATCACGAGCTCCGTCCTGTCGGGTCGTCCGCCACCCGGGTGGCGGCGGAGCCCTCACCCCGGGAAGACGGCAGGGGCACCCGCACGGTTCACCCGGACGGGTACGGCGTCGCGGACCTTCTCGGCCACCACGCCGAACTTGCGGACCCTGCCGTCGGTGAGCCAGTCCCGCCAGAGGCGGTGCGCGGCCAGCAGGTCGTCGACGGGCTCCGACCCGAGGCGGGCCGCGATCCCGGCGGCCCCGGCCTCGTAGGCGGCCAGCAGGGACACCGCGGTCTCCCGGTGGGCGCTGGTGTACTCCTCCACCGCGGACGCCGCCAGCCCGGCCCGGTCCAGCTCCGCCAGCAGGTCCGGGAGCGGCACCGGCCACACGGTGTCCGGGCGCGGCATCGCCGCCCGCTCCGCCGGCGTCAGCGGCGGGCCCTCCTCCACCGTGCAGGCGAACCGGCCGCCGCAGCGCAGGGACTCGGCAACCGAGCGCAGGAGCCCTCCCTTGTCCTCGAACGCGAGCAGGGTCTCCAGCAGCAGCACCACGTCGAACCGACCGGCCGGCACCGGCGGCACCGCGGCCTGCTCGAAACGGCACGGGAGCCCCGCGGCCCGCTCGCGGGCGATCGCGAGGGCGCCGGGGTGGGCGTCCACCCCGACGTAGGTGCAGCCGAGCTCCGCGGCGAGGAGGATCCCCGGTCCGGCGACCCCGCAGCACAGGTCCAGCACCGAGGTCCCGGGGCCGATCCCGGCGCGGACGGCGAGCGTCCGGAGCTCCGAGGCGGTCATGAAGCTCTCCTGGCCGACGAACTCGCCGGGTGGGTACGCCGCGACCCGGGCGTCCCACAGGGCCGCGTCGACGGCAGCCCGGTCGTCCTGCCTCATGCGCCGTCCTGCCTCACGAGCGCTGCGGCCGGAGGACCATGGACGGGGGCCGCTCCGTGGCCCGCTCCGTGACCCGCTCCGTGGCCCGCTCCTCGTGCCGGCGGAACCAGAGCCAGAGCGCGTCCCGTCCGAACGACTCGGCCAGCAGGGCCGCGGCCGCCACCAGCGCGGCGTACGTCAGCCAGGGCGGGAGGAACGCGGCGGCCGCCACCGTCAGCACGATGCCCTGCACGGCAGTCACCACCTTGCGCCAGTCGCGCCGCGGCAGCGTCCGGCGGAACCACGGAACCACCCAGCCGGCCATCCCGAAGAGGTAGCGGGCCAGCCCGATCGCCAGCACCCAGCCTGCGACGGTGGTCGCGACGTACACGCTGAGCACCAGCATCACGAACGCGTCGGCCTCGCCGTCGAACCGCGCGCCGAACCCCGACGCCGTGCCCGTGCGCCGCGCCACGCGGCCGTCGACCGCGTCCAGGACGAGCGCGACGGTCGAGAGCGCGACCAGTGCGCCCACCTCGGCCGGCCGGGCCCAGGCGTCAGCGACCAGCGCCGCCATGGCACAGCCGATCGCGGTCCGCGTGACCGTCACCCGGTCCGCCGGACCCAGCACAGCCGCCCCACCTCCGGCGACCGCCGCCAGCGCCACGAGCCCGCACCCCAGCCCGACCGCCCAGCCGACGGGGCCCAGTCCCACAGACGCGGCAAGGGCCCCGAGCAGGGCGGCGAGGACCGCGGCGCCCTCCGCCAGACCCCTGCGCACCGTGACCACCGCGCCTCCACTCCTCCGGGTACTACGCTCCTACGAGGACCGACCCCGATCGGTTCACTCGACGCGGGACCGAGCGTCCGGCCCACGGGAGGCGGGGATGAGCACCGAACCGGTCCGCGCCGGCTCCGGGTGGCTGGCCCTGCGGGAGCCGGCGGACGCGACGGCCCGGTCGGAGGAGCTGGTCGACGCGCTCCGGCCGCACCTGCCGACGCCCGGGATCGTGGTCCACGACCTCGGGTGCGGCACCGGTTCCCAGCTCCGCTGGCTCGCGCCGCGACTGGCCGGTCCGCAGCGCTGGGTCCTCCACGACCGCGACACCGACCTGCTCGACCTCGCCGCCGCCGGCGCACCCGTCGCGGCCGCGGACGGCGCCCGGGTGACCGTCGAGACCCGTCGGGGCGATGTCACCGGGTTGCCCGCGTCCGAGCTTGCCGGGGCGTCCCTGGTCACCGCGTCCGCGCTGCTGGACATGCTGACCGCCGCCGAGCTCGGGCGGCTGGTGGCGGTCTGCGTCGCGGCGGGCTGCCCGGTCCTGGTCACGCTCTCGGTGGTCGGGCGGGTCGAGCTCCGCCCGGCCGACCCGCTCGACGCAGAGGTGGCCGCCGCCTTCGACGCGGACCAGCGGCGGCAGACCGCAGCCGGGAGGCTGCTCGGTCCCGACGCGTGCGCCGTGGCCGTGGACGCCTTCACGCGGGCCGGGCACGAGGTCCTCGTGCGCCCCAGCCCCTGGCACCTGGGTCCGGACCAGCGGGAGCTGGTCACCGCCTGGTTCACCGGCTGGCTGGACGCCGCCTGCGCACGGCGCCCCGACCTGCGGCCGACCCTGAGCCCGGCCGTGGCGACGTACCGGCGGCAACGGCTGGCCGGCGCGGCGAGCGGGTCGCTCGGGGTGACCGTCCACCACCGGGACCTGCTGGCCCTGCCGGCTGCGCGACCCTCGACTTCCTGACTGAACATTCAGTAAGATCGGCGGCACTCTCGCGACCCCACCCACAGATAGGTCGACGATGATCAAGACCACCCCGTTCCACGAACGGCTCGACCAGCTCAACGAGTCCCAGCGCTGGGGTCACTGGTCCGGCTACCTCTCGGCCCTCAAGTACGGCATGTCGCCCAAGCACGAGTACTTCGCGGTGCGGAACAGCGCCGGCTTCTTCGACACCTCACCGCTCTACAAGCACCGGATCTCGGGCCGCGACGCGGAGCGTCTCCTCGCCGGCGTCATGGCCCGCGACATCCGGCACTGCCGGCCCGGCCGCGCGCAGTACACCGTCTGGTGCGACGACCGCGGCTTCCTCCTCGAGGACGGCGTCGTCTTCCGCCACTCCGAGAGCGACTTCCTGCTCACCGCCGCCGAGCCCAACTTCGGGTACCTGAGCGACCTGGCCGGGGGACTCGACGTCACCATCGAGGACGTGACCGACGAGTTCGGGATGCTGGCCGTGCAGGGCCCGCGGTCGCGGACGATCCTCGCGAAGCTGGCGCCCGAGGTGGAGAAGCTGTCCTACTTCGAGCACACCGACGCCAAGATGGGCAAGGCGCCGGTCACCATCTCGCGGACCGGCTACACCGGCGACCTCGGCTACGAGGTCCGGGTGGCGCGCGACGACGCGCTCGCGGTCCTCGACGCGGTGATCGAGGCCGGCGAGGGCCACGGGTTGCGGCCGTTCGGCGAGGAGGCCCTGCTGATGACGCGGATCGAGGCCGGCCTGGTCCTCATCAACGTGGAGTTCTCCTCCAGCCGCTACGCGTACACCGACCACGACCGGATCACCCCGAAGGAGCTTGGGCTCGGCTGGATGCTCAAGGGCATCGACGCCGACGACCGGCCGTTCATCGGCCGCGAGGCGATCCGCCGCGAGCTCGCGGAGAGGACCTCCCGCTGGGCGACCGTCGGGCTGGTCGTCGACTGGGCCGACTACGACCGGGTCTACGACCAGGCCGGGCTGATCCCGCCGAAGGACGAGACGCCGCAGGAGTACGACTCGATGCTGTACGACGACGCCGGCGAGCGGATCGGCTACGCGACCAGCCTCATGTACTCACCGATGCTCCAGCGCCACATCGCGCTGGCCCGGGTCCGGCCAGCGCTCGCCGCGGCCGGGACGCGGGTGAACCTCGAGCTCACCATCAACCACCACTACGAGACGGTCGCGGCCGAGGTCACCCGTCTTCCGTTCTTCAACCCTCCTCGAAAGATGGCATGAGATGGCATCGATGGACAAGAACTACGACGTGATCGTCGTCGGCGGCGGCCACAACGGGCTGGTCAACGGCGCGTACCTCGCCAAGGCCGGCCTCAAGGTGCTGATCGTGGAGCGGCGCCACCTGATCGGCGGCGCCGCGATCACCGAGGAGCTGCGACCGGGCTTCCACTTCACGTCGTTCTCCTACGCCCTGAGCCTGCTCCGGCCCGACATCGTGCACGAGCTCGACCTGGTCCGCCACGGCTTCATGCCGATCCTGATGCCGTCGTCGTTCGCGCCGATGGAGAACGGCGACTACCTGCTGCTCGGCCAGGACCGGGACGAGAACATCAAGGAGATCATGCGGCACTCGCCGCACGACGCCGACGCCATGGACCGCTACGAGCACGACATGGAGCGGGTCTGCCAGCTCGTCAAGCCGCTGCTCGACACCGTGCCGCCGAACATCTTCGGCGGGTCGCCCGAGGACATCCAGGACACCGCCGAGCTGGTCAAGCACCTGCGCGGCGCCGACCAGAAAGTGGTCCACGACCTGGTTCGGCTGCTCACCGGGAGCGCCGCCGACTTCCTCGACGACTACTTCGAGAGCGACATCCTCAAGGGCTACATCGCCTCCTCCGGCATCATCGGCACCAAGGTCGGCCCGATGTCGCAAGGCTCCGGCATGGTGCTGCTCTACCACTCCATCGGCGAGCACGACGGTCACTTCGGGGCGTGGTCGTTCCACAAGGGCGGCAACGGCGGGTTCACGCAGGTGCTGGCGCGCGCCGCCCAGGCATTCGGCGCCGAGATCCTGCTCAACGCCCCGGTGGCCTCGGTGCTCACCCGCAACGGCGAGGCGGTCGGCGTCGTGCTGGAGGACGGCACCGAGCTCACCGCGAGGACCGTGGTCAGCGCCCTGGACCCGAGGCGCACCTTCACCCAGCTGGTCGAGCCCCGCGAGCTGCCCGGCGACCTGGTGGAGAACATCAACCGGTTCCGGTTCCAGGGCACCTCCGCCAAGGTCAACTTCGCCCTCGACGGCGCGCCCCGCTACCCCGCCCTCGGCGACCGCACCGACCAGTACCTCGGGTTCATCAACATCGGGCCGTCGATGGAGTACCTCGAGCGGGCCTTCGACGACGCGAAGTACGGCTGGTACAGCCAGCGCCCCTACATCGACTGCGCGATCCAGTCGTTCGTCGACCCGGACATGGCGCCGCCGGGCAAGCACGTCATGTCCTGCTTCGTCCAGTACGCGCCGTACCACCTCAAGGGGAGCGACTGGGACACCGAGCGCGAGACCTTCGCCGACACCGTGCAGGCGACGTTCGAGTCGTTCTTCCCCGGCTTCGGCGACCTGGTCCTGCAGCGGGAGGTGAGGACCCCGCTGGACATCGAGCGCACCGTCGGGCTGACCGAGGGGAACATCTTCGCGGGCGAGTTCTTCGCTCCGCAGATGTACTTCTTCCGGCCGGCCCCCGGGTGGAGCCAGTACCGCACGCCCATCCACGGCTACTACCAGTGCGGTTCCGGCACCCACCCCGGCGGCTGCGTGATGGGTGCCCCCGGCAAGCTCGCCAGCCAGCAGATCATCAAGGACCTGCGGGTCCGCGAGGGTCTGGGCAGCTGACTCCGGCAGGGGTCAGAGGGACTTGACGGCGTTGAGCAGCTTGCCCATCGAGTCCTTCGCGTCGCCGAACAGCAGCGTGGTGTTGGGCTCGAAGAGCAGCTCGTTCTCGATGCCGGCGAACCCGGGGCGCATCGAGCGCTTCATGAAGACCACCTGCTTCGCCTCGTCGGCGTTGAGGATCGGCATGCCGTAGATCGGCGCGCCGGGGGTGGTCTTCGCGGCCGGGTTCACGACGTCGTTCGCCCCGACGACGAGTGCCACGTCGGCGTCCTTGAAGTCGCCGTTGATGTCGTCCATCTCTTTCAGCTGCTCGTAGGGCACCTGGGCCTCGGCGAGCAGGACGTTCATGTGGCCGGGCATGCGGCCGGCGACCGGGTGGATCGCGTAGTCGACCTTGATGCCGCGCTCGCCGAGCACGTCGACGAGCTCGCGCAGCGTGTGCTGGGCCTGGGCGACCGCGAGGCCGTAGCCGGGGACGATGATCACGCGCTCGGCGTAGGCCAGCATGATCGCGACGTCCTCGGGCCCGGCCGACTTCACCGGGCGGTCGGAGGCCTCGCCTCCGCCGAGCGTCGAGCCCCCCTTCAGGGCGCCGAACAGGATGTTCGCGACCGAGCGGCCCATGGCGCGAGCCATGAGCAGGGTGAGGAAGGTACCGGAGGCACCGACCAGGGTGCCCGCGACCAGCAGCAGGGTGTTGCCGAGTATGTAGCCGCCGGCGGCGACGGTGAGACCGGTGAACGCGTTGAGCAGCGAGATCACGATCGGCACGTCCGCGCCGCCGACCGGCAGCACCAGGAGCACGCCGATCGCGAGGCCGAGCAGGGCCAGCAGGACGCCGACGCCCACGGACGGGTCGGTGACGATGAGCACCGACAGGGCGAGCACCGCGATCAGGGCGGCGCCGAACACCACCGGCAGACCCGGGAAGACCACCGGCCGCGACGTCATCAGCTCCTGGAGCTTGGCGAAGGTGACCAGCGAGCCGGCGAAGGACACCGAGCCGACCACGATCGTGAACGCGGTGGCGGCCAGGTCGAACCCTGCGGTGAACGACCCCATGTGCTCGAGCTCGAGCAGCGCGACCAGGGCAGCCGCGCCGCCGCCCACGCCGTTGAACAGCGCCACCATCTGCGGCATCTGCGTCATCTGCACCTTGCGAGCGCCGTAGACGCCACCGACGGTGCCGAGCACGATGGCGGCCAGCATCAGCGGCACGTGGTCGAGGTCGAGGTAGAGGAACGGGACGACGCAGCCGACCACCGCGGCGCCCGCCCCGACCAGGTTGCCGGTGCGCGCGGTCTTCGGGCCCGAGAGGCCCTTGAGCGCGAGGATGAAGCAGACCGCGCAGGCGAGGTAGACGAGCTGGACCCAGACCGGCATCAGGCAGCCCCGCCCTCGGTGCTGCCCGCGGGTGCCTTCGGCTTCCTCCGCGTGAACATCTGCAGCATCCGGTCGGTGACCACGAAGCCGCCGACCATGTTCACCGTCGCCAGCACGATCGCGACCAGGCCCACCGCCAGTGCGAGACCGCTGTCGGTGGTGCCGGTGACCAGGATGGCGCCGAGCAGGATGATCCCGTGGATGGCGTTCGCACCGGACATCAGCGGCGTGTGGAGCGTCGAGGAGACCTTGGAGATCACCTCGATGCCCACGAAGACGCTGAGCACGAAGATCGTCAGCCAGACGACGGCGTCGTTCACTGGTCCTCCCCTTCCAGGGCGGTGCGGGTGGGCTCGTGCACGATGGCACCGTCGCGCGTGACGCAGGACGACGCGACGATCTCGTCCTCGGGGTCGGGGGCGAAGGTGCCGGGTCCGGTGCCGTCGCCCGTGGCGGTCATCAGCGTGACCAGGTTGACCACGTTCTGGGCGTAGAGGCGGGACGCCGGGCCGGGCATCTGCGACGGCACGTTGCTCCCGCCCCAGACCTGGGCGTGGCCGATCCGGACCACCTCGCCCGCGACCGAGCCCTCGACGTTGCCGCCGGACTCGGCCGCGAGGTCGACCACCACGGACCCGGGCTTCATCTGCTCGACCATGGCGGCGGTGACCAGCATCGGCGCCTGCCGGCCGGGCACGGCAGCGGTGGTGATCAGCGCATCCGCAGCAGCGATGTACGGCGTGAGCAGCTCGCGCTGCCGGGCCGCCCGGTCCTCGGTCATCTCGCGGGCGTAGCCGCCGGCCCCCTCGAGCGTCTCGAGGTCGAGGTCGATCGACTTGGCGCCCATGGAGCGGATCTCCTCGGCGGCGGCGGCCCGGACGTCGTACGCCCGGACCACGGCGCCGAGCCGCTTGGCGGTGGCGATCGCCTGGAGACCGGCGACGCCGGCGCCGAGCACCACGACCTCCGCAGGCTGGACGGTGCCGGCCGCGGTCATGTTCAGCGGGAAGAAGCGCCGCAGCAGTCCCGCCGCGACGATCGCGCTGCGGTAGCCGGCCACGAGGGCCTGCGAGGACAGCGCGTCCATCGACTGCGCCCGGGAGATGCGGGGCACGAGCTCCATCGAGTAGGACGTGATCCCGCAGTCACGGAGGTTGGTGACCACCTCGCCGGCCTGCGCCCCCGGCAGGAACGACACGGTGGCCGCGCCCTGGCGGAGTCGGCGTACGGACTCGACGGGCAACGGTTGCACCGACACCACGACGTCGGCGGTCGCGAGCGCGTCCGGCTCGACGGTCGCGCCGGCCGCGGCGTACTCCTCGTCGGCGTGCAGGGCACCGGCGCCGGCACCGGGCTCGACCGCGACGTCGTACCCCAGGCCGGTGAGCTTGTCGACCAGCTCGGGCACCATCGCGACCCGGGTCTCCCCGTCGCGGGTCTCCTTCGCTACAGCGATCTTCACCCGCTGCAACCTAGGGCACGGGAAGCCGTCAGGACCACTGTCTGAGACGGGTGTCTCGCAACTGCCCGATCGGCGGGTGCGCCCACGGGGCGCGGGCGGGTGGGCACGGGCCGGTGCGGTGGCGGCACCGTTCTCCTGCGCCGCCACCGCCCCGGGAGCCCTGTCCGTGCCGGGTCAGCCCTGCTGCGAGAGGTCCACGACCTCGTCGCTCGGAGGCGCGTCGGCCTCCACCGGCTCGTCGTAGTCGCTGAAGGTGAACGAGCCCGAGGTGTCGCCCTCGCCCTGCAGCTTGAGGATGTGGTGCTTGCCGTCGACCGCGATCCACGCCTTGGTCGGGTCGCCGGAGTCGCTCGTGCCCTCGATGACCACGGCGTCCTCGCCGTCCACCGCGCCGGTGTCGCCCTTCTTCACCGTCGAGTCGTCCTCCTTGGTGAAGTCGTCGAGCAGGTTGTCGAGGTCGCAGAACGACTCGAACGACGCGCCGGCCGAGGCCGGCACCTTGGCCCACTTGTCGCCGACCAGCGCCAGGATCTGCTGGGCCTGCTGGGCGCCGCCGACGGAGTTCGTCCAGAACGCCTCGTCGCCCTTGAGGTAGGTCTCCTCGCCGCCGATGAACCGGGCGGTGCCACCTCCCTGGCTGATCTCGCCGGCACACTTGCCGTCGGTGTCCGAGGACAGCGTCAGCGACAGCTCCTGACCGTTCTCCTTGATCGTGCCGTCCATCGTCAGCGACGTCACGGTCTTCATGTCCTTGATCGCGGCATCCTTGATGTCCGACGCGGACCTGTCGGCGAAGTCGTCGCCGCCCCCGTCACCGGAGCCACAGGCCGCCGCGCCCAGCAGCCCCGTCGCCACCAGGGCCGCGCGCAGCGCGTTCGTCCCGAGCCTCATGTTTCCCCTTCCGTCGTGGTTCGCGGGGACCATCCGACCACAGTCGAACCGCTCCCCCGTCATCCGGTCGGGGCCCACGGGGCCCGGGTGGGCGCTGGGCGGGTGCTCAGCGGGTGACCACGACCAGGGACGACGTACCCGTTCCCGGGCGGACCATGACCTGCGCCTCGGCGCCGCGCGCGGTCCGCACGAGCCGTACGCCGACCGGGCGCCCGTCGAGGGTGGCCTTGCGGACCTTGACCCCGTCGGGCAGGACCGCCCCGATCGTCAGCGCCAGCCGGCTGTGCCGGGTCACCTCGGTGGTGTACGTCGGGCCGGTCCGGGTGGCGGTCACGTCGACCGCGCCGTCGCCGAGCCGGATCGTGTCGCCGGAGATCGTGCTCTGGCCGGCCGGGACCTGCGGGACCACCGCGACCGTGCCGCGACCGAGGTCCGGCGCCACCCCGAGCCACTGGTGCACGACCGGCCACAGCGTGCCGTAGGCGCCCCACGCCTGCATCACCATCGACCGCTCGGTGAAGAGCCGGTTGATGTTGGCGCCGAAGTCGCCGCCGGGGACGATCTCGGGCATCGCGCCCGGCATCTCCCACAGCGACGGGTCGAGCTGGCTGCGAGCGTTGCCGTGGGTGTAGACGCCCTGCTGCCCGGAGCCGAGACGGCCGTAGTTGCCCTCGCTGACCGCGGCGATCGCGCTGTTCAGCGTGAAGACGCTGCGCTCGCTGGGCACCGCGGAGACCACGCTGTCGCAGCTCGCGCCCGGGTTGCCGGCCGGGGCCGAGGTCGGCCCTGTGCCGGTGTGGAACAGTCCGAGCTCGTTGGTGAAGCAGGGCTTCTCGTGCTGGTCGAGGGTGGTGTTCCCGTGCGCCCGGGAGGCCAGCGGGTCGCCCGGCCGGCCGGGGAGGTCGGGCAGCACGGCGTCGGTCGGGGTGAGCCCGATCCAGTGCCGCTGGAAGACCTTCTCGTTGCCGGGGTCGTCGAGGGAGTCGGCGTAGGAGTTGGCGCCGCCGTCGTCGTACCACCAGGCGTCCTCGAACGCCTTGACCATCGCGCGGGCGCGCTGCTCGGACCAGGTGCGGGTCTTGTTGTCGCCGCGGGCGCGGGCCATGTCGGCGAGGTCGGCGTACCCGCGGATCGTGTAGACGGCGTTGTCCAGCTTCTCCTCGCCCATGCCCTCGCGCTCGACGTTGCCGAGCCCCTCGGGCCAGCCGTCGCCGTCCTCGTCGAGGGTGGCGACGTACTTCATCGCCTTGACGCTCGCGGGGTAGAGGTCGCGCAGGAACGCGTCGTCGCCGGTCCAGCGCCAGACCTCGGCGACCGCCGAGGGGTACTTCGAGGACTCGTCGGTGTTGCCGGCGTCCGCGTTGGCGCCGAAGTAGACGGCGCCGTCCGGGGTCACCTCGTGCACGATCTTGCCGCTGCCGCCGTTGACCACCTCGGACACGTCACGCAGCGCGCGGAGGTGTGCCTTGATCGGTGCGAACTGGCCGGCCGCGACCGCGGCGAACGCGGTGTACTCGCCGTCGGTGCCGAACAGCCACGGGTAGTCGGGCCACCCGGCGCCGAGCCAGCGCATGGACGCGATGGTGCCGGCCGGCGGCGGGTACTCCTTGCCGGCGCGGACCACGCGCAGCCGCGGGTTCGCGACCCGCTGGTCGGAGGCGGCCAGCATCTGCTTGGACCAGCGGATGCTCTGCTCGAGCAGCCGGTCACCGGGCAGGTCGACCACGGTGTTGCCGTCGACCGCCTGCCGGGTGGCGACCTTGGCGGCGAGGTGCCCGGCCGGGTCGTCGAGCAGGCCGGACAGGGCCGAGCGGGCGCCCGCGGGGCCGGCGCTGGACCCACCGATGCCGAACCAGACCGTGCGGACCTCACCGGCCCGCAGCGGCACGTCGTACGTCAGGCGGCCGCCGGCGCCCTTGCCGTACTCGGTGTCGTCGCAGCGCTGTGGCTGCGGCGGGGCGTCCGGGCCGGAGGCGGGGCAGACCACGGCCGGGTCCTGCGGCCCGCGGAAGTCCGTGCCGGTGTCCGTGGCCGTCGGGGTGAGGCTGGAGCCGAACGTGGCCGCCCAGTCGTGCGCCTCGGCGTTCGGGTGCGGGGGCTTGCCCTGGTCGCGGAAGAGCAGGTGGCCGCCCTCGACCGACGCGGTGTCGGGGAGGTTCTCGGTCTTCTGGCTGGGCTGGGTCTCGCCCCACGGGTAGGAGCCGAGCAGCTCGGAGTGCGCGTCGGCGCGGAGGCTGATCGTGCGGTCGGTGTCGGAGCGGAGGCTCAGGCCGACCAGCGCGCCGTCCGCTCCGTCGGGCACGACGTCGGTGCGACTGGCCTGCACCCCTGCAGTGTCGGGGAGGTCGGTGCGGACGTAGCCCCACCCCGAGGTGGTGCGGGTGCCCTGCCCGATCCACTGGTCGTCGATCCCGAACCAGACGCCGTCGAGCAGCTTGACCTCGGGCAACCAGTAACCGCCCATCTCGCCGCGGGTGTGGAAACCGGCCGCGGGCCAGCGGCCGTCCGCGGAGCCGAGCGCCCAGGCCCGGTCACCGGTGACCACGAACCGGCGGTCGGCCAGCCGGGTGGTCTCCGAGAGCTCCGGCGAGCGGTCCAGCGACCCGTCGACGACCGGGGTCGGGGCGGCCGCGGCGGGCGCGGTCCCGGCCTGCGGGAGGCTGGCGACCAGGGCGCCGGCGGCGAGCGCGACGGCGGCGGCCAGGGACCGGCGGAGCAGAGGACGAACGGGACGAGGGGGAAGGGATGAGGACAGGCCCGAGAGATCCATTCGTCGTTCCTACGCCCCCGGCGCGGGCGGTGTCCAGACCTACCGGCGGGTCACCACTCAGCCGAACGCGCCGCCGAGCCGGGCCAGGAGCTCCTCGACCCAGGCCGGGACCAGGGTGCCGGCCGGACCTTGCCGCGACTCGTGGAACATCGACACGCCCTCGCTGGGCTCGAGGTTGAGCTCGAGGGTACGCGCGCCGTGCATGCGCGCCTGGTGCACGAAGCCGGCGGCCGGGTAGACCACGCCCGACGTACCGATCGACACGAAGAGCTCGGCCTCGGTCAGCGCCTCGAGGATCCGGTCCATGTCGTAGGGGATCTCGCCGAACCAGACCACGTCCGGCCGCAGTTCGCTGACCCCGCAGCGCGGGCAGGGCGGGTGGCCGGACATCTCGCCCTCCCACGGCATCCGCTGGCCGCAGCCGCGGCACAGCGCGGAGAGCAGCTCGCCGTGCATGTGCACCACCCGCGCGGATCCGGCGCGCTCGTGCAGGTCGTCGATGTTCTGCGTGACCAGGAGGAAGTCGTCGCCGAGCAGGTCCTCCAGCCGGGCCAGCGCCCGGTGCGCCGGGTTGGGCTCGACGCCGCTCAGCGCCGCCCTCCGGGCGTCGTAGAACCGGTGCACGACCGAGGGCTGGTAGTCGTAGGCCTCGGGGGTGGCGACGTCCTCGACCCGGTGCCCCTCCCACAGGCCGTCGGCGTCCCGGAACGTGGGGACGCCGCTCTCGGCGGAGACACCCGCCCCGGTCAGGACCACGACCCTCATGCGTCGCTCCACCTCTCGTCGGCCTGCCCGCAGGGTACTGAGCGCCTGGCCGGCGCCGGCACGGGCGCCCGCTGGTCGGTCGCGCCAGTGGACGGTCGGGATACTGGCCCGGTGCCCACCGCCGACCCCTCCGACCACGACGACGAGCGCCGACGGCTGCGCGACGCCTACGACCTCGTCGCCGACGCGTACGCCGCCCACTTCCCGTCGACCGAGCCCGAGCAGCCGGTGGACGTGGCGATGATCGACCACTTCGTCGGGCTCCTGGGCGAGACTCCCGACGTGCTGGACGGCGGCTGCGGCGCCGGACGGATGGCAGGGCTCCTGACGGACCGGGGCTGCCGGGTCCAGGGCGTCGACCTGTCGCCGGGGATGGTCCGGGCCGCGCGACACGCCCACCCCGACATCCCGATCGGCGTCGCCTCCCTCACCGCGCTGCCGTTCGGGGACGCGACCTTCGACGGGCTCCTCTACTGGTACTCGACGATCCACGTCCCGGACCGCAAGCTCCCCACCGTCTCCCGCGAGGCACGGCGTGTGCTCCGCCCGGACGGCCACCTCCTCGTCGCCTTCCAGACCGGGCACGGCCCGCGCGAGGTCGGCGAGGGCTACCGCCGCCTCGGGTACGACGTCACCATGGTCCGCCACCACCGGCAGCCCGACGACCTGTCCGCCCGCTTCACCGCCGACGGCTTCACCGAGGTCGCCCGCCTCGACCGCGCCCCGGTCGCCGGCGTCGAGCGGGACGACCAGGCTGTGCTGGTACTGCGGCGTACGTAGGAGCGCCCGGCGCCCGTGGGGCGGCGCCCCAGGACGGCGACATCGACCGGGACCTGGTCAGGGAAATCAATGCCCTGCCAGGGAATGCTTTGCCTGACAGGGGAGGGATTCCCCGGACGCCCGGGGAATCACTACGACCTCGACGCTCAGTAGTACCAGGGGTACGGCGACCAGTCGGGGTCGCGCTTCTCGAGGAACTGGTCGCGCCCCTCCTGCGCTTCGTCGGTCATGTAGGCCAGGCGCGTGGTCTCCCCGGCGAAGAGCTGCTGGCCGACCAGGCCGTCGTCGATGAGGTTGAAGGAGTACTTCAGCATCCGCTGCGCGGTCGGGCTCTTGCCGTTGATCTTGCGGCCCCACGCGAGCGCCTCGGCCTCGAGGTCGGCATGCGGGACCACCCTGTTGACCATGCCCATGCGGTGCGCGTCCTCGGCGGTGTACTCGTCGCCGAGGAAGAAGATCTCGCGCGCGAACTTCTGGCCCACCTGCCGCGCGAGGTACGCCGACCCGAAGCCGCCGTCGAAGGAGCCGACGTCGGCGTCGGTCTGCTTGAACCGCGCGTGCTCGGCACTGGCCAGGGTGAGGTCGCTGACCACGTGCAGCGAGTGCCCGCCGCCGGCGGCCCAGCCGTTGACCAGGCAGACCACGACCTTGGGCATGAACCGGATCAGCCGCTGGCACTCCAGGATGTGCAGCCGGGCCAGCTTCGCCCGGTCGATCGCCAATTCTCGACGGCTCTGTGGGGCGGCGCCGGCGTCGGGGGGCTCGACGGAGTCGAGCTCGTACTGGTAGCCGGCCCGGCCCCGGATCCGCTGGTCGCCGCCGGTGCAGAACGCCCACTTGCCGTTCTTCGCGCTGGGGCCGTTGCCGGTGAGCAGCACGCAGCCGACGTCGGCCGACGTGCGCGCGTGCTCGAGCACCCGGAGCAGCTCGTCGACGGTGTGCGGGCGGAACGCGTTGAGCACGTCGGGGCGGTCGAACGCGATCCGGACCGTGCCGTGCTCGACCGCGCGGTGGTAGGTCAGGTCGGTCAGGTCCTCGAAGCCCGGTACGTCGCGCCAGGCGGCGGCGTCGAACCCCTCGGACACACCCTCGATCGCACTCATGGCGAGAGGCTATCCGGCACGGTCCTCCGCCTCACGAGGGTGTCTGCACCCCCGTGGGGCGGACGACCGCCATGCTGTGCCCGTGACCGCACCCGCGCCGGGCGCCGCCCTCGCCGAGCCCGTCGTACCGCCGCCCGCCCGGTGGGTCGCCGCGCTGTGCCTGGCGAGCATCGGGCTCTGGGCCGGCTTCTTCGGCCCGATCCAGGTGCTGCTCGCC
Organism: Nocardioides guangzhouensis; assembly: GCF_004519545.1. GTDB lineage: Bacteria > Actinomycetota > Actinomycetes > Propionibacteriales > Nocardioidaceae > Nocardioides > Nocardioides guangzhouensis. Next base: position 48,266 of record NZ_SDKM01000002.1, read on the forward strand.
CAGCAGGCCGAGGCGATCGACGCGGGGCACAAGGAGTTCGTGTTCTCGCTGGTGACCGGGCTGGGGGCGTTCACCTCGGTGGTCTGCAACCCGCTGTTCGGCGCGTTCTCGGACCGGACCACGCTGGCCGCCGGGCGCCGTCTGCCCTGGGTGGCCGGCGGTGCGCTCGGGGGCGCGGCCGCGCTGCTGCTGCTCGCGGTCGCCGACTCGGTGGCGGTGATGGCGCTCGGCTGGTGCCTCGCCCAGGCCGCCCTCAACGCGATGCTGGCCGCGGTGACCGCCGCGGTGCCGGACCAGGTTCCGGTGGACCGGCGCGGCCTGGTCGGCGGCCTGCTCGCGGTGGCGCAGACGGTCGGCGTGGTGGGCGGCGTCGGCATCGCCTCGGCGACCGGCTCCATCGCGGCCGGCTACACCACCACCGCGGTCGTGCTCGTCGTGCTGGCGCTGCCCTACTGCCTCGACTCCCGCGACCTCGAGCTGCCCGCCGAGCTCCGGCCGCGGTTCGCGTGGGGCAGCTTCCTGCGCGGCTTCTGGATCTCGCCGCAGGCCCATCCCGACTTCGCGTGGGCCTGGCTGACCCGGATGCTGGTCAACCTCGGCAACGCGCTCGGCACCCTCTACCTGCTCTACTACCTCGACGACGCGGTCGGGCTGTCGGACCCCGAGGACGGCGTCTTCGTCCTGACCGCGCTGTACGCCGTCGCGCTGGTCGCCACGACCGTGGTCTTCGGCGGCTGGAGCGACCGGGTCGGACGGCGGAAGGTCTTCGTGATCTGGTCCGGGCTGGTCGCCGGCGCGGCCGGGCTGGTGCTGGCCGGCACCCAGACCTGGCCGGGAGCGCTGGTGGCGGCACTGCTGCTCGGCTGCGGCTACGGCATCTACACCTCGGTCGACTTCGCGCTGATCACGCAGGTGCTGCCGGGTGCCGAGGCCCGCGGGAAGGACCTCGGCGTCATCAACATCGCGAACGCGCTGCCGCAGGTGATCGCACCGTTCCTGGCCACGGTCGTGCTGGGCATCGTGCACGTCACCGGCGGTCGGGTCACCACGGACGGGGAGGCGTTCTCGGTCGGCTACTTCGTGCTGTACGTGGTGGCGTTCGCGTGCAGCGTGCTCGGGTCGGTGCTCGTGACCCGGATCCGCTCGGTGCCCTGAGCGGGCGACGTACCGTGGACGCCATGGCACTCACGGGAGAGTACGAGCCGAGCAAGCAGCAGTGGGTCCGCGACCAGGTCGAGCGCTACGAGGCGACCGGCGGGCGCGAAGCCAACACCCTCCGCGGCATCGACCACTGGCCGATCGTCGTGATCACCTCGGTCGGCTCGAAGTCCGGCAAGCTCCGCAAGAACCCGGTGATGAGGGTCGAGCACGACGGTGTCTACGCCGCGATCGCTTCGCAGGGCGGGGCACCCGCGCACCCGAGCTGGTACTTCAACGTCGTGTCCCATCCCAAGGTCGAGCTCCAGGACGGCCCCGAGCCGCACACGTACGTCGCCCGGCTCGCCGAGGGCGCGGAGCGTGCGGAGTGGTGGGAGCGGGCGGTCGCGCAGTACGCGCCGTACGCCGACTACCAGCAGAAGACCGACCGGGAGATCCCCGTCTTCCTGCTCGAGCGCGCCTGACCCCTTGTCTTCCGGCGGAAGACGCCTATCGTGGGAAGCAGACCTACCCGTTTTTCTCGGAGCGGCGTCATGGCGGAGACCTCGGGGGCCTCGGTCACCCACCACCAGCCGGATCTCCGGCGCGCGCCGCGCTCCCTTCCCCGATCACCCGCACCACGGTCGAGCGCGTGGGCACGGCACCCACCCCCACCGGCCGTGCCGTCGCTCCCGTGGTGCGGTCCCTCGTCGAGGACGCGGTCGAGCACTCGCTCGACCGTGCGGGCCCGGCAGGGCGGTCAGCCGTTGCGGGCGATCGAGGCGGCCAGCGCGACCAGGTGACCGAGCCGGGCCAGCTCGCTGTCGAGCACGTCCGGCCCGCCGCGGCGGCCGAAGACCACGACCTCGTCGCTGGAGAGCGGGGCCGCGGCCAGCACGTCGTTGTCGTCGCCGGTCTCGAGGCGAGCGGGGCGCTCGAGCTCCACCCAGGCCAGCGCCTCGGGTGCGGCGGTGGTGGCGTGCACGACCTTCGCGTCGTCGCCCTCGCGGCGGATCCGGGCACCCCAGTCCGCGCGGAAGGTGTGCGGCAGCACCTCGACCAGCCGGTCCACCGCACCGGCGCGGTGCGCGGTGAGCTCCTCCACGGCCTCGAGGTCGAGGAACAGGTTGCCCCCCGCGGCGTACCGCGAGATCCACAGCACCCGCACGCCCTCCAGCGTGTTGCACGCCGAGACGATCGAGTCCGGCATGGTGCCCGGCGAGGTCTCCAGGAGCACGTCATCGACGGCGTTGCCGTCCGGGCGGTGCTCGACGATCTCGATCGCCTCGATGTCACCGCCGGCCTCACCGATCGCGGTCGCGACACGGCCCAGCGAGCCGGGGACGTCCGGCAGCTCGACGCGCAGGAGGAAGGGCATGACACGACGATATCGCCCGGATCCCGCCCCACTGCCGCCTTGTCCGGTGGCTGGGTGGGGTCAGCGGACGATCTTGAGGTTGAACTCCGCGCGCCCGAACTTCCCCATCAGCCGCAGCCACAGAGGCAGCCACATCTCCAGCCCACGGGCTGCGGACAGGTCGTCGAACTCCACGACGTCGCGCCACCCGAGCTCCTCGAGCAGGCCCCGTGCGACGGCCCGGGCGTCGGCGTCGTCGCCCGCGACGAACACCGTGGTGTCGCCGTCGCCGATCCGGCCGGGATCGACCATCACCTCGTTGGCGCAGGTGTTGAGGGCCTTGACGACACGGACGTCCGGGTGCGCGCGCTGGAGCTGCTCGGCCAGGCTGTCGGTGTCCTTCACGGTGAGTGTCGGAGGGAAGCCGTGGCTGAAGTCGAGCGGGTTCGAGGTGTCGAGCAGCACCTTGCCGGCCAGGCCCGGGCTCGCGGCGGCCACGGCCGGCAGGCTGCCGTCACCGTTGGTCGCGTTGACCGCGACGTCGGCGCCGGCAGCCGCGTCGGCGTACGTCGCGAGCTCGAGGTCCGCCGGGAACCCCTCCCGCTCCCGGGTGGTCGCAGGGTCGCGGGTGCCGACCACGACGTGGTGCCCGGCCCGGGTGAACGCCCCGGCCAGGGCCCGGCCGACGGCACCGGTGCCGAGGATCGCGATCTCCATGTGTCCGATGCTAGGTCGCTGCCCCGAGGGTCACCCGGGTCTTGTGCAGACCGGGGAGGAGGAGTTTCGTGGACCCATGGCGGACAAGAACGGCAGGAAGGCCACCCAGCACGACCTCGAAGCGCCCGGGCCCGACCGGATTCGCAACGTCGTGCTGGTCGGGCCCAGTGGATCCGGCAAGACCTCCCTCCTGGAGGCCCTCCTCGCGTCGTCCGGCGCGATCTCCCGCGCTGGCTCGGTGATCGACGGCACCACCGTCTCCGACTACGAGGAACCCGAGCAGCAGCACCAACGCTCGGTGTCGCTCGCGGTCGCGCCGCTGGTGCACCAAGGGGTCAAGATCAACCTGATCGACACCCCCGGGTACGCCGACTTCGGCGGCGAGGTGCGGGCCGGCCTGCGTGCCGCTGACGCCGCGCTGTTCGTGATCGCGGCCAACGAGTCCGTCGACGACGCGAGCCGCCACCTGTGGCGCGAGTGCGCCCAGGTCGGGATGCCGCGCGCCGTGGTGGTCACCAAGCTCGACCACGCGCGCGCCGACCACGACGGCGTGGTCGCCTCCTGCCAGGCGGTGTTCGGCGACAAGGTGATGCCGGTCTTCGTGCCGGTCCGCGACGGCGACACAGTGTCCGCGGTCGACCACCTGCTCGACCCGTCCTCGACCGACGACCGTCGCGACTCCCTGATCGAGGCGGTCATCGAGGAGTCCGAGGACGAGGGCCTGATGGACCGGTACCTCGGCGGCGAGGAGGTCACCGAGAAGACCCTGGTCGCCGACCTCGAGACCGCGATGGCCAAGGGCTCCTTCCACCCGGTGGTGCCCGCCTGCGCGACCAGCGGCGTCGGCTGCACCGAGCTGCTCGACCTCGTGGTGTCCGGCTTCCCGCCGCCGCACGAGCACCCCTCGCCCGAGGTGTTCCTACCCTCGGGAGCGCCGGCCGCCGCGATCTCCGCCGACCCGGCCGGGCCGCTGGTGGCCGAGGTGGTGAAGACCACGAGCGACCCGTACGTCGGCCGGGTCAGCATCGTCCGGGTCTTCTCCGGCACCCTCCAGCCCGACCAGCCACTGCACGTCTCCGGCCACTTCTCGTCGTTCTTCGGCGAGGAGAGCGGCCACGAGGACCACGACGCCGACGAGCGGTCGGGCGCGCTCTCGTTCCCGTTCGGCAACGCGCTGGTCAACGCCTCGAAGCTGGTGGCCGGTGACATCGGCAGCGTCAGCCGGCTGACCACCGCCGAGACCGGCGACACCCTCTCGGACCCGGACGACCCGCGAGTGCTCAAGCCGTGGTCGATGCCCGACCCGCAGCTGCCGGTCGCGGTCGAGGCGGCCACCCGCTCCGACGAGGACAAGATGTCATCCGCGCTCACCCGGCTCGCCGCCGAGGACCCGAGCCTGCGGGTCGAGCGCAACCCCGAGACCCAGCAGGTGGTGCTGTGGGTGCTCGGCGAGGCGCACGTCGAGGTGGCGCTCGACCGGCTGTCCCGGCGGTACGGCGTCACCGTCGAGCAGCGCGAGCTCGTCATCCCGCTGCGGGAGACCTTTGCCGGGAAGGCGCGCGGCAAGGGACGCCACGTCAAGCAGTCCGGCGGGCACGGTCAGTACGCCGTGTGCGACATCGAGGTCGAGCCGCTCCCGCCGGGCTCGGGGCTGGAGTTCCTCGACAAGGTCGTCGGAGGCGCCGTACCCCGCCAGTTCATCCCGTCGGTGGAGAAGGGCGTGATCGCGCAGATGCAGCGTGGGGTGCGCAACGGCTACCCGGTGGTCGACCTCCGCGTGACCCTGCTCGACGGCAAGGCCCACAGCGTCGACAGCTCGGACATGGCGTTCCAGGCCGCCGGCGCGCTCGCCCTGCGCGAGGCCGCCGAGAGCGCGGGCGTGGTGATGCTCGAGCCGTACGACGAGATCGCGGTCGTGGTGCAGGACGACCTCGTCGGCGAGGTGATGAGCGACGTCTCCTCGCGCCGGGGTCGGCTGAGCGGCACCGACAAGCTCGGCGACGACCGCACCGTCGTACGCGCGGTGGTGCCGCAGACCGAGCTGGTCCGCTACGCCATCGACCTGCGCTCGTCGACGCACGGCGCGGGCACGTTCACGCGGACGTTCGCGGAGTACGAACCGATGGCCGAGGACCTCGCCCGCCAGGTGGCGCCGCGGTCCTGAGTCGTTTCCGACCCGGTCGGGCCGGTCGGTCAGCCGCGGCGGGCGCCGCGGTCGGTGAGCAGCGTGCACCAGCGCTCGGCGAGCTCGCCGGGCTTCGCGTGCCCGTCCGCGCCGGGGACGTCGCGCGCCACGCCGTAGCCGAGCCTCGTGTCGCTGGCGGTGTCGAGCACCCACACCTGGTGGCCGGCGGCGAGCGCGGACCGGAGCCGCTCGACCTGGCTGTTGCTGAAGGTCAGGGACGGTGGGGAGCCGCTGCCGGAGAGGACGTAGCGCCGGCCGCCGTTGCGGAGCACGAGGCTGCCGCGGCTGCGGGAGACCTCGACGTCGCCGGGTGCGGAGTCGACGACCGTCCTCTCCGGTGTGCTCAGGGTGACCCGGCCGTGCTCGAGGTGCAGGATCACGGGCACGCAGCCGCCGCGGATCCGTCCTCGTCGCCAGTAGAGCCCGCCGGTCACCGAGTCCGTCATGGGTGCACTGGTCATCGCGCGAGCATATTGGTCCCCAGCACCTCGTAGCGCGGCCGTTTGCGCGGTCCTTCACCGAGGTACGACGCGACCAGCGCGAGCTCGTCCACCCGCCACTCCGGGCCGGCGTACCCCTCGAGCAGGCGGACCCAGTTGCTTGCCTCCGCAGGGCGTCCGAGCCGGGCCAGGGTGAGGTGGGCGCGGAACTTCCCGCCCTCCGGCTCGGCCCCCGCCTTGCTCGCCGCCGCTCGCGCGCCCGTGGCCAGCCGGGACAGCTCGGTGCGCGCGGTGTCGTCGCCGTCGACGCCGGCCCACAGCACGCGCGCCCTTGCTGCGTTGGGGAACGCGCCCCCGCCGCGGACCTGCAGGTCGAACGCCGTACGTCGCTTGGCCGCCCGCGCCAGCCGCTCGAGGAGGTCGTCGAGCCGCCGCTCCTCCACGTCCGGCATGAACGCCAGGGTCAGGTGCCACTGCTCCGGCAGCGTCCACCGGAACGGCCCCGCCTCCCGCCGCGGCGCCAGGAACGCGTCGAGGTCCTCGACCACGCGCTCCGGTGGGATCACCGCCACGAAGAGCCTCATGCGCCCCATCTTGACGGGCAGTTCTGGCACTTGTCGGCCGGAATTCTGCCCGTCAAGCGCAGGATTCCCCGGTCCACGGGGGAATCCTGCGGCCGACCTACAGCCCCAGGTCCCGCCCGATCAGCTCCTTCATGATCTCGTTCGAGCCGGCCCAGATCTTGGTGACCCGGGCGTCCCGCCAGGCGCGGGCGACGCGGTACTCGTTCATGAAGCCGTAGCCGCCGTGCAGCTGGACGCAGTGGTCGAGCACCTCGCTCTGCACCTGGGCGGTCCACCACTTGGCCTTGGCGGCGTCGATCGGGGTGAGGTCGCCCTCGGCGTGCGCGGCGACGCACTGGTCGACGTACGCCTGGGTCACCTCGACCCGGGTGAACAGGTCGGCGAGCAGGAACTTGTTGTGCTGGAACTGGCCGATCGACTGGCCGAACGCCTTGCGGTCCTTGGTGTAAGCGAGCGTCTCGTCCAAGATCTGCCGGGCGTGCGCGAGGTTGGTGACCGCGGAGCCGAGCCGCTCCTGCGGCAGCCACGTCATCATGTGGATGAAGCCGTGGTCGAGCTCGCCGACGATGTTCTCCGACGGCACGCGGACGTCCGTGAAGCTCAGCTCGGCGGTGTCGGACTCGTCCTGGCCGACCTTGTCGAGCTTGCGGCCGCGGGAGAAGCCCTCGCGGGTCGACTCGACCGCGAACAGGGTGATGCCACGGGCCTTCTTCTCCGGCGAGGTCCGGGCCGCGACCAGCACCAGGTCGGCGGAGTAGCCGTTGGTGATGAAGGTCTTGGAGCCGTTGAGGACCCAGTCGTCGCCGTCCTTGACCGCGGTGGTCTTGAGCGCGGCCAGGTCGGAGCCGCCGGACGGCTCGGTCATGCCGATCGCGGTCAGCAGCTCACCGGAGCAGAAGCCGGGGAGCCAGCGCTGCTTCTGCTCGTCGGTGGTCAGGTGCACGAGGTACGGCGCCACGATGTCGGCGTGGATGCCGAGGCAGGACGGGAGCGCCATGTTGACCTTCGCCAGCTCCTCGGTGAGCACCGCGTTGAAGCGGTAGTCGCCGGCCTCGGAGCCGCCGTACTGCTCGGGGACCTCGAGGCCGAGGAAGCCCTGCTTGCCGGCCTCGATCCAGAAGTCGCGCGGGATCGCCTTCGCCTCGGCGTACGCGTCGAGGTGCGGGATCACCTGGCGCTCGAGGAACTCCCGGACGGAGGAGCGGAACGACTCGTGGTCGGCGTCGTACAGCGTGCGCTTCATACCGCCGCATCTTACTCACCGGTAACCGCCGCCGAAATGTGATCGTTGCCTCCCGGTCACGCATCCCCGCCCCGACGGGTGGGTACCTGTGCTTGGATCGTTCAAACCATCAGCCCGGGGTCGTGAGAAGAGGTTCAGCGATGGAGGTATGGCCCGGAGAGGCCTACCCGCTCGGCGCCACGTTCGACGGGCGGGGCACCAACTTCGCCCTGTTCAGCGAGGTGGCCGAGCGTGTCGAGCTGTGCCTGTTCGACGAGGACGGCACCGAGACCCGGATCGAGGTCACCGAGGTCGACGCGTTCGTCTGGCACTGCTACCTGCCACAGGTCCAGTCCGGCCAGCGCTACGGCTACCGCGTGCACGGTCCCTGGGACCCCGAGCGCGGCCTGCGCTGCAACCCGAACAAGCTGCTGCTGGACCCCTACGCCAAGGCGACCGCCGGCGAGATCGACTGGGACCAGTCGCTGTTCGGCTACGACTTCGGCGACCCCGACAGCCGCAACGACGACGACTCCGCCGCGCACATGGTGCACGGCGTGGTGATCAACCCGTTCTTCGACTGGGAGGGTGACCGGCGCCCCGAGGTCCCCTACAACGAGACCGTGATCTACGAGGCGCACGTCAAGGGGCTCACCGCGCTGCACCCGGACGTCCCCGAGGAGCTGCGCGGGACGTACGCCGCGCTGGCGCACCCGTCGATCGTCGAGCACCTCCGGAAGCTCGGGGTCACCGCGATCGAGCTGATGCCGGTGCACGCGTTCGTGCAGGACAGCACCCTGCTCGAGAAGGGCCTGCGCAACTACTGGGGCTACAACACGCTGGGCTTCTTCGCCCCGCACGCCCCGTACGCCGCCACCGGCGAGCGCGGCCAGCAGGTGCAGGAGTTCAAGTCGATGGTCCAGGCGCTGCACTCCGCGGGCATCGAGGTGATCCTCGACGTGGTCTACAACCACACCGCCGAGGGCAACCACCTCGGGCCGACGCTGAGCTTCAAGGGCATCGACAACCCGGCGTACTACCGGCTGGTCGAGGACGACCAGCGCTACTACATGGACTACACCGGCACCGGGAACAGCCTCAACGTGCGGCAGCCGCACTCGCTGCAGCTGATCATGGACTCGCTGCGCTACTGGGTGACCGAGATGCACGTCGACGGCTTCCGGTTCGACCTCGCCGCGACGCTGGCCCGCGAGTTCTACGACGTCGACCGGCTCTCGACGTTCTTCGAGCTCGTGCAGCAGGACCCGGTGGTCAGCCAGGTGAAGCTGATCGCGGAGCCGTGGGACATCGGGCCCGGTGGCTACCAGGTCGGCGGCTTCCCGCCGCAGTGGACCGAGTGGAACGGCAAGTACCGCGACACCGTCCGCGACTTCTGGCGCGGCGAGCCGTCGCTGGGCGAGTTCGCCAGCCGCATCGCCGGCTCCTCCGACCTCTACGAGCACTCCGGCCGCCGGCCGTTCGCCAGCATCAACTTCGTCACCGCGCACGACGGCTTCACGCTGCGCGACCTCGTGTCCTACAACGAGAAGCACAACGACGCGAACGGCGAGGACAACAACGACGGCGAGAGCCACAACCGGTCCTGGAACCACGGCGCCGAGGGGCCGACCGACGACCCCGAGATCCTCGCGATGCGGGCCCGTGCCCAGCGCAACTTCATCGCCACCCTGCTGCTCAGCCAGGGCGTCCCGATGCTGCTGCACGGCGACGAGCTCGGCCGCACCCAGCAGGGCAACAACAACACCTACGCCCAGGACTCCGAGCTGAGCTGGATCCACTGGGACGAGGTCGACGAGCCGCTGGTCGAGTTCACCGCCGCCGTCGCCCGGCTGCGCCGCGACCACCCGACGTTCCGCCGCAAGCGGTTCTTCACCGGCACCAGCGTCCGGGTCAGCGACGGCACCGAGGGCGACCGGCTCAACGACATCGTCTGGCTGCACCTCGACGGACGGCCGATGGACGACGACGACTGGGACGGCGCGGCGCAGGCGATCGGGATGTACCTCAACGGCCACGGCATCGCCGGCAAGGGCCCGCGCGGGGAGACCGTCACCGACGACCACTTCCTGCTCTACTTCAACGCCGACGGCCCGGCCACCGTCACCCTGCCTCCGGAGGAGTACGCCGCGGCCTGGGACGTCGTGGTCGACACCGGCGGGAATGCCGACCGGGCCACCACCCGCAAGGCCGGGTCGACGTTCGACATCGAGACCCGGTCGCTGCTGGTGCTGCGCGAGCACGTCGCGCCGGTCGCCGAGCCCGACCACTCCGTGGCGGCGTCCGTGGCGCACGCTTCCGGCGGGAACGGGTCCGCCAGCGGGCGACGTACGACGAAGGGCGGGAAGGGCTGACCGTGCCGGAGCAGCGGAGGGTCCCGAGGAAGCCGACCAGCACGTACCGCCTCCAGGTCACCGAGGACCTCGACCTGTTCGCAGCGGCGCGGCTGCTGCCCTACCTGCACGACCTCGGCGCCGACTGGGTCTACCTCTCCCCGCTGCTGGCCGCCGAGCCGGGCAGCACCCACGGGTACGACGTGGTGGCCCACGACCACGTCGACGCCTCGCGCGGCGGAGCAGAAGGGCTGGCGGCCCTGTCCGCGGAGGCCCGCCGGCTCGGGCTCGGCGTGCTTGTCGACATCGTGCCCAACCACGTCGGCGTGGCCACCCCGCACGAGGACCCGTGGTGGTGGGACGTGCTCCGGCACGGCCGGGCCAGCGAGCACGCGCAGGCGTTCGACGTGGACTGGGCGGTCGGCGACGGGCGGATCCGGATCCCGGTGGTCGGCGACGACGACCAGCCCGAGCCCGGCGGTCCGATCGCGCACCTGACCGTCGCCGACGACGAGCTGCACTACCACGACCACCGCTTCCCGCTGGCGCCCGGCAGCGCCGACGACGGGGCGGACGCCGACACCGTGCACGCCCGCCAGCACTACGAGCTGGTCAACTGGCACGTCGCCGACGAGGGGCTCAACTACCGCCGGTTCTTCGCGGTCAACACGCTGGCCGCGGTCCGGGTCGAGGACCCCGCGGTGTTCGCCGACTCCCACGTCGAGATCAAGCGGTGGTTCGACGAGGGCCTGGTCGACGGACTCCGGGTCGACCACCCCGACGGGTTGCGCGACCCCGGGGGCTACCTCGCGGACCTGGCCGACCTCACCGGTGGGGCCTACGTGCTGGTCGAGAAGATCCTCGAGCTTCGAGACGCCTCGTCCCCCGACTCGTCAGCCCCCGAGATGGAGGAGCTGCCGCCGTCGTGGTCGACGGAGGGCACCACCGGCTACGACGCGCTGGCGTACGTCGACCGGGTGCTCACCGACCCGGCCGGCGAGGCACCGCTGGACGCGCTGGAGACCAGGCTGCGCGGCGGCCCGGTCGACTGGGCGGCGATGGTGCACGGGACCAAGCGCGCGGTCGCCGACGGCATCCTGCAGTCGGAGGTCCGGCGGATCACCCGCGAGGTGCGCCGGGTCCGGTCCGGGCTGCGGTTCGACGACGTGGCGGACGCGGTCGCCGAGCTGCTCGCCTGCTTCCCGGTCTACCGCTCCTACCTGCCCGAGGGGCGCGAGCACCTCGACCAGGCGTTCGCGTCGGCCCGCACGTGGCGCCCCGACCTCGCGGCGGCGTACGACGCGCTCCTGCCGGTGCTCGCCGACCCGACGTCGCCGCCCGCGCAGCGCTTCCAGCAGACCAGCGGGATGGTGATGGCCAAGGGCGTCGAGGACTGTGCGTTCTACCGCTGGTCGCGGCTCACCTCGCTGACCGAGGTGGGTGGCGACCCGTCGGTGTTCTCGGTCGACCCGGCCGCGTTCCACGCCTGGGCGGGGCTGCGTCAGCACGAGTGGCCCGACGCGATGACCACGCTCTCGACGCACGACACCAAACGCGGCGAGGACGTCCGGGCCCGGATCACCGTGCTCGCCGAGCTCCCCGACCTGTGGTCGGAGACGCTCGACGGGCTGCTGGCCGCGGCGCCGGTGCCGGACCCGGGCTTCGGCAACCTGCTCTGGCAGGCGGTGGTGGGGGCCTGGCCCGCGAGCGTCGACGGCGGACCGCCTGTGGACCTGCGCGACCGGCTGCACGCGTACGCCGAGAAGGCGATGCGCGAGGCCGGGGACCGGACCACCTGGACCGACCCGGACGAGACCTACGAGACCGCCGTCCACGCGGCGGTCGACGCGGCCTTCGACCACCCGCGTGTGCGCGACCTGGTCACCGCGACCGCGTCCCGGCTGGCCGACCCGGGGTGGACCAACGCGCTGTCCGCGAAGCTGCTGGCGCTGACCCTGCCCGGGGTGCCCGACGTCTACCAGGGCAGCGAGCTCTGGGAGCAGAGCCTGGTCGACCCCGACAACCGTCGGCCGGTCGACTTCGACCTGCGCGCCCGGCTGCTGGCCGAGGCCACGCACCGACCGCCGGCCGGCCTCGACGACCCCGGCGCCGCCAAGCTCGCGGTCACCGCGGCCGCGCTCCGGCTGCGACGCGACCGCCCCGACCTGTTCACGACGTACGCACCCCTCGCGGCCGAGGGTGCCGCCGCCGACCACGCGCTCGCCTTCGACCGGGGTGGTGCGGTCACGGTGGTCACCCGGCTGCCGGTCGGGCTGGCCGCCCGCGGCGGGTGGGGCGACGCCGTGCTCCGGCTGCCCGACGGGTCCTGGACCGAGCAGGTGAGCGGGCGGCGCTTCAGCGGAGCCGTGCGCCTGTCCGACCTGCTCGCCGACCTCCCGGTCGCGCTGCTCGCGGAGGACGGGCGGTGAGCCGCCCAGCCCGCGGCCCGTACGACGTGTGGGCGCCGTTCCCCGAGCGCGTGCGGCTCGCCATCGGCGACGCCGTGGTCCCGATGACCCGCGGCGACGACGGCTGGTGGACGCCCGACGGTCCGCTGCCCGGAGGCGCCGACCTGGACTACGGCTACCTCCTCGACGACGACGAGCACCCGGTCCCCGACCCGCGGTCACGCCGGCAGCCGCGCGGGGTGCACGGGCGCTCCCGCCGCTTCGACCCGTCGGCGCACGCCTGGCAGGACGGTGCCTGGACCGGCCGCCAGCTGGCAGGTGCGGTGGTCTACGAGCTGCACCTCGGCACCTTCACCCCCGAGGGCACCCTCGACGCCGCGGCCACCCGGCTCGGACACCTGCGGTCGATCGGCGTCGACTTCGTCGAGCTGATGCCGGTCAACGCGTTCAACGGGACCCACAACTGGGGCTACGACGGGGTGCTCTGGTTCGCCGTGCACGAGGAGTACGGCGGCCCGGCGGCGTACCAGCGCTTCGTCGACGCCTGCCACGCCGCCGGGCTGGGCGTGATCCAGGACGTCGTCCACAACCACCTCGGGCCGTCCGGCAACTACCTGCCCCGGTTCGGGCCGTACCTCAAGCAGGGCCGGAACACGTGGGGCGACCTGGTCAACCTCGACGACGAGGGGTCGGCGGAGGTCCGGCGCTACGTCCTCGACAACGCGCTGATGTTCCTGCGCGACCTCCACGTCGACGGGTTGCGGCTCGACGCCGTGCACGCGCTGTCGGACGAGTCCGCGACCCACCTGCTCGAGGAGCTCGCGGTCGAGGTGGCAGCAGCGTCGGCACACGTCGGCCGCCCGCTCACGCTGATCGCCGAGTCCGACCTCAACGACCCGCGGCTGGTCACCCCGCGCGAGGCCGGCGGCTACGGCCTCGACGCGCAGTGGAGCGACGACTTCCACCACGCGGTGCACGTGGCGCTGACCCGCGAGACAGACGGCTACTACGCGGACTTCGAGCCGCTCTGCGCGCTGGCGAAGGTGTGCGAGCGCGGCTTCTTCCACGACGGCACCTTCTCCTCGTTCCGGGGCCGCGACCACGGCGTGCCGATCGACACCGCGGCGATGCCGACCTGGCGGCTGGTGGTGTGCAGCCAGAACCACGACCAGATCGGCAACCGGGCCCGCGGCGACCGGCTCACCGAGGTGCTCGACGACGACCAGCTCGGCTGTGCCGCGCTGCTCACACTCGCCGGCCCGTTCACGCCGATGCTGTTCCAGGGCGAGGAGTTCGCCGCCTCGACACCGTTCCAGTTCTTCACCTCGCACCCCGAGGAGGACCTCGGTCGGGCCACTGCGGAGGGTCGGATCGCCGAGTTCGAGCGGATGGGCTGGGACCCCGCCGAGGTGCCCGACCCGCAGGACCCCGCGACGTTCGCGCGCTCGAAGCTCGACTGGTCGGAGGCCGGTTCGGGGCGCGGCGCCCGGCTGCTCGCGACGTACCGCCGGCTGGCGGAGCTGCGCCGCGAGCGACCGGAGCTCACCGACCCGTCGTTCGCCTCGGTCGCCTGCACGGCCGACGAGGACCGGGGCGTGTTCACGATGGCCCGGGGCGACCTGCTGGTGGTGGTCAACGTCGGTGACGGTGCCGTCGACCTGCCGGTGACCCACGAGGAGCTGCTGTTCGCGACCGGACCGTCCGTCGCGCTCACCGAGGACACGCTCCGGCTCGGTCCGCACGCCGGCGCGCTCCTCGCCTGATTCCACGCCGGTCTCGGACGCCTCCCGGTGAGTCGGCACAAGATGTGCCGGGTCACCGCCCCATCGCCCCGGCGAGTCGGCACAAGATGTGCCGGGTCACCGCGATCACCCGTCGCCCTCGATCGACTCGGCCAGCCGGGCCACCAGTGCCGCCATCGCGGACCGCAGCTCCGGCCCGCCCTCGATCCGGAACGGGAACGGGACCCGGGGCAGCCACTCCTCGGCGTACATCTGCGGGTTGCTGGTGCTGCCCACCAGCACGCAGCCCTCGTCCGCCTCCTCGAGCCGGCCCATGGTGCGCGGGACCCACGGCGCCACCTCGTCGTACGGCGCGTCGAAGGCGACCCGGGTCGTGAACTCCCAGCCGATCCCGAGGTTCTCCTCCAGCGCGGCCACCGGGTCGAGCCCCGCGGGCGGGACGAAGGCGTCGCCGGTCTGCTCGGCGCTGCCGATCCGGTCGATCCGGTAGGTCCGGGTGGCCTCTGCGGACAGGGAGTGGCACAGGAGGTACCAGCGGCCGTGCCGGACCACCACCGCCCAGGGATCCACCTCGGTCTCCCACTCGCGGCCGGACGCGCTGCGGTAGGACACCCGCACCCGGCGCCCGGTCGCGGCCGCGGCGACCAGCGCGCTCGTCGTGGCGGGGTCCGGGCGAGCGGAGTAGCGGTCCGGCGTGGCCGACGCGTGGGTCCGCAGCGCCGCCGCCTGCGCGCCGACGCTCTCCGGCAGGGCCCGGATCACCTTGGCCAGGGCGGACCCCACCAGGTCGTCTGCGTCCGCGGCCTCCGGCTGGCCGTCGAGCACCGCCATCACCAGGCCCAACGCCTCGGACTGGGTGAACATGACCGGCGGCAGCCGGGTGCCGCGACCCAGTCGGTACCCGCCGTACGGGCCGCGCAGGGACTCGATGGGGATGCCCGCCTCGCGCAGGATGCCGACGTACCGCCGCGCGGCCCGCTCGGTCACGCCGAGCCGGGTGGCCAGCTCGTCAGCGGTGGCGCCGGGCCGGGTCTGCAGGATCTCGAGCGCGCGCAGTGCCCGGGCGGTGGGGCTGACCTCGGCTGGCACGCGGGCAAGGGTAGGAGGTCGGGACACGAACCGGAAGCGGTTCGTCCGGAACCACCCCTAGCGTGGCCCTTATGACCGAGTTCATCGAGCAGGACCTCAGCGGGGCGACCTTCGAGCGGGTCAGCCTGCGGAAGGCGACGTTCCGGCAGGTGCGCCTCAACGACGCCCGGCTCGACGTGGTCGACCTGACCGGCACGCGGGTCCGCGGCGCGCTGCTCGACGGGACCGTGCTCCGCGGGGTGGAGGTGGTGGACCTCGACATCTACGGTGAGCTGCGCAAGGTCACGGTCAACGGGGTCGACGTGGTGCCGTTCGTCGAGGCCGAGCTGGACCGGCGCATGCCGGACCGGGCGAGGATGCGCCCGCGCGACAGCGACGGCTTCCGGGCGGCGTGGGCGATCCTCGAGCGCCTGTGGGCGGGCACCGTCGAGCGGGCCCGCACGTTCTCGTCCGACGACCTGCACCGCGGCGTCGACGACGAGTGGTCGTTCGTCCAGACGCTGCGCCACCTCAACTTCGCCGACGCGGCCTGGGTGAACCGCCTGGTCCTCGGCGACCCGTCCCCGTGGCACCCGCTCGACCTGCCCTGGGACGACGCCCCCGGGTGGGACGGCGTCCCGTGGGACCGCGAGGCACGCCCGTCGCTCGACGAGGTGCTGGCCGTCCGCGCAGCACGGCAGGCGACCGTCCGCGAGGTGCTCGCGTCGCTCACCGACGAGGAGCTGGCCGCGGAGAAGTCGTGCGCCGGACCCGGCTGGCCACCCGAGGGCGAGGTCGTCACCGTGGAGGAGGCCCTCCGCGTCGTCCTCAACGAGGAGTGGGAGCACAGGCTGTACGCCGAGCGCGACCTGACCGCCCTGGAACGTCCGACCCAGCCGCAGGGCCCGACCGAGCCGCAGGGCCCGACCGAACCGCAGGAGGAGAACTGACATGGACATGGTGCTGATCGCCGGACTCTGGCTGGACGGGTCCGCCTGGGACGACGTCTCACCGGCGCTCGAGGGGCTCGGCCACCGACCGGTGCCGCTGACCCTGCCCGGCCAGGGCGACGGCTCGTCGTCCGCGACCCTCGACGACCAGGTCGCTGCGGTGGTGGCCGCCGTCGACGCCGCCCCCGACCGGGTGACCGTGGTCGGTCACTCCGCCGCCTGCACGCTGGCGTGGCTGGCGGCGGACGCCCGCCCGGACAAGGTCGCCTCGGTCGTCCTCATCGGCGGCTTCCCGTCGACCCCCGGGGAGGCGTACGCCGCGTTCTTCCCGATGGTCGACGGCGCGATGGCCTTCCCCGGCTGGGAGACGTTCGAGGGACCCGACGCCGCCGACCTCGACGCCGACGCCCGCGCGCGCATGGCCGACGGCGCCATCCCCGTGCCCGAGGGAGTCGCCACCGCCACCGTCACCTACTCCGACGACCGGCGGTACGACGTCCCCGTCACCATGGTCTGCCCGGAGTACTCCCCTGCCGAGGCCCGGGCCTGGATCGACGCCGGCGACCTGCCCGAGCTCGCCAAGGCGAAGCACGTCGACCTGGTCGACCTCGACTCCGGCCACTGGCCGATGTTCACCAGGCCCGCCGAGCTCGCCCGCCTGCTCGCCGACGCCGCCACCACCTGACCTGCCGAACGGCCACCTCTCGCGCGTCGAGCGGCCAGCTCTTGCGCCCGACCGGTGGTTGAGGAGCGAGCGCCAGCGAGCGTCTCGAAACCACCGCCGAACGGCCAGCTCTTGCGCCCGACCGGTGGTTGAGGAGCGAGCGCCAGCGAGCGTCTCGAAACCATCGCCGCTCGGCGCGCAATTCGGGGCACCTCGGGCATCAAGTCCGGGCACCTCGGGCATCAAGTCCGGGCACCTCGGGCATCAAGTCCGGGCACCTCGGCGGGGTCAGGACTGGAGGCGGTGGCGCAGGCCGGTCGCGCGGAGGGCCCGGCGCTCGGTGGCGGCGCGGACGGACTCCTCGGTGCCGACGACGCGCACCGTGGAGCGGGCCCGGGTGACCGCGGTGTAGAAGAGCTCGCGGGTCAGCAGCCGGGAGTCCTCGCCGGGGAGCAGCACGGTCACCTCGTCTGCCTGGCTGCCCTGGGCCTTGTGGATCGTCATCGCGTGCATGGTCTCGACGTCGTCGAGCCGGGTCGGTGCGAACTCGAGCAGCCCGGTGGCCCCGTCGACGTACACCCGGAGCCGGCCGTCGGGCCCGACCACGGTGACGCCGACGTCGCCGTTGTGGACGCCGAGGCCGTAGTCGTTGGCGGTGACCAGGACCGGGCGGCCGGGGTACCAGAGGTCCCACAGCGGGTCGCCGGTCGCCTCGGTGATCCACTCCTCGACCAGCCGGTTCCAGCGGCGTACGCCGAACGGTCCGTCGCGGTGCGCACACAGCAGGCGGTGCCGGTCGAGGGCGTCGAGGGCCGCGCGGGCGTCGCCGGCCAGCGCCGCCTCGCGGATCGCGAGCGCCGCGTCGAGCACCGGCACGCGCAGCGCAGGCGTCGGGTCCTCGTCGGTGAGGAAGAGGACTTCGTCGGAGCCGGCCGCGAGCTCGACCAGGGCGGCGTCGGCGTCGCCGCGCTGGAGCGCCTCGGCCAGCGCGATGATGTGGGCCTGGGAGCGGTGGTTGGTGCGCAGCGCGGCGACCGGGCCGTCGTCGCCGGCCAGGCCGGAGACCAGGTCGGCGAGCACCGCGCCGGCGTCGACGGACGCGAGCTGGTCGGGGTCGCCGACCAGCAACAGCCGGGCGTCGGGGCGGACCGCCTCCAGCAGCCGGGCCATCATCGTCAGCGACACCATCGAGGTCTCGTCGACCACCACCACGTCGTGCGGAAGCCGGTTGCCGCGGTGGTGCCGGAACCGGGTGCCGTTGTCGCGGCGGCTGCCCAGCAGACGGTGCAGGGTCGAGGCCTCCAGGCCCGCGATCCGCGCGGAGTCGGCCGCGGGCAGCCGGGCCGCCTCGGTGCGCACCGCCTCCTGGAGCCTCGCCGCCGCCTTGCCGGTCGGGGCGGCCAGCGCCACCCGCGGCCGCCCGCCGGTCAGCTCGGCCTGCTCGGCGAGCAGCGCCAGCAGGCCGGCCACGGTCGTGGTCTTGCCGGTGCCCGGCCCACCGGTGAGCACCGTCGTCCAGCCGAGCACGGCACGGCGCACCGCGGACCGCTGCTCGTCGTACCCGTGGTCGGGGAAGACCCGCCCGATGCCCGTGTCGAGAACTGCGACGTCGACCGGCGGTGGCGCCAGGGCGCGGCGCGCCACCAGGTCGGCGCAGACCTGCACCTCCTGCTGCCAGTAGCGGTCGAGGTAGAGCAGGTCGTGCTCCCACCGAAGCGCGCCGGCCGCGACCAGCGGGCTGGCCGTGACCGCCTCGGCCCATGCCTCGGCGTCCGGCCACGGGAGCGCGCCGCCCTCGGGGGGCGGCACCGACCCCTCCGCCGTCGCCAGGTCGAGGCAGACCGAGCCGAGCCGGACCGCGCGGGTGGCCAGCGCGACCGCGAGCAGCACCTGCTCCTGGCCCTCGCCGCCGAGCGCTCCGAGCCGGGTGGCGACGTGGACGTCGGCGGCGGTGAGCACGTCGGCGTCGTTGAAGGTGCGCAGCACGCCGGTCGCCCGCAGCGCGAGCCGGCGGTCCTGGGGGTCGCGCGGGACCGTGGTCTCGGGGGCCAGGGTCATGCCGCTCCCTCCCCGCTGTCGAGGGTGCCGTCGAGCGTGAGCCCGTCCAGCAGGTCGCTGAGCTCCTCGACCAGCGCGACCGGCGGCCGCCACGAGAAGACCCCGGCCGGGTGCCCGTCCCACACCGGCGTCACGTCCCCGCACATGCCGCGGAGGTAGAGGTAGAGGACGCCGCCGAGGTGCTCCTCCGGGTCGTACGCCGGGAGCCGCCAGCGCAGGTAGCGGTGCAGCACGACGGCGTAGAGCAGTGCCTGCAGCGGGTAGTCGGAGTGGCCCATCGCGGCGGCCAGCGCCTCGGGCCGGTAGTCGTCGGCGGTCAGCGGACCCTCCATCGGGCCCAGCCAGTTGGTCTTGTAGTCGACGACCAGGAACCGCCCGCCCACGCGCAGCACCACGTCGACGGAGCCGGTGAGGTAGCCGCGCAGGTCCTGCCCGGCCAGCGCCGGGTCCCGCAGCGCGTCGGCGTACGGGAGCAGCGGGTCGCCGTCCGGAAGGTGCCGGCGCAGCAGCGGCGCGAGGTCGCCGAGCCGCACCCGCCCCGCGTCGTACGACGCATCGTCGCCGCCGGCAAGGGGCAGCTCGAACTCCATCTCGCAGAGCCGGTCGGCCAACGGCACGTCGCGCAGCCGGACGTCGCCGGCGAGCGGGCCGAGCGGCGAGGAGCACACCTCGAAAAGGGCGGCGGCCAGCGCCGCGGGATCGAGGTCGACCGGCCACCGGACCAGCTGCTCGCGGCCCCGGTCCAGGAGCTCGGCCTCGAGGTCGGCAGCCTGCGGGTCGGCGGTCTCGAGCACCCCGTGCACCAGCGAGCCGAACGTCGCCCCGACCGGCAGCGCGGCCATCGGCGAGGGGACCGCGTCGCCGGTGTGCGCGACCTCGGGCAGCGGCTCGGGACCGTCGGGCTCGTCGTCGCGGGGCACCACCTCGGGCTCGCTGGAGACGCCGGCATCCGGGGTCGGCGCGGACGCGGCACTGCTCAGCGCGGTGTAGGACGTGCGGCGCCACGTGGTGTCGACGGTCCGGTCGAAGGTCCGGGCCGCGGGCAGCTCCCCCGGGCTCGGCAGCTCGGCTCCGGAGAGCGGTGCCGGCACCGACCGCTCCCACACCGGGCCCTGCCGCGCCCGCCAGGCCTCGAAGAACACCTCGGCCTCGTCATCGGTGGGCAGCGGGTGCTCGGGCGGGACCGCGGGCATGCCCGGCCCGCGCCCGATCAGCATCCGGTGCAGGGCGGAGGGCTTCGCGTTGTTGGCGGGTGCCCACCAGGTGACGACCTGGGACTGTGCGCGGGTCAGGGCGACGTAGAGCAGGCGCAGCGACTCCCCGGCCTCCTCGTCGCGGGCGCGGGCGACGTTGCCGGCCCACGTCGGGCCGCCGCGACCGACGTCGATCGAGCGGGCCCGGTCGTCGCCGTGGAAGAGCGGCATGTCGGGGTCCGGAGCCCAGCGGTCGGCGACGAACGGGAGGTAGACCACGGGGTACTGGAGGCCCTTGCTGCCGTGGATGGTCACCAGCTGCACCGCGGCGGCGTCACTGTCGAGGCGTCGGGTCCGCTCCGAGGCGACCTCCACCTTGTCCTCGGCCATCTGGTCACGCAGCCAGGTGAGCAGCGCGACCAGGCCGAGGCGGTCGACCAGCGCGGCCTGGTGCAGGGCCTGCGCGACGTGGCGCAGGTCGGTGAGATGCCGCTCACCGTCGGCCCGCGCGAGCACCCGGGCGTAGAGGCCCCGCGCCACCGCCGCCTCCATCACCGCGGCCACCCCGCGCAGCGCGAACAGGTCGGCCCAATCGCGCAGCAGGTCGGCGACCTCGTCGGTGAGCAGGTCGCCGCGCTCGTCGAGGTCGACCGCGGAGTGCCCGAGGAACGAGGTGAGCGCCGCGCTGCGGACCCGAGCGGATCGGTGCGGCTGCTCCAGCGCCTCGAGCAGGGTCTGCCACTCGACAGCCGCGGGCGTGGCGAACACACTGCCGCCGCCCGCGATCACGGCGGGTACGCCGACCTCGGCCAGCGCCCGCCGGACCAGCTGGAGGTTGCGGCCGGTGTGCGCGAGCACGGCCACGTCGCCCGGCTCGACCGGCCGCCCGTCGAAGGTGGCGCCGGAGGTGAGCAGGGCCTTGATGTCGTGGGCGCAGTCCTGCGCGATGTGCGGGCGGTACGTCGCGACGGTGAGGCCGGTGGTCCCCCGCCGGCCGAACTGGTCACGGCGCAGCACCCGCAGCCGCAACGGTTCGGGCCGCGGCGCGCCCTCCAGCCGGGACGTGTCGTGCCAGGCGGACACCGGCCGGACCACGATCTCCGGGTGGCCGAGCGCGGCGTCCTGCAGGACCACGCCCAGCGCGTCGACCAGCGGCTGGTCGGAGCGCCAGTTGACCGCGAGCGTCTTGCGGGTGCCGGCGGTCTCCGCGGCGGCGAGGTAGGTGACCACGTCCCCGCCGCGGAAGGCGTAGATCGCCTGCTTGGGGTCGCCGATCAGCACCATCCGCGCGTGCCCGGTGAACGCCCGGTCGAGCACCTGCCACTGGACCGGGTCGGTGTCCTGGAACTCGTCGACGAGCACCACGGCCCAGCGCTGCCGCATGCGGACCCGCGCCGGCGCGCCCTCGGTCTCGAGCGCCTCGGCGAGCTGCGAGAGCAGGTCGTCGTAGGACAGCACCCCGAGCCGCCGCTTCCGCCGGTCCATCTCGGTGCGCACCGCGTGCGCGAAGCCGACCCGGCGGTGCGCGGTCGAGCCCGGGTCGGCGCCGGCCGGCTCCAGCCGGGCCTGGGGGTCACCCACCGCCTGCCGGGCGAGCTTCAGCGCCTCGGAACGGGTGAAGACCGGGCCCTCGGCGGCGTCCGCGAACCCGCGCAGGTAGAGGTCGTCGACCACCTCGACGAGCAGGTCGTCGAGGTCCTCGACCAGCCGGGCGCCGGTGTCGGTGTCACCGGCCACGCCCAGGCTGCGCAGCACCAGCTGGCAGAACTGGTGGGTGGTGGCGATGGTGGCGGCGTCGAAGCTGCCGAGCGCCTCGCGGAGCCGGCGCCGGCGCAGCGCGAGCTCGTGGGGAGAGGCGTCGCAGAGCAGGTCGAGCAGCACGCTCGGCTCCCGCGGCGCCGTCGGGTCGGCGAGGGCACGCTCCGCCTCCACCAGCTGGGCCCGCACCCGCTCGCGCAGCTCCTGGCTGGCGGCCCGGCCGAAGGTGACCACGAGCATCTGCTCGAGCGAGGCCTCACCCTCGGCGACGAACCGGGTGACCAGCGCGCCGATGGTCCAGGTCTTGCCGGTGCCCGCGCTGGCCTCGAGCAGGGTGGTGCCGGTGGGCAGCGGGTCGCGGATGTCGAACGGCTGCAGGTCGCTCACGAGGTCACTCACAGGGTCACTCACAGGGGCCCCACCCTCTCGCCGCCGGTCAGCAGCGGACCCCACACCCGCCAGGCGTAGCGGCCCAGCCGGTGCGGCTCGTCGTTGAAGTCCTCGTCGGCCCGCGGCACCGTGGTGAGCACGGACAGCGGCGCGTCATCGCCGTGCACCCGGACGTGGGCCGGGTCGTCCTGCTCGCCGGGCACCGCGGCGGCCCGGTCGCGGTCGGTCTCCCACTCCCGCCGTGCCTGCTGGAGCGGGTCCTTGGGGTCGCCCATCCGCGCCCGGAGGCTGCCCTCGGCGTACGCGAGGCCGGTGCGCAGGGGCAGCGGCAGCGGCTCGCGCAGGCCGCGGTCGTAGGTGTCGACGAGGTCGCGCAGCCAGGCGACCGCCCGGTGGTCGAGCGGACCGGCGAGGGCCTGGCTGGGCCCGGCGCGGCCCTTGCCCACCGCGGAGGCGGTCCAGCTCTGGTCGGGGTGGCCGGCGCTCAGCGCGAGCAGGTCGACCCACGACTGGAGCCGTTGCCGGGCCCGCAGGGAGGAGTAGGTCACCGACACGATCCGGCTGCCGACGATGCCGCTGACGGTGCCGGTGAGCCGACGCCCGTTGCCGAGGTCGACGTCGACGTCGAGGGTGCGTCGGGTGCCCTCGCGCAGGTGAGCGGTGCGCTCGACCAGCGCCTGCACCTCCTTGATGACGTCGGTGAGCGTGCGCTGCCCCAGCGCCGCGGGCGGCAGGAGTCCACGCAGCAGCTCGGCGGTCATGCTCGACGCCGGGTCGAGCCCGTCGAGCACGTCGCGCAGCAGCCGGTCGCCGACCGCCCACTTCTGCAGGGGGTCGAGCTCGACGGGGATCGCGTCGTGGGTCTCCTCGGCCGCCAGGGGTGCGGAGATGTCGAGGCGGGTGCGCAGGAACTCCCGGACCGGGTGCGCGAGGAAGCGCTGCAGGTCGGCCAGCGCCACGTCGCCGAGCGGGCGCGGGGGCAGCGGCTCCTCGACCAGCGGCCGCGGCTCCACGCGGGTGCCGAGCGCGGCCTGGGCCCCGGCCCGCGCGGCCGCGTCGAAGCTGAACGCCAGGCCGTCGCGGGTCAGCCCGGGCTCGAGGTTGCGGCGGTCGAAGGGCTGCAGCGGGTGCCGGGTCACCACGTGCCCGCCGACCGCGTCGACGAGCTCCCCGAGCGGCACCGCCGGCGGCCGCGGGGCACCGGTCTGCTCGTTGGCGCCGGTGTAGGTGACCACGAGCTTCTCGCCGGCAGCCAGCACCGCGTCGAGCAGGAGCTGCCGGTCCTCCGAGCGCACGTCGCGCTCGCCCGTGACCGGGTCGCGGGCCAGCACGTCGTCGCCGTCGACGGTGCCGCTGCGGGGGAACTCGCCGTCGTCGAGGCCGAGCAGGCAGACCACCCGGTGCGGCACCGACCGCATCGGCACCATCGTGCAGACCGTGAGCGTGCCGGTGCGGAAGTTGGCGCGGGTGGGGCGGCCACCGAGCTGCCGGTCGAGCAGCGCCCGCATGTCCGCGACCCGGAGCTCGGTGCGGCTGCCGCCGGCAGCGGCGTCGGCGATCCGGGCCAGCTCCCGGTCGAACTGGGCGAGCTGCCAGGCGTCGCGCACCGGCACCGCGGTCAGTGAGCGCACCCCGTCGGCCAGGGCACGCACCCAGTCGGCGACCGTGCGGGCCGCGGTGAGCGCGTCGACCGCGGCGGCCAGCCGGTCGACGTACTCGCCGAGGGCGCCGACCAGGTCGATGTCGCCGGACGAGACGTCGTCGACCGGCAGCGCGGCGCCCAGCCACCGGTGCTCGTCCTCGGCCATCGCGACGCCGACCAGCACCCGGTCGAGCCCCGCGCGCCAGGTGTTCTGGCCGAACCGCTCGAGGCGGTAGTCGGCCCGCCCGTCGGCGTCGAGGCCCCAGCGGATGCCGGCCTGGTCGACCCACTGCGCGACCTGCGCCAGGTCGTCGTCGTCCAGCGCGAACCGCTCGCGCACCGGCTCGGTCGCGAGCAGGTCGAGCACCTCGGTGGCGGTGGCCCGGCTGCCGACCAGCGAGACGAGGCGTACGGCGACGGCGAGCAGCGGGTTCGTGCTCGACAGGGCCCGGTCGGCCAGCCGGACCCGCAGCCGGTGCGCCGGGTGTCCCTGGGCCTCGGGGACCACGTCGGCGAGGCCGAAGCCGGCCTGGATCAGCGGCGCGTAGGTCTCGATGTCGGGGCACATCACCACGATGTCGCGCGGCTCCAGCGTGGGGTCGTCGGCGAGCAGCCCGACCAGCACCTCGCGGAGCACGTCGACCTGGCGGGCGGCACCGTGGCAGGCGTGCACCTGCACGGAGTCGTCTCCGGGCACCGGTCGGACCGACCCGGGCTCGACGTTGGCCCGCAGGTCCGCCTGCAGCCGGCCGAGCGCCGTGCCCTCGTCGCGGGCGGCCTCCCCCGCCGGTGACTCCGCGACCACCCCGACGCCGGCCAGGGAGCGCTGGAGCTCGCGGGCGTCGCGGCCGAGCGAGGCCAGCAGCGGGTGGCGCACCCGGAGGACCGAGTCGTCGGCGGTGCGGCGGACCGGACCGTCGGCCGCGACCGCGGCCAGCTCGTCCCACAGGTGGGGCGAGGCCTGGGGCAGCCACAGGTGCACGTCGCGCAGGTGGCCGAGCGCGGCCAGCAGCTCGACCTCGGTGCGCGGCAGTCGGGTGTGGCCGAACAGCGACAGCCGCGGCGGCAGCGCCAGGTCGTCGCCGCCGGCACGGAGCCGGGCCACCGTCCCTGCATGGCGTACGTCGGGCGGGGGCGCGTCCACCCGGTCGACCAGCCGGCGCCACAGCTCGGCCTGCCAGCCCAGGTCGCCGTCGAGCTCGCCGCCGACGCCGTCGCTGTCCCGCCCCTCGCGCCAGTCGGTGACCAGCTGCGGC
Source organism: Nocardioides guangzhouensis (assembly GCF_004519545.1). Classification (GTDB taxonomy): domain Bacteria; phylum Actinomycetota; class Actinomycetes; order Propionibacteriales; family Nocardioidaceae; genus Nocardioides; species Nocardioides guangzhouensis. The sequence goes on from NZ_SDKM01000002.1 coordinate 73,388, forward strand.
CGCTGCGCGGCGTACGACGCGAACAGCCCGGCCAGCCGACGGGCCACCGACCAGCGCCGGTTGCGCCGCAGCAGGCCCTCGTCACCCGCGACCCCGTGGCCGAGGTGCGCGGCCAGGGTCGCGCACCACTCCTCGCCGAGACTCTCGTCGACCACGTCGAGCAGCGGCCACACGAAGCGGTCGGGGTCCCACGGGTCGTCGCGGTCACGGCCGAGCAGCATCCCGACCAGCGAGTGCGGAGTCAGGAACCGGACGCCCGCGCAGACCCCGTCACCGCCGCGCTTGCCGGACCCGAGCCGGTGGGACAGGCGCTGGGTCAGCCACCGCTCGACGCCGCGCGCCGGCACCACCACGACCTCCTCGGCGAACGGGTCCGCCAGGGGTGTCGCGAGCAGCTCCGCCAGCCCGTCGGCGAGCACGTCGGTGCGCTCGGCGCGGTGGAGGTGCAGGGTCACCCGCGCAGCATGCCACGGGTGACCCACACACTCCGGTCAGTCGTTCACAGCCCCCGCACCCGCATCACCACACCAGCGTGGTCGGACGGCCACAGCCCGGTGGCGGGGTCACGCGGGTCGCCGTCCCGGCCGGTCACCTGGCCGCGGTCGGTGCTCAACGGGCCGCCGCCCGCCGTACGTCCGAACACCATGTCGATCCGGTGCGTCCACGACCCGGGCAGCGGCTCGTTGACCAGCTCGTTCAGGCCCGAGGTGTCGCCGGCGTCGAAGCCGGGCAGGTCCGCCGGCCGGCCGGACGCCTTCCAGAGGTCGGTGTAGCCGCCGGCGCCCGTGATCAGCCGGTACGGCGCGTTGTGCGGAAGCGTGTCACCGATGTTCACCTTGATGCTGTTGTTGGCCGGGTCGGAGTTGCAGTCGCACACGAAGACGGTGCTGCGGTTCGGCGAGGTGGCCTCGGCCAGCAGCTGCCGGGCCTGGGCGTACGCGAGGTCCGAGCTGAAGGCCTCGAGGTGCGTGTTCACGAACCGGAAGCGCTGCGCCCCGGCCCGGACGTCGACCCACTGGTAGCCGCGGTCGAAGTCGATGGTCGGCGTCCCCTCCGGGAGCCCGGGCAGGTCGAACGACAGGTTCGCGTCGTAGATCTTGTCCCCCTTGCCGGTGACCGACAGGCCGTCCTCGACGTGCATCAGGATCACGTCGCGCATGGTCAGCCGCACGTCGCGCGGGTTCGCTCCGGTGGCTGAGAAGCTGAGGGACTCGACGTCGGCCCGGTTCCCGACGCTGACCGCGACGTACTGCTCACCGCGCTCGGCCAGGTCGCCGAGCAGGATGGCGAGGAAGTCGTAGTCGACGTGGGTCGCGTTGGGCACACCGACCTGGGTGGGCTGGGGCGGGCCGGACCGCCAGAGCGCGACCTCCTGGAGGCCGATCAGGTCCGGCTCCGTGGTGGAGATCTCGTCCGCGAGCAGGTTCGACCTGACGTTGAAGTTCGTCTGGTCGACGATCGTGCGCGTCACGTGGGTGGCCACCGCGAGGGCGCCCACGATCTTTTCGGGGGTGGCGTCGGGCTGTGCCGCCGCCCGCAGCGCCGCCTCGACCGGACGGTTGATGTCCCCACCGAGGTACAGGTTGCGCGTCATCACCGTGACCGGCTTCGCCGGTGGGTTCGGCGTCGCGTCCGCCGTGCCCGTCACCGCCAGCGGCGCCAGCAGCAACCCGATGGCGCACCCGAGCGCCAGTCCCTGTCTCTTCATCCTCATCGTCCCTCCCAAGGCCGTGTGGTTCCTGCATCCTCGGCGGGCGCACCCCAGATGTCCATGGCCCGGCCGGAGCGGGCACCACTGGGGTCGGGCGCGGAGGGGCGTCCCGCCCCTAGACTGGCGCGGTGCACGCTCGGGCCCTCGCGGTGGCTGCCCCCCTGCTGCTGACGCTCGCCGCCTGCTCCGGAGCCGGCGTGATGGGTCCGCCCGGCGCCCCGGGACCCGGTTCCAGCCAGGAGTTCGGCCCGCACCGCGTGCAGCAGGCGCTCCTCGACCGCGACGACGTCGGCGGTCCGTTCGACGAGGTCGACAACGACTCGAACGACGGCGGCGTCGACACCTACGACGCGACGCTGGGCTGCGTGACCTCCCTGGACGTCCTGGACAACAAGGCCAACGACCCGGCCGACGCCGCCCGGTCCTTCGCGGTCGAGAGCACGTCGGCAGCACGGGTGGGGACCGCCGTCATCTCCTACCGGTCGGCCGACGTGGCGGACCGGGCGATGGACGACCTGGCCAGCGGGCTGGAGCGGTGCACGCCGATCGACATCGACGACGAGGACGGGCACTGGCAGCTCGAGCCGACCACCGACGAGGACGGCTGGGCGGACGCCGACCGGCAGATCAACATCGGCCTCGCCGGCACGCTGACCAACGCGAACATCCGTTCCCGGGTCGGGCTGCAGGCCAGCGCGGTGCAGGTCGCCCAGAACGTCGTGTACGTCGTGCTGATGGACGCCACCGACGACTTCGGCGACTACCCGCGTGAGCTGACCGAGGCGGCCGTCGCCCGGCTGCGCGCAGTGGCCGCGGACGAGGAGCCGCCGGAGCCGCGGCAGGTCATGGAGGACTACGAGCCGGGGGACTTCGGCGTCCCCGCCTGACCGGCGCGACTCGGGCCGGGCGTGCGAACCGGCCGGCGGGGCTGGTTCCCGCCGGCCGGTCCTCGGGTTGCGTCAGCGGATGGCGGTCGCCGCGGCCACCACGTCCACCAGGCCGTAGCCCTTGTCGTGGCTGGTCGTCCCCAGCGTCCCGGGCTCGTACGCCGCGCCGTCGGAGTACTTGTAGGCCGTGGCCTTCAGCGCCTCCTCGACCTGCGCCGGCGTCGCTGCCGGGTTGGCCTGGAAGAGCTGGGCGACGATGCCCGCGATGTGCGGCGCCGCCATCGACGTGCCGCTGATGGTGTTGAAGGTCCCCACGTCGAAGGCGCTCGGCCCGTTGCGCGGGTCGAGGCCGGTCGAGCAGATCGGGAGGTAGACCCGGCACGAGGAGGTGATGTTCTCGCCTGGCGCCGAGATGTCGGGGTACGTCGACTGGTCGCCCGCCTTGCCGCGGGAGGAGTAGTCGGACACGGTGCCGTCCCGGGTGCCGGTGTCCTGGTCGTTGTAGGACGCGACCGACAGGATGCCGCCGGTCGGGTCCGTCCCGGGCGGGTTGGACAGGCTCTCGGATCCGTCGCCACCGTCGTTGCCGTTGGCCCAGACCGTGACGACGCCCTCGTCGACCAGCGCCCGTTGCAGCTTCACGGTCGCCGACTCGGGGTCGAAGGCACCGCCGCCGGAGGGGCCGTAGGAGTTGTTGGTGACCCTGATCGGCGGGCAGGTGCTGGCCGGGACGCCGGCGCCGCACGGGGCGGAGTGGTTCTCGAGCACCCAGTTGAGGGCGGCGTCGGCGCCGATGATCACGAGGCCGGCGCCGGTCGAGAGCGAGACCAGCTTGGCGCCCGGCGCCGCGCCCTGGAGCTTCGCGCCGTCCGCGAGCGTGGTGGGCCGGCCGGCGACGATGCCGTTGACGTGGGTGCCGTGGCCGCCGACCGAGAGCGTGTCGGTGTCGACGGACGCCGGGACCTGCTGCACCGAGCAGGCCAGCTCGAGCGGGTCGCACACGGTCTTGAGGTTGGCGACCACGGCACTGCCTCCACCGGCCTCCTGGAGGTAGGGGTGGGTCGGGTCGACGCCGGAGTCGATCACCGCGACCGAGACGCCGTGGCCGGTGAGCGGCGTCCCGTCGGCGCCGGTGAGGGTCTGCGTGGCCTCCAGGCCACGGGTTGCCGTGTTGGAGGTCTCCTGGAAGAACTCGATCGGCTGCTGGCCGGCCTCGACGTACGTCACGCCGGGCCGGGCGCGCACCGCCTCGACCTGCTTCTTCGTGCCGACCGCGCCGACCACGCCGATCTTGCGGAACGTGATCGACCGGGTCATGCCGGTGGCCGCGACGGCGTCGGTCGCGTCGGCCAGGGTCTCGCCGTGCACGAGCACGAGCGTGGTGCCGGAGAGGTCCGTCAGCTGCCGCGCGAGGTACGGCGAGACGTCGGCGACCTCGGGGGTCGTGTCGGCGGCGGTGGGTGCCGAGAGGCCGGCGACCGCGATCACCGCGGCCGCGGTGACGGCGAGAGAGGAGGGGAGGCGCTTCATGCCTGCCCAACGAGCCGACGTGCGGCAGGTCACGTCGCCGCCGGCCCGGCGGACCCCACTTCCGTGCGCCCCGGCGGCCCGCAAGGATGGGGGCATGAGCTACCAGCCCGCGGAGAACCGTTACGACGACATGCACTACCGCCGGGTCGGACGCAGCGGCCTGACGCTGCCCGCCGTCAGCCTCGGCCTGTGGCACAACTTCGGCGACGACGTGCCGTTCGAGCGGCAGCGGTCGATCCTGCGGGAGGCGTTCGACCTCGGCGTCACGCACTTCGACCTGGCCAACAACTACGGCCCGCCGTACGGCTCGGCGGAGACCAACTTCGGCCACCACCTCGCCGGCGACTTCAGGCACCTGCGCGACGAGCTGGTGATCTCGAGCAAGGCCGGCTGGGACATGTGGCCGGGCCCGTACGGCGACGTCGGCGGCTCGCGGAAGTACCTCGTCGCCAGCCTCGACCAGTCCCTGCAGCGCCTGGGCCTCGACTACGTCGACATCTTCTACCACCACCGGCCCGACTCCTCGACGCCGCTGGAGGAGACGATGGGCGCCCTCGACCACATCGTGCGGTCGGGCAAGGCGCTGTACGCCGGGATCTCGTCGTACTCCCCGGAGCTGACCCGCGAGGCCGCCCGGATCCTCGCCGACCTCGGCACCCCGCTGCTCATCCACCAACCGTCGTACTCCCTGCTCAACCGGTGGATCGAGTCCGAGGACCTGCTCGACACCCTCGAGGAGGTCGGCGCCGGCTGCATCGCGTTCTCCCCGCTGGCGCAGGGGATGCTCACCGACAAGTACCTCCGGGGCGTCCCCGAGGGCTCGCGCGCCACCCAGGACAAGTCCCTGTCCACCGACCTCCTCACCGACGAGGCGCTGACCCACATCCGCGCGCTCGACGACATCGCCCGCGACCGCGGCCAGACGCTCGCCCAGATGGCCCTGGCCTGGGCGCTGCGCAACGACGGCGTCACCTCGGTGCTGGTCGGCGCCAGCAGCCCGGAGCAGATCCGCGGCAACGTCGGCGCCCTGGCCAACCTCGACTTCACCGACGACGAGCTGAAGACCATCGACGAGCACGCCCGCGACACGGCCATCGACCTGTGGCGCGGGGCCCGCGAGGAGGGCGACACCGCCTGACTGATCGCCCGATCCGTGCCAGCATCGAGGGGTGCTGGAGCTGCGACCCAACTGCGAGTGCTGCGACCGCGACCTGCCGCCGCACTCGCCCGACGCCCTGATCTGCACCTACGAGTGCACCTGGTGCCGCGACTGCGTCGAGCACGTGCTCGGCTGGCGGTGCCCGAACTGCGGCGGGAACCTCGAGCCGCGCCCGATCCGGCCGGCCGGCCGGCTGACCGAGGACCCGCCGTCGGCGACGCGGGTGCTGTCGGAGCACCCCGAGTGCGTGGCACGGCGCGCGAGGCAGCACTGAGCGCGGCATGACCCGAACGGGCCATGCCGAAATGGCCCGTTCGGACCCCTAACCGCGCCGTGGTCCACTCGTTGACCGGTCACCACGATGAGAGGGTCGCCATGGCGGATCAGTACGACGTCGATCTTCAGGACCCGGTCCTGCTCGACGAGATCCGGCTGCTGACCGACGTCGTGGTGGCTGCGACGGCCTCCCCCGTCCCCCTGACTCCGGAGGCCGTCGACGACCTGCTGACGCAGGATCCCTTGGGCACCGGGGCCGCGGACGACGCGCATCGCGTCCGCGGCCCCGGCTGACCAGCCCCGGCCCGCGGTGGTGGCCGCCCCTCCCCACCCCCCTGGATGACCCGGACGGCCACCACCGCTCCCGCCACCACGCGGACGGTCCCGCGAGCACCTGCCGGGATCGCTGTTAGCCTCCTGGACGGACAGCCTGCCTGATCTCGGACGCGGAAACGGAGGCGGAAGATGTCGCACGAACCGCGTCCCGTCGACGGCTTCCTGCTGCGTCGGCTCGGCGAGGAGACCGAGGCGCGCGCCGCGGAGGCGACGGCGCCGTCGTCCACCGCGACCGGCGCGCCGGAGGACCTGCTGGGCGCGCTGGCGCGGGCCGTCGAGGGGCTCGCCGACCCGCTGGTCGGCGCCTCGCACGACCTGGCCGCCCACCCGGAGGTGGCTTTCGAGGAGCACCGCTCGGCGGCCGCCCTGGCCGACCTCGTCGAGTCGTACGACGTCTCGGTCACCCGCGGCGCCCACGGCCTCGACACCGCGCTGCGAGCCGAGGTGACCGGCGACCCGGACGGCCCGACCGTCGCGATCCTCTCGGAGTACGACGCCCTGCCGGGCATCGGCCACGGCTGCGGCCACAACGTCATCGCCACCACCGGTGTCGGTGCCTTCCTCGCCCTCGCCGAGGCCCGCGACCGTCTGCCGGGCAGGGTCGTCTGGCTCGGCACGCCGGCCGAGGAGGGCGGCTCCGGCAAGGAGCTGATGGCACTGGAGGGCGCGTTCGACGACGTGGACGCCGCCGTGATGGTGCACCCGTTCACGTACGACGTCGCAGAACCGGTCTTCCTCGGCCGGCGCCAGCTCCGGGCCACCTTCGCGGGCACCACCTCGCACGCCTCGGCCCAGCCGTTCATGGGCCGCAACGCGCTCGACGCCGTCCACCTGATGTACGCCGGGGTGTCGGTGCACCGCCAGCAGATGCCGCCGACCGACCGGGTGCACGGGATCGTGACCGCCGGCGGGGAGCGCCCGAACGTGATCCCCGAGCACGCCGAGATGCTGTTCTACCTCCGCAGCGAGTACCCCGAGAGCCTGGCCGTGCTGAGCGACCGGCTCGCCGACATCGCCCGCGGCGCGGCGCTGATGACCGGCTGCGGGGTCGAGCTCCGCTGGGACGAGTCGCCGGCGTACCTCCCGGTCCGGAACAACGGTCCGCTCGCCGCGGCCTGGACCCGCCGGTACGCCGAGCGCGGCCACCGGGTGCTGCCGCCCGGCGTCGTCCCCAACCTGTTCGCGGGCAGCACCGACTTCGGCAACGTGTCGTTCCGGGTGCCGGGGGTGCACGCGATGGTGTCGATCACCGACGCCGACCTCTCGCTGCACACCCGCGAGTTCGCCGACGCCGCGGTCACGCCGCAGGCCGACCGGGTGGTCCTCGACGCGGCGTACGGCCTGGCCGCGGTGGCCGCCGACTTCCTCTGCGACCCCGCCCTGCGCGAGGCCGCGGCCGCCGCCTTCGAGGCGGCCGGTGGCGCGATCGACGTGCCGACGTACTTCGAGCGATGACGGGCGGCGGGGCCGAAAACCCACCCGCCGCAGGCCGCGGCGCCGTACAGTCGGTTTCGTGACCAGGTCGCCTCTCGGCACGGAGGCTGGCGCGTGAGCGCGCCGACGAACGGTCACGACCGCAAGCGGCTGATCGGGCGGGTCACCGGCGCGGTCACCGGACGCGTGGTCGAGGTGGTCGACCCCGACATCGTCCTCGAGCACGTCGACGTCAACGCGATCGTCGAGCGGATGGACATCGACGCCGTCGTGCAGCGGGTCGACGTCGACGCCCTGCTGCAGCAGGTGGACGTGGACGCGCTGCTGGCCCGGGTCGACGTGAACGCCATCCTGGCCCGGGTCGACATCGACGCGCTCGTCGACCGGGTCGACGTGAACGGCCTGATGGCCCGGGTCGACATGGACGCGCTGCTGGCGCAGGTGGACATGGAGGCCGTGGTCGCGCGCTCCGGCATCCCCGAGGTCGTCGCGGAGAGCACCAGCCACATGGCCGGCTCCGCGCTCGACCTCGCCCGCCGGCAGCTGGTCGGCCTCGACGTGGTCGTCGACCGCTTCGTGGACCGGCTGTTCCGGCGCAAGCACCCGGAGCGCCACGAGGGCCCACCGCTGCTCACGTCCGCCGCGCCCGAGGGCCGCGCGGGCCGACGCTCGGTCTCCGGCCACTACACCGGTCCCGTCAGCCGGGCCGCGGCCGGCGCCCTCGACATCCTCGTCATCACGACGCTCTACACCGTCGGGTACGCCGGGGTGAGCCTGCTGTGGCGGGCGTTCACGGGCAACTCGCTGAGCGGCGACCGGAGCACCCCGCTGGCGATCGCGGCGATGGCGCTGTGGGCGTTCCTCTACGTCTTCGTCTCCCTCGCGGTGGCCGGCCGCACCGTCGGCAAGGCCCTGGTCGGCCTCCGGGTGGTGCGCTCGGACGGCGGCACGCCGGCGGTCCGCAAGGTGTTCCTGCGGACCCTGGTGCAGCCGTTCAGCGCCGCCCTGCTCATGCTCGGCTACCTGCCGGTGCTGCTCCAGAAGGAGCACCGGTCGGCGCACGACCTGATCGCCGGCACCGCCGTGGTCTACGACTGGGGCGACCGGACGGCGGAGATGCCGGGGCCGCTGTCCGAGTTCCTCAACCGCAACCAGGAGCCGGCCGCCTGACCGGCCTCAGCCCAGCGCGAGTCCCTCGACGTCGCCGGTGCTCTCCGGCTCGGGCAGCCGGGTCATCCGGAACGAGTTGCCCAACCCGAGCAGCGCGGCCAGGATCGGGATGCCCAGCGCCACCTGCAGCGCCAGGTGCCGGGCGTCGGTGTTGATCCGGACGATCTCGGCCTGCACCGCCGGCGGCTCGTCCGCCAGCAGTTCCACGAGCTGGGTGTTGCTCATCAGCTCGGCGTCGTCCTCCAGCACCTGCGCGACCTGCGCCTTGTCCTCCGGCGGGAGCACGTCGCTGTCGTCGGACATCGACGTGAACACGGTCGACAGCGTGGCCAGCATGATCGCGCCCGCGAACGCCAGCCCGAACGACAGCCCGAACGAGCCGGCCGCCGAGTTCACCCCGGCCGCCTCGCTGACCCGCTCCTCCGAGATCGGCCCGAGCGTGTAGACGTTGAGCTGCGACACGAGGAGGCCGAGACCGGAGCCGGCGACCACCAGCGGGACCACCAGCGCCCACCCGGAGTCCGCGCGGGGCACGACCGGCAGCAGCGCCACGAGCCCGATGAGGAGCAGCAGGAACCCGGTCCGTACGACGATGCTCGGGCGCCGGCGCCCCGCCCGCCGTCCCGCGACGAGGGCCACCGCGAACATGCTCAGCGACAGGGGCGCCAGCGACAGGCCGGCCTCCATCGCGTTGTACTCCAGCACCATCTGCAGGTAGATCGGCAGCGCGATCATCGCGCCGCCCAGCGCGATCTGCTGCATCATCTGCTGGGTGATGCCGAGCGGGAACGTGGGGATCTCGAACAGCCCCGGGTCGACCAGCGTGGGCTTGCCCGCACGCTTCCGGCGCACCAGCCACCACGCGAAGGACCCCATCGCCAGCGCGCCGACCGAGAGCAGCGCGGCCACGGACTCGCCGCCCTCCTGCCAGACCAGGATGCCGAGCACCAACCCGCCCATGCCGAGGATCGACAGCAGCGCGCCGACCACGTCGACCTCGCGCGGTCCGTCGTACGGCGCGTCCCGGACCAGCCGGATCCCCGACAGCACGACGCCGATCGCCACCACCTCGAGGCCGAACGCCACCCGCCAGGAGAGGTACGTCGTGATGAAGCCACCGAGCAGCGGCCCGACGGCCGCCGCGATCGCCGCGGCCGCACCGACCATCGCGTAGGCCTTCTTCTGCGCGGCGCCCTCGAAGTTGCCGTGCACCAGCGACTGCATCGCGGGCAGCAGCAGCGAGGCACCGAGACCGCCGATGACCGCCCAGAACACGACGATCGCCAGCAGGTCCCGGGCCAGCACCATCGCGAGGGCACCGACGGCGTAGCCGAGCAGCCCGAGGACGTAGGCCCGCTTCCGCCCGATCAGGTCGCCGACCTTGCTCCCGATCAGGATGAACGCCGCGGACACCAGCGCCTCGAGGGCGATCGCGGACTGCACGCCGCTGACCGTGGTGTCGAGGTCGTGGACCACCGAGCTGATCGAGACGTTCATCAGCGAGGTGTCGACGACCAGCACGAACATGGCCATCGCGAGCAGCACCGCCAGTCTGGTGTCGCCCGCGTCCTCGACTGCTTCCGCGTCAGACACGGTGCCTCCCTCCGCGTCGCCTGCCCAGCCCCCGACTCAGACCCGACGCCCTCGGACCTCAGGACGAAGCCGCGCCGGCCAGCTCGGCGGCGAAGAACTCCAGTGCGGTCTTGGTCTTGGTCTGCTGGGGCGCCCCGAGGTCCACACCCTTGCTCCCGAGGAACGCCCGCGACTCGGCGACCACCTGGAACGTCTCGCCGGGCGCGCACTTGGTCGACAGCTCGAGGATGAGCGAGCCGTCGGGGTAGAACCACGCCTCGGCGACCATGCGCCGCGGGTAGCCCTCGGGCTCGAACTTCAGCTTCAGCACGTTGATCGGGCCGAGCACCGACAGGTCGTCGAGCGCGATGCCCTCGGGTGCGTGCGCCTCGTAGAGCGCCCGCTGCTCCTTCGAGAACAGCTTGTGCACCGGCCTCTGCCCGAGGAAGACCTGCTTGAGCAGCGCGTCGTCCGCGGGATGCTTCATCCTCCCCGAGCACACGAAGCCGCCGGGCATCGCGTCCACCTCGACGCCGAACTCCGGGGACTTGCGCAGAGAGGGCGGCAGCTGGTCGGGGACGACGGGCCTCAGCTTCACCACGGAGTCACCGGGCTTGCGCTGCACCCGGCGCGCGCGCACGACGACGCCGGCCTTGTTGAGCGTCAGCTCCGGGGTGTCGAAGAAGACCACCTGCCGCAGCTGGCCGTCCATGAGGTCCATCCCGAGCCCGTGGACCACGGACCGCCGGTGCGTGTCCGGCACGGTCAGCTTGAGCTCCACCGAGTCGGCTCCGGGAAGGAGCGCCAGGATCTCGGTCAGCTGGTCGGGCGTCAGGCTCTGGAATGCCTCGTGCGCCTCTGCCCCGGCGCCACCTGCGGTCGTGCTCATCGGACCACCTCCTCGGGAGTACGACGATGACGCGACTGCGGGTAGGCGGGCACCACCCCGGGTCGGGTGGGGGTCAGACGCCGGCGGTCACCAACGGGGGCTCGCCGGCCGTCCGCTCGGCATCGGCGACCGTCCGGAGTCCCACGGACACCGCGTCCGGGGTCGCCCGCAGTGGCAGCAGGACCGTGGCCACTCGCGGCCACCGCCCGCAGCACCCGGTGCCGGGCAAGGAACCGGAGCCCCTCGGCCGCGGCCACGCGCCAGGACCGGCGCGGCCCGTTCGTGCTCAGCGCGGGCAGGGCCGGCACCACCCGGGCGATGGTCACCGTCGAGACCAGGTAGCTGGCAGCGTCCAGCAGCAGCGCGAACGGCGCCGCCACCAGGCTGACCAGAGCGCCGGCAATGCTGGGCCCGGCCACGTCGGCGCTGGCCCGAGTGCCCTCGAGCCGGCCGTGCGCGGCGAGCAGGCGGTTGCGGCCGACCAGCGACGCCAGCACGCTGCCCCACGCCGTCGCGAACACGACCTGCCCGGCGCCGACCACCGCGACCACCAGGCAGAGCACGGGCACCGAGGCCAGCCGAGCAGCGCGCCGGTCAGCGGCCCGCGACGGTGGTGACCTGGGTGCCGACCATGCTCAGGCCCTGGCCGAGCCAGAGCGGGCGGAAGAAGGCGGGCAGTGCTCCCGAGTCGTCATTCGTCACGAGCGTCGACGTTATGACCGTGACGCATCACGAGTCAAAGTTTTTTGTCCGTGACGATTCGGTAGTCTGGGTGCATGGTCGAGACCGTGCCCGACTCGATCGACGTGCTCGTCGCGTTCCTCAACACGCGCCACGTCGAGCTGCACCGCGAGGACCTCGCCGGCCCGGGCGACCTCGACCGGTTCGCCTCCGAGCACGGCCTCGACCGCGAGGTGGGCCGGCTGACGGCGTACGACGTGGTGGCCGCCCGCGAGCTGCGCGAGGCCCTGCGGACCCGGGTCGCCGACGGCTGGGAGGCGGGCGACGACGACACCTCCTCGCTGGTCGCCACCGCCGCAGCCGCCCGCTTCTCGCTGGCGATGACCCCCGAGGGGGTCACCCTGAACCCGCTCGGCACGGGCTGGGCGCTGCTCTCCGCCCGACTGCTCGCCCTGCTCCTCGACGCCCGGTCCGCCGGCACCCTGGCCCGCCTCAAGGTGTGCCCCGGCGAGGAGTGCGCGTGGGCCTTCCACGACCGCTCCCGCAACTCCTCCCGCACGTGGTGCAGCGAGCAGGTCTGTGGCGCCCGCACCCGGTCGCGGGCCTACCGGCAGCGGCGCTCCGGCCGGTAGGTGGTCGCCCCGGGCCGCTGGCCCGGGCTGCCCGCACACTGGTGGTGTGACCGACCTGCTCGCCCTCGGCAGCGACCTGCCGACCGCCGACCTGACGCCCGGCACCGTGCTGATCGAGGAGGGCACGCGACCCGGACGGCTGCTGGTGCTGGTCTCGGGCGAGGTCGTGGTCGAGCACGACGGTGTGCCGTTCGCGCGGATCGACAGCCCGGGCGCGGTGTTCGGCGAGATGTCGGCGGTGCTCGACCGGGCCGCGACGGCGACCGTCCGGGCAGTGGGCGACGTGCGCGTGCACGTCGTGGACGACCCGGTGCGCTTCCTGACCGACACCCCGGGCGCCGCGCTGGCGGTGCTGCGCACGACGGCGTCGCGGCTGGACGGGATGACGCAGTACCTCGTGGACGTGAAGCGCCAGTTCGCCGACCAGGCCGGCCACCTCGGGCTGGTCGACCAGATCCTCGACACCCTGGTCCACCATCAGGGACCCGGCGCCCGCACCGGGTCGGCGCGCGACCCCGAGGGCGACCACCACCACGAGCACGACTGAGCCGTCGCACGCGGGCTCGCCCTCAGCCGAGGCTGATCGTCTCCGACTCGAACACGCCGAACCAGTGCGCGGTCCCCGCCTCGAGGTCGACGGTGATGTGCGGCGGCACCTTGCCGATCTGCTTGCCGGCGTTGAACACCCACGTGTCGCCCAGCCGTGCGTGCCAGGAGCCACCCTCGACCCAGGGCGCCTGGTGGATGTGCCCGCACAGCACCAGGTCCGGCGAGTGCTCGGCGATCCAGTCGGCGAGCTCCTGGTCGGGGAAGGTACGGCGCCCGTCGTGGCAGAGCGGGGTCCCCGCCGGCGGCGCGTGGTAGAGCCACACCCACCGCTCCGGGCGGTCCACGGCCGCCGTCGCCAGCTGGGCCGCGACCTCCTCCCGGGTCACCGGCCCGTCCCACCACGGGCACACCGTGAACCTCGTGTCCGCGAGGTCGACGCTGGCCCCGTCGACGTGCAACGCCGGGTGCCCCGGACGCCGCAGCCACGCCGCCACCTGCTCCCCGTGCACGCCCGGCCCGTCCAGGTCGTGGTTGCCCGACGCCGCGAGCACCGGCACCCGGTCCGCGATCCGCTCGAGGTACGTCGACAGCACCACCGTCTGCACCTCGTGCGGCACCGGGCTCACCACGTCGGCGAGGTCCCCCACGATCGCCACCACGTCCACCCGTCCGGCCGCCTCGACCAGCCAGTCCCAGTGCGGCAGGCGGTAGTGCAGGTCGGAGACGACCAGGATCCGCATGCCTCATCCTCCCGCAGTGCGACGCCGTCTCCCTGCCGCGTCCGCGCCGGCGCCGGCCGCTACCGCTCGCCGTACGGCTGCCTGATGATGGTGCGCAGCTTCCCCGGGGCCGAGCGGCGCGGGTCGCCGAGGTAGATCTCGTGGTGCCGCAGGCCGGGCAGGTCGAAGGAGTACCCCTGCTCGGTGATGAACGCGTGCAGCCGGGCGATGGTGGGGCCTTCGTCGGCGTACGGTCCGAGGTGCAGGACCTGGGCCGCCGTGCCCTCCTCGAACGTGACCAGCCTGAGCTTCCTGGCCGCGGGCATCGACTTCCTGACGGAGACCTCGTCCGCGAGCCGCTCGACGAGCTCGCCGGTGACGGCGTCCGGCTGGCGGATCATCAGCCGCCAGTCCCAGGCCGACTTGTCGCCGGTCACGAAGGTGCCCATGTCCTCGGCCCACCAGAGCCCTTCGAGCGGCGCCACCTTGAACTCCGGGCCGCCGGCCTTCTTGACGGCGAACCGGGCGGCGTACGACACCGAGTACAGCGCCTGGACGGCTGCGGCGTAGGCCAGGCTCGTGTTCGGGTCGCCGTGCCCGTCCAGGCACAGGAACGCGAGCGGCGGCACCTCGACGAGCTGCGGGGTCTTCGTGGCACGGTAGAGCCGGTCGATGCGGTCGTCCCCGTTGCTGCTCACGCACGAACCTCCCGACCCTCACGGTGCCCAACCCCTCCCGGGCGGTCAAGGGTCGCCCGGGCCCGGGCCGACGGGCGGGGAACCGGCGCGCCGAGCCACGATCGGTCGAGGACCGCGACCGCCTCAGGCCTCGACCCAGACGACCTCCGCCCGCTGCGCGGGGACGGATGGTGCCGGGGCGGCCCGGGGATGCAGCCGGAGCTCGTCGCGCGCCTGCCTCTCGACGAGCAGGGGGATGAACTCGCGGATCCGCGCGGCCTGGAGCTGGCCTGCGACGTCGTCGACCGTGGCCGCGACGACGTCCGGGGGGAGATGGCCGAACCGCGCCGTCAGCCGCTGGGTGACCTCCGCCAGTGCTTGGCGCTCTGCACTCTCGTCCACCGCTCAAGCGTGCTCCCGGAACCGCCCGGCGACAAGGGACCGCCGGGGACGACTGGACACGCGGCGGCCGCTGCCGCTCCGGAGCGAGGGTCCGGTCCGCGACGCGATCTCCGGGCTACTCCCCGTTCACCTGGGGCGGGACACTACGAACGTGGCTGACACCCATGTCGGGGCCCCGGGGACCGTGCCTGACCTGCTGAGGTCCGGGCACGCCGCCCCACCACGCACGCTGGTGGACATCTTCCGCCGGGTGGTGCGCGAGCACGCGGACGACCACGCCCTCGACAACGGAGCCGAGGTCCTCACGTACGCCGAGTTCGCGGAGGCGGCGGACGAGGTCGCGGACAGCCTGCGCGAGATCGGGGTCGCCCGTGGTGACCGGGTCGGCGTGCGCATCAAGTCCGGGACGCTCGACCTGTACGTCGGGATCATGGGCGTGCTGCTCGCCGGCGCGGCGTACGTGCCGGTGGACGCCGACGACCCGGACGAGCGCGCCCGTCTGGTGTTCGACGAGGCCGACGTCGCCGCGATCCTCGGCAACGGGCTCCGGCTCACCCCGCGCCGGCCGGGTCGCGATCCCGTCCCGGCCGTGGAGGTCCGTCCCGGCGACGACGCCTGGATCATCTTCACCTCCGGCTCGACCGGCACCCCCAAGGGGGTCGCGGTCTCGCACCGGTCGGCGGCGGCCTTCGTCGATGCCGAGTCCCGGATGTTCCTCCAGGACGCGCCGCTCGGCGAGGAGGACCGGGTGATGGCCGGGCTCTCGGTGGCGTTCGACGCCTCGTGCGAGGAGATGTGGCTGGCCTGGGGGCATGGCGGCTGCCTGGTGCCGGCCCCGCGCTCCCTCGTGCGCAGCGGCGTCGACGTGGGTCCGTGGATCGTGGCCAACGAGATCACCGTCGTCTCCACCGTGCCGACGCTCGTGTCCCTCTGGCCGAGCGAGGCGCTCGACCGGGTGCGGCTACTCATCATGGGTGGTGAGGCCTGCCCACCGGAGATCGGGTCCCGGCTGGCGCGCCCGGGGCGCGAGCTGTGGAACACCTACGGCCCGACGGAGGCCACCGTCGTTGCCTGCGGCGCCCCGCTGGGTGCCGACGGGCCGGTGCGCATCGGGCTCCCCCTGGACGGGTGGGACCTGGCGGTCGTCGACGGGAACGGCGTCCCGGTGCCGGAGGGCCAGCCCGGCGAGCTGATCATCGGCGGGGTCGGACTGGCGCGCTACCTCGACCCGGCCAAGGACGCGGAGAAGTACGCCGCGATGCCGACGCTGGGCTGGGACCGGGCCTACCGGAGCGGTGACATCGTCCGGTTCGACGGGCAGGGTCTGGTCTTCGCCGGCCGTGCGGACGACCAGATCAAGCTGGGCGGGAGACGCATCGAGCTCGGCGAGATCGACAGCGCCCTGCTCGCGCTGCCCGGCGTGGCAGGGGCGGCGGCGGCCGTGCGCACGAGCAAGGCCGGGAACCAGATCCTGGTCGGCTACATCTCCACCTCCGACGGGTTCGACCAGGCGGCCGCGACCGAACGGCTGCGCCGGGACCTGCCGGCCGCGCTGGTCCCGCGCCTGGCCCAGGTCGACGACCTCCCGACGCGCACCAGCGGCAAGATCGACCGCGACGCGCTGCCCTGGCCGGTGCCGGGAAGCGGCCCGAAGCCCGGCGAGGAGTCCGGCGAGGCACTGGCGGGTCTCTCCGACAGCGAACGCCAGGTGGTCGACCACTGGCTGGAGGTGCTCGGGGCGGTCGTGACCGCACCGTCCGACGACTTCTTCGACCTCGGTGGCGGCAGCCTCACCGCGGCACAGCTGGTGTCCCGCCTGCGGATGTCGCACCCCGACATCACCGTCGCCGACATCTACGAGAACCCGACGGTCCGGGCACTGGCGGGCCTGCTGGACTCGATGGACCGTCCCGTGACCACGGTCGACCGGAAGGTGCGGCCGACGCCGTGGGACACGCAGCTGGGGCAGGTCGTGCTCACCGTGCCGCTCCGGATGCTGTCCGGGCTGCGCTGGACGACGTACGTGCTCGCGACCAGCAACATCCTGGCCGCCGCCGGTGCCACGTGGGCGCCGACGGTGTCCTGGGTCTGGCCCGTCCTCGGCTGGGTCCTGCTCGTCCTGCCGCCGGGCCGGATGGCCCTGACCGCGCTCGGCGCCCGGCTGCTGACCCGCGGCATCCGGCCCGGTGACCACCCACGCGGCGGGACGGTCCACCTGCGCGTGTGGCTCGCGGAGCGTCTGGCCGACGAGCTCGGCGCCGCGAACCTCGCCGGCGCCGCCTGGATGCCGCTCTACGCACGAGCCCTCGGCGCCAGGGTCGGGCGCGACGTCGACCTGCACTCGCTCCCGCCGGTCACCGGCATGCTGCGGCTGGGGAGAGGATGCTCGGTCGAGCCCGAGGTGGACCTCGCCGGCCACTGGGTCGACGGCGACGTCCTGCGGGTCGGTCCGATCACGATCGGCGCCGGCGCCCGCGTCGGGACCCGCAGCACTCTCGGTCCCGGGGCGAGCCTGGGGAGAGGCTCCGAGGTGGCCCCCGGCTCGGCGGTCCTCGGCACGGTGCCGCAGGGAGCGTTCTGGTCGGGTTCGCCGGCCGAGCCGGTCTCCCGGACGGCACGGGGGCCGTGGTCGCCGAAGCGACCGGCGCGCAGGCCGCGGTGGACCACGGCGTACGCCGTCCTGAGCATCGCCGTCTCGCTCCTGCCCCTCCTGTCCGGCCTCGTGGCCGCGCTGGTGCTCTGGCGGCCCGTCGTCGACGCCGACTCGCTCCGCGAGGCGTGGCTGACCGGCCTGGCCTGGCTGCCGCTCGCGGTCGTCCTCGGGTACCTCACCCTCGGCCTGCTCGTGCTCGCCACCGTCCGGCTGCTGGGCGTCGGCCTCGAGCCCGGGCACTACCCGATCCACAGCCGTCTGGCCTGGCAGGCCTGGGGAACCATGCGCGTGCTCGACGAGGCCCGCACCTGGCTGTTCCCCCTCTACGCCAGCACCCTGACCCCGGCGTGGCTGCGCGCGCTCGGTGCCCGGGTCGGCTCGCACGTCGAGGCCTCGACCGTGCTCCTGATCCCGAAGCTGACCTCGGTGGGCGACCAGTCGTTCCTTGCCGACGACACCCTGATCGGGAGCTATGAGCTCGGCGGCGGGTGGCTCCGCGTGGAGCGGGTCAAGATCGGCAAGCGTGCGTTCGTCGGGAACTCGGGCATGGCCGCGCCCGGCCGCAAGGTGCCCAAGGAGTCGCTGGTCGCGGTGCTGTCCGCGGCGCCGAGGCGGAAGTCCGCCAAGGCCGGTGCCTCGTGGCTCGGAAGCCCGCCGGTGCCGCTCCGGAGGGCGGCCGAGGGCGCCGACGACAGCCGCACCTACCAGCCGGCCCGTCGGCTGCAGGTCGCCCGGGCCCTGGTCGAGGCCTGTCGCGTGATCCCCCTGGTGGTCGGCGCCGCGATCGCGTGGACCGCGGCCGCGGCGATCCTGGGGCTGGCGGACGCAGCCGGTGGCGCCGTCGCCGCGGTCCTGGCCGGTCCGGTCCTGCTCGCCGCCGGCGCGGTCGCGGCGCTGGTCACGGTGCTCGCGAAGTGGCTGCTGGTCGGCCGGATCGCTGCCATCGAGCACCCCTTGTGGAGCTCCTTCGTCTGGCGCAACGAGCTGGTCGACAACTTCGTCGAGGTGGTCGCCGCACCGTGGTTCGCCCGGGCGGCGACCGGGACGGCGGTGCTCAACCTGTGGCTGCGGATGCTCGGGGTCCGGGTGGGCCGTGGCGTGTGGTGCGAGACGTACTGGCTGCCCGAGTCCGACCAGGTGCGGCTCGACGACGGCGCGACGGTCAACCGGGGGTGCGTGGTGCAGACCCACCTGTTCCACGACCGGGTGCTCAGCATCGACTCCGTCACCTTGCGGCGGGGCGCCACGCTGGGCGCCAACAGCGTCGTTCTGCCTGCCTCGCGGATCGGGCGCCACGCTACTGTGGGCCCCGTGTCACTGGTGATGAGAGGCGAGTCGGTCCCCGACAAGACCTGCTGGATCGGCAACCCGATCGGTCCCTGGGTGGACGCTCCCGACCACGGCACCGCATGACCCTGATCCGCAGCGGCGCCGACTCCTACGTCTCGGCACACGGTGACACGTCGTACGGCGTCGAGCACTACGACCTCGCCCTGACCTACGCCCTCCGCCGGAACCACCTCGACGCCCGCGCCACGCTCACGGTCGTCGCCCACGAACCGCTCCAGCGGATCGACCTGGACCTGCAGCACCTGCACGTCGACAAGGTCCTCGTCGACGGACGGCCCGCGAAGCACTCGCACCTGCGCGGCCGGCTGTCCGTGCGGCTCCTCCACGAGCTCCCCGCGGGGGGTCGCGTCGAGGTCGTGGTGCTGTACTCCGGGAACCCGAAGCCGATCCGCAAGCGCCACCTCGGCACCGCCGGGTGGGAGGAGCTCGAGGACGGGGTCATCGTGGCCGGGCAGCCGCACGGCGCTCCGTCGTGGTTCCCCTGCAACGACCGGCCGAGCGACAAGGCCAGCTACTTCATCGAGGTCACCACGTCGAGCGACTACGTGGTGGTCGCCAACGGTGAGCTGGCGGCCTCGACCCGGCACGGCCGGACGACGACCTGGGCCTACCGCCAGGACGAGCCGATGGCGCCCTACCTCGCGACGGTCCAGATCGGGAAGTACGAGGTGCAGGAGGTCGACGGAGCCCCGGTGCCGACCCGGCTGGTGGCGCCGCGACGCCTGCGTGAACGGCTCGACGACGCGTTCGGTCGCCAGGCCGACATGATCGCGACGTTCGAGAAGCTCTTCGGTCCCTACCCGTTCAGCGGGTACACCGTGGTCGTCACGGACGACGACCTCGAGATCCCGCTGGAGTCCCAGAGCCTGTCCACCTTCGGCGCCAACCTCGTCCGGTCCGACTGGGGTGCCGTGCGGCTCGTGGCGCACGAGCTCAGCCACCAGTGGTTCGGGAACTGCCTCACGGCCACGTCCTGGAAGGACATCTGGCTGCACGAGGGGTTCGCCTGCTACAGCGAGTGGCTCTGGTCCGAGGAGTGCGGGGAGGACACCACCCACGAGCGGGCGGTCGCCCACTGGGAGAAGCTGTCGGACCTTCCGCAGGACCTGCAGCTCTCCGACCCGGGACCGGACCTGATGTTCGACGACCGGGTCTACAAGCGCGGAGCCCTGTGCCTGCACGCGCTCCGGCTCACCGTCGGTGACGAGACGTTCTTCGACGTCCTGCGCGGGTGGGTGGCCGAGCACCGCAACGGCGGGGTCGAGACCGCCGACTTCACCTCGTTCGTGGAGGCCCGGGCGGGCGGTGGCGTCCGGGCACTGTTCAGGGCCTGGCTGGACGAGCTGGAGCTGCCGCCGCTGCCTCCACGCAGGTGACCCGGGGCGGCGCCGCGGAGACCACGGCCACGCAGCCGACGAGCGGGGGTGGGACCTCGAGGTCGGCCAGCTGTACGTCGCCCGCCCCGGGCACGCCGTCGAGGATGCGCGGCGGACCGTCCGGCGCACTGGCCCGCACCCGGTCCGGGGGCATGTCGAGTCCGAGCCCCAGCGCCTTCAGGTAGGCCTCCTTGCGGGTCCACACGATCGCCCGCTGCCGGATCGTGCGGGGTCGGAGTTCGTCCGGGTGCAGGGCCACCTGGTCGAAGCCGTCGAACCGGGCGTTCTCGGGACTCTCGATGTCGACGCCGACCGGAGCGCCGTCGGACACAGCGACGGCCAGCACCCCCGCGGACCGGCTGATGCTGATCCCCTGCGGCAGGTCGGCCCCCCGGCGACGGAGGCGCGGCTGACCGTGGTCGTCGCCCCCGCAGCGACGGCACGACCGGACCACCTCGATGCCAGCGGGGTCGCACCCGATCGACCGGAGACAGGCCGTGAGCGACTCGAGCACCGACCGGTCGCCGCCCCGGGACCAGGCGACGGCGACGCGGGGTCGGCCCGTCACCTCGCCCATCCCGAGAGCTTCCGGGGGCGGTGCCGCGTCCAGGCGCGAGGCACCTCGCTCGCGATGCGCAAGCCGGCCTGCTCCTCGACCAGGTCGACGCGCCCGAGGGCGAACGCCACGCGCCCGTCGGTCCCCGGGGCCGCAGCCTCCTCCCGCACCACCTCGCTGGTCATCGCCGCGTCGTGGTGCTCGCCGAGGTGCTGCTGGAACTGCTTCATCGACCGGGCCAGCCTCCTGGCGTGCTTGCCGTACACGGGCCGGCACGCCTCCGCGGTGTAGCGGACGCGCTTGGCGGCCTTGCGTGCCTGGTGGAGCCGGTGCGCGAAGTCGGGGTCGCCGGACGCGGGGAGTCGCGTCATCCTCTTCCCGAGCCGGGCGACGTCGTCGCGCAGCAGGTCCGGGACCACGTCGCGGACCCGCTTGCGTGCCCGCTTCCGCCACGGTGGAGCGTCGGCCACCTCGGCCAGGCGCTCCAGCATCTCGACGTACCGCGGGGACTCCATCGCCGCGAGCACGAAGCGCTGTGCCTCGTCGTGGCGGCGACGCATCGACTGGTGCACGACGCGAACCGCCATCGGTGAACGCACCTCGCCCGGCTGCTCGTCCAGGCGCGTGAGCAAGCGGGCCAGCACGACCTCGGCGTCCCGCACCTCTCCGAGCAGGTCGTTCACCCACTTCAGCTCCGACCGCAGCGCGTCCACGTCTTCGGCGTCGAGCACGCTCTCGAAGCTGGCCAGCAGGCTACGGATCCGCCGGAAGGTGACCCGGAGCTGATGGACGGCGCCCGGCAGGTCCCGGCGTACGGCGACATCGCGTTCCGGGACCTGGGCGACCAGCCCGACCAGCTGGCCCTGCACCAGCTCGGACGTCGGGCTGCCCCGCCGCACCCGCCGGCGGCCCGGTTCGCGCCGCACCACGGGGGGCGTTCCGAGGATCACCGCCAGTCCGTGGGCGCCCGTGGCCGGGCCCGCGCCGGCCTCACCGAGCTGTCGTGCCAGGGCCGCGAGGAGCTCGTCATCGGCGTCCCCCGGCCGCACCGTCCACTCCCTCCAGCGGGCGCTCTCGTGCCCGTCCACGAGGACTTCGGCGACCACGTCGTCGTCGACGACCTCGGTGAGCACCCGGCGCTCGACCCCGCCGACGACCTGCCGGCTCCGGCGCACGGTCCGGACCCGGCAGACGGGCTGCAGCACCCGGTTCCCCGCGAACGCCGTCACCGCTCCACGCAGCTCCCTGGGAGCGGTGTGCGTCGACCGGGCCAGCGGCACGCGGACGTCCAGGTCCTCCCCGGACATGGGCACCGTCAGGAACCAACCGGGTTCGCCTCCGCCCTCCCGGCGGCAGAGCACCACGCCGGCCGCGGTGAGCTCGAGCGACACCGTGTCGAAGTAGACGGTGTCCCACTCGTCCACGGCACCGTCCACGGTGCCCGTCGATCCGGGCAGTCCCTCCAGCGCCGGCAGGCCCGCGGTCGCGTCGTACCGCATCTCGATCGTGCGCGCCATCGCCTACGTCTACCGCACGAAGGTGAACGGCGCCGCTGGACCATGACGACCCCGGATCAGCGCCATGGCCCACGTGGCCGCTCGACCCCCAGAGCGCGTTGACGACCACGCCCCTCCTGTGGGCAAGATCGTGACCGCATGCCGCTGTGAGACCTGCCCGACGGCGTCTCGGGGGCCCGACGGCCGAGGGAGGGGCTGTCGCATGTCAGTGTTCCTGCACCGGTTGGGCGGGATGCTCGGCCGCTACGCGGCGTTCGTGGTGGTGGCCTGGCTGCTGGTCCTGGGGACGGTCGTCGGCCTCTCGATGGTGCTCGGCGACGACTACGACGACTCCTTCAGCATCCCCGGGACCCAGTCCCAAGAGGGCCAGGACATCATCCTGGACCGGTTCGACCAGAGCGGTACCACCGCGACGGTCGTCTTCACCGCCACGAACGGCAAGGTCACCGACTCCGCCAACGCCAAGGCGGTCAAGCAGGTGGCGAGCGCGATCAACGCAGTCCGCGGTGTCTCGATGAGCAACCCGCTCGGGCCGCCGCCCGGACAGAGCGCGCCGATCCTCTCCTCCGACAAGACCGCGACCCTCGGCACCGCGTCCTTCGCCGACGTGGACCCGTCGGAGGAGACGCTCGACGCCGTCCTGGAGGCCGGGCGGCCGACGGGGTCGGCGCGGTCGGCGATCACGACCTCGGTCGGAGGAGACGCCTACAACGCCAGTGATCCGCCCAGCCGGATCCCCGAGCTGATCGGGCTGGGGATCTCGTTCGTCATCCTCGCGGTCACGTTCGCGTCCCTCGTCGCGGCCGGGATGCCGATCCTGTCCGGGCTGGTCGGCGTCGGCGTGACGATCAGCTCCCTGGTCGTGATCTCGAACGTCGTGACGGTGAACAGCTCCTCCCCCAACCTGGCCGAGATGCTGGGTCTCGCCGTCGGCATCGACTACGCCCTGTTCCTGCTCTCGCGCTACCGGCGACAGCTGGCCGATCCCGGGATCGAACCCGTCGTGGCCATGTCGCGGGCGATGGCGACGGCCGGCAGTGCCGTCGTCTTCGCCGGGACGACCGTGATCATCGCGCTGACCGGGCTGGCCGTGGCCCGGATCCCGGTGCTCACCGTCATGGGCCTCGCCGCGGCCGCGGCGGTCGCCGTCGCCGTGCTCGCGGCACTGACGCTCGTCCCGTCGATCGCCCTGCTCCTCGGCGAGCGGCTCCGACCGCGCCGGCGTACCAGGCCAGACAAGCCCGCCGCGGACGAGCGCCCCCCGAAGAAGCGCACGAAGCAGAAGCGCACGAAGGAGAAGGTCCTGCTGCGGGCCCGGTGGGTCCACCTGGTCACCGCCCACCCGGTGCTGACCATCGTGCCCGTGGTCGGCTTCCTGCTCGTCCTGGCGATCCCCGCGCTCCGGATCGAGCTGGCGCTTCCGGACAACAGCACCGCGCCCGTCAACACGCCGCAGCGGCAGACGTACGACGTCATCACCGAGACCTTCGGTGAGGGCTACAACGCGCCGCTCTCGGTGACGGCCGGGGTGATCACCAGCAGCAACCCCACCCAGACCGTGAACGACCTGGCCAAGGGGCTCCGCCAGCTGCCGGGGGTGGTGGCCGTGCCCCAGGCCACGCCCAACGAGAGCGGGGACACCGCGCTGCTCCAGGTGATCCCGACTGCCGGCCAGAACGCCCCGTCGACTGCGGAGCTGGTCACCGAGCTGCGGGACAACAGCTCCGCGCTGGAGAAGAAGTACGGCGTCACCGACATCCTGGTCACCGGGCCCACCGCCACCAACATCGACGTGTCCGACCGGCTGGCCGGCGCGCTCCTGCCGTTCGCCGCGATCGTCATCGGGTTGTCGCTGTTGTTGCTGATGATCGTCTTCCGTTCCGTGGCGGTCCCGCTCAAGGCCACGCTGGGCTACCTGCTGTCGGTGGGCGCGGCCCTCGGCGTCGTCGTGGCGGTGTTCCAGTGGGGCTGGCTCGGCATACCCGGGCTCACCGAGGGACCCATCGTCAGCTTCCTGCCCATCTTCCTGATGGGCGTGCTGTTCGGTCTGGCCATGGACTACGAGATGTTCCTCGTCTCCGCCATGCGGGAGGAGTACGTCCACTCCGGCGATCCGCGGGACGCGATCTACACCGGCTTCCGTGCCTCGGCTCCGGTGGTCACCGCAGCCGCGCTGATCATGACCTCCGTCTTCACCACGTTCGTCCCCGACGGCTCGAACACGATCCAGCCGATCGCGTTCGGCCTGGCGGTCGGCGTGTTCGTCGACGCCTTCGTGGTGCGGATGACGCTGGTGCCCGCGGTGCTGATGCTTCTCGGGCACCGGGCCTGGTGGCTGCCGGCGTGGCTGGACGCGCGGATCCCGGAGGTCGACGTGGAGGGGGCCGCGATGCACCGCAAGGTGGAGTACGAGGACTGGGAGAAAACGCACGGCACGACGGCACTCGTCGCGCGTGACCTCGTGGTGCGGGCCGGCGCAACGCCCGTCCACCTCGAGGCGCCTCCGACCCGGGTGACCCACCTGCCGGTGCCCGAGGACGTCGAACCGGTGGAGCTCGCGCAGGTGCTGGTCGGGCGGCAGCGGCCGAGCGGCGGTGAGCTGGTCGTCGGCGGACTCCTGCTCCCGGAGCAGGGAGGCGCGGTGCAGACCGCGGCGGCGTACGTCGAGGTCGGCCGCCCGGGCGACGACGAGAGACCCGTGTCCGACCAGGTGGAGGAGCGCGCCAGGCTCAGCGTGTCGTCGCGGCGGCGACGCACGGAGTTCGTCGCGCGCGGCACCGCCCTCGCCGAGGACCTGCAGCGGAGTGCCGCGGTCGTCGACGGTCACCCCGGCCCCCTCGGCCGGGCCGCGACGACGGCCGCCGTGGTCGAGGCCGCCCTCGCCG
The DNA here is from genome assembly GCF_004519545.1 of Nocardioides guangzhouensis. Taxonomy (GTDB): domain Bacteria; phylum Actinomycetota; class Actinomycetes; order Propionibacteriales; family Nocardioidaceae; genus Nocardioides; species Nocardioides guangzhouensis. The sequence continues at coordinate 98,349 of NZ_SDKM01000002.1, forward strand.
TGGCCGGAGGCGCAGGGCTGCTGGTCCTGATCGAGGAAGGCCCCGAGAGCAACGTCCCGGCAGGGACGGCCGAGGCGATGGCCCAGGAGCTGTCGCGCCAGGGCACCACGGCCGTGCTCCTGCGACCCGACGCATGGAGACGGCAGCGCCTGGCGGCAGCAGCCGGACGGACGGCTGCGGAGCAGCCGGAGGAGGCATCGACATGAGCAGCTCGCTGACCCCTGAGTTCGGCGAACCCGGCGAGGCCGTGCCCTGGCGCAGCCTGGCACTGGTCGGACTGGTGCTGCCGCTCGTGGCCGCTGCCGTCCTGGTCTGGGCGACCACCGGCCGCCAGGACAACCTGGATCGCATCCCGGTCGCGGTGGTCAACAACGACCAGATCATCCAGCAGCCGCAGCCGATGGCGGCCGGACGAGCCCTGGCGGCCTCGCTGACCGAGCCCGGCTCCGGACAGTCGAACCTCGACTGGACGCTGGCCGACACGGACGACGCGGCGGCCGGGCTGAAGAACGGCCAGTACTACGCGGTGCTCACGATCCCGGAGGACTTCTCGAAGTCGATCCTGTCCACCGGCACCGACAAGCCGGTCCAGGGGAAGCTGACGCTGGTGAGCAACGGTGCCGCGAGCTCGACGGTGCCCTACATCAGCCAGGCCACCGCCGCGGCAGCCGCCACCGCACTCGGCCAGCAGTCGACGCAGGGCTACCTCGGCCAGGTGTACGACGGGTTCAACCAGCTGGCCCAGAACAACCAGAAGACGGCCTCCAGCGGCGAGCAGCTGGCCCAGGGGACCAACCAGGTGGCGCAGGGCGCAGCGCAGCTGTCCACCGGCGCCGCGCAGCTGTCCACCGGGCTCGACCAGCTCTCGACCGGCGCTGCGGAGCTGGCGACCGGGACCGGCTCGCTGAGCACCGGCGCCGACGACCTGGCCGGCGGGGCTCGCCGCCTCGCCACCGGCGCGAACCAGCTCGAGGACGGCATCGGCGGCGTCGCGGAGGGTGCCCAGGCACTCGCGACGCGACAGGCCGGGTACGCCGGCGACGCCCACACGGTGGCCTCGGGCTCGGCCAAGGTCGCCGAGGCCGCCGGGCTGCTGAAGCGGGGCAGTCGTGGCCTCGCGATCGACGTACGCGCGCTGGCCGCCACCTGCCAGCGCGAGGGCGGCTCCACGCGGTTCTGCAACGCCCTGGGGCGGGCGCGGGACCGCGCCGGCCGCGTCGCCGCCGGCGCCGCCGCGGTCTCACGCCTGACCAACGGCGTGGCCCGCGCCGACAAGGGACTGGCGACCGGGGCCGATGCGCTGGCGGCCGGCTCCCGGTCGCTGGCCTCGGGCGCGAACGAGCTCAGCGCTGCCGGCCAGCAGGTCAGCTCCGGCGCCGACGACGTGCGCAGCGGCGCCGTCTCGCTCGCGAGCGGTGCGGCCGAGACGGACCAGGCGGCGGGGCGCCTCGCTGCCGGTGCGGCCTCCTCCGCCTCGGGCGGACAGCAGCTGGCCTCGGGCGCGAGCTCGCTCAGCTCGGGCGCCATCTCGGCCGACAACGGTGCCCAGCAGCTCAGCCAGGGCCTGGACAAGCTGGCCAAGCAGAGCCCGACGTACTCCAAGGACGAGCAGAAGGCACTGGAGACCGTGGTCAGCGAACCGGTCGCGCTCACCTCGTCGGTGGAGCACACCGAGCACGCCAACGGGTGGCTGATCGGCGTCGTGCTCGGCGTGATCCTGTGGCTGGCCGCCCTGCTGGGGGTGATGCGCCGGGACATCGGCAAGGTGCTGCGGCACTCGAGCAGCCCGATCTCCTCGCGACGGCTCACCGAGGTGCAGCTGCGGCCGGCCGTGGCCCTGGCCCTCGCGCAGGGGGTCGCCGTGCTGGTCGCGGTCCTGCTGCTGCGGGTCGGGATGGCGAGTCCGGTGAAGTTCGGCCTGCTGACGCTGCTGGCCGCCGTCACCTTCACCCTCGTCGGCCTCGTCCTGCGATGGGCCTGGGGCGTTGCCGGCCTCCTCGCGTTCGTGCTGTTCCTGCTCCTCCAGGTCGCCGCCCTGGGCAACGTGCTCCCGATCGAGACCGCACCCGAGCCGCTGCAGATGCTGAACCGCCTGCTGCCGCTGCCGGCGTACGTCAATGCCGCCAGCCAGCTGGTCACCGGCGGCTCGGTGGGCTCCCTGGCCGGGACCGTGACGGTGCTGGTGGTGTGGGGGCTCGGCGCGTCCCTGGTCGCGCTGCTCCTGGTCCGCAAGCGTCGGGTGGCCCGGGCGCCGGTGGTCGCGACGGAGTGACCGACCCGGCGGGCCGGTCACTCCGTCGTGACACCTAGTAGGAGAGGCGACGCTCCGCGAAGCAGCGGTCGCGGCCCGGCCCGCCGTACGCGACGTCGTGGCCCGGTCCACCGATCAGCAGGTCGGGACCTCCCCGTCCGCGCAGCACGTCGTCGCCGCCCCGGCCACGCAGCACGTCGTCGTCGGCATTGCCCTCGAGGGTGTCGTCCTTGCTGGAGCCGACGATCTCGTCGACGTAGTGGAGGTGCAGGCGGCTCCGGTAGAAGGTGGCCAGCCCCGCCGCCAGGTCGACGTGGATCCGGCGAGGAACGTTGGCGAACGAGACCCTGTCGTGGCCCCGCCCTCCGGTGATCCGGGCGCGGAGGCCGGCCGTGTCGTGCGGCTCGACCACCGTGACGGTGTCGTTGCCGTCACCGCCGCGCACCTCGATGGAGCGGCCCGTCCACAACGTGACCCGGTCGTCCCCGTCGTCCAGCCGTACGGCGAGATCGCGTGCCGACTCGTTCTCGGAGTCCACGACGTCGTTGCCGGGGCCGGCGTCCACAACACCGCGATCGGCCATGAGCACGTCGTTGCCGGCGCCACCCAGCACCCGGTCCTTGCCTCCGCCGCCCATCAGCCGGTCGGCCCCCGGAGTGCCGATCAAGGTGTCCGCGTGCAGGGAGCCCCCGAACGAGCCCTCGACGGCGACGAACCGGTCGACCGCGTTCCCGGTGGCGGTGCCCGCCGCCACGCGGATGGTCACCCCCACGGGGGAGGACAGGTAGCCGACGCGGTCCCTCCCGGCCCCGCCGTCGGCCTCGTCGGGGCTGCCTCCGCCGAGCCCGTCGCCCGCCGACATCTGCAGCTGGTCGTTCCCGTCCCCGCCGATGAGGACGTCGGCGCCGTCGCCACCGGCGGTCGGCGGCCCCATCGTGTCGTCCCAGAGGTCGTCCCCGTCGAGGCCGCCGTCCAGGTGGTCGGCCCCGAGCCCGCCGTACAGCTGGTCGAAGCCCGCCTCGCCGTACAACGTGTCCGCGCCGCCCATGCCGTTCAGCACGTCGCTGCCCGGCCCACCGCAGACGATGTCGTCGCCCAGGCCGGCGTTGAACCTGTCGTTGCCCTCGCCGAGCGACACCACGTCGGTGCCGCTCGTCCCGTGCAGGACGTCATCGCCGTCCGTCCCCACGATGGTGGCCGCCTGGCCTGCACACGTCGGAGGTGGCTCCGCCGACGCCGGCGGCATCGCCGTCACCGCCGCGACCAGCACGATCGCTCCCCCAAGACTCCCGGCCCGCCCGAATCCGACCATGCTCACGCCGTCCCCCCTCTGACCTGGCCACCCTTGGCTCGTGCACCTGTTTCTAGGGCCAGCAGCCCGCCGGCGCAAGGAGCCGCCCCGAACCCCGGGGTCGAACTCGCGGCACGCGCGACCCGCGCCGTGCGTCCGGCAGCCGGAAATGCAGAGAACCGCAGACCTCGTAGCTGCCTGCGGTTCTGTGTTGCGCGCCCGTAGGGATTCGAACCCCAAACCTTCTGATCCGTAGCCTCGGCGGCCCTGTGCAGGGCGGTGCAGGACGGTGCGATTCAGGCGTGCGTGAGCCTGTTCGGCAATTCCGCAGTGCAGGCCGGTGCAGCGCCGTTGCAGTCAGCGTTGCCGTCAACGGGCCGCCCTCGAACACCGAGCCAGGGTTATCCACATATTCGATTTGCCCCGGCGACACTCCCGGCAAATCCCGGGATCGTCGTAACCAGCAACGCAAGAGTGTCAACGTCCGCGCTCGCTCGGGGGGGCGGCACCAACAGCTGCTCTTCTCGGCGAGCCAATCTCGGGAGGTAGCAGCGTCATGACTTCATTCGTCACCCTCATCGTCACCGCGGCACCGGAAATCAACTCCGACGGCATCGTCGCCTGGGGCGTCCGCAACGTCATTCCGATCATCCTGCTGGTGGTCGGGATCGGGATCATCGCCAGCTCGCGGAAGGGACAGATGTCCCAGAACGCGCTGACCGTCACCAACGTCATGCTGGGCTGCGTCATCATCGCCGGCGCCGCGCTGTTCTACGGGTTCGCCGGCGACATCGCGGGCTTCGTGTTCCAGAAGCAGTGACCGGCGATGCGCCTCAGTCCCGATGACGAGGTGTACCGCGTCGACGCGGTGTGGCTGGGCCCCCAGGGCCTGACCCTGCCGTGGTCGGCGCGCTACTCCGCGTACGGCATCTGGCTGGTCCTGTTCGTCGGCGTCCTGATGGTCGAGGCCGCGCTTCCCATGAGGGTCAGCGTGCCCCCGGTGTGGGAGCTGGTCCTGACCATCCTCGCGACGTACGCCCTCACCGGCGTGATCGACCACGACCGCCCGCTGATCACCGTGTGGGAGCTCCTGCGCTCGGAAGCCAGGACCCCGCGAGCCCCCAAGACCCCGCGGCCGACGCGCCTGAAGGTGACCTCGGTCCGAACGAGGGAGAACCATGTTCAAGTCCCGTCGCCCCACTGACCCGGCGACCCCCGCCCGGCTGTCCCTGCGCAACATCGAGGACAACCTCTGCTTCAGCCAGCACGAGGTGTGGGCCTGGTACGTCCTGCCGACCCAGCCGTGGGCCTTCCGGTCGGACCGACAGCGCGAACAGCTCATGTACGGGTTCGGCGACGGTCTGGCCTGGCTCGCCGGGCACCGGCTGCACCTGCGGGTCACGTCCCGGCCGTATCCGACCGCTGCCTGGGCCAAGCGGCTGCACCGGCTGACCCCGGATCCCCTGGAGTCGGAGGGTGTGGAGGGCTGGTCCGACCACATGGTGACCATGCAGAAGCACCTGCGGAACCAGACGATGGCCGAGAAGCAGGTCTTCCTCGGCGTACGCATCTCCAACCGGCCGGCGACCCATCGCCTGATCGCGGCACTGTGGCGACACCCGGGCAACATCGAGCACGCGCGCCTGCTGTCGAAGGTCGAGCAGGTCTCGGAGACCATCCGGCTCCCCGGCCTCGAGGGTCGCCCCGCCAGCGCCCGCGAGATGGAGTGGCTGCTCCGCCGCTCGATGGGGATCGGCCTGCCGGCTCCGATCAGCCTGTGCGCCTCGGAGAGCTCGACGTGGGACGCCGACGACCTCCACAGCTTCGCGGACGAGGTGGACTACCACGCCGGGCCGCTGAGCAAGACGGTCCAGCTCACCAGCCGCACCACAGCGGACCCGCTGGAACGGCACGTGGCCGTCCTGTCGGTCGGGCGCCTCGAGGAGATCGAAGCACCCGACCCGGCGCACGAGCCCTGGCTCGCCCACGCCGACAGGCTCCCCTTCCCGGTCGAGTGGTCCTGCCAGTTCGACGTCCTGACCGGCGTGGACGCACGCAAGGCGATCCAGCGGAAGCTCCTGGTGGTCCGCGACATGCAGCGCCACTACGCCGAGCACGAGCTGGACGCGCCGCTGGCTCTGGGACGCCAGGCTGACCAGGCACGGGAGGTCGAGGACCAGATGGCGCGAGGCGCCGACGTTGCCTCCACACGGCTGCACGGCTGGTTCCGTCTCGCCGTGGCGGGCCGAGACGAGGATGAGTGCCTGGAGCGCGTCCGTCAGGTCCGGACGTCGTTCCGCTCGCGACGGGTGGCCCTGGAGCAGCCGCGGGGACAGTTCGGGCTGCTGCGTGAGTTCGTCCCGGGCGAGCCGGTGTCGACCTCTGCCTACCGTCGTCGGCTTCCGGTCCTGTACGTGGCGGCCGGGATGCCAACCTCCTCCAGTCAGCTGGGCGATCGGCGCGGCCCGTACGTCGGGTACACCGTCGGCGCGTCCCGGCGGGCGGTCATGTTCGACACCCACTACGCCACCGAGGTCCGGGAGACGTCCGGGCTCGTGCCCGTCGTGGGCGGCCTCGGAGCCGGCAAGAGCGTGCTGCTCGGCCAGATCACCTACGAGGCGGTCCGGCGCGGCATCCCGTCAGTGGTGCTCGACCCGTCCGGTCCGCTGGCCCGGCTCACCGAACTACCCGAGCTACGGCAGCATAGCGAGCACCTCGACCTGACCGCGGCGGTGAGCGGCACCCTCAACCCGTTCAGCGTCGTCGCCGACCCACATCGCTCCGGCTACGAGGACGACGTCGCCTTCGAAGAGGCCAAGGTGCTCGCATCCCAGGACCGGAAGCTGCTGGCCATGGATGTGGTTCGGATGCTGCTGCCCGCCTCGGTGGCGAGCCTCCCACCAACGGCACTGGTGATCTCCGACGCCGTTCGCGCCACGGGCGGTGAGCCCTCCGCCTCGCTCTGGCACGTGGTGGAGAACCTCGAGCGCCTCGGAGAGCCGCACGGGCAGGTCGTGGCGAACTACCTCCGGGACATGGCCGAGCTGCCCTTGGCCCGGCTGCTGTTCCCGAGCGCCTCATCGGGTGAGGCTCGGCTGGGGGCCGGCCTGACGGTGATGACGATGCCCGGGCTCGTCCTGCCGCCCCGCTCGATCCCTCGCGACCACTGGTCGACGTCGGAGCAGCTCGCGGTCCCGCTTCTCCACCTGGCGTCCTGGTACGCCACCCGCGCCGTCTACGGCCGGACCATGGAGCAGCGCAAGCTGGTTGCTCTCGACGAGACCCACTTCCTCGGGGAGTGGTCCGCCGGCCGTGCCCTGTTCACCCGGCTCGGCCGGGACTCGCGCAAGTGGAACACCTGCGTGCTGGCTGCCTCGCAGAACCCCGCCGACGTGCTCGGCATGGACGTCGCCAACTTCATGTCGGCTGCGTTCGTGGGTCGGATCGAGGACGAGGACGCCGCCCGCGACGGCCTGCGGATGCTGCGGATCCAGACCGGTGTCGGGTACGAGCGCGCCCTGGCCTCCCTGTCCTCGACGCGGGGCGACGCTGGGACCCGCGAGTTCGTCATGCGCGACGTCGACGGGAACGTGGACCGGGTCTCCATCGACCTGACCGCGAACCCGGGCCTGCTGGCAGCGCTCAACACCACGGCCGGCCGGCACAGCGCGACCGAGGAGCTCGAGGAGCAGATCGCATGAGGAAGATCCTGCGCGCTGTCCTGGTCCTCTCGGCACTCCTGGTGGCCCTGCTCGGGATCGCGGGCCCGGCCGGTGCGCAGCCGGACCCGAAGATCCCGGCACCCGGACCGCTGCCCGACGTACCGGTCAGCTCCCTGCCGATCCCGGGCGCACCGGCCCTGTCCTCCGTCCTGGGCGGCAACGCACCGGGCCTGAGCGACTGCAAGGAGGCGCCGACCCCGGAGTCTCCCGGGCAAGGAGTCGCCGGGTTCTTCTCGGTGCCTCCGCACGGCCTCCCGCCCGAGGGCGACCCGTTCAAGGAGGGGTCGAACACCACGATCTACGAGCAGTACGGGTACGCCGGGCTCCGATACCGAACCTACGACCTGGGCTGCGGACCCGACGCCGTGCGCCAGCCGGACGCGGTCATCGGCACGGCGGTCGCGAACTGGATCATGCAGCCGCCGGTCGCGTTCGCCGCACTCACCGGATCGGTAAGCCAGGTGGCCTTCAACCCGACCTTCCTGGACACCTTCGACCCGGTGATCACCCGGGTCTCGACCGCGCTGCACGACAAGCTCTTCGCCTCGTGGATCCCCGTCGTGCTCGCGATCCTCGGCGGCCTGATCATTTTCAAGGCCCGCCGCTCCGCACTCTCGAGCACCGCCGGTGCCATCGGGTGGGCACTCATCATCCTGATGGTCACCACCGCGCTGTTCCGGTGGCCCATCGCAGCCGGTCACGCCGCCGACGAGACCGTCACCGGAACCCTCGGCACCGTCGTGGGACGGCTCGACGGCCAGTCCAGCACCACCGACCCGGGCATGGCCGTGTCCTCGCAGGTGCACAGCGCGATCCTCTACCGGTCCTGGCTGGCCGGCACCTTCGGCGACCCCGACAGCCCGACCGCCAAGAAGTACGGGCCGGACCTGTTCAAGTCCCAGGCCCTCACCTGGCGCGAAGCCGCCGAGGCGGACAAGGACCCCGACCACTTCAAGGAGATCGTCGAGGCCAAGAAGAAGCAGTGGACCGAGACCACCGAGAAGATCAAGAACGAAGACCCCGAGGCTTACGAGCACCTCACGGGCAAGCGGTCCGAGACCCGCGTCGGGTTCGCCATCGTCTCCGGCCTCGGCGTGTTCTTGGCCCTGCCGTTCCTGCTGCTGTCCGCGCTGCTGATGCTCGGCTGCTTCCTCATCGTCCGGCTCGCGGTGATGATGTTCCCCGCCTTCGCCCTCCTCGGCGCCCTCCCGGCGTCCCGCGGCCTGGTGATCGGACTCGGCCGGACCGTGGGCGCAGCCGTCGTGAACTCGATCGTGTTCGGCATCGGCGCGGGAGTCACGATCGCGGTGCTCGGGATCCTCTTCCACCCCGGCGGAGGCGTGCCCGGCTGGTTGAGCATGGTCCTGATGCCGCTGTTCAGCTACATCATGTGGGTGGCCCTGAAGCCGTTCCGACGGCTGACCACAATGGTCAACCCGAACGCGGAGCACTTCGGGATGACCAACCCGATGCCGGGCGCGGGGCAGAAGGGCAAGACCTGGGCTAAGCAGGCCGTGATGACGAGCCTGGCCGCTGCCTCGGGAGGTGCCAGTGCTGGCGCAGCCGCCGCAGCTGCCTCCCAGGGCGATGGCCCACCGCAGCGTGCGGAGGCCCAACCCGGCCGTACGAACCGACCGACGCCGGTACTGTCAGCCGCTACCGACCGTGGGGACGCCAGGTCCGGAGCGTCTCCGGGTCCCGCCGGCCCGGTTCGAGGAGTCCTCGGCTCCGCCCCGGCATCCCCCGCCGGGACGTCCGAGGAGACTCGCTCTGGCACCCACGTCGGGTCTCCCAAAGCGCTGCCGCCCGGGTTCACGCCGCGTCGTCGGTCCGAAGGTGTTCCGCCGGCACCAGCTCCCACCGACCCCGAGTGGTACGACGGGGAAGAGGTCTACCCCATCTATCACCCGTCGAACGACGAGGACGCTGATGAGGTCGCGTGAGGCGGCGGGGCTCCCGTGAGCAAGCCGACCTTCATCGCCGGGCTGGCGCTCGTGGTCGGCGTGGTCGCGCTGGTCATGCCCGCGGTCCTTATGATCACCTCGTTCACCGGCGGTCGCAGTGAGGTCGCCGGCGGCTGCACCGAGACTGTCGAGGCGAACGCCGCGACAAGGGAGACTTTCAGCACCAGCCAGCTGGCCAACGCGCAGACCGTGATCGCAGTCGGGCAGGGTATGAACGTCCCGGCTCGCGGCGTCCTCATCGCGCTGGCCGCCGCTCATCAGGAGTCCCGGTTCCAGAACTACGCCAACGACGGCCTCGGCCGCGACCTAGAGCCGGAGCAGGCGGGAGTCGAACGTTCCCTATCGCTCCCGCATGATGCCGTGGGGTCCGACCACGGCTCGTTGGGGATCTTCCAGCAGCAGTGGCCGTGGTGGGGATCCATACCCGACCTGATGGACCCCGCGGCCAGCTCCCGGAAGTTCTTCATGCGGCTCATGAGCGTCCGTGGCTGGCAGGAGATGTCAGTGACGGCGGCGGCCCAGGCGGTGCAGCGATCGGCGTATCCCGACGCCTATGCCGATGACGAGGCGATCGCCGCATCTCTGATGGGCCGAGCCGACCTGACCAGTGGTTCGGTTGAGGAAGCGAGCTGGACGAGCGGCAGCGAGGGAGGACCGTGCGTGGAGCCCGCAACGTTCAGTGGCCGGGTGGTCTCGCCGTTGCCGGCGTCGGCCCGCTTCACCGACCAGCGCAACTTCGGGGGCAGCGGTCAGTTGTGGTCGCGAGGCCATACCGGAACCGACCTCTCCACGGCCTGCGGGACGCCCGTGGTGGCGGCCAATGACGGCGTGGTGAGCATCGAGACCGACCAGGCCTGGGCTGGCAAGTGGCTGGTCAAGGTCGGCGTCGGCGAGGGTCGCCTGCACACCTGGTACGCCCACATGCAGAGCGTCTCCGTCGTCCAGGGCCAGCGGGTGCGCGCGGGGCAAAAGATCGGCGCAGTCGGGAGCCTGGGAAACTCCACGGGCTGTCACCTGCACTTCGAGGTCCACCCCCAGGGCGGCTCGATCTACGAGGACGACGAGGACCCGAGCAAGTGGCTCGAGGACCACCTCAGCGGAGATGTCGCTCAGGTCGTAAACGAGGCCGCGACTGGGACCGAGCCGTTGCCCGACCACCTCATCGCTTCCTTCAACGTCCTTGGCCACTCGCACACCAAGCCCGGTGGCAACAAGCCAAGCTGGGCGAACAGCCGTCAACGCATGCGCTGGGCCGTCCAGCTGCTCGACCGGTACGGCGTCGGAGTCGTCGGCTTCCAGGAGCTCGAGCCGCCTCAGCGCAACGCGTTCCTTGCCTTCGCTCGCGACCGCTACTCGGTCTTCTCACCTCACGGCGAGACGTCGAACTCGATCGCCTGGCATCGCGGCCGGTGGGCGTTCGTCAGCGGCAGCAGCTTCACCATCCCCTACTTCAACGGCCAGAAGCGCCACATGCCGATGGTTCGGCTCCGCGATGTCCTGACGGGCCTGGACAGCATCTTCCTCAACGTCCACAACCCCGCAGACACGAAGCGGTTCCCCGCCCAGGCCAGGTTCCGACGCGAGGCCGTGCGTCGCGAGGTCGCCATTGTGCGGTCACTCGATGCCCGCTACTCGGTCCTCATCTTCATCACTGGCGACTTCAACGAACGTCACGATCTCTACTGCGCCATGACCGCAGGGGGCAGGCTGAGTGCTGCCGCCGGTGGCTCAGACTCGAGCACTTGCCGTCCCCCGAAGTACGAAGGCATCGACTGGATCTTCGGGACGAACGCGGCTTGGCGAGCGCATGGGGTGCTGAAGCGAGGCATCGCCGGCAAGGTGACCGACCACCCACTCGTCCTGGCACAGGTCGCCACGCCCATGGCAACTGGAGGAGATCGATGAGCGAGCAACCAGAAGACAAGCGCTACCCCTACTTCGGCATCCCGCCAGCACGCCAACCCCTTCCGGCCGAGGAAGTCCCAGCCCTGAAGGGGAAGCGTGTCGTCCTCTCGACCCCCGACGGCTTCGTCTACGACATGCGCGCCGTCAGCGATATCCACCCCGACAAGCACAGCCGCCCCTCAATAGCGATCATGACCGAGGAGGCGTACTACGAGTGGATGCTCACGGGTCGAGTTCCAGAAATCAGGGACTTCCCTGCACATCTCGTTTGGGTCGAATAGGCCACGCGCCTTCGTTCACCGGTGTTCACTGACCGGTACACGCACACGCACTCCGCTTCTTCCAGCCACGCGGGACCGCTCCGCACTCCAAGTGGTGGCCACTCTGGTCGCCGCCCGGCAAATCCCGCGCGAGCAGGACGCTTTGGTCGGAGGTAGTTCGCCATGTCCGGCGCCGCCAGAGGAATAGCAGCGGCGCGTCCGGTCTGAGAACAGCCTGTCGGGACTATTCCCCGGACCCCTCGTCGCCATCATGCTGGACGTTACTGGTGCTCGCGGCGCCGGGCCACGAGGGTTCGGGGGTTCTCGGCACCGCCGGACTCGGGAGGCGTCGTGGAAGAGCTGGTGGTCGATGTCGAGTCGTTCCGGGGAGGAACGGGGCCCTCGAGGGCGCCGCATATCGGGTTCGTGAACCTCAACGGGGAAACTGCTCCCAAGATCGGGGCCGCCTACGACGTGGTCCCGGCGTCAGCCCTACCGCTACAGGACCTGGCCGTCCCGGAGACGCCGCGAACATTCTTCGACTTAGACCTGCATGCCTTTTACTCTGGAAACCTCCCCGACGGGCTGATCGGGTCTAACGAGGGTCTGCTGAGGATTCAGGTCGACACCCGGGCGCCGCAGGACCTTTCGAACGAGGTCACGGCCTCCTTTGTCACCAAGTTCCGGGTCCGGGACGACGAGTATGCACCGTCGTTCGCCTCCCGCGGGGTGTTCCGCAACGTGCTGTTCGAGAATTTCGTCAACCTGCGGCTCGGTCTCATCGAGCTGGACTCAGACCTGAGCGTGTACTTCGACAAGGTCAAGAAGGTCATCGACGACTCCGGCCTAGCGCAAGTCGACGTCCTCAAGGGCATCCCGTATCTAGACGTCGGCACCAAACTCGTTAACAGCCTCGTGCAGAACTTTGGGAAGAACGCTGACGACGTGTTGTGGTCCGAATTGCCGATACTGCAGTTGCACCCCCTGATTGGCTCGGTGTTCCTCCGCGCCGGTATCTACGCGGTAATAGACCGGTCCTCCGAGCAGCAGGGCTTTCCTGGGAAGCTCTCTTACCTCAATGGGGAACTGCGTGACGAGCACGGTCCGCTGCTTACGACCCACCTGATCTTCTCGGTAGGGCTGCGGCCCTCGGAGTAACGCATCCTCTCGCAGCGTCGCGACCCACGAGCAGTTGAGGCTCTAAAAGTTGGACCACTTCGGGAGAGAGGAGGAAGCATGGCGACACTGGATGATCCGCAGCCGCGCCGTGCGCGAGTGAACATCAGTGGTGGCGCTCCGCATGGCATCTCTGCCGATGTTGCTGCAACTGAATCCAACGATGGAGAGACAGTTCTGCGATCGCGGGAGCACGGGCGATGACTGTGCCCGGGCCTTCGATGACAGACGCCAATGGCGATCGGCTACTTGCGCAATTGGACCGCCTTACCCCGACTGATTACCCGGCCCGGGCGCCGGAACTATGCGCGAGCCTCGTATCCGTCGGCGAGAGCGCCGCCTCGCGAGGTGACTTGGCGTCTGCGAGCGCGTTTGTTCAAGCTGCCGTCGACGGCTTCGAACGCTTGGAGGGTGCTCTAGGGCCGCGGGACAAGGGGCACTACGCCTGGGCGGTGGGCACCCTGGGCACCCTGCGTGCGGACAGCGGCGACATCCCAGAGGGACAGCGCCTCCTGGAGAAGTCGCGCGACGTCTTTGCTGAGCTCAACCCGATCGATCCTGGCCTTTGGGACGGCCGGCGTGCGCAGACGCTGCTGAACTTGTCGAGGGTCTTGGCACGGCAAGGATTCTTTGACCAAGCCCTGGACGTCGCACGCTCAGCCGTAACGGCTGCCGGGGGCCTGGGCGAAACCAGCTCAGAGGCACTCACTGCGACCCGCGGCGCCGCTCTGCTCACAGAGGCGAAGCTGTTGCGCGAGTTGAACCGACCGGAGGAGGCCCTGGCGATCCTTGAGGAGGCCGCCGGGGCCTTCACGACATTGCTTGAAGCCGCGCCGGCGATCGCGCGCGACCTGGCGGATCTGGCCCTGGAGCCGGGCACCAGCTTGCAGACCGCGTATCCAGCACTCGGCGACATCCTCGCCACAACCGCGGCGGTATTGGCGGAGGCCGGCCACGTCGAAGCCGCGCTGAGGTATGCCAAAGGAGCTGTTGACCTTCTCCTTCCCGCGGACGAAGGGTCGGTCCGGCTGCGGGCGGCAGCAGCGATGTCCACATATGCGAGCCTGCTGGATCAAGCCGGTGACCCGTCAGCAGCGGTCAGCATGGCTCGCACGTCAGTACAAATCGCCGAGCAGTGTCACGCCGAGGGCGTGCCCGATAACGCGGGCGTCCTTTGGGGATCCTGCTTCAACCTTGCCGTTGACCTTGTGCACGCCCACCGCTTGACGGAAGCCCGGGCTGTCGCCAGTGACGCGCTCGCACGCATCGACCCGCCCAGCGAGGACCAAGCTCTGTGGATCGATCGGATGCGCTCGGTGGCTGAGCTTGACGACGCGGAGCCCGATCCGCACTGAGGGAGTGTTTTCAACACGATGACGATGCGCGTTTGCGCGTCAGGAAGGAGAAGCCGTGACAGAAGTCATTGTTCCGACGGTTGCGGCCGGTTCGTCAGCTGGGGACCTTTGGGGTGCAAGGAAGTCTGTGCCTGAGAGTTTCGCTGACCGGTCGGACGAGCTCGCGGACGCGGTCGCGAACATCAGCCAGTCGCTGCGCTCGCGTCTGGAGCAACAGTTGAACGACGACAGCCCCGGCACACTTGCAGTGTCTGAGGTGCAACTCAGTTTTGCCCTGGAACTCAAGGCCGAAAGTGGTGTCGTGCTCGCCAAGGCGAGCGTGGGGGGCACTTTTACAGCCACCGTCACGTGGGCACGCAAGGTCACGACGGCCGCATCGGACTCCGGATGAACCTCGCCATCGGTCGGCTGACCGAGTCCCGCCTGCCCGAGACAGGTCCGAGGCACGAGCAGCACGACGAGGGAGCAACGGCGTTCGCCGTCGCGCCCACCGCCGGACTGACCGCATTCCATTGCGTGGGGGACAGGCACTCCAACCGGTTGCTGCGTCCTGAGGTTGACATCACGTTCCGATCCGGGGTGGTGAAAGCAAGGGTGGAGGACTGGAACGCCGACTTGGATATTGCGTTGCTGACATTCGTCGGAGCTTTGCCAGCCGGCGAGGAACCTGTGCCGCTATCGGACGAGTTCGCGCGAAGCGCCTACTACGTGCGCGGCTATCCGTACGAAGCCGGGGGTGTCGAGGCGGCCTTCGGCGGAACTATCGTCGATGTCGACGCGCGGCCTTTCCCCGGGCCTCAGCCGGCCATCCAACTACACAGTGACCAAGCCGGGGCGTCGCACCCGCTGGCGTTGGGAGGCTTCAGCGGCGCGCCCGTCCTCGTCGACGACCCCCCGCGTGCTGTCGGCCTAATCCGGTGGAATCCTCCGGCGGAGGTTGACGAGCGGTTCGCCAAGGGTGCCATTGTCTATGCGACACCGATGACGGCCATTCTCCGCACATGGAGCGCGACGCAGTTGGGTGTCACCGTCCTCCGGCCGTCTCTGCTCGGACACAAGGCAAACGCGGATTCGCTGCTCCGTCTCCGAACCGACCCCGCGGCACACCTGCCGTCTGCGGGTGAACTAAACCCGGCGGATCTCGGCGCGCTCCCGACGCGGTACACCAAGGCCGCGACCGATCCTTATGTCCCCCGAGAGGCCGACGAGCTCATCGCAGGGGCCCTCCAACGCGACCGCTTCGTCCTGCTTCTTGGACCAGCGACGTCGGGCAAGAGCCGCACAGCTGCACAGGTGCTCGTGGAGACATTGCCCCAGGCCGGTGTGCTCTGGCCCAAAGCACGTCCGCAGGGATTGCGCCGGCTGCTGGAACTCGACTTGGCGCAGCCCTTGTACCCGGGGCCGATCGTTGTGTGGCTCGATGCCCTTGAGCAGTACCTGTCCGAGGATGGTGGACTAGACGCCGAGTCCTTCGGCCTACTGAGCAATCGTGTCGGTGGCGCGTTCCTGGTCGCCACCATGACGTTGCGCTCGTTCGAGGAATGTCTGCACGCGCAGGATGATCGGGGGCGGATTGCCCGGGCACTCTTAGACGAAGGCCCCCTCGTTGAGATCGAACTACCCCGGGAGATCACCCCAAAAGAGCGCGCGGCCGCAATGGCCGCGTATCCGGCTGAGGACTGGACCGACAGTGCGACAGGCATCGCCGAACGGTTGATCGCTGCGCGGGAACTGTTGAACCGGCTACGAACCGGCCGCGAAACCGAACCAACCGGCTGGCTGGCCGTTCGAGCACTGATCGACTGGGCCCGGGCGACTGGCGACTGGATCACAGAGCCCATCTGGCGCCTGCTGTTGGAGGAATGGCGTCGCGAGTCTCGCGGAGCCGCTGCCGGTGCCGCAGATTTCGACGCCGCGCTGGCATGGGCTCAGACCCCAGTCGCGTCCTCCGTCTCGCTCTTAGTCACCTCGGACGAGGACGTGATTCGCGGGCGGAGGTTTGGCGTGTTGGACTACGTCGGCGAGAACTACGAAGCACAGACCCCAGTGGCCGATGCCACCTATCGCGTCGCCATATCTGAGTTGTCCCGGCTGGACGACCTGTCAAACCTGCTGCTCACCAGTGTCGTGAGGGACGGGCGGGACGACATTGGAAGTTTGATCGTGCCGAAGATTAAGGAAGCCGGCGATCATCTTCTGACCGTCTTGCGGCCGGGCAGTCCGTTGCCGGACTTGCCAGGGGCTCTGTTCTGGGCCGAGTGGCTGACGCGTGAGACCGGAGCCGAGGCGCTGCGAAAGATGGGTCGCACTGCGGCCTCTATGGAGCAGCCGGAGGACGCCGTTAAGTGGCTCCGGCCGGCGGCTGAGGCCGGCGACATAGCGGCCATGACGGATCTCGGTGTCGCCCTAGAGCAAGCAGGCGAGACAGCCGCCGCTCAGAGTTGGACGCTCCGGGCCGCCGAGGCCGGGGACACCCACGCCATGCTGAACATGGGCGCGCGGCTGTTCGCGGACGGTCGCCAGGACGAAGCGCGCCGATGGGCGGAGCGAGCAGCCCGCGCAGGCAATACGAGCGCGATGCTGCGTGCGTCTTGGTTGGCCGTCCAGGATCGGCGCACCGCCGATGCTGTGAAGTGGGCCCGGCAGGCGGCAGAAGGCGGGCACGCGGACGGCATGTTCACGCTCGCCTCGCTGTTGGCCGAGGGCAACGCATCGGAAGAGGCTGTGCAGTGGTGGCGACGCGCCGGGGCCGAGCACGGGCACATTCCGAGCATCCGAGCGTTGCTAGCCGCAACCCGCGACCCAGCCGGAAACCCGGCAGCGGACGCAGAGGTTGGCGAGTTCTTGTGGGAGACCGGTCACCGGGACCAAGCCGAAGAAGTGTGGCAGGCGGCCGCAGAAGCTGGCGATTCCACATCTGCCTATCGGCTTGGCGTGAAGCGGCTGGAGGGCGGAGACACCGAGGAGGCATTGCCCCTGTTGGCTCGCGCGAGTGAGGAGGGACATCCGGGGGCCTTTGACCTCTACGGATACCTGTTGCTGCGTCGCGGCGACACTGATGGGGCCATCGAGCACTGGACCAAGGCCGCGGCGACCGGCGACGGCCAAGCAGCGTTCCGGCTGTACGAGGCTTACGCTTCAGGCGGCCACTACGAGCGTGCTCGGGCATCTCTAGAACGAGCCGCCGAGTTGGGCTTCCTCCCGGCCGTGACCCTATTGGACCACGTAGACGCCAACGAAGACCCCGATCGCGATCCGCGCTAGGCACTTATCGATGCCACGCCTAGAATCACGTTGCATCGGACATCGTCGGCTTAGCGCCCCGAGCCTCGCGGGGTCACCAGCCCGTTGGCCGCGGCCCCCGCGTTGTACGGCACTGTCAGTGAGTGAGTCGTCCACACTGCTCGAAGACCAGCTCAGGTGCACGGGAACTAGGCCCACAGGGCGCCCTCGATGGGCGCGGACGCGAGGCCTGACCGCCGAGGACGGCGCGCCAGCGCCGCCCGCAGGCCGTGCGCCGGCGGAGCCGGCGCCTTGATCTAGTAGAGGTGAATTCGGCACTGAAGACGGAACCGCTTTGTCCTCCGTCGGGTGATGTGCGACAGGGATCCGTCAGCTGATGTGCGACACCGGCCGTGATCGGCACCCTGTTTCGGGGCGTCTCCGTGGGGCGTCTCGGACACAGGCGGCCGGGATTGGCCGTGTCGATTTCGGAAGCCGGCCCGCATCGGATACAGCATCCGATCGCGGAGCACGGCCGGTGTAAAACCGTTAACGACCTGTCGACATTGTCGTCGACATTCACCCCCTGCTGATGATGCCGAGCGGGCGGCGGATCTATCGAGGCTCAAGAGGCACCGCCGGGGGAACGTTCGGATCGACCCCAAGCCCGCAAATGGCAGAGTACTCGCCGTCGTGGGTGGCTTGCGCGATCATCATGACCTGCCGGGCCGCAACTCGGAACTTCTGATAAGTCTGAAGCGTCCCAGATGCCCCTGTGGCCAGAAGAGTAAGCTCGGCCTTTCGGAGAGCCTCGGCATCTGGGATAGCCGTTGCGCCGGAATGCAGGAAATCCGACGCGCCGTCGTAGTAGTCGATCAGGGGCTTCGTCGCCTCCGAGCGGCTTAACCACCTGATGTTGGAGATCAGTAGGTCCGAGGTGCAGGCCTGGCTCGACAGCAACGAACTTTCGACACACGCTCTCGTTCCCCGCACGATCCATGGTGGCATCATTCTGCGAGGGGTTGCTCGGGACTTGGATGGGGCTTTGGAAAGTGCGAGCGACGCGGTGCACAGGGTCAGCCACGCCGCCCTCCTTAAGACGGGAGCGGTGCCACGGTTCCACAGACTGGTGTGGTTTCAAGGCGTGAGTAACCCCAAGCCGTTGCCCGACCGGACAAAGCTGGATCACCTTCTGCCGGATTACGACGTGCCAGAGCCAGCTCTCGATCGTCCGACATCGGATGATCGTTTGGAGGTGGCCGTTGAGTCGATTCAAGCTGCCATCCTGGCCGGCGGTGCGGCCGCTGCGGGGATGCTGTGGGCAACTGTCGAGTGTCTATTCGGAAGCGCCGGCGACGAGAATAAGTTGGCGTCGGGCGAGCGGGCGGCTGATGTAGCCACCATTGCTTGGGTCCGATATGACCTTAACCACACCCTAGGTGCCCTCTTGAGGAATCAAGGTGACCCTGGATGGTCGGCTGCTGCGCAGGTCCTCCCACGACAGGAAAGATTGCCCTTCTTCGTGAAGTACCTCCAGGCGGGCGACTTTTCAAACGTACGGTCCGCGAGAGTAGTGTCGCAGGCCCGCCATTGCGCGAGGATGCTGGACTTACGAGAAGTGGGCTCGCTGCGAACTGAAGTGCTAACAACGCTCAAGGGACTCTATCGTCAGCGAAATCTGATCCTCCATGGTGGCATTACCAATGCGCCGCTGCTTCCGGGTATTCTTCGGTCCGCGACACCGCTTGTGACCGCAGCGGTGAACCGATATGCCGCCACCCGCAATGGTGCGGTCCGGGACCCACTGGCTTTCTCCT
This sequence comes from Nocardioides guangzhouensis, assembly GCF_004519545.1. Classification (GTDB taxonomy): domain Bacteria; phylum Actinomycetota; class Actinomycetes; order Propionibacteriales; family Nocardioidaceae; genus Nocardioides; species Nocardioides guangzhouensis. The sequence goes on from NZ_SDKM01000002.1 coordinate 117,312, forward strand.
TCGGAGAGACCTTGCGCCTCGAAGAGCATCTCGCGCAGCCCTCCGCGGATCTCTTAGACCTTGCGGGTTACTAGTCCGACGTCCCAAGCGCAACGTACGCCGCAGTCACCCCCCAGGAACGCGGGGCGACGGCATGGGAGACGGGACGTCAACGGCTGACGATGCCGGGTTGACCAGACTTACGAGCGCCCTCCGTTGCCCGGCACCGACAGTCGATCTGGTATCCGAACTTCGGGGCACCCCGAGAGCATCGGATAACGAATCCGATCGCCGCGGAGGACGCCCGACCGGGCTACCGGTGTCGTCGATCGCTCTGACGCGGCCCTAGTGCAGACCCAGTTCTCATCAATCGTCGGTAACTCTGCGGCGCGTTCACTAGAGTTCGCCGCGTGGTCTCCTCGGGGGTAATGAGCGCTGCTCCGTATGATCGGTTCGCCGACTTGCTCGACACGTCGGCCGACGCCCCCGCCGCCACCGGGTTCCGTTGCTCATCGTCGGCGGCACGAAGGGCACCATTGACGGTGACAGAGACGATCGAGGAGCAGGTCGTGAAGTCGCGTCACCGCGTCAGGACCTACGGCGAGGTGTTCACTCCTCGTCACATGGTCAACCGCATGCTCGACTTGGTCCGCGAGGATTTGGAGACCGGCGACTTCGTCGACAAGACCTTCCTCGAGCCTGCGGCCGGACACGGCAACTTCTTGGTCGCGATCCTGCGCCGCAAGCTCCATGCGATCGAGAAGGAGTACCCGCCTGCGCTGTGGCCGCAGGAGTCACTGTTCGCAGTGGCGTCGATCTACGGCATCGAGCTTTTAGAAGACAACCACCGGGATGCCAAGGCGATCATGCTGGCCGAATTTCTGAGCTTCCACCAAGCACACGGTATTCCCTGTGGCCCGCGTACGAACCTGCATCAGGCCGCGGCCTTCCTCATCGACGCCAACGTCGTTCGTGGAGACACTCTGACCGGCCTTGACTGGCACGGCGAGGAGATCCAGTTCTCCTGGTGGAACCGCATCCCCGAGGCCCCCGGGATGGCTCAGCGCGAGCCATTCACGTTCGCGTCGCTACGTCATAGCACCACCGACTTCGCCATGAATTTCGCTGCCTCCGACAGCTATCAGGCGTGCCGAATTGAGAAGGTCCACGAACAAGAGAAAGCCGATGACTAGCCCGAAGATCAGCACCTACCGCGAGGTCATCCCTTACATCTACTCGTGGCGCACCCCTGACGTACCGAAGTACGACGGGTGGGAGAAGATCGGGTACACCGAGCAGGACTCGGCTGACAAGCGCATCACCCAGCAGGCGTCCCAGCTCAACATCACGAAGATCAAGGTCTGGGCGTACAGGGCAGCGTTCATCACCGAGGACGGCGGGCCGTTCCGCGACAGCGACTTCCACGCCTTCCTCAAGCAGCAGGGAATCCAGCGCGAGTTCGACTCCAACGCCACTCCGCACCGGACGGAGTGGCACAAGTTCGCCGGCGCCACGAAGACCAGCCAGCAGTACTTCCTCGAGTTCGCATCGAAGTCCTTCACCACACCGCTGACTGCGTCGCAGGATGACTACACGCTGCGGCCCGAGCAGCGGCAGGCGGTCAGCCAGGCGATGACGGCGTTCGCCCCCCAAGGGTCCGGTGAGGTGCTGTGGAACGCGAAACCGCGATTCGGCAAGACGCTGACTGCGTACGACCTCATGCGAAAGATGGACGTCAAGCGTGTGTTGATCGTCACCAATCGCCCGGCCATCGCCAACTCCTGGTTCGACGACTACCAGCGGTTCATCGGCCACCAGACCAGCTACCAGTTCGTGTCCGACTCGCCGTCGCTCGCCCAGCGCAGCCCGATGACACGCGAGCAGTGGAAGGCGTACTCACTGCAGCACGTCGACCAGGACCCTCGCATCATCGAGTTCGTGTCGCTCCAGGACCTCAAGGGATCGCAGTACTTCGGCGGATCCTTCGACAAACTCAAGCACATCGCCGACGCTGACTGGGACCTACTCGTCATCGACGAAGCCCACGAAGGCGTCGACACGACGAAGACCGACGTGGCGTTCAACCAGATCAAGCGCGACCACACGCTTCACCTGTCAGGCACACCGTTCAAGGCATTGGCGTCAGGACGTTTCGGCGAGGACCAGATCTTCAACTGGACCTACGAGAACGAGCAGACGGCCAAGGAGCAGTGGTCCGACGGGACGCAGGACAACCCGTACGCCCCGCTCCCGACCCTCAACCTCCTGACCTACCAGCTCTCCCGCATGGTCACCGACCGGCTCGCTGAGGGCGTCGCCCTCGACGAAGAGAAGGGGAACGTCGACTACACGTTCGACCTTGCGGAGTTCTTCTCGACCAAGGACAACGGCTACTTCGTCTACGAAGCTGACGTCGCGCGGTTCTTGGACGCCGTGACGATGCAGGAGAAGTACCCGTTCTCCACCCCGGAGTTGCGTGACGAGATCCGGCACTCGTTTTGGCTGCTCAACCGTGTCGCCTCTGCCAAGGCGCTGGAGCGGATGCTCAAGACGCATCCTGTCTTCGGCGAGTACACGATCATCCTGGCGGCCGGCGACGGCCGAACCCATGCCGACGAGAACGACGGCCTGGACGAGGACGCCGACGACTCGGTGGCGGTGGGTAGGTCGCTGGACAAGGTCCGCGCGGCCATCGCGAAGGCGGAGGCCGACGGCGGAAAGACGATCACGCTGTCGGTGGGGCAGCTCACGACGGGCGTGACGGTGCCGGAGTGGACGGCGGTCATCATGCTGTCCAACCTGTCCTCGCCCGCGCTCTACATGCAGGCGGCGTTCCGGTCTCAGAACCCGTGCACGTTCACGCACGGCGCCAAGGTGTTCCAGAAGGAGAACGCCTACATCTTCGACTTCGCACCCGAGCGCACGCTGACGATCTTTGACGCGTTCGCGAACAACCTCGCCCCGCATCCACCGATCGATGCCGCTGAGCGCAGGGAGAACATCCGGCGGCTGCTGAACTTCTTCCCCATCCTGGGTGAGGACACCGAAGGCCGCATGATCGAGCTCGACGCCGCCCAGGTGCTCACGTTCCCGCAGGTATTCAAGGCTCGTGAGGTCGTGCGGCGGGGCTTCCTGTCGAACCTGCTGTTCGCGAACGTATCCGGCATCTTCCGGGCCGTGGAGCACTTCCAAGACATCCTCAACCAACTTCCTGCCGCCAAGGAGAAGAAGGTCGAGAAGGGCAAGCCGGTTGAGGTCCCGGTGCCGCCACCGACCACGGACGCAGATGGAAACGTTCAGGTCGACGTCGGCACTGTCATCAACCCGAAGGTCGCCGAGCTGGGCAAGCCGGTCTACTCCGACGGAGACGTGCCGCCGCTCGACCCGGCCACGACGAAGGCGGCCGAGGCGGCCAGACAGGTTGCCGCGATCGTCACGGAGAAGGCACGCGAAACGCGGGCCAAGGCCGCGGCCGAGTACGGCATGACGGCCAGGCAGGTCCAGAACGACGAGAAGGCCACCGAGGCGCAGGTGAAGGCCAAGGTGGATCGCGCCTACGTCGACCACCAAATCGCGCTCAGCCACATCGACGCCGAAGCCAAGGAAGCCGCAACTGAAGCCGAGTTCCAGGCGATCGAGGCGAAGAAGGCCGAGGCGAAGGCCGAACTCGACGCGCAGGTGCTCTCGATCTTCCACGAGACGCTCGACAACGTCACCGAGACCCTCGTCAAGCGTGAGGAGACCAAGAAGGCCCAGTCGGAGGTGAACAAGACGATGGACGCCGCCCGCGACCACCTCCGGGGGTTTGCACGGACCATCCCGATGTTCCTCATGGCCTACGGCGACCGGAGCACCACGCTTACCAACTTCGATGACTACACCCCGGACGACGTGTTCCAGGAGATCACTGGGATCACCGAGGAAGACTTCTGCAAGCTCCGCGACGGCCGCGAGGTGACCGACCCGAAGACCGGCGAGGTCACCAAGGTTGCGGGGCTCTTCGACGAGGAGGTGTTCAATCAGGCGATCCAGGAGTTCCTCAACACGAAGGCTGAGCTAGCGAACTACTTCGATCCGGACCTGACTGAGGACATCTTCGCGTACATCCCCCAGCAGAAGACTTCGCTGGTGTTCACCCCGAAGCCGGTCGTGCAAATGATGTGCGACACGCTAGAGGCCGAGAACCCGGGTATCTTCTCTGACCCGGAAAAGACGTTCGCCGACCTGTTCTCGACCGCTGGTCTGTTCCTGATGGAGCTCGTGCGCCGGCTCGACAGGGGCCTAGTTGACGCCATCTCTGACCAGGACGAGCGGCTACGGCACATCCTCACCCGTCAGGTGTTCGAGATGAGCCACAACGAGATCCTGCACGACATCACCTTGGAGGCCGTCAGCGGCGGCGTGCCCGAGCGCCGGGCATGGCTCGTGGATTCTGGGCACTTCCGGGTCGGGAACCTCGCCCGCATGACCACCGCGGAACGCGATCGGGTTGTAGACGAGATGCTGGGAGACAACTGACATGAGTAGGAAGTTCGATGTCGTGATCGGCAACCCTCCCTACCAGGAGGATTCAGTCGGCGAGTCGACACACAACATGCCCATCTATGACAAGTTCATGGATGCCGCCTACGAGGTCGGCACCAAGGCTGTGCTCATCACCCCCGCGCGCTTCCTGTTCAACGCCGGCTACACGAACAAGGACTGGAACGCCAAGATGCTCGCCGACCCGCACGTGTCGGTCCCGATCTACGTTCCAAACAGCGGCGAACTGTTTCCTGGCACCGACATCAAAGGCGGTGTCGTTGTCACCTACCGCGACGCATCCAAGGAGGGAGAGCCGATAGGAACGTTCACGAAATACCCTGAGCTGAACTCGATCCTCCACAGGGTCTCGGGACGCGGGGACGGCTCCTTGACGCAGTTGGAGATAACGAACGACCGTCAGTACCGATTCACAGACCTGATGCACTCCGAGAACCCGCAGGCACGCTCATTGATGTCGGAGGGCAACCCGTACAAGCCCGACGCGAGGACGTTCACGCGGCTGCCGTTCCTGTGGCACGCATCCAGGCCAGAGGACGGCCATCAGTACGCCCAAATTCTCGGTAGGTTTGGTACAGCACGGACGACCCGCTGGATTCGCCGGGCATACATCGACGGTCCCCAGTCATTCGACAAGTTCAAGGTTGCGGTGCCGAAAGCGAATGGCTCGGGCACCTTCGGCGAGACGCTCTCGCAACTCGTCGTGCTCGATCCCGGCGTTGGAGTCCAGGGCACGTTCATCACCATCGGAGCCTTCGACTCCCGCGACGCCGCAGAGGCTTGCGAGAAGTACATCAAGAGCAAGTTCGCTCGGACAATGCTCGGCGTCTCGAAGGTGACGCAGGATAACCCGGCACGCACCTGGAAGCACGTACCACTCCAGGACTTCACAGACAGCTCCGACATCGACTGGAACAAGTCGATCCCCGAGATCGACGCCCAGCTCTACGCCAAGTACGGGCTCGACGCCGAGGAGATTGCCTTCGTCGAAGCCAATGTCAAGCCGATGGAATGACCGCCGGAGAAGAGAGGTCTTGTTGTAGCAGTCAAGGCCGACTCTCCTAGTTCGGCGGTCGATCGTATTAGTCCGAGTGGAGGTGACCGATCTGTGAATCGGATAGGTAATCCCATCAGGCAGTCTTGGATGACCGCGCAGTCCGCGAGCTGAGCGGGCACTCGGTTCGCAAGGTCCGTAGGCTGGCGGTGTGCTTGAGCGACCAGACTCGGTGGGCATCCGGCTCTTGGGCTTCTTCGTGCGCGACAGCCAGGTTGCCGTGCCTGCGTTGATCTCGGTTTGCGACGGCCTAAGTGTCTTGTACGGCCTCAACGGGGCCGGGAAGTCCCGGACAATCGCGGAGATCCAGCGGTTCTGGAAGGGCCAACAAAGCCCCCTTGAGGCGTTGATCCAGCTCCCCGCAGACACGAACGGGTCTTCCAGGATGCCCGTGGAGGGCCTCGATGATTGGGATGAAGACTGGGAACGGGCGCGCGGAAGATGGGCTGATCGAGGCACAGAGGCGGCCCTGACGGCATGGGTTCGCTCCTGCTTTGACCCCGAGGAGTCGGAGTTCGCCGACCGTTACGTCTTGCCGGGCCGGTCGGCTGGCTTAGTCGGCGACTGGCTGCGATACAGACTCCTGCTCGTTGCAGCCGCTGGCGAGGCGGACCTCCCCCAGTGGGTGTCCGCGCCGGCGCTGGTGACAGGCCCGGAGTGCCCTTACGCGACGAGCGAGTTCGCACTGTATGAGGCCTACGAGAACTCCCACGATGACGAGGTCTACGCTCAGACGGGCATCATCTGCGTCTCGCCTGCTGGAAGGATCGGCGACGACCGAACGGTCGCATGTGCCGCTCTCGGTGGCATTGGAGTTCTCGACATGCCGGCGTACTACGCCGGGCATCATCGGCGTCTTCCTCGATTGACCCCAAGCCTTGCCACAGCGGTCGACGACATCAATGAGGCCACGCGGATACTACTCTCCTCCACGGTCGATGAGGATCTGGAAGTAGTCGGCAACGAAGTCGCCGCGAGCCCCGCGCTCACCGACGCCGTGCGTCAAGTGGAGGCTGTCGCAAACCTGCACTTCGCTCGAGCGCTGCAGGACGCGCCGACACTTCGACTGCACGTCTCGGTCGCCGGGCTGGACGAAACCGTGCAGTGGTTCGTCGACCATGATCACTACGTTGCGACACCCACTCGTGGCGGAACCGGCTTCGATCCGATCTATCGCACTAGGCGAATCGACGAACTGAGCACCGCTCAGCGGCGCTGGGCGGTTTGGGGTATTCAGCGCGCGCTCGATGCCGCAGATCCCCAGGGACCGGGGCAGCGCCTGCTGCTGCTCGATGAGCCCGAAGCTGCCCTGCATCGTTCTGCCGAGGCACAGATGGCCGAGTATGTGGCGACCCTGCCGTCCGATGGTGCCACCAACGTTCTGCTGGCAACCCACTCACCTGAATTGCTCAACGTCCCGACAGCCAATGTCTACGAGGTCGCGCGTACGTCAGGCACCCGGTCGGTGTCGGAACTGACGTCCGCTTCGCGGGAGCATCTCGAAGAACTTGGCTTGTTGCCCAGTGATCTGCTCAGGCGACAGCGGGGCTTGGTTCTGGTTGAGGGGCTGCACGACACCCTTGTGCTCGAGGCGCTCCTCGGTGCCGAGCTCGAGGCGCTGAGAGTCGAGACGCGGGCGTTGCGCGGGACCCATCACGTGTCGCCGGCAGCCCTCGGTGTGTTGTTCGACTACACGCCTGCGCACATCTTCGTAGTGTTCGACAACATTGCCACGGCCGAGTTGAACGACCTGATGAAGAAGGTCACAGTCCTGTCGGAGAGTGGCCTCGTGGACGAAGCCGTACGCCTGCTCAATCGCCCAACCTTCTTGGGCAGCCACGAATGGGACAAGTTGAGGGAGCTCATTCAGCGCTGCGTTGAAAGCGGAACCATTCGACGATTCACGGCCTTCGGACTCACTGCTAAGGACGTGCTCGACTACCTACCCGTCGACACCTTCGTCCCAGGTGCAGCGAGCTGGGCGGACCTTCGTTCTCAGCATGCCGACGCCCGTAAAGACCGTCCCGGGGCAACTGCAAGGGACTTCAAGGTGTGGCTGCGAGGCCGCCCCCACAACGCTGACCTGAGCTCCGAGCACATCCTGAAGGCGGCGAATAGCTTGGACGCGATCCCCGGTGACTTCCTGCAGTTATTCAAGACAGTTCAGGCGCGCGTCGGCTAGCCCGGCCTTGAGATGGAGCCTGGGCGGGCGGCAGACGAACCGTAAGGCAACCTTCGCATCCGGCGTAAACGCGGCGGTATGACGCACGTCAGTCTGGCACCGATGAGCACCCATCCGAAGGCGACGGCGACCGAGATGAACTCCGACCCTATGGACACTTCGAGAAGTAGTCGCGGTCGACGCCGGTCGGGCGCGCCTCCCCAGCCAGGAAAGACGGCGTCAGGTTGACTCAGAGTCGGGCTTCGCGCGCGCCGACGGTGCAGCGAGCCCGGCTCTCGACGTCCTACCGCCAGAGATGACGATTCACGCGCAGGCAGACGGACTGAGAGCGCCCGTACTTCAGGGTTCCTGTCTGTACGGTACGGCCATGAGTCCGGGAGACACCTGGTGGGGCGTTTTGCTCGACGGTCTGTTCGGTGGGGTCATCGGCGGCGCGGCGACGGGCGCAGCAGTGTGGGCGACGTTGCGGCACGAGAAACGGTCGGCGCGACTCCAGAGGTTGCACGCGTCAGCCGCGCGCCTGAGCGAGATGGCGACCGTCCTAAGTCAGGAGGTCGCTTCGGCCATCCCGGACGAGGTCGACCGTGGTGACCTCCGAAGCTGGGCGGCCCAGGTGCGACTGATCCAGGCCAGCTCCTTGGATCTTTGGGCCGGCATCTCTGACGACGAGCCCGACGCAGCGCAGTTGCTCGACGGGTTGCGCGCCCGCCTTGCGGCCTCAACGTTGGGCCGGCGCGGCGAATGGATCGAGCAACGCAACGCAGCGCTCGAAGCGCTCGGATCGCTCTCGTCCTTTGCCGTCGCGTGGATGACGGAGCCTGAGCAGTTCGTGGTGAAGAAGCGCCGACGCGTCACATTCCGCTGGCCGATAAGTCGTCAACTCGGTCCCTGACGGTCATCGGACTCCGGTCGGGCTCCCGTCCAGCGATACCGACGCAGAGGGATGCGGGCCCGCTACGTTCCGTGGCATGACGGAAAACTGGATCGGTGGCCACCTAGACGACGGCGCGTGGTGGTGGGCCGTCGCGCTTGATGGCATCGTTGGGGGTGTCATCGGTGGGTTGATGACGGCGTTCGCGGTGGCGTGGACGATCCGGCATGAGCGAAAGATGGCCCAGGCGGCTGCCCTTCGGGCAGCGGTTGCTCGGCTCTCGTCGGTGGTGTGGGTCCTCGGCCTAAAGCTCGCGAACGACTTCCACTCGCTCGGCGAGATGTACGACCGGGTAGCCGAGTTGTACGCGGCGGGACGCGAGGCGTCGTCCCTCGCGTCCACGGACTGGCCAGAGCTGCGGAAGAAGATCGACGACGCGCTCGACACCATTTCCGCGGTTCTGATGGCGAAGTCACCTGTCGATCGAGACGAACTCTCGGTAGCGCTGCTGATGCTGACGGACGTCGACCTTTGGCTCGGCGCGAGCCACCAAGGTCGTCGAGTCGCGCGCGCGGAGATCGCGAAGATCGGCACGACTCACGAGCGCGCACCTCGCAGCTAAGTCTATGAAGGTGCGCCTGAAGGCGGGGGAAGGATGCGCCTGGGCCGCGTACTTCTCTCCGGCAGCTGGGAGAGCGCAGTCGTGGGCATTGATGTGACCTCCGAACCCAATGTGTTGGCGTTCTTCGCGTCCAAGATTCAGCGCAGGCTCATGTGTACGGTCCCAACATGGGCACTGACTCCGCGGCCACGCAGCCTGGGCAATCCTCATCTTCGGCTCAACCGCTGGATGAGGAGGATCTCGCCCAAGCTCTTGCCCAGGTTCCTGTGGGAGAGCGGCTTGAGGATGCCTTCTCCGCGTACCTCTTGGCCTGTATTTCGCTGGGATTCGCGAAAACGGCTGCACCTCAGCTCCGCCAGCGCTCTGCTGAACTCGGTCATCACCCTCTGGCTTCGGCCTTGGATCACTTGGCCGTGAGCATCGCGCAGAAGGCGGTGCTCGACGCAGCGGCAACCTACGACCAGGCCGGCAAAGGCTCCAGCTCTCTCGCCAACGCACTCGACCTGATCACTGGTTGCCTCAAGGACCCCACGTTCGGCTCGGCGGCAGATCGGGAGGCGGCACGGCAGTTAGTCGCGGGTATTCGCAACTCAGTGATCACAATCAAGTCCCCCGAGATTTCAGCTATTCGATACTGGCGAAACAAGTGGGCAGGGCATCGATCGGTTGATCCTCAGGTCGATCCATGGGCATGGGAGCACCCCGTTGATTTCGCGGTCATCAAGAACGGGTTGGATCAGATGCGTGCCGCCTTTCGCGAGTTCGCTCTGCTTCTTACCCAGCTCCCGCAACTAGCGTCCCTGCAAGAGGACGCCCGACGGGTTGATGACCACACTGTCAGGGTAGGGATCAGCCTGGACGGGACCACATCGTGGCCAATTGATTCGGTCTTGGCTCTCGGCGAGTCCCAGGCTCAGGAGTTCCTAGATCGCACTCTGCCCTACTTGACTTCCGACAGCGGGAGGTCTTGACCAGCATGCCTAGGCGGCGGAAAGACGCATGCTCCTGTGGGATCCCGGACCGATAGCGGCACCATGGGGCCATGCCTGATCCGTATGGAATCCCAGACCAATTCTTTGGGCCGGTTCCCGGTCAGTTCTACGCGGTGATTGGGCGAGTGACGATGCTGGGGGCCCTCCTGGAGCAGCGACTACTTGAGTTGCTCTGGTCGGTCGACGAAGAACCCCAGGGGCTGCACGCTGGCAAGCCTGTCGCTCAACTGCTGACCTTGATTGAGAGAAGGCTGGCCAGCGCGCCAGATGGAATCGGAGCAGATGCCCGCGACCTCCTGGCGCGTGCCAAGTCGACTCTCGAGGACCGCAACGCAATCGTCCATAGTCTCTGGCCCGAGCCATCACTCCGAATCGCGTTCAGATGGCGACCTCGGACCTTGAAGCGTCGAGACGCGCCAGCAGAGTGGATGCAAGGCGAGTTCGTAACCAAAGGCGAGTTGCGCAGAGTCATCAATGATCTGGTGGCGGTGAATGACGAGGTAGGTGTCTTGTCGCAGCGATTCCATTCCAGACGGAGGCACCGATAACCGGTCCCGACCTCGTTCGCGAGCGGATCGTGAGGCATCGGACTCACGCGGCGAAAAGGCGCAGCCACATTGCCGTCGACCGTCTGTGCACGGTCGTTCCTCTCGCCTTCAAGGAGTATGTCAGTGGTCTCTTGCATGATCCGAAGCATGGATCTCTTCGACGGTGAGCCCTATCTCGGGCTGGTCCCGAGACATTGGGTACGGCCCTTCGGGTATGCGGCGCTGATTGCGATCGCGGTGTACTCGCCGGCCCGGCTGTGGCTGATCGGCCAAGCCGAACGCCACGTCGTCCACGAGGTTCAACCAATGATCGACAGGTTGGCGGAGCAGTCTGTGCCCTCCGAGCCTCACGCTCCATCTCCTGCGCCATCTCGGTCTATTCGTGACGCGAACCCCTAGCGCCAAGTCGCGGCGGTAAGACGCACCTTCGCCGTCATGCGAGAGACCAGTTGCGTTAGATGTCGATGAACGACTGTGACCAGGCGCCCGCCTTCGATTGGAGGTAGCCCGCGACCGACTGGGCCGCCAAGGCCGCACCAATCAGCATCTCGACCGGGAAGTGCTCACTCGGAGGCGGCTGGAGTTGATGCTCTTCGCGTAGGGCGCCGTCCTCGAATCGCCTGGGCATGGCGTGAACGACGGCGTTGCGGAAGTTGAGGATTGCGGACGTGCGCCGAAGGGTGGAGAGCAGGTCGTCTCGATCCTGGGCAGGAACCCTGCTCGCGGACTGTCGAAGCCTTACGACCAGTTGCGTCGCGCGAAGGCGGGCGGAGTCGGCGTAGCTCGGGGTTGCACCCAGTCGGTACGAGATGAACGCGAGCCACGCCTCAACCTCCTGTGTGGCGACGACGAGGCGCCCAACCGCGTCGTGATGGGCTTCTAAGCCGACGGCAGGGACAGGTGTGTCGATCCAGGCAGGCATTTGCACGCGGCCATCATGTCGTCCTGAGATCCAAAGGGAGGACGTTTGCGACCACAGACCCACGATCGACGGACGGCGTCTAACCGCGTGCCCGGGAAGTCCGCGCCACCGGACTCGTTCCCTACCCCATAAGCCAATGTCGAGACGCAGATGGTGGAGGCAGAGCGAACGAGTTTTGCAGTTCGACACCTTCGGTGGCCGGGGTTCTCGATACTGGCCTATCCGATCGCCATGATGTCGAGCGCTGCTCTTGGCCCAGCAGCACACACCGTGGCAACAGGTTTGACGAGGGGTGGATTGGCGTGGGGGCGCGATTCGGCAGGGTGCAAACGGAGGCAAGCCAGCTAGTCGAGATCGCGTCGACGGTCTACGGGCGACGATTGCACGACGAGGAGGTTGCCTCCTTAAGTAGCGGAAGGGCCCATTGGGCTCTGAGGTGTCTGCCAGTCGCCCTCTTGTGGGAGGCCGCGCGGGAGCTCGTGGTCCGTCACTCACGCTTCAGTGCCACGGAATGGTTGGAGATCGCCCTGGCGATTCCGAGTCGTGGGGAGGCCATGTTTCGCGAGTCAAAGCGCCAGGACTCGGAGAACGCTCAGGTCCTCCCCGGTTCGACCTATTTGGTGTGCACCGGCTGTGGGAATGTATTGTCAACTGGCACCGTCTGCGGATGCCCAGCCGTCGAGAACAGTGGAAGACCCGGTGCGTGACGGCCGGCTCCTCGCATTCAGAGTGAACAATGGCCCAGATGTGCCGACAAAAGGCAGCCCAACTGGCTGCTACAAGGTTTTCGTCAGTGTCGCTGTGGCCGCGGACGTCTCTTGTTTGGCCCGAATCCGCACCAGATTCGAAGTTCCTCGCCACGGCACGGACGCGGCGTTAAGACGCGCGTACTGGGTGATCACCACCGACCGCCGTCGGCGGTCCTCACTATGTTGAGGCTGTGGACCAGATCGACGTCGACTTCTGCTTCTACGACGATCCTGACTTCGTCAGCGACGCCGACCGAGACAGCCTTCGCTTGCGGACCTGGCATCAGCAGCTATGGAGCAAGTCGGTGTCCGGCGGAAGTCGGATCGTCTGGGCGTTGGAGCCTGGAACATCCTGCTTGGTCCACGACGGCGTGCGCGTCTCGAGCGACACCATTGCCACAACACACGCGAACTACCGGCGTCTCGGCGTTGCAGGACTCTGGGAGTCCCTAACAGAGGGAGAGCGGCGGGCGTATGACCGTGCGTTCTACACGATCGGCGGGTTCGTCATCTTCCCGACCCGGCCTCAGTCCTTGAACCAGCGCCGAGGTACCTCCCGCAACATCGCGGACAGGTTCGACCTCACACTCGAGTGCATTCGACAGCACTATCTCGGCCAGGACGGAAGCCCGCTGGCAGACGTGCTGAGGCAGGACGCACGCTACTTCGGACTTTTTGGATCCGGAGCAGATGGCTTCTCCGAGTTCGTCGAGTTCTTCCACCTGCAAGACCTCGTGTCTGGTGGGTCCGTACGTTGGCTCGACGGGTCGACCGAACGTCAATGGTCATTCGAGCGGCCGCCGTTGCCGCAGACGCTCGATGCCTATCGTCGCTACCTCGCCAACGTCGCATCATTCGTCGCGGCGAGGAACGACCGCATCCGCAACTGGTGCAACGCACGCAACCAAGTTGTGCCGGCCGAGTAACTGCCAGTCTTGTCGAGCGCCTACGCGGCGGTAAGACGCAGGTCCGCGAACACTCTTCGTATCGGAAGTTTCGGCGCTGGCGCCCGCCCTACGCCCGCTCGCATGCTGTTGGTGCCCGGCCTAGCGTCGGATTTGGGACACCATGGCCACCGGGCCACCTTGGCCCGCCGTACTACTCCTGACTGATCCGCTCGATGCCTACTCGCAACGTCGCGGTGAACCCGGTCCCGGCAACCTGAAACCTCCACCCGGTGTCCGATGCGGCAGCGCGCTGGACCGCAGGCGATGGGCCTCCGGATTCCGTCACCACGCCGTTGAAGTCTGTGCTGTCGGCGCCGGCGGCCCTGGTTCTGGCAACCGCCACCGATCGGTCTGCCCTCGGCCCCAACAGCTCCTCGTTCGTGTGGACGAACACCTGAATGGGACTTCCAGGGAAGGCCTGGACGTAGTACTGCTTGCGGAAGATGACGTTGTCGGAAAACCCAAAACCCCGGCTGTCGCGCTCGCCGACGTACAGGTCGAGACGGAACACCATGTCCGGGTGGCTGGGGTCCAGGACGTCACGCTCGTCGATCCAGCCATCCCAGATGAGGCGGTCGGGGCCGGCCCACCATGTGGTGTCGTCACCCGGATCTGATAACGGCTTGGTAAGCGCCTTTGCGAGGTCGTAGGGCCCGTCCGCGAGGTCAACTCGTCGGAAGGGGCCGTAGCAATTCTCTGCTTCGGCGCTTTGGTGAAACAGTTCGAAGTCCAAGCCTCTGGGCTTGATGGAGGCACCGAAGTAGAACTCAGACTTGCCGAACCAGTCCTTGCCGCGGCTGATCTCGGCCTCGTCGAGCCACAGCCTCACCCGATGTGTTCCGTTGAGGAAGCGCATGCTGATCTCGTAAGCCTCACGGGACGTGACCAGCGAATCGGGGCCTCCGTGGCACTTGTTCACGAAGGTCCTGGGCGCGCCAGGTAGCTGTGCTGCGGCCTGCTTGACCAAGCCATCACTCTTGTTGGTCGCCAGCGTGCCCTCGTCGAACAGCGACGAGAGACGGTTGGCCAAAGAGGAGACGCCGACGTTATACGTTCGGTAATTCGTGCCGACGACAGTGAGGATTCGCTCCATCGGAAACACGTTGGCTATGTCGTTGAACGCAACGCCGTCAGGGTCAAACGCCGCCAGCTCGTTCTTCGCCTTCCCCACCTTCGGGAGTGCCGAGACGAGCCAGCGCGGCAGAACCTGGAACGCGATACCGCGATGCGGCGTGCCAAGGGTCACGATCTTGTGGACAAGTCGTTCAGCCGACTTCTTCTCCGCGGCGTCCATCTGGTGCAGGGCATCGCGGACGACCAGTCCGCCCATGCTGTGCGCAACGACATCGACTCCTTGGAACGGAAGCTTGTGCACGCCGGCCGCCGCCTCAATGAGGTATATCAAGCGTGCAAGGCCACGTCCGTAGTTGGCCAGGCTGCGCGGGTCGAGGTCGTAGTAGCGATAGACCCAGATGGTCCCGGCCAGGCCGTTCGCCAGCACGATCTTCGCGGTGCTCGGGTCGATGACCACGGTGTCGCCGCCGACATCACCCCCGGCGAAGCCGCCAAGGTCGATATCCGCACTCGGAGCGTCGATAGGCTTGCTGTAGTAACCGACGACGTTCGTGGCGTCGGTGTACTGGTAGCGGGGTGACTTCAGCGCACGCAGGACGAACCCCTCGTAGATGAAGTTCTGCCCTCGCCGACCTGGATACACGGTGCCTTCGTTGAATCCTTGGTATGCGTTGCGTCGTTCATCATCGACATCGACGCCACCGAATCCGCGGACCAGGATCAATGGGCGGGGAATGACCGTGCCGGTATCAGCGTCATCTCCGCCTGAGTTGATTTCGGCTGTTGCGCTCACGCTGCCTCCCGAGGAAGTTGCCTAGCTCACTTCATCGGGCTCGCGGCGTTTGGGTCCATAGCCTCATCGCACTAGCCCATGTGTCCCGGACCTGCGGCAGTGTTGCGGAACAGGACTGACCGCACGTCCCCCTCGACTCCGTCGTCGAGATACGCCTTTCCGAATGGAGTCCCGTCCGCCCTGGCCTGGGAGTCGCGGCGGTGGACCGACCGGGCACCAGCGCGCCTTCCCACATGCTTCGCTTGGGATCCGAGGGTAGGTCCAAGAATTGGCGTGGCAGATGGCCCGATCGGAGCATGGCGATCAAGAAGGTCCGCTGTCACTGTGAAGGTCAGATGCATGTGCCGCGGTTACCGTGAGCAGACGATTCAAGTTCGGAGTCTCGGTGCGATGCGTTGCCACCCGGCAAGTGACGCGTGAGCCTCACGAAGGAGTCGTCTCATGAAGCTGTCCCTCGACCACGGGGTCCGGCTGGGCGTGGGTGTCGACACCGTCTTGCAATTGGCCAAGGGAGAGGCGATTGAGTATGCGGGGGTCACCGACGCCGAGGGCGGGCAAACAGTCACCGCTGAGTTTCGAGTCATCACCACCCAACAAGAGCTGAGTGAATCGCTCGATCTGTCCGTGTCGGCCTCGGTCCGATACGGACTGGCGAACGTGGACGGCCGCATGGACTTCGCGGAGAAGAACGCCATCAACGAGTCTTCGGTCTACATGATGCTTTCCGCGCACGCGTCCAATCCGCCGCGCTACATGCAGAAGCCCAAATTGAGGGGCGCCGCGGAAGTGATGTACCGCAATAATCCGGAGGAGTTTCGTCAGTCGTTCGGTGATTGTTTCGTCGACGAGGTGTACACCGGCGGATCACTCGCGATCCTCTTCATGTTCCACACGCGAGACGAATCATCCTCGCGGACGGTGTCGGCGGAGTTGAACGGTGCCGTCGGGGGCCTCATCGCCGGAGGGGAGATCTCGGGGTCCTTCACATCCGTCGTCCAGTCGGCCCAGTCCAAGTCCGACCTACGAATTTCGGCCTTCATCTCCGGTGGCCGAGGCGTCGTGATTCCCGCGAACCCGGAAGAAGCGATTAGTCTCTTCAAGTCCTTTCCGGCCGCGGTGCTGAACGCGGGTGTGCCGCACCAGGTGACGGCCAAACCTTGGCGTGAGTTTCCCCTCCCACCGGCTCCCACCGACGCAGAGATGATGGTGCGCCGCCACACCATCGAGACGTGCGGTCAGAACGTCCTCAAGGCCATCCAGGCCAAGACCCGTCTGCAGTACATCCTCGACAACCCTCAGCAGTTCGTGAACCCGGACCTGCTGGCGCTGACCACGATGCGCCAGCAGCTTCACGGCACGATGACGAAGTGGGCGCAAGCGGCACACGCCTGCAACCAAGACATCAAGCAGTGCACACTCGAAGGTCTTGAGTTCCCCGTTATCAACTGGCCCGACAGAGTTGAGTCGCTCGACCCGCTGGGCGACAAGATCGCGCAAGTCGAACTGCATGACTCCCGAGCACGAGCGTGGCTGCGCGCCCTCTTCGGCCTGCCGCTAGACATGGAGTACGACCGTGACGAGGGCCGAGAAGGCAGCCGCTGGCGCTTCGCGAACGACGGCGATGGTAAGCAGATAGGTGGCGTCTTCTACACGCCGGAGACTGGCGCGCATGTCGTGTACGGCGGCATCTTTCGCAAGTACGCCGAACTCGGCGGCTGCACGGGCAAACTCGGGTTCCCAATCACGGACGAGGAGAACTTCGATCCGTCACGGTGGCCTGGGCACGACCTCGACCGCTGCCAGCGCTTCGAGCACGGTTTCGTTTGGTGGGACGCGCAGACCCAGGTTGTGAGCGACGGCGTACCCCTAGACGCCCTGACCGGGATGCGCGAGAGCGCTACGGGCCGGCTCGGCCGCGTGCGGTTGCCGGGCCAATGAGCTCGATCGGCCGCGGCAGCAAGCTGCAATCTAAGGTGGACACGCGAGGGTTGGATGCTACGAGCCGCTTGTTGGGCGCTCTCCTGCATGCGGCGTCGGGGCCACTCCCTCACCGATGAACTCCACCCGGGCTCCGTGGTGACCATCGAAGCGATGCCAGATCTCAGTCACCTGAAATGATCCATCGAAGGCGGCGTCCGCAGTTGTCAACGCCACTCGACAGCCATGCCGCAGCGTCAAGACGGTGGTCACACAGCGAATGCGGGATATCCCCCGACGCTGACGAACGACCAGTGACAGGATCTCGTGGTCGAGTCGCAGGGGCGTGGGGTCTATGGTCCCGCCTGGCTGGTCGTCACCCTTCGCTCGGAGAACGACCCGCGGTGCAGCAGCCTCGCGCACGAGCAAATCGACGCCGTGGGCCTTGCCCGTGAAGATCGAAGCTCCTGCCAACGTCACCTCGAGCATGGTGTGCCCAAGCGACACCAGAGTTCGAAGTTCGGGCATGCTCTCCCGGTCGACGGTGAGTGAAGCGGCACCCCTGCCCTCCTTGCAGTGGACAACCAGGGACTCCAGGGCCACACCTAGTCGAGGGGGAACCTTGCCGTCTAGCGACACTCGAGGCATGACAACGGGAATGGGCGTGTCGACCATATGAAGACGATACGGTCAGCGTAACTGCGGGTGCGGTCCGCACTAGATCGGCGACATCTGTCCTCCGTTGCGCGCCAGATACTCCAGGACCCGGCCGCGGGCCGACGTGCCGAGCCGCTCTCGACCTAGGACGAAGCGCTGCCACAGATCGCGGCCATGCGCTGCGACATGTTGCTGCTCACCGAGGTGTCGGAGCGTGTCCAGCTCCCGACACACGCTCTCCAGCCACCAGCAGTTTGATGGCGCCGCGCCAGCGCTGGGCGGCCGTGGCATCTCGCCAGCCGCTCCGTCGCTTGCCTGATCCGCATGGGGCCTCGGCGATGGTGGAGATCGATAGGATGCGGGTCTGCTCATCGGTTCTGCCTTGGCGCTCGTGCTGCATACAGCCGCCCTAGAACGGACCGACTACGGCAGCGGAGACCGAATCGGCGGTCGCCTGCATCGAAGCGGCGACTCCGAGCGTGTGGGGCGGGGACTGGAACCACGCGATGACGGGCCGTGAGCGGAGCGGCTCCCAACGTGGTCGGCGATCCATCCTGGAGGGGCGCCCAGCTCGGCCTGCGACTTCCCACCGAGGAGGCACCCCACCAGATCCAGGGACTGTTGAGCATCGATCACAGCCTCGTGGAAGGGGGCTGAGCGTTGAGCTCTATCCCGCCTTCGCGAACGAGGCGAGGATCGCCGACACGACGCCTATGTCATCGAGATCTGATGTTGCGCACTACAAGATCGCTGGATAGCGCTCGCTGGCGGCGGTATGACGGCTCATCCCAATCGAGGGTGTAGGTGGGGTCTGAAGCCGCCGGTCTCGGGCACGTTGTCGTAGGCCGCGCGCCAGCCCCGCAGCCGGGCCGCCGGCACCCCCCGCGCGGGCAGGCTCATCGACGGGGGGAGGCTGAGCAGCTGGTGGTGGATCCGACTTACGTCGGCCGCGATCCGCTCGATCGGAGGGCCGGCAGGCCCCCTGCGCAGGGGGCGTGGTCGATCGCTGGGCCGAGCGGCCGGTGACGAGGTTCGAGCGCAAGGGGACTGCCGCCGGCCGCGGCATCGCCGACCTGCGGTACCGACGGACAGCCTGACCGACCGGGCGCAGCGCGGATCGGGTAGGTCAGCCGCCCCCGGCGATGTTGACCAGCCACGAGGTCCCGAACCGGTCGACGCACATCCCGAACTCGTCGCCCCACGGCTGGGTGGCCAGCTCGACCGTCACGGTCCCTCCGTCCGACAGCGCCTGCCAGTAGCCGCGCAGTTCCTCGGTGTCGTCCCCGCCGAGGCTGACCGCGAAGTTGTTCCCGGGCCGCAACGTCTCGCCCGGCAGCATGTCGGCGGCCATCAGCGTGAGGCCAGACGCTGTTTCCAGCTGGCCGTGCATGACCTGGTCGCCAATGCCGTGGTCGTCGGTGCCGAAGTCGCCGAAGTGGTTGATCGTGAGATCGCCGCCGAACACGTCCTGGTAGAACGCCAGGGCGGCCGAGGCATCACCCGCGAAGCTCAGGTAGGGGTTCAGTCGAGTGGTCATGGACCGACGATAGAGGGCTCATTTCCAATCGAGGGTGTAGGAGTTGGGGTCTGAAGCCGCCGGTCTCGAGCAGCGATCTGGCGATGTAGTTGGTCAGGTTGCGGAACCCGAGTGCGGACCCGCGGAGGTGCTCGAGGCGTCCGTTGAGCGCCTCGGTAGGGCCGTTGCTGGTGCCGGGTCGGTCGAAGTAGGCGAGCACGTCGTCAGCACGCTTCTTCAGCGTCCGGCCGAGGGTGATGACCTCGGTGAGCACCTTCGGTACGCCGGTGCTGATCGATTCGATCAGCTTCACCATCGCCTCTCGGCCACGCGCCCTGTCCTCGTCGCGGTAGGCGGCGACCATGCGCTGGTAGATGCCCCAGGTCGCTTCGACTTCGACGTGCGCGTCGTCGGCGAACAGTGCGGTGAGTCTGGTGATCTGCTTGTCGGTGAGCAGGCCGGTGCCGGTGTGCAGGGTCCGATGGGACTTGTAGAGCGGGTCGTCCTTGAACCCGTGGATGGCGAGCTGGACTCGTCGTCGGCACTTGTCGAGTGCGTCGCCAGCCAGGCGGACCACGTGGAAGGGATCCATCACCGCGACGGCGTCGGGGACTTCCTCAGCAGCTGCGGTCTTGAAGCCGGTGAACCCGTCCATCGCGACCACCTCCACGGCGTCGCGCCACGCCTGCGGACGCTCGTTGAGCCAGGTCTTGAGCGCCTGCTTGGAACGGCCCTCGACCATGTCCAACAGGCGGGCTGGTCCGGTGGCGTCCCGCACGGGAGTGAGATCGATGATCACGGTGACGTACTTGTCGCCGCGCCTGGTGTGGCGCCACAGGTGCTCGTCGAGCCCGATGACTTTCACCCCGTCGAACCGGGCCGCTTCGTTGATCAACAGCCTCTTGCCCTCCGCCAGAACCGCGCTGTTCGCGGTGTCCCACGCGACCCCGAGGCCTTCGGCGAGCCGGGCGACCGTGAGGTGCTGCACGACGATGCCCGTCAACGCCCAGGCCAACCCGGACCGCGAGAGCTTCGCCCTGGGCTCGGCTACGGCGCTGGTGTCCTGGCGCCACACGTGACCGCACTCGCTGCAACGGTAACGGCGGACGACGACTTCCAGCATCGTTGGCCGCCAACCCAGCGGCCCGTGGGCAAGTCTTCGGACCACGCTGTCGCGCGGCGCGCCTTCACAACCGCAACGCCTGCACCACTGATCGGGTTCGGCGACCCGGCACGCGAGGACCGCACGGTCAGGCTCGAGTCGCTGTCCAACGACTTCGAGGCCGAGCCGGTCGAGCCGGGCGAAGGTGGTTAGGTCGGGGCGGCCGAAGCCGACCGGCGGGGTAGCGTCGGGCACGTCGAGGTCTTCCAGATGGCGAGCGTGAGAACTTCCATCTTCGGGAGGCCTCGACTCCTACCCGCTCAACGACGCGCCGACGGACCCACAGGGCTACACCCTCATCTGGGAAGAGCCCAACAAGGCAGCTGGCCGGCTTATGACGTCGCCCTGACTTAGTGTCAGAAATGCTCGAGCGATGCTCTTTGAGGACACCGAAGAGTCAGTCGCGGAGGGTAACGCAGTGCCGGGGCGCACCGGAGTGACGCGACCCAGGCCCCTCGATTATGCGCACCCTTACGACCAACCGGTCCGCGATGTGTGCAGGGCGCCGAGGAAATCAGCGCCCAACTGTGCGATGAACGTCGGCGTCTGCCGGGTGGCTGGCGTACCTTCGGCGTACACGAGCGTCGAGGACCATTGTCTGCGATGCCTTTATGTGACCGTACCGAGGTTGGGAGCAGCACGCGTGGCGCGCGACGAGTACTCGTTGACAAACAAGACCGTGCTGCGCGAGCTCACCCGGCTGTACGCGGACTACCCACGCGCCGAGCGACATCGTGAAGCAATCCGCGTGCTTCGGTCCGACTTCACCTTTGCGCGCAGGTACCAGGATGGCACTTGGGCCGTAACGATGCGGTTCGGACCAGATATCGCAGCGATGTTTGGCATCACGCGAGACGTGATGATTATCTACACCCAAGCGACCGACTTGCAGCCACGCACCGTGGCGTCATTCCCCAAACGAGTGAGGGATCTGGCGACGCACAGGATGTGTGAAGATCACCTGGTCTTTGTCTCGACACGCGACCCGTTTGGCCGAGCGAAACTCGAGCGTTGGTCGCAGGAGAACCCGTTCGTTGCCCTCCCTCTTCCGGACCAAGGGGATGCGCCGAGACTCGCCCAGCAACTGCTTGTGGAGATGAAGCGCTCGCTCGCAAGCCGCAACCTCTACGACGAGACGCTCCCTGTCACGGGGCGAGACTTCTTCGGTCGCAGGCGCATCCTCACTCAGCTCCAGGAGGAGATCAGGCAAGGCAATGTGTGCGGAGTCTTTGGACTAAGGAAGACAGGAAAAACATCCCTTATCAAGGAGTTGGGTGCGCGGTTCGCGACCAGTGAGTCGTCGCGAATCTTCGTTTTCAGAGACCTTGAGACACTACCCATGGACAGTCCTCGCTTGGGCATCGAGTTCGTGCAGGATCTGCGGGACTCCTTCCTAAAGGAGTTCCGACGCCGCAATGTGCGAACGGCAGAACTGACGGATCTGTCGGGCCAAGCATCCGTTGGCCAGTTGCGGCGGGCGCTGCAGGCATCACTCGCCGACTGCTCGAAGCGAGGGATCCAGGTTGTCCTCGCCCTCGACGAAATCGAGTATCTCGTCGGGGACTCGAAGATGTTGGAGGCAGCGAGCCGCCCGGAAGTTCCAGAGATCCTCGGGGCCATTCGAAGCCTGGTTCAGGAGAACTCGAATTTCAACGTACTCATGTCAGGCATCACCAGTGCCGTGACGCATCGTGGCGCCCTCTATGGAGTCGAGAACCCGCTGTTCTCCTGGGCGAAGACCTACTACCTACAGCCCATGCTTCGACCGGAGATCTCCTCGCTCACTACCGAGGTGGGAAACCGTATGGGTATCCGTTGGGACGA
Organism: Nocardioides guangzhouensis; assembly: GCF_004519545.1. Taxonomy (GTDB): domain Bacteria; phylum Actinomycetota; class Actinomycetes; order Propionibacteriales; family Nocardioidaceae; genus Nocardioides; species Nocardioides guangzhouensis. The sequence continues at coordinate 139,663 of NZ_SDKM01000002.1, forward strand.
GGCTGCACTCACCTCGCTCTTCGCGCACAGCGGTGGCCAAGTGTTTCTGCATCGAACACTCGCAGCCGCCGTCGTTGCGCAGGTCGATTCTGAGAGGGTGCAGCCGCGGCTCACGAGTGACGAGGTGGATGGCGCCGTACAGACCTGGAAGACAAACACCTCAGAGCGCCTGCGACAGATGTTCGAGTCGTTCTGGAGACACTACCCAGTCGAAGCCGATCTGCTGCAGACACTCATCGACGGGGACATGGACATTTCTGAGGTGCAGAATGCCTTCCCGGATGAGACCAGACGACTGATTGAACTGGACCTACTGGTCGAGGGTTCGGATCGCATTTCGCTCGGCACGGTAAGTCGGCGACTCAGAGATGACCGTGTCGTGGGTATCGCGTGATGGGGTCGCCCTGGTACCCCGAAGTCTTGGCGGCCGCACGGTTCCCTAGCGCCTTGGCGTTCGCGCATGTTGGAACATTCCACCGGACACCCGACTTCACCACGCGTGCCGCGAGCGGTTTCGACGATGCGACCGCTGCATGGCTGCCCGTTGACGGTGCGGAACTCACGGAATGGTGCCGTTCGCCTTCCCCCGATGACGTCGCGCTGATTGACCTCGACGGGCTCGATGTGCGAAGTCCTCGGACCGAGGAGATACTCAGCAATCTTCGTCCCGCGCTTACCGAAGCACGGGAGCAAGGCGCCAGGGTGGTGTTCGTATCCACAAGGCCGTTGCACGACTTCCCGGCCATGGCAGGTAGCTCGATCCTCCTTGATGCCGAAACCGTTGCGATGAAGCCCGTGACTGAGGGAGCAGCACGCGAGCTTGCCGCGAGCCTTGGCGTCGCCTCGCAAGCCTCACAGAGCAACGTCGCGGCGTTCGCCATCGGGAGCCGAGCACTCATATGGATGTTCTCGGACATCGATGCGTTGAAGATGGGCGGCAACCGGAAGCGAGCTCTCGCAGCAGAACGCGAGAAGGAGTTCGTCGTCACGCTCTTCGATGAGCTTGGCCCCGAACTCTGCACGTGGCTCGAGTACTGGCTTTTTGAGTGCCAGCAAGACCACCTTGACGCATTAGATATCGATGAACGGTTGATGCTGCCCCTCAAGGCCGCCGGTGTCCTCACGCCGCTAGACAACGGATGCTTCAAGCTGCTGCCCAGCGGCCACGAAGATGTTTGGCTTGCCGGCCTGAGGGAGAGTCTGTCGCGGGTTATCGAGCCACCGGCCTCGTGGACCGCGGTCGCGAGCGAGTTGTTCGCGCTAGAGCGCGAGGTTCGGCACCTGCTGGCACAGCACTATCAGGGTGTTCTCGGAGATGAGTGGGCCGAGACCGTTCTGGATCAGGATCGCGAGGGGATCATCGAGCTGGCTCGCCGCGATGCAATCCCGAATGCAGCGGCGCTCGCGGACGTCCGTAGTCCTCTCGACTGGCTCCAGATGTCGCGACTGCTCGAACTAGCAGCAGCGGAAGCAGCGGCACACGATCGGTTCCTCGGGCTCAACGAGCCTGAGTGGCGAAAGTTGGCGACCGATCTCCTCCCGGTCAGGCACCGGGTCGCCCATATGCGCTTGGTGCGCTCAAACGATCTGGAGGTACTGCGTCGACATGGCCGCCTGATCCGCCTTCGCAAGAAGACTGCGGAAGCGTCGGCGTCGGACGCCCACTAGGCAGCAACTCTGGCGCTGGGTGCGGGGACCTGACGGGGGCTTGGTGCGCCCATAGTGGGCGGTTCGACCGTGGGTCTATCTGGGCTGGAGTGTCCGCTCGGGGAAGGTCCTCCAGACTCGCCGTAGGCTGACAAGGTGAAGGCGGAGTTGGCAGCGGAAATGGCGCGGGAGTGCCTGGCGGCCCTACCTCAGCGCCGTGCCCACGTGGCGGCCGTCGCTGACCGAGCTCTTGATGTGGCCGGGCCTCTTGGGCTTGAGGGGGACCTGCTCGAGGCTGCCGCTTGGCTCCACGACATCGGCTATTCACCGCCGATCGCAGTGACAGGCTTCCACCCACTCGACGGGGCGCGTTATCTGCGCGCCGCGGGGGCGGACAAGCGTGTCGTTAATCTCGTAGCCCACCACTCTCACGCCGTCGTTGAGGCCGAAGAGCGTGGGCTGGCCAAGAACCTGCTCGTCGAGTTCCCATACGACGACACGCTCCCACACGACGCGCTGTGTTATTGCGATATGACCACGGGCCCTGATGGACAACGAATGACTGTGCAGGATCGGCTTGTTGAGATTCGAGAGCGCTACGGCCCGGACGACGTGGTGTCCCGCTTCATCACGAAAGCAGAGCCAGTGATCGTAGAGACTGTGGAGCGCATCGCCGGCAGATTGGATGCCTCCGTCGCTCAGTCGAAGTGAGGCGGCTGTTCGCTGGTCGCATGGGCGATGCGATCGCGCATCGAGTCGTGCATGGGTCGCGAACTGAGATCACCTCCGTTGACCCACTCGACGTGTGATGACTCGTCACTCGGCGTCGGCACGCCCGACACTGCTCGGCCGGTGAGGACGATGGTGAACTCCTGTCGCACCTCGCCGTCGCTCGTGTATTCGATGACGTGTCTGGGATTGGAGTAGATCCCAACAAGCGTGGTGATCTCACAGGTGACGCCGGTTTCCTCGCGGGTCTCCCTAACGGCGGCCTCAGCCACGGACTCACCGAGCTCGATGCCACCCCCTGGGAGTGACCAGTTTCCGTTGTCGGTGCGCCGGATCAGAAGGACCTCGCCCTGGTCATTGGTCACGATCGTGTTGACCGATGGGACCAAGCTGTTCGGCTCGGGCGCGTTCGGGTCATCCAGGTAGTCGATGCGGCGTCCCATGCAGGCAAGCGTGCCAAACATGCTCACACGACGTCGCGTCCTGTCTCCCAAACGCGGTCGAACGAGGTCAGGTAGTGGTCGAACAGTTGACCTCCGGGGATTCGCTGGAGGTGGAGGACGGGGTTCTGGGGCGCCTGCCAACCGTACGCATGCAAGTTGACGAGGGCCTGGTCGTCGAATCGGTAGATCGAGTTGTAGAGCGGCGTGGCGTGGGTGCGCACGTCAAAGTCGGCCTGGTTCCTCGCGGCCCTGGTGACGTCGATACTGAGCTGAGCGCGGACTCCCATCTGCTCGCCGATGCCCTCCTCGCGGCCCCTCTCCGACAGAACCGGTGCTTCGGGGTCGCCGAGTAGCACTCGGGTCCGCAGACCGGTGCGGGCCTTCGCGATCAGTCGCTCGAGGAAGGTCGGCTGGCTGTCCAACAGGAACAATCCCGAGTAAGCCAGCAGATCCACGCACTCCGTGGCCTGGTCGAGCAACCGGCTCCAAAGGTCGCCGGGTACAGCTCCACGGTGTGGGTAGAGGGAAAGCACCTCGGCCTGGCTCGCCGAGAGACGGCGTGGGTCGTCGAGTAGCTCCGGCCACAGGTATTCCTCTTCGCTATCCAGCACTGCGGCTGTTCGCTGACGGTGGCGTTGGTGCGGAACGCGGCCGACATCGAGCCAACGTTGGACCGTCTTTGGATCGACATCTACCTCAGTGGCCAGGTCACCAACTGTGATGCCGGCCGACTGCATCTGACTGCGTAGCCGTTCGTTCCCCATGCGCTCTCCCGAGAGGACGTGTTAGGACGTTTGCGGTCACGCTAGACGTCCTGAGCCGTCCCGGCTACGTGGTGTTGGCGTCCTGTGGACAACGGCTGAAGTGGAGGCAATCGCTCACCACACAGAGGAGTTCGTCATGGCGATGCCCCGCAAGATCCCTGTGGAGTTCGGTGTGGCCTTTCCCAACGGCGCGTACGCCGTCGGCGAGGTCCAGCCGGTCCGGGACTACGACAAGTCGACGCGCGAGCGGCTCGTCCAGGCCGTCGACCCCGACACGGGTCTGCTGCTGTGGTCGGTCGAGGTGGTCGACGGAGACCCCGACGCGAAGAAGTCGAACCGCACGCTGTCGGTGAAGATCACCGCCAAGGTGCAGCCGGTGCTTCCGGAGGCCCTTACTGGGCTGCCGTTCACGCCAGTGGAGTTCGACAAGCTGACGGCCACGGCGTACATCGAGGAGAACGGCGACTTCTCCAAGGTCGCGTGGTCGATGCGCGCAGCCGACGTCCGTGCCCCGGTCCGGGCGACCAAGCCCGCGGAGACCAAGCCCGCGGACGCCAAGTCGGCCGCCTGATGTTCGACGGAGCCATCGCCTCGACCTGGGGTGACTGGGTCCTCGGCGACCTTGCGGATGCCTTGAACCGTGCGAGCGTCGCTGTCGGACCCGGCACCCAAGTCGAGAGTGTCGGCATCGCGCCTCCGTCGGAGGAGAGCGGCGTGCCCACGGTGTCCGTCCTCATGACCGATGTCTTGGCGATCCGACGCATCGGGTCCGAGATCGTCGGCCTGTACGACGTCGAGCTCGGCCCCGCTCCAGTGCCCGACAGCTGGGCCGGCGTGCTCTTGGGTGTTCACCTCGTCCTGACTCCCGACCTCGGTGAGCCGACGTGAACGCCCGGGCGACCGCGACCCAGTGGATCCGGTTCCTCGACGCGCGTGATCCGGAGGACGCCGTGGGCCAGCTGCGCGACCTGGTCCGTCGTCTGGACGGCTGCACTGACGACCTGACGCGCGTGCTGAACGCCCTCAGTGGTGCGCCTGCCGACGACGTCGAGGAGGTGCTGCGCATCTCGCGGACCACGACCTACGAGGCGATCAGCCTGCTCAACGGCGCCGTTACCCGCATCCGACTGGACGACCCGGACGCTGCGTGAGCCATGCCTTTGCACGCCAGCCACCTTGTCGCCGAGCCCGTCGGGCCCGCCGGTGCCTTCCGTCGCTGGGCCGGCCACTTTTGCCTCGTACTCGGCGTGGGATGGCTTGCCTGGCCCTGGACGCTGCTGGCCCTTGCGACCGCTGCCCTGCTCGGTGGGCTGCTTCTCGCGTGGGCGCTGGGGTTGCCGGCATCTTTTGCTCGACGCACCGGGTCTGTTCGTGTGCTGGTCTGGCGTCGACGCGTGCGGCGCGACTGGCACGCCGTCTGCGCGCGGTGCGGCCTGGCAGAACGCGAGACGCCGCAGCTGCGTCGGAGTCGGGGCTCGTTCCCGTATGTCCAACTGCGGGTGCGCCCGACGCTCGGCCAGACGTCCCGTGACTTCGAGGTCGCAGCCGATGCCCTTCGTTCAGCCTTCGGTGCGGCGCGGATTCGGATCGAGCCTGACGGCCCCACGGACGTCCTGGTCACCCTGACTGTCGGGGACACCCTCGGCATCCCGTTCGCTGCGGCGACCGGCGCCTCCCCTGAGCTCGTGGGCTCGGTAGCCCTTGGCCGCCGGGAGGACGGCCAGGCATGGCGGCTGCCGATCGGTCCCCACACGCTCGTGGCGGGCTGCTCCGGGGCAGGCAAGGGGTCGGTCTTCTGGTCGTTCGCGTTCGCTCTGGCGCCTGCGGTGAGAACGGGTCACGCCCAGCTGCACGGTATCGATCTGAAGGGTGGCATGGAGATCGCCATGGGCCGGCAGCTCTTCACCATGTCGGCCACGGACGCGGCTCAGGCGGTTGCGGTGCTCGAGCATCTCGTCGACCTCATGCGGGCACGCGCCGAGGCGTACGCCGGCCGGGTGCGATCCCACACGCCGAGTCTCGTGGAGCCACTGCACGTCGTGATGATCGATGAACTGGCCGCGCTGACGGCGTACTGCTCCGAGCGCGACTTGCAGCGACGGGCCGAGACCGCGATCAACCTGCTCTGCTCCCAAGGTCGGGCACCCGGGTTCATGGTCTTCGCCTGCCTCCAGGACCCCCGCAAGGAGGTCATCCCCTCCCGCGGGCTGTTCACCCAGATGGTCGGCCTTCGCCTGAAGGACCAGTCCGAGGCCTCGATGGTGCTGGGCGAGACCGCGGTGCTCAGCGGAGCTCTCTGCCACCGGATTCCCCGCGACATGCCCGGAACCGGCTACGTGCTGCCGGAGGACGGCGGGCACCCGATCCGGGTCCGGGCGGGCTTCGCGACCGACGACGCGATCCGCGAGGTGGCCGAGCAGTTCGCGACCCCCAGCCACGTCCAGCTCCGGGGCGCCGTCCCCGCCCCTGTGACGAAGCGGCCCCAGCGGGCGCGTGCGGGTGGTGGGGCGTCATGACCCATGGGTGGAGGCACCAGGCGCTCTGTGCGGCGTTCAGGGGGCTGCCGTGGATCGCAGAGCCCGAGAACTGCTCGCCGGCCGCGGAGAGGGCCATGCAGTGCGTGTGCGGGGCCTGTCCGGTGCGCGCCGAGTGCGAGGCGTACGTCGACCGGGCCGGCATCGTGAGCGGCTTCTGGGCCGGGCGTGACCGCACCCCTGTGGATGTGTCGGAGACGGGAGGCGCCGCATGATCGCCGCCACGATCCCCACGGACGCGCTCCGCGAGGTGGCCGAGAACAACGGCGTCTGCACCCGACCGGTGGTTCACCAGGTGACGGACACGGTCACGAACCAGGTAAGCATCGTGGCCACCCGCTGCGGCGCCACCCTCGAGTCCAAGTGTGTGCCCTGCGCTCGGCGGAACCGGAAGCTGCGCATGCAGCAGTGCCGGGAGGGGTGGCACCTCGAGGAGGAGCCGGCATGCGAGACGGACCCGTCGGGGGAAGCTGACGCAGAGGAGGCCGAGGACACCGGGGTTCCGGACCGTCGGGGTCGGTCCACGCGCCGCCGTCAGGACGCGCCCGACCTCCCTAGGCTTCCTGTCGAGGACCGCACCGTCGGCACCGCCTTCACCACGCCATCGGGTAGGACCTACCGGCCGTCGATGTTCGTGACATTCACGTTGCCCTCCTACGGCCGGGTGCGGACCGACGGCTCGCCGGTTGACCCGCGTTCGTACGACTACAGGCGCGCCGCCCTGGATGCCCTGCATTTCCCGAAGCTGGTGGACCGCGTCTGGCAGAATCTGCGCCGCGCGACCGGCTACAAGGTCCAGTACTTCGCGTCCGTGGAGGCCCAGCGCCGGCTCGCACCCCACCTCCACGCGGCGATCCGGGGAGCAATCCCGCGCCAGCTCTTCCGGCAGGTCGCCCGTGCCACGTACCACCAGGTGTGGTGGCCGGCCCACGATGAGCCGCTGTTCACCGACGCATTCCCGGAGTGGGTCGAGGAGGTCGGGTACGTCGACCCGGCCTCACGCGAGCCACTGCCGACGTGGGACGAGGCGCTCGACGACATCGACGAGGACCAGGAGGCCGAGCCGGCCCACGTCATCCGCTTCGGCCGAGAGCTGGACATCCAGGGGATCATCGCGACCGAGGGCGACGCCGACCGCCGCGTGGCCTACCTGACGAAGTACCTCGCCAAGAGCTTCGGCGCCTCGTTCGGTGCGTCGGAGGAGCTGAACCGGCGACAGCGTGCCCACCAGAGGCGGCTCCACGACGAGGTCCGCTTCCTGCCGTGCGCGCCTCGCTGCTGGAACTGGCTCCGTTTCGGGATCCAGCCCCAGCACGCTGGTCCCGGGATGTCGCCCGGTGCCTGTCCGGCGAAGTGCCACGACGAGGAGCACCTGGGCTGCGGCGGCCGTCGGGTCCTGGTATCCCGCAGGTGGTCGGGCAAGACACTGGACCGGCATCGGGCCGATCGTGCCGAGGTGGTGCGCCAGACCTTGCTGGCTGCCGGCGTCGAGGTCCCGGACTCGCAGCGGCTGGCCGCGGACGTTCTTCGTTCGGACGGGCGCCCGCGCTACGCCTGGGAGTTCTTCGACCCGCGCCAGTCCCCGACTCCGCTGTATCGCCAGGTCCTGGCACGGTCGCTCGCGGAGCACCTGCGCTGGAAGGCCGAGTACGAGGCCGCCAAGGCGCGCGCCAGCCCGGCGAACGCCCCTCCCCGTCCTCCCGACAGCCAGCCCACCTCGTTCGGGGTTGCGCCTGTCAGGGGTGAGCGAAGCGAATCACGAAGTGACACGAAGTGCCCTTGACGGGCACAACGCCGAACGAACCATCGACCGTCGGGAGGACGGGACCATGGAACAGCAACAGCTCTTCAGCCTCAGGGCAGCCGACGAAGCGTTGGACGGCACGGTCGAGGTTCGGCCGAACCTCTGGCTGATGACCTCCGAGGACATCCCACCGCTGCTCTTCACCGTCGACGAGACAGCCCGGTTGCTCAGCATCGCCCGGCACCGGGTGTTCGACCTGATCCGGGAGGGCCGCCTCCGTTCGGTCAAGGTCGGGGCATCGCGCCGCGTCTCAGCCAAGGCCTTGTTCGACTTCGTGGCCACGCTCGAGGTCGAGGAAACGGGATGAGCGCCCAGCGGCGAAACCGGCCCCGCGGCGCAGGGACGGCCTACAAGCGGGCCGACGGGCGCTGGGCAGCCCAGATCTTCGTGACCGAGTCGGGGACGAACCGACGGGTCCGCAAGACAATCTACGCCAAGACGCGCAAGGAGCTGGAGGAGAAGCGGACCGAGCTGATCAGCGCGGAAGCCCGCCGCGAGCCGATCCCGCCCTCGAAACTCACCGTCGCCGCATACCTGGAGGAGTGGTTGGAGCACCTGGCCAAGCCTCGGGTCCGGCCAACAACCTTTGTCGCCTACCGGAACTACGTCGAGAAGTACCTGGTCCCCGGGCTCGGCTCCAAGCCCGTCGGACGCCTGTCGGCGCGTGAGGTGCGGCTGTACCTCGATGACCTACGCAGGTCTGGGACTGGCGCGCGGACGATCCAGTACCTCCACGCGACGCTGCGGGCGGCCCTGGAGGACGCAGTCCGTGAGGAGCTCATTCCGAAGAACGTCGCGAAGCTGGTCCGCGTGGCGCGGCCCGAGCGCACGGAGCGACAGCCGCTCTCCGTCGAGGACGTCAGGACCCTCCTCACTAAGCACGACGGTCACGAGATCCAGCCCATGCTGGCTGTCTTCGCGCTGTTGGGGATGCGTCGGAGCGAGGTCCTCGGGCTCAAGTGGGAGGACGTAGACCTCGCCGCCGGCTCCCTGAAGGTCCGGCGAGGGCTTCAGCGGGTCAACGGACAGCTCGTCGATATGCAGACGAAGACAGAGCGCTCGCGCCGGACGGTGCCGTTGCCCGCCTATGTCCTCGAGCTGCTGAGACTGCAGGCCGACCAACAGGCGAAGTGGCGAGTCGAGGCGGAGGGCGCCTTCACGGAGACGGACTACGTCTTCACCACGCACGTGGGAACGCCCATCGATCCTCGCAACTGCACCCGGGTCGTGCAGAACGCGTGCAAGCGGGCCGGCGTCCGCGTGGTTCGGCTGCACGACTTCCGTCACGGGTGCGTCTCGGTGCTTTTGGATCTCGGCGTGCCTCCACGGACAGCGATGGAGATCGTCGGCCACACGACCATTGAGATGACGATGAACGTCTACGGCCACGTCAGCATCGATTCGATGCGGTCCGCGATGGACCAGCTCGGAGACCTGTTTCAAGGACGAGGTGAGTGCAAGTGACGTCGAAAAGTGACGTCAGTCGGCGTCTGAACGTTCGGGCACTTGAGAGCCAGGTCCTTGATGAAATGCGAAACCGCAGGTCAGCGGGTGTGCTGCCTGCGGTTCCGGTTGGCGCGCCCGTAGGGATTCGAACCCCAAACCTTCTGATCCGTAGTCAGATGCTCTATCCGTTGAGCTACGGGCGCCCGTCGCGAACGGCTCGGCCGTTCAGGACCCGACGAGGATAGCCGACCCGGTCGGGATAGCCGAAATCGCAGGGGTGTGGCCGGGGTCACGTCCTGTTGATCGATCCAATATGCCCGCACCTCATGACGGGATTAACCTCCCAGCACCAAACATCGTCACGCAACGACGCTCGGCGATCACAACAACTCCACGACACATCCGCCGACACGCTCGGCGGCCGCCGGTCGTCCAACGGGGGATCGGCGCGAATGCGCGAGAGGGAAACCTGGCATGACCGCAACGACACAGGCGCCCACCACCCATGAGGGCATCCTGAGCTGGGTCAACGAGATCGCCGAGATGACCCGGCCCGACCACATCCACTGGTGCACCGGCTCCGACGAGGAGTGGGACCACCTCACCCGCTCGCTCGAGGCGACCGGCACCTTCACCCGGCTGAACCCGGCCATCAAGCCGAACTCGTTCTACGCAGCCTCCGACCCCACCGACGTGGCACGCGTCGAGGGCCGGACCTTCATCTGCTCGGTCGACGAGAAGGACTGCGGGCCCACCAACAACTGGATGGACCCGAACGAGATGAAGGCCATCATGCGCGACCTGTACGACGGGTGCATGCGCGGCCGCACGATGTACGTCATCCCGTTCGTGATGGGCCACGTCGAGGCCGAGAACCCGATGTTCGGCGTCGAGATCACCGACTCGGCGTACGTCACCGTCTCGATGCGCGTGATGGCCCGCATGGGCACCGAGGTCCTCCGCAAGATGGAGGAGACCAACGCGAAGTTCGTGCCCGCCCTCCACTCGGTGGGCATGCCGCTCGAGCCCGGTCAGGCGGACGTGGCCTGGCCGTGCAACGACACCAAGTACATCGTCCAGTTCCCCGAGGAGCGGATGATCTGGTCCTACGGCAGCGGGTACGGCGGCAACGCGCTGCTCGGCAAGAAGTGCTACGCCCTGCGCATCGCCAGCGTGATGGCACGCGACGAGGGCTGGCTGGCCGAGCACATGCTGATCCTCAAGCTCACCAGCCCGCAGAACGTCGTGAAGTACATCGCGGCCGCGTTCCCCAGCGCCTGCGGCAAGACCAACCTGGCCATGCTGGCCCCGACCATCCCCGGCTGGAAGGTCGAGACCCTCGGCGACGACATCGCCTGGATGCGGGTCGGCGAGGACGGCCGGCTGTGGGCGGTCAACCCGGAGTACGGCTTCTTCGGCGTCGCGCCCGGCACCAACGAGCACACCAACCCCAACGCGATGAAGACCATCAACAAGGGCAACTCGGTCTTCACCAACGTCGCGCTGACGCCCGACGGCGACATCTGGTGGGAGGGCCTGGAGAACACCCCGGAGCACGCCCGCTCGTGGAAGGGCGAGGACTGGACCCCGGACTCCGACCAGCTCTCCAGCCACCCGAACAGCCGCTACTGCACGCCGATCAAGCAGTGCGACATCCTCGCGCCGGAGTACGACGACCCGCGCGGCGTCCCGATCGACGCGATCCTGTTCGGCGGTCGCCGCAAGACCACGATCCCGCTGGTCTTCGAGGCCCGCGACTGGACCCACGGCACGTTCCTCGGCGCGACGCTCTCCTCGGAGACCACCGCCGCCGCGGTCGGTGCGGTCGGTGTGGTGCGCCGCGACCCGATGGCGATGCTGCCGTTCATCGGCTACAACGCCGGCCACTACTTCAACCACTGGATCACGGTCGGCAAGGAGAACGACGCCGCCAAGCTGCCGCGGATCTTCTACGTGAACTGGTTCCGCCGCGACGACGAGGGCGGCTTCCTCTGGCCCGGCTTCGGTGAGAACAGCCGGGTGCTGAAGTGGATCGTCGAGCGCATCGACGGCCAGACGTCCGCGGTGGAGACCCCGATCGGCCACGTGCCGGCTCCGGGCACCCTCGACGTCGAGGGCCTCGACATGGCCCCGGAGGCGGTCGAGGCCGCGCTGGCCGTGGACGTCGAGGAGTGGAAGGCCGAGGTCCCGCAGATCCAGGAGTGGTTCGAGAAGTTCGGCGACGACCTCCCGGCCGTGCTGTGGACCGAGCTCGACGGCCTCAAGGCGCGCCTCGGCGCCTGATCCCTCACCGTCTCCACCAGGGGCCCGTCCGGAGAGATCCGGACGGGCCCCTGTGCTGTCTCTGGCATGATTTCCGCGTCCGGCAGTGGGCGCGCTCGGAGGGTCAGGTGACACACAGGTGACACAGGAGTACGGCGCGGACCGGCGCAAGCTGTTCGAGACCGACGGCAGTCGCCTGTTCGAGGACATCGCCGCGCGCGGCGGCGTACCCCAGGACGACCCGTTGGTCGGCGAGAGCCCCGAGGCGCTCGACCTGCTGCTCGACCTGGGCCTGCTGCGCCACGAGGGGCACCGCTACCTCGCGGTCGACCCGCACTCCGTGCAGGACAGCGTGGTGGCGCCCCTGGGCCAGCAAGGCGCGCAGCTGATCACCGAGTCCAGCCACTGGGCCAACGCGTTCAACACCCTCGGCCAGGCCTACCGCCGCTCGCCGTCGACCCACGGCGGCCCGGTGACCGAGCTGCGGGGCGACCAGATCGACCGGTTCCTGCAGGACATCGTGACCGGTGCCCAGACCGAGCTGCTGACCGCGCAGCCGCGAGCCGGGCACACGGCTGCCGCGCTGCGTGAGGCTGCAGCGCGCGACATCGCCGCGCTGCAGCGCGGGCTGTCGATGCGCACGATCTACCAGCACGCCGCGCGCCGTCAGACTGCCACCCGCGAGTACGTCCGCCGGGTCACCGCGGAAGGCGCCGAGGTGCGCACCCTCGACGAGTTCTTCAACCGGATGATCGTGGTCGACCGCGAGGTCGCGATCATCCCGTCGGGGGACGACCTCAACACCGCGCTGGCGATCCGCGACGCCGGCCTGGTGGCCTACCTCGTCGACATCTTCGAACGCTTCTGGGACCGCGGGCGCCCGTTCACCAACCGCGAGACCAGCACCCTCAACAGCATCGCGCAGGAGCAGCGGGCGATGGCGATCCGCATGCTGATCGAGGGGCACGCGGACGCCACCTGCGCGAAGCGGCTCGGCGTCAGCCCGCGGACGTACGCCGGCTACGTGGCCGACCTCAAGGTCGAGTTCGAGGCGCAGACCCGGTTCCAGCTGGGCTACCGGATGGGGCTGGCCGAGGCGCGGCCCCGTCGGGGTCGCAAGGACGCCTGATCCGGATTCCGGACAAATGACAGCGAGGGCAGCGCCTTCGCTGCCCTCGCGCTGAGACGGGCCGGGGGGATTGGCTCAGGGACCAGACATGCGGGGGGGTTGAGTTGGTCCTCGTCTCAGGTCTGTGGTTGTCGATCCTCCGTGGTCGGCCCTCCGAGAGGTGAGTCTCAGTTGCTGGCGGTCACGACCGGGATGGCGATACGGCCCCAGCTCGTGTCCGCCTGGGCGGAGACCGGGGCGGCGATGCTGACTGCGCCCCAGGTCAGGCCGGCCGCAAGAGTTGCCGCCACGAACCTGGTGATCAGCTTGCCCATAGTCAGACTCCACTCTTGTTTTCGGGGGATCCAGACGACCTCATGGTCGCTGTGCACCCAGTGTGCGGGATGGCTCCGCGCACACACCACGGAAAATGGCTGCACAAATTCGCGTTGCACAAACTTGCAAAAGTTGCCCGTGGCGGCAGCACCCCGCCGGGGTCCGGCGGGGTGCTGCGACGCGCTGGCGGAGGCGGAGGGATTTGAACCCTCGATGGGGTTGTAGCCCCAAACCCGCTTAGCAGGCGGGCGCCATAGACCGGACTAGGCGACGCCTCCATGCTGCGCGCGGAACAGGGTACCCGCCCGCGCGCCCGCGGGGTCAATCGGGGCTCACCGCGCGCGGCGACCGTGCCGGTCGAGGTGGGCCCGGACCTGCCGCACGAAGTCGTCGCGGTCTCCGACGAGGACGTCCACCGGGATGGTCGTGGAGCCTCCGTCGCGGAGGCGGAACACGACGCACGGGGCGCCCGCGACGACGGTGGTGACCGCGTCCTCGACGTCGGTCCAGCGGGCCCTGGTCACCCCGGCGCCGCGCACGAACCGGACGTGGTAGCCGTCCTCGTCCAGCCGCACGACGTACGTCGACCGGGTCAGGAACCAGCCGGTGGCGAAGACTCCGGCCACGCAGGCCACCACGACGACCGAGAGGAACACCGGTGGCACGGCGAACAGCACCACCACGGCCGTCGCCGCGAAGACCACGGCTCCCCAGAGCACCAGGGACACCCCCAGCAAGCGGGCGGCCAGAGCAGGAGAGAGTCGATAGTCGGACGTCACGGCCCCATTCTCCCAAGTGGCCCGAACGGGCCAGCCCTACCCCTTGTCACGATGGGTGACGGCGGTCACACTCGATATTCCCCGGAGCATCGGAGGCCCCCCATGACCGAACTCCAGATGGCACTGCACGGGCTCACCCAGGCGATCGACTCACCCAGGGTCGAAGGACGCGCCTTGGGCAACTGGCGGTGGACGGTGCGGCAACGCATGGCGTCGGTCCGCGAGGGCCTCGCCCGCGAGACCACCGAGAGCTCCGACTCCTGGCTGGCGGCGCGCGAGAGCACCGTGCTCCGCGACCGCAACGCCCTCATGACCCGCCTGACCGTGCTCGGCCAGGGCGTGCTGGAGGCCCCCGAGATCGAACAGGTCCGGGTGGAGCTCAAGCGGCTGATCACCGACATCCACCACCACCGGCAGAAGGTCCACGACCTGGCGTACGACGCGGTGGAGCTCGAGCTCGGCGGGTCCGAGTAGCACGAGGTCCGCCCGTAGACTGCCCCACGCGCCTCCCCGGAGGCGCTCGGAGGGGTGCCGGAGTGGCCGATCGGAACCGCCTTGAAAGCGGTCGCTGGCAGAGATGTCAGCCGCGGGTTCGAATCCCGCCCCCTCTGCCACCACACGTGGCGGGCAACGAGTCCGCTCAGCGGTCCAGGGCCGCGTCGACGACCGACACCACCCGGTCGACGTGCGTGACCAGGCTGCCCATGAGGCGGTTGCGCCGTGCGAACACCCCGGTCGGCCCGAGGCGGTAGAGCAGCGCTCGCACCAGCAGCTGGTCCCAGTGCGGACCCGTCGCCCAGTCGTCGAGCAGCGACAGCGGAGCGCCGCGGAAGGTCACCGCGTCGGTCGCGGCGATGGCGAGCGCGGTCGCGGCCGGCCGGAAGTACGGCGGCCAGTCGATGACCGCGGGCGGCAGCCGGTCGTGCACGAGCACGTTGGGGAGGAGGTCGCCGTGGACCGCCTGGTCCGGCGCGGGGACCGGCGCAAGGTGGGCCCGGAGCCGCTCGACGACCGCCAGCGTGGCCGGGTCGGCGTCCGGCTCGGCGTCCTCCCACGCCAACCGGTCGCCGTACGCCCAGGGGTCGTCGCGGTCGTCCGGGAACGCCGGGCGGGGCAGGTCACGGACCGCGTCGTGGAAGGCGTCGCCGGCCTCGCGCACCCGCTCGACCTCGGCCAGCGGCTCGGTGTCCCAGCCGGGCAGGAGGACGTGGGCCCCCCAGCCGTCGACGGACCAGCCTGCGGCGCCGGGGGCGTCCGGCGCGACGGGCTCCGGGACCCGGACGTCGGTGGACCGCCACGCGGCGTACACCTCGCACACCCAGGTGTGCTCGGGCACGCAGCCGACCGGCTTGAGCACGAGCCGCCCGTCGGTCCACACATGACCGCTCCCGCCGGGCAGTCGCCGCAGGTCCTCGCCGCGGGCTCCGACAGCGCGCACCGCGCGTCGGGTCGGTCCCCGGCGCCGCCACTCCCAGTCGGAGGCGTCGAGCAATCGGAGCGCCGGCGGGTGGGGACGGTCCGCGGTTGCCCGAGTCATGCCAGCCGACCCTAGCGGCGCCCCTGGCAGGACGGCCTCAGAGCAGGGCGTGCCAGCGGCGCGGCTCGGGGCGGATCGCGGCCGCCTCCTCCTCGCGCCGGGCCCGCCGGCCTCGCGGGCCGGTGAAGGCGAGGTCGAGGCGGATCAGCAGGTAGCCGATCAGCGCACCGGGGACCAGGGAGTAGAGCACGATCAGGGTTGCCTCGAGCCAGCCGGTGGCGGGGTTCACCATGATCCCCGCGACCGAGACAGTGGCGGCGGTGCCGAACGCACACACCCACCAGCCCTGCCGGCGGCGGGCGCGCATGTGCGTGCCCCACACGAGGGCGGGGACGCCGACCAGGACCTGGATCGGACGGGGTACGGCGCGTGCATGGGCGCGCAGCCAGCCGACCGAGTCGTAGATCCCGTCGATCATCTCCTGGGACCCGTAGCGGCGGAGCATCTCGGCGTACGCCATGGTCACCGCCAGGCTGGTGGTGCCGACCAGCACCACGAACAGGCCGCGGCGACCGAGGCCGTGGAAGCCGGCCCCGAGCCGGTAGACCAGGATGAGGGCGAGGGAGAACGCCAGTCCGAGGGTGAGGTAGTCGAAGCGCTCGAGCGAGACAACCGGCCGGTAGCCGATCACCGCGATCGCCCCGACCGCGGCGATCAGCAGTGCGAGCACCGCCTCGCGGAGCGCCCCGCGGAAGCGCACGGCGGGCACCGTGGCCATCACACCGAGGACGCCGGCACTCACCGCGGTCAGCACCGCCGCGCCGCCGCGCAGGGTCTCGGTGCCGGTGAGCACCGCGGCCAGGCCGAAGCCGAGCGCCAGGCCGCCGAACACGAACGGGCGGCCGCCGGTGCGGGCGGCCAGCGCGAAGGTCAGGGTCGTCGAGATCGTCACCGCGGAGGCCTCGTCGAGCCAGGCCGGACCCATCTCGGCGATCGCGAGGGCGGCGGCAGCCACGCCGCCGAGCACGGCGAGCACGGCGAGCACGAACAGCGGCCGGGCCCAGCGCGGGACCGGCACCTCGGCGACGGTCGCCGCGGCCACCCGCGGCGTGGGGGCGGCGTTGCGCTCCTCCCGGGACTGCCGCTTCGCGGCCCGGGCCTCGGCGCGGCGCTCGCGGCGGCTCGCCGGCCGCTCGGGCTGCGCGGCCCGCTTCGGCGCGACCCGCCTGGCCGGCTCGCGCCGGCGGGCACCGTCACGCGAGTCGGTCGGCATCCCGTCTTGAGCGGCGGGCGCGTCGGTCACAGGACGAGTGGTCGTCACCGAGGGTGCCGGCGCCACCACCGGCGGCTCGACCCGGGTCGGCGCCACGACGTGGGGCGGCTCGGAGACCGGTGTCCGCGGGGGCTCCGGGGTCCGCGGCGCCGGATCCGTCACCTCGGAACGCGGCTCCCGGGACGGGCCGGACGACTCCCGTCCGCTGCTGCCGCGGCTCTCCGGCCGCTGCCGTCGCGCACCCAGGCGCGAGGGCCGTTCGGCCACGCGCCTGCCGGGAGTGCGAGGAAGGGACACCGGGAGAGGTTAACCGGCGAGGTGCCTTCGGTTCGAAAGCGAGGGGTTCGTCGAGCGGGCTCGGACCAGCGCCGGGCGGCTCAGCACCGCGGTCACCACGGCCGGGTCGGGACCCGGGTCCGCGAGCAGCCCGCCGTCGGGGTCGACCACGAGCGAGTGCCCGGTGTAGCGGGGGGCGGCCTGCCCCACCGCGACGACGTACGTCGTGTTCTCGATGGCGCGGGCCCGGGCCAGGGTGCGCCAGTGGTCCACCTTGCGGGCGTGCTCGGCCTCGTCGCGGCCGGGGACCCAGGCTGCCGGCACCACCAGCACCTCCGCACCCGC
Source organism: Nocardioides guangzhouensis (assembly GCF_004519545.1). Classification (GTDB taxonomy): domain Bacteria; phylum Actinomycetota; class Actinomycetes; order Propionibacteriales; family Nocardioidaceae; genus Nocardioides; species Nocardioides guangzhouensis. Next base: position 156,886 of record NZ_SDKM01000002.1, read on the forward strand.
GTCGACCAGCGCCCGCGCCAGCTCCGGGAACCGGAGGTCGTAGCAGGTCATCAGGCCGACCTGCCAGCCCTCGACCTCGACCACGGTCGGCTGCCACGGGCCGGCGGTGAGCCGGTCGGACTCGCGGTAGCCGAACGAGTCGTAGAGGTGGATCTTGCGGTACGCCGACTCCGTCCGGCCGCGGACCACGAGCGTGTTGTAGGGGCGGGCGGGATCGTCGGAGGACTCGAACATCCCGGCCACCACGGTCCGGTCCTGCCCGGCCAGCTTCGCGACCGCCTCGGCGAACGGCCCGTCCAGAGGCTCGGCGTCGCCGGAGACGTCCTCGCCCGGCTTGCCGAAGTCACGGGCGAACGCCTCGGGCAGCACCACGAGGTCGGCGTCCAACGCCGGGTCGGCCTGCAGGTCGGCCAGCGCCGCCCGGTTCTCGGCGGGATCGGTGGATGACGCGCGCTGCACGAGCGCGACGCGGAGCTCCTCGGCCATGGCTCCAGCGTGCCAGACCCCGGCAGGGGAGGCACGGGGCGCTGGGAGAGACTGGGGATCATGAGCCCCTCCTCCGTCGCGCTCGGCGCGATCGTGCTGGCCGGTGGCACCGCGGCCCGGATGGGTGGCGTGGACAAGGCGTCCATCGAGCTCGGCGGGCGCACCCTGCTGGCGTGGGCGCTGGACGCGGTGGTCGACGCCGGCGAGGTGGTCGTGCTCGGCGACTGGGTGCCGACCGAGCGCCCCGTGACCTTCACCCGCGAGGACCCGGCTCAGGGTGGCCCGGCGGCCGGGCTGCTGGCGGGGCTGGACGCGTTCGCGAGGAGCCCGCGGGAGCTGGTCGTCCTCGCGGTGGACATGCCCCGGGTGACGATGCGGACAGTGGCGCGGCTGCGGGACTCGGCCCGCGGGCACGACGGCGCGGTGCTCTGCGACGGCGACGGCCGGCGGCAGCTCGCGATGGTGCTCGACCCGGCCCGGCTGGGCGCCGTACGACCGCCGTACGCCGAGGAGCACGGGCTGCCGCTACGCCGGCTGCTGGCACCGCTGGACCTCGCCGAGATGGCCGCAGTGGGCGACGAGGCGCACGACGTCGACGGCTGGTCGGACCTGCGCGACCTGGCCGGCTCCTGATCCCCGCCACTGGCAGCGCCCCGGCGCCGCTGGACCACTGGTTCGGCACCGGGGGACGCTCCGGCCGCAACACTTGCCAGACGGCCTCCGCCGTATGAATGTGGACCTGTGAATCTCCACGACTGGATCGACGAGCTCTGCGACGCGCTCGACATCGATGCGGAGGTCGACGAGGCGCTCGTGCTGGACCTGGCCCGGGACGCGGCGCACAACGTCCAGCGGGCGGCCGCGCCGATCACGACGTACCTCCTCGGTTTCGCCGCCGCCGCGCACAGCGCCAGTCCCGACCGCGTCGAGCAGCTGGCCGGCGCCGCCTCGGCGCTCGCCGACTCCTGGGACCGTCCCGCCGACGCGGGGGACCCCGACGACGTCGACGACGAGATCCCCGACGACCACCTGGTCGACCACACCGGCGACCGCTACGAGGCCTGACCACCGCAGGGTCCGCCGCCCGTATGGCTGGCTAGGGTGACCGCATGCGTGCCGTGATCGCCCCCGAGCCCGGAGGACCCGATGCCCTGACGGTGGTCGAGGTCGACGACCCGGAGCCCGGTCCGGGCGAAGTGCTGGTCCGGGTCGCCGCGACCGCGGTGAACCGCGCGGACACCCTGCAGCGCCAGGGGCACTACCGTCCTCCGCCCGGAGCCTCCGAGGTGCTGGGGCTCGAGTGCAGCGGGACGGTCGCGGCGCTCGGCGAGGGCGTCACCGGCTGGTCGGTCGGCGACGAGGTGTGCGCCCTGCTCTCCGGCGGCGGGTACGCCGAGCTGGTCGCGGTCCCGGCCGGCCAGCTGATGCCGGTCCCCGACGACCTCGACCTGGTCCAGGCGGGGTCGCTGCCCGAGGTGGCGTGCACGGTCTGGTCCAACGTGTTCATGATCGCCGGCCTGCAACCCGGGGAGAGGCTGCTCGTGCACGGCGGGGCCGGCGGCATCGGCACGTTCGCGATCCAGCTCGCCCACGCACTGGGCGCGACCGTGTTCACCACGGCGGGCAGTGCGGAGAAGCTCGCGGTCTGCGCCGACCTGGGCGCGGACGTGACCATCAACTACCGCGAGCAGGACTTCGTCGAGGTGCTCGGCGAGGCCGGCGGCGCCGACGTCATCCTCGACAACATGGGAGCGAAGTACCTTCCCCGCAACGTCGACGCCCTGGCCACCGAGGGCCGCCTCGTCGTGATCGGCCTGCAGGGCGGGACGAAGGGCGAGCTCGACCTCGGCAAGCTCCTGCGCAAGCGCGCCGCGGTCATCGCCACCGCCCTGCGCGCCCGCCCGACCGCCGAGAAGGCGGCGATCGCGGCGGCCGTCGCCGAGCACGTGTGGCCGCTGGTGGCCGACGGGCGCGTGCGACCGGTCGTGCACACGGCGATGCCGCTGGACCGGGCTCCCGAGGCGCACCGGCTGATGGAGGAGAGCGGCCACGTCGGCAAGATCGTGCTCACCACCGGCGCCTTGGGCGCCGCGTCCTAGGGTGGGGTCATGAGCGAGGAGCAGTCCGAGGAGCAGATCGTCATCATCGGTCCGGACGGTCAGCCGGTGGGGACCGTGCCGAGCAGCGTGCTCGCCGCGGCCCAGCAGCAGGACGGCGCCGAGGACGAGGACGACGAGGAGCGCCACATCAGCGAGCTCGTGGAGCAGCCGGCGAAGGTCATGCGCATCGGCAGCATGATCCGGCAGCTCCTCGAGGAGGTGAAGACCGCACCTCTGGACGAGGCGTCGCGCAACCGGCTCAAGGAGATCCACCAGTCCTCGATCAAGGAGCTCGAGGCCGGGCTCGCGCCCGAGCTGGTCGAGGAGCTCGAGCGCCTCACCCTGCCGTTCAACGAGGGCACCCCCAGCGACAGCGAGCTGCGGATCGCCCAGGCCCAGCTGGTCGGCTGGCTCGAGGGCCTCTTCCACGGCATCCAGACCGCGATCTACGCGCAGCAGGTGGCCGCCCGTGCCCAGCTCGAGCAGATGCGCCGCGCGCTGCCTCCCGGCATGGAGGCCATGCAGCGCCCGCCGCAGTCGCCCCAGGCGCCGGAGGCGCAGTCGGGGGACGGCTCGTCGGGGATGTACCTCTGAGGGAGGTCAGCCCCGGGCCGGGCGACGCCCGAGCACCCGGGCCAGCACCAGCGTGACCAGCCCGAGCACGATCAGCGCCACGCCGGGCAGCACCAGCGTCGAGAACGGCGCCGGCTCGCCGGTGTCGACCATCGTCATCTCGACCGGCGCCTGGGCCGGGTCCTCGCGGGTCACCGGCCTGGCACCACGGCCGAGCTCGCCGACGACCGAGCGGGTGACCGCCGCGGTCAGCGGCCGGGTGCCCTCCCAGCTGAGCGCGCGGACGACGTCGTCCGACCCGTTGCGGGCGACGAACAGGTAGTCCTTCCCCTGCTTCAGACCGCGCACCCCGCAGTCGGCCCCGGTCGCCGGGGTCTCGACGCTGACCCGCTCCGGGACCCGGCCCCGGTAGACCCGGTCCACGGCAACGTCGAACGTCGCGGGGTCGCCGGCACCGGACTCGCGCTGGACCGTGCCGCTGAAGACGTACGACGCCCGCGGCAGGGCCTTCGACAGCGGCAGCACGTCGCGGTCGCAGGCCGAGGCCGGCGCCTCCGTCACGAGGACGCACCCCAGCACCACGAGCACGAGCACCATCAGCCGGCGCATGCACACCTCCAGTCGGTCTATCGGTTCCGGTGGCCCGGATCCAGCGTCTCAGGGTAGGGGTAGCCCGTGCACCTCCCGGGCACGCCCCCTCACAGCCCGAACACCCGCTCCAGCACCGCGGCCACCCCGTCCTCGTCATTGCGGGGCGCCCGATCGCCGGCCGTCGCGACCACGTCGGGGTGCGCGTTGCCCATGGCATAGGAGCGACCGGCCCAGGCCAGCATCGGGACGTCGTTGGGCATGTCGCCGAAGGCGATCACGTCGGCGGCCAGCACGTCGAGGGACCCGCAGATGCCGACCAGGGCGCTGCCCTTGGTCACGCCGGGTGCGTTGATCTCGACCAGGCCGTCCATCGTCCAGGTCACCTCGGCGAGGTGACCCGCCGCCGCGAACACCGCGTCGCGGAAGGCCGCCGGCTCCATCGCGTCGTTGCGCACCAGCACCTTGGCCGCCGGGTCGGTCCAGACGTCCTCGAGCGGGCCGGTCGGCGTGCCGGCGGGGACCGGGTGCGCCGCGTCGTCGTACGCCGGGTCGCAGCGGATTCCGTCCACGGTCTCGATCGCGATGGAGGCGCCGGGCACGTGCCGGTAGATCGCCTCGGCCAGCAGCAGCCCGTCGGCCGGGTCGATGCCGTGCAGCTCCCGGACCCGGTGGCCGGCGACGTCGAAGACGATCCCACCGTTGGACACCACGGCCAGGCCGTGGTCGCCGACCATCGGCCAGAAGTCGTCCATCCAGCGCAGCGGCCGGGCGGTCACGAACACCACCGGCACGCCGCGCTCCTCGAGCGCCTCCACCGCCGCACGGGTGCGGACGCTGACGGTGCCGTCGGACCGCAGCAGGGTGCCGTCGAGGTCGGTGGCGACCAGCCGGGGCGTGCTCACGCGTCGTCCCGCAGGGTCACCGTGACGTCGACGTCGTCGCCCTCCTCGAGCCCCTCGGCGGCCCGGACCGCCTTCTTCACCGGCAGCACGTAGCAGCCGGTGCCCGACTCGGGGAACACGCTCGTCTCCCACGAGGTGGCGCCGACCCGGACCGCGACCCGGACCGACCCGAAGCCCTTGGCACGCCCGTCCATCAGGTCGTGGATGTCGTCGCTCGGCTCCCCCGGGACGGTCACGAAGTGCCAGGCGCCCTCGCCCCCGCCCTTCGGGTCGCGCCAGCGCCAGAGCGGCGCGGTGAAGGAGTACGTCGCGTGGTCGCTCACGGGAAGTACCGCGTGAGCTCCACCGCCGCGCCGTCCTCGTCGACGCTGAGCGTGCTGGCGTCGGCGGCCTCGTGCACCTCGGCGACCGCCTGGCCCATGGCCACGCCACGACCGGCCCAGCGCAGCATCTCGAGGTCGTTGCGCCCGTCGCCGATGGCCAGCACGTCGACGGCCTCCACGTCCAGCGCCCCGGCGACGTGGGCCAGTCCGGAGGCCTTGGAGACGCCCAGCGGCGCGAGGTCCATCCAGGCGGTCCAGCCGACGACGTAGTCGGTGCCCTGCAGGCCGAGCCGGGCGGCCAGCGCCACGAAGTCGTCGGCGGTGGCGTTGGGGTCGCGGATGATCACACGGCTGACCGGTGCCGCGACCAGCTCCTCGAGGTCGGTCACGATCATCTCGCCGGAGAGCTCGCCGACCGGGAAGTGGTCGCTGACCCGGTAGCCGACGCCACGCTCCTCGACCGCGACCAGGGCCTCAGGGTGGTGCCGGAGCACGGCGCCCACCGCGGCCCGCGCGTCGAAGGTCTCCTCGTGGACCACCTCGAGCGGCGGGTAGCGGAAGATCACCGCACCGTTGGACGCGACCACCCACAGCCGGTCGCGCTCGGTGCCGTGCAGCTCGAGCAGGTCCGCGATGCGGGTCATGCCGTGCGGGGACCTGCCGCTGGCCAGCACGATGTGCGTGCCCGCGTCGACGGCCCGCTGCACGGCCTCGTGCACCGCCGGGCTGATCTCCTCGTGGGTGGTGCCGGCGCCGTCCACCCAGCTCAGCAGGGTGCCGTCGATGTCGAGGGCCACCAGGCGCGGCCGCCAGCCCGGGGCCGGGAGCTCCCCGGCCTCGTCGTACGCGCGTCCTGCCGGCTCAGCCAACGTCCACCGGCTTCAGCACGTCGACCCCGCCGAGGTAGGGGCGCAGCGCCTCGGGCACCCGCACCGACCCGTCCTCGAGCTGGTGGGTCTCGAGGATCGCGACGATGGTCCGCGGGATCGCGCACAGCGTGCCGTTGAGCGTGGCCACGTGCCGGGTGCCGTCGGGGAACCGGGCCCGGGTGTCCAGGCGTCGCGTCTGGAAGTCGGTGCAGTTGGACGTGGAGGTGAGCTCGCGGTAGCGCCCCTGCGTGGGGATCCACGCCTCGCAGTCGAACTTGCGCTGGGCGGACAGGCCCAGGTCGCCGGCCGCGGTGTCGATGACGCGGTAGGCCAGCTCGAGCTTGTCGAGGAACGCCTTCTCGATCGAGAGCAGCCGCTGGTGCTCGGCGAAGGAGTCCTCGATGGTCGTGTAGACGAACATCTCCACCTTGTCGAACCAGTGCACCCGGATGATGCCCCGGGTGTCCTTGCCGTGCGAGCCTGCCTCCTTCCGGAAGCACGGGCTGAACGCGGCGTAGCGGAGCGGCAACGATCCGGCGTCGAGGATCTCGTCGGAGTGGTAGGCGGCCATCGGCACCTCGGACGTGCCGACGAGGTAGAGGTCCTCCCCCTCGATCCGGTAGACGTCGTCGGCGGCCTGGCCGAGGAAGCCGGTGCCGTCCATCGCCCGCGGCCGGACCAGCGACGGAGCGATCACCTGGGTGAAGCCGTGGTCGCGGGCGGTCTCGTTGGCGAGGTTGACCAGCGCGAACTCGAGCTGGGCGCCGACGCCGGTGAGGAAGTAGAAGCGCGATCCGGACACCTTCGCGCCCCGCTCGACGTCGATCGCGCCGAGCAGCCGGCCGAGCTCGAGGTGGTCACGCGGCTCGAAGTCGAACTCCACCGGGGTGCCGATGTGCTCGAGCACCGTGTAGTCGTCCTCGCCGCCGGCCGGGGCCTCGTCGGCGGCCAGGTTGGGGATCTCCTTGAGCGTCTCCACCCAGGCCGCCTCGGCCTCGGCCTGCCGGGCCTCGGCGGTCTTGACGTCCGCGGCCAGCGCCCGGGTGCGGTCGAGCAGCGCGGCCTTCTCGTCACCCTGGGCGCGGGAGACCTGCTTGCCGAGCTGCTTCTGCTCGGCCCGGAGCGACTCGAACGCGGAGATCGACTCCCGTCGCGCGGTGTCGGCGGAGAGGGCGCGGTCCACGACGTCGGCGGGGAGACCGCGCTTGGCCTGGGCGGCTCGCACGCGGTCGGGGTCGTCACGGAGGATGCGCGGGTCGATCATTCCGGGATCCCCGCGGAGAGGGGAGCGCAGCGAGGCTCTTCGTGGGGTGGGGTCATGCCTGCAAGGCTATCCGCCGCCACCCCCGCGGGTCGCGGGAGTTCCGGGACCCGCTGCCCGATCGCCTCAGGCGACGGTGGGCAGCACCCAGGTCAGGGTCATCGTGCCCCGGGGTACGTCGGCCGCGGAGGCCGCCTGCCGGGTCCAGCCGTCCTCGCCCTCGGCCTGCGTGAACAGCAGCACCTTGCCGTCGGCGAGGCAGGCGCTCCACGCGGTGCCGTCGCTGTCGGTGATGGTCCGGGCCAGGGTGGTCCGCGCCGGGCAGGGGCTCCGGTCGGTCTTCGTGAGCCTCACGCCACCGGCGGCGTAGGGTCCACCCTTCTGGTACTCCCAGGTGCGCTTGTTGCGCAGCAGGGGCATGCCGTCCGCGCTGTCGAACTGCGGGGCCAGCTCCCAGCCCTTGCCCACGGTCACGGCGTCGCCCTCGGTCGCGGTGCCCGCCGCCACGTCGTACTCGAAGAGCCGGCCGCTGCGGTCGAGGACCCGGAGCAGTCCGGGCGTGATCGGGTCGAACGCCCAGCCGATCGGGTGCAGCCCGGCGACGCCGGTGACCGCGCGCAGGTCGACCGTGCGGGGCCTTGCCCCGTCGAGGGGGTGGAGCCGCAGGGTGCCGGTGCGCTCCTCCTTGATCGAGGCGGCGTTGGCCCGGACCGCGACCGTGCGACCGGCGTCGACGAGGAGGTAGGGGTTGGGCGTGTAGTCCTCGGGCGGCCCGATGACCTTGGTGACCTGGGTGTCGCCCGTGGCCGGGTCGAAGCGCACGTAGGCGGCGCCGTTCGCGACCTCGTCGCCGCCGAACTCGAACCGGGCCACCCACGGCTGGCCGGCGTCGAACCTCGCGGTGGTGTCGGCGCTGGGGTCGTCCGTGGCCGTCCGGGTGCTGCTCGCCGCCGGGTCCGGTGCCGAGCTCGACGTCTCCTCCCCGCAGGAGGTGAGGCCCCCCAGCAGGCCCATCGAGAGCACTGCCGCCGCGGCGACGGTCGGACGGAAGAACATGTCGCCCCCTCGTGCCCGGCTCGATCCGGGCTGGCTGCCATTATCCGGTCTGGTGCCAGTGAACGGCATACTTTGCCGCGGACAAAGCCGACCCGACGGAAACGGAGCACCGTGATCGACCGATCCCGCGCCTGGTACGCAGGCCTCGGTGTCTTCTGCTTCCTCCTGTTCGCCGCGCTTGCCACGCTCGTCACCCGGGACTGGAGCGTGCTCGCGGACCTGGACGCCGAGGGCAAGCCGGCCAACGGCTGGGCGGCGGACCACGACGTCCTCGTCGGGTTCCTCCGCGTCGTCGAGGTGGTGTTCAGCCGCCCCGGCATGACCATCGCGACCGTGGTGCTCGCCCTGCTGCTGTTCCTGCGCAACCAGCGCCGGGCGGCGTACTTCACCGTGGGCGTGATGGTCGCGACCGCGGTGACCGGCACCCTGCTCAAGAACACCGTCGGCCGCGACCGGCCGGACTGGCAGGACCCGGTGGACCTGGTCAGCTCCCACGCCTTCCCGAGCGGACACTCCTGGTCCGTCAGCGCGTTCGCGGGGATCGTGATCGTGCTCGTCCACATGTTCGTACGGCGCCGCGGTCTGCGGCTGCTCGCGACCGTCGGCATGGTGCTGGTCGTGCTCGTGGTCTGGGCGGACCGGGTGCTGCTCGGCCGCCACTACCCCAGCGACGTGGTGGCCGGCGGGCTGCTCGGCGCGGGCATGGTGCTGGTCGGCCTGGCGGTCTACCCGCCGCAGCCGCGCGGCCACGCCGAGACCGCGGAGCCGCTGGTGACCAGCGTCCCGGCCTCCACCCGCGACCTGCACGTCATCCTCAACCCGATCAAGGTGGAGGACGTCGGGCAGTTCCGCTCGATCGTGACGGCGATGGCCGCGGAGGCCGGCTGGTCGGCGCCCACCTGGCACTACACGACGGAGGAGGACTCGGGGACCGGGCAGGCCGCCGCTGCGTCGGTGGCCGGGGCGGACCTGGTCATGGTGTGCGGCGGCGACGGCACGGTCCGCGAGGTCTGCGCGGAGCTGGCCCGGACCGGTATCCCGGTGGGGATCATCCCGGCCGGCACCGGCAACCTGCTGGCCCGCAACCTCGACGTCCCGCTCTACCTGCGCTCCGCGATCGACGTCGCCCTCAACGGTCAGGACAAGGCGATCGACATGGTCGAGGTCTCGGGCGACGGCTTCGAGGACACCCACTTCATGGTGATGGCCGGCATGGGCTTCGACGCCGCGATCATGGAGGGCGTCAACGAGGACCTCAAGAAGAAGGTCGGCTGGGTGGCGTACGTCGTGTCCGGCATCAAGTCGCTGATGTTCCCGGCCGGCCGCTTCGAGATCTCCGTCGACGGGGGCGAGGTCACCCGGCACCGGGCCCGCACGATCGTGGTCGGCAACGTCGGGTTCCTCCAGGCGGGGCTGCCGCTGCTGCCGGACGCCGCGATCGACGACGGGCTGCTGGACGTGGTGATCCTGCACCCGCGCAACTTCTTCTCGTGGATCCCGCTGGCCTGGCGGGTGCTGCTCAAGCGCAAGCACACCGACGACCTGGTCAACCGGATGACCGGACGCAGCGTGGTGATCAAGGCCGGGGCGGACACGCCCCGCCAGCTCGACGGCGACTCGATCGGCGCAGGCCGCAGCCTCGCGATGGAGTGCGTGCACGGGCGGCTGCTGGTCCGCGTGCCGCGCTGACCGCCGTACGGCGCGTCCTCAGCCCACGTGCACGTGCGGGCGGTGCGTCCGGTCGGGCTCGGCCCGTCGCAGCACCTCCCGGGTCACCGGCGCCACCTCGCCGGCCCCGAAGAACAGGAACCGGAGGAACTGCGTGACCGGGTTGCCCTCGGTCCACTCGAAGTAGATGTGCGGCACCACGCCGGTGCGGTCGCGGACGTGCAGCAGCAGCGCGGCCAGCGCGTTGGGGACCGAGGACGACTCGCAGGTCAGCACCCGGTAGCTGTCGTGCAGCACCTCGCCGTGCACCCGCAGCGTGGACTCGAAGTCCGAGGGGTCGCGGACCGTCACCTCCACGAAGAGCACGTCGCCCTCCTCGCGCAGGTCGTGGTCATGGACGACCTGCCGGGTCTTGGACTCGTACTCCGCGCGGCCCCGGTCGTCCGACTCGTTCGCGACCAGCCGGATCTGGCGGCGGGCGCAGTCACGCAGGAACCGTTCGGCCGTCGCGTCCAGCTCGACCGAGACGGCCCGCAGCTCGAAGGCCCGTCGCACCCGGGAGACCAGCGAGACCAGGATGATCGCGGCGATGAAGCAGGCACCGATCTTCACGCCGTCCGGACGCTCCACGACGTTGTCGATGGTGGTGTAGACGAAGACCGCGGAGATCAGCGCGAACGCCACCGTGCGCTTCCGCTGCCCGGCCCGGCGCGCGGCCAGCGTGACCGCCACCGCCGCCGAGGTCATCAGCACGAGGACGCCGGTCGCGTAGGCGCCGCCCTGCGCGTCGACGTCGGCCTGGAAGATCCAGGTCACCAGGAACGCGACGCCGGTCAGCACCAGCACCAGCGGCCGCACCGCCCGCGACCAGTCCGGCGCCATCCCGTAGCGCGGCAGGTAGCGCGGGATCAGGTTGAGCATCCCGGCCATCGCCGACGCGCCAGCGAACCACAGGATCGCGATCGTGGACAGGTCGTAGACGGTGCCGAAGGCGTTGCCGAGGTAGTCGTGGGCCAGGTAGGCCAGGGCCCGCCCGTTGGCCGGCCCGCCCGGCTCGAACGCCTCCGGCGGGATCAGCAGCGTGGTGACGATGCTGCTGGTCACCAGGAACACGCTCATGACCAGCGCCGCCGTGGTCAGCAGCTTCTTCGTGTCGCGGATCCGGCCGGCCGGGCGTGCCTCGGTGTCGCCCTCGGCGCCGCGCACCTGCGGCATCACCGCGACGCCGGTCTCGAACCCCGACATGCCCAGGGCGAGCTTCGGGAACACCAGCAGCGCCACTCCGACCATGGCGAGCGGCGAGCCGTGCTGCGCGGTCAGCGCGGTCGTCCAGTCACCGACCACGCCCGGGGAGGTGGCCACGTGCCACAGGCCGACGGAGACGACCACCAGGTTGAGCGCCAGGTACGCCGCGACGAGGGCCACCGCGACGCCGATCGCCTCGGTGAAGCCCCGCAGGAACACCGCCCCGAGGGCTCCGAGCAGCACCAGCGTGATCGCGACCTCCTGCCCGTGCAGGGCGGTCGGGACGTGCGGGTTCTCGACGATGTGCGCGGTGGCGTCCGCCGCGGAGAGGGTCATCGTGATCAGGAAGTCGGTCGCGGCGAAGCCGAGCAGGACGAGCACGAAGAGCTTGCCCTTCCAGTAGGACAGCAGCCGCTCCAGCATCGCGATCGAGCCCTCGCCGTGCGGCGACTCCTCGGCCACCCGGCGGTAGACCGGGAGCGCGCCGAGGAGGGTCAGGCCGACCAGCACCAGCGTCGCCAGCGGGGAGAGCAGGCCGGCGGCGAGGGCGGCGATGCCGGGCTGGTAGCCGAGCGTCGAGAAGTAGTCCACACCCGTGAGGCACATGACCCGCCACCACGGGTGCCGCGGATGCTCGGGCTCCGGCTCGCCGTACGGGCCGGCCGGGTGCGGGCTGCGGCTCGGGGTCCCTGCGAGCAGCCAGCCGCGCAGGCCGCCCCCGTCCGGGGAACCGGAGGTGCCGGACTGCTGCCCGGGGCGTGCGTCGGGACGCCCTTCGCGCACGACGGTGTTGCTCACACCTCCATCGTGGTCCGCGACGTGGTCGTGCAGGAGGGTCCGACCCGTCAGGAAACCGTCAAGATCTCGGTCGTCCGCCCCACGAGGGGCCAGAGACCCTCCTGAGGCGGACGACCCGCGTCTCGGGGTCGGATCAGGGCCGCTCCCGATGGTCCGCGGCGTGGTGCCGAGGGACAGTGGAGATGTCAGCAACCAGGAACCACGAAGGACGTGCAGCACCATGAACAACATCCAGCAGGGCTTCGCCGGCAGGGGCCTCGTGCGACCGCGCGACGGACGCGTCCTCGGCGGCGTCTGCGCGGGCCTCGGGCGCCGCTTCGGCCTCGGACCGTGGACCGCACGACTGCTGTTCGTGCTGCTCCTCATGGTCATCCCCGGCAGCCAGATCCTGATCTACCCGATCCTGTGGATCCTGATGCCGTCGGAGGAGGCGGCCGGCTTCCACCCGCACCCGCCGACCAGCACCGCCTGACCCGGGCGCGCACGCCCCGGGCCGGTCGGGCTCACTCGGCGATGGGCTCCCAGACGAGCTCCGCGACGTCCATCACGAGGTCAGGGCTCCGCCGTTCCGGGTCGGCGGGCGAGCGCACCTCGCCGACGCACACGCACACCACGTCGTTCAGGCGCCGGTAGCGAGTGTCGTCGCAGAGGTGGAGGACGGAGCCGACGATCTGGCGCCGTCCCGGTGGGAAGGCGCGGCCGTAGCCATGGCACTCGACCATGACCGCCGCGCCGTCGTCGGTCTCGATCACGGCTCGCAGATCGGGTTGGAAGGGACCCTCGGGCGTACGGCGGAGCGGGAAGTTCGCACCCCGGAACCGACCGCTCAGGGCGCCTTCGCACCTCCCCTCGGCGAGGTAGAGGTGCTGCTCCCAGCCGCCCTCGAGCCCGATAGACCAGCCCTCCGGGTACGTGAAGCGGACCCGGTACAGGTGCTCGAGCCTCATCGTGGTGCTCCCGCCTCGGCGACACCGCCGTCCCCGGAGCATCGCAGGTGCCCGAGGCCGGGCGCCACCGTCGTCCCGGGCCGACCCGCGCCTCAGGGGCGGGCGTGCTCGATCGCCTCCTGCTCCTCCGGGCTGAGCTGCTGCTCGGAGGACCAGGCGGTGACGTTCTTGGCGTAGGTGCGGGACTCGCTGCGGCCGTGGATCGAGCTCAGCACGACGCCGTGGCCGCTGTCGTCGAGGAGCGCCAGCGACCAGGACAGGTGCCCACCCATGTCGCCGAACGCGTCGTACCGCACGACCGCGAGGTGGCGCAGGGCGTCGCGGGCCTCGGCCCGGAGCGCGGCCACCTCCTGGCGCAGGCCGTGGACGTCCTCGGGGAGCGCGTCCTCGCCGTCCGTCGGACGACGGCGCGCGGCCTGCCGGGTCTGCACCGACAGGACCAGCGCGACGAGGGCGATCGGCAGCGCCAGCCAGGCGAGGTTCTCCACGGCGCCGAGCGTAGTGATCGGCACCCGGTCATCCCCGGACCGCACGCCCGAGCCGTGGGAAAATGTGGTGGTGTCCGCCACAGCCCCTCCACGACGGATCGCCTACCAGGGCGAGCCCGGCGCCAACTCCCACCTGGTGTGCAAGCAGCACTACCCCGACTGGGAGGCGGTGGCGTGCGCGTCGTTCGAGGACGTCTTCGCGGCCGTCGACTCCGGCGACGCGGACCTCGCCATGATCCCGATCGACAACTCGCTGGCCGGCCGGGTGGCCGACATCCACCACTTCCTGCCGACCTCCGAGCTGCACATCATCGGTGAGCACTTCCTGCGCATCCAGTTCACGCTGATGGCGGTCGAGGAAGCGACGACGGAGACCATCAAGACCGTGCACAGCCACGTGCACGCACTCGGCCAGTGCCGCAAGGTGATCCGCGAGCTCGGCCTCACCCCGGTGATCTCCGGCGACACCGCCGGCGCCGCGCGCGAGGTCGCCGACGCCCAGGACCCGACCCAGGCCGCGATCGCACCGCCGCTGGCCGCGGAGATCTACGGACTGGAGATCCTGCGCGACGAGGTCGAGGACGAGGAGCACAACACGACCCGCTTCGTGGTGCTCTCCCGCGACTTCGTGCAGGCGCCGCCGGACGACGGGCCGGTGGTCACCAGCTTCCTGTTCAACGTGCGCAACCTGCCGGCCGCGCTCTACAAGGCCCTCGGCGGCTTCGCCACGAACGGCGTGAACATGACCAAGCTGGAGAGCTACATGGTCGGCGGCGAGTTCACCGCCACCATGTTCCTCGCCGAAGTCGACGGGCATCCCGACCACACGCCGGTGGCACGGGCGCTCGAGGAGCTGGAGTTCTTCACCACCGACGTGAAGATCCTCGGGGTCTACCCGGCCGACCCGTTCCGGGCTCTGACGTCCTGAGCCCAGCGGCTAGGTTGTGCCTGTGCACGAGCAGGAAGACCGGACCGCCGACCTGGGCTTCGCCCGGGTGGACCTCGACCGGGCGGCGCGGACCGGCGACGCCGAGGTGGTGTACGGCGCCGGGAAGACGCCCGAGCAGCTGGTCGCGATCCTCTCCACCCTGCACGCGAAGCACCCCGAGCGTGCGGTCCTGGCGACCCGGCTCTCCGACGAGGCGCTGCACGCCGTCGGCGACCTCGAGGACGCCGAGATCCACCTCAGCGCCCGGGCGGTGACCCTCGGCCCCTTCCCCGAGCCCCGCGGAACGGTCACCGTCGTCAGCGCCGGCACCTCGGACCTGCCGGTGGCCGCCGAGGCGGTCCTCACCGCGCGCGTGCACGGCGCGGGGGTCGAAGAGATCCACGACGTCGGGGTGGCCGGCCTGCACCGGCTGCTCGGCGTCCGCGACCGGCTGGCCGACGCCGACTGCCTGGTCGTGGTCGCCGGCATGGAGGGTGCGCTGCCCTCGGTGGTCGGCGGGCTGACCGGGGTGCCCCTGGTCGCGGTCCCCACCTCCGTCGGGTACGGCGCGTCCCTGGGCGGGGTGGCCGCCCTGCTGACGATGCTCAACTCCTGCGCGCCCGGCGTGACCGTGGTCAACATCGACAACGGGTACGGCGCGGGCGTGTTCGCCGCGCGCGTCGCCCGCAACGCCGCGCCCAGGAAGCGGGCATGAAGCACCCCATGACGACCTGGGTCGACGCCTCCTCGGGGGCCAGCGGCGACATGCTGCTCGGCGCGCTGGCCGGAGGCGGCGTACCCCTCGACGTGCTGCAGGCCGCGGTCGACGCCGTGGTCCCGGAACCGGTCCGGTTCCACGTGGAACAGGTGTCGCGCAACGGCTTCGCCGCCACCCGCTGCCACGTCGAGGTCGCCGACTCCGTCCACCACCGCACCTGGCGCGACATCCGGGTGCTGCTCGAGCGCGCGGACCTCGCCGAGGAGGTACGGGAGCTCGCGGAACGGGTCTTCGAGCGGCTCGCCGTCGCCGAGGCCACCGTGCACGGCTCCGACCCGCTCGACGTCTCCTTCCACGAGGTCGGTGCCCTCGACGCGATCGCGGACGTGGTCGGCGTCGCCGCCGGGTTCGTGCACCTCGGCCTCGACGAGGTCGTGGTGTCGCCGGTGGCGGTCGGCTCCGGCACCGTCACGGGCGCGCACGGCTCGATGCCGGTCCCCCCGCCCGCGGTGGCCGAGCTGCTGCGCGGCGTCCCGTCGTACGCCGGCCCGCCGGGCGCCCCGGCCCGGGAGCTGTGCACCCCGACCGGTGCGGCGCTGCTCACCACCCTGGCCACCGCGTGGGGCCCGCAGCCGGCGATGACCACCGAGGCGATCGGCATCGGTGCCGGCGGCCGCGACCCGCAGGGCCACGCCAACGTGCTGCGGCTGTTCACCGGCACCCCGTCGGGCCGGGCAGCGGGGCCGCCGCTGCTGGTGGAGACCAACGTCGACGACCTCGACCCGCGGGTGTGGCCGGCCGTGATCGCCGCACTGCTCGAGGCCGGCGCCTCCGACGCCTGGCTGACCCCGATCCTGATGAAGAAGGGCCGGCCCGCCCACACGCTGTCGGTGCTGGTGGTTGCCGACCGGGCGGACGACGTGCGCACCGCGATCTTCCGGCACACCTCGACCATCGGCCTGCGCGAGCAGCCGCTGGGCAAGCACGCGCTCGACCGCGAGATGGTGGCCGTCGACGTCGACGGCCAGCCCGTGGCGGTCAAGCTGGCCCGGCACCACGGGGTGCTGGTCAACGCCCAGCCGGAGTACGACGACGTGGCCCGCGCCGCAGCCGCGCTCGGCCGCCCGGTGAGCGACGTGCTCGCCGACGCCGTGGCCGCGAGCCGCCGCTTCTTCACCGGGGAGTGAGCCGCGCGCCCGGACAGTAAGGTGACCTTATGACCTCCCGGCACGACGGTCACCCAGACCACATCCTCGCCCTGCTGGGCTACCTCATGGACGCCTTCCGACGGGAGCTGCCGCTGCGGCTCGAGCTCGTCGACCTCGAGGGCGCGCCGGGTGTCACGCGTTCGCTGCGTGGCTCGCAGATCCGGCTGCTCAGCCTGACTCCCGAGGAGGGGCTGCGGGTCACCGACCTCGCTGACCGGGCCGGCATGACCAAGCAGTCGCTGGGCGAGTTCGCCACCACCCTCGAGGCCCAGGGCCTGCTGGAGTCGGTGCGCGACCCGGCGGACCGCCGGGTCCGGATCCTGCGGCCGACCGCGGACGGGATGGCCGCGGTGCGGATCGGCCAGCGGGTGATCGAGGACCTCGAGCAGGAGTACCGCCAGCAGTACGGCGCGGAGCGCTGGGACACCCTGCGTGAGATCCTGCTCGCGATCACCTCCTCCTCGGAAGGAACCCCCACGTCCTGATGGATCCCGTCGTCGTCGCCCTCACGTTCGGCGCGATCTTCCTCGTCGAGCTGCCCGACAAGACCTTCATCGCCACCCTCGTGCTGAGCACGAAGTTCCGCCCGTTCCTGGTGTGGGTCGGAGTCGGGCTGGCGTTCCTGGTCCAGACACTGATCGCGGTCGGCCTCGGCAAGGCCGCCGCCCAGCTCCCGGTCGAGTGGGTGCGCATCGGGGCCGCGCTGATGTTCCTGGCCGGTGCCGTCCTGCTGTTCCGCGAGGCGCGCGGAGCCGACGAGCACGAGCAGGAGACCGAGGAGGAGTACGCCGCCCGGGCCGGCACCACGCCCAAGTCCGGCTTCGCCGCCGTCGGTGCCAGCTTCCTCGTGCTGTTCGCCGCCGAGTGGGGCGACCTGTCGCAGCTGCTCACGCTGTCGCTGGTGGCGAAGTACAACGACCACGTCAGCGTCTTCATCGGCGCCTGGGGCGCGCTGCTCGCGGTCAGCGGGCTGGCCTGCGTGCTCGGGCGGGTGCTGCTGACGAGGATGCGGCTGAGCACGCTCCACTACGTCGGCGCAGCGGTCTGCCTGCTCCTGTTCGTGGTCACGGTGGTGGAGCTGGTCCGGGGATGACCGAGCACCCGGCCGCACCCGCACTAGAGTTCAGGGCATGGCTTCCGCACACGGTTCCGACTCCGAGGTCGGCATCCTCCAGACCGTCCTGCTGCACCGCCCCGGCCCGGAGCTGAAGCGGCTCACGCCCCGCAACAACGACAAGCTCCTCTTCGACGGCATCCCGTGGATCAGCCGGGCCCAGGAGGAGCACGACGCGTTCGCCGAGGCGCTGCGGGCACGCGGTGTCGAGGTCCTCTACCTCGTCGACCTGCTGGTCGAGACCCTGCGCAGCGAGGACGCCCGTCACCACGCGATCAGCGCGGTGACCTCGGGGCTGCACCTCGGCGACACCCTCGGCGGCTACCTCTCAGAAGCGCTGCACGACCAGTCCCCCGAGGACCTGGCCACGATCCTCACCGCCGGCGTGCGCAACGACGAGCTCTCCGGCGGCTTCGGGCTGGTGACCAGCCTGCTGCCGCAGGACGACTTCGTGATCGACCCGCTGCCCAACCTGCTGTTCACCCGCGACTCCAGCGTCTGGATCCGCGACCACGTGGCGATCACGTCCCTCGCGATGCCCGCCCGCCGCCGCGAAACCCAGCTGACCGAGCTGATCTACGCCGAGCACCCGCGGTTCGCCGGGTCGCCCACGATCCACGGCTGGCACCACGAGAACGTCGAGGGCGGCGACGTGCTGCTGCTGGCACCAGGCGTCCTCGCCGTCGGCGTCGGCGAGCGCACCACCCCGGCCGGCGTCGAGCGGCTGGCCCGGCAGGTCTTCACCGCCGGGCTCGCCCACACCGTGCTGGCGGTGCCGATCGCCCAGGAGCGGGCCACCATGCACCTCGACACCGTCTGCACCATGGTCGACGTCGACAAGATCGTGATGTACCCCAACGTCGCCGACTCCCTCCAGGCGCACGCCGTCACCATCGCCGAGCGGACCGGTCCCGGCGACACCGACCTGCGGCTCGACGTCGCCGGCGCGGAGCCGTTCCTGGTGGCGGCTGCGAAGGCCATGCGGATCGACACCCTTCACCAGATCGACACCGGCCTCGACCCGGTCACCGCCGAGCGCGAGCAGTGGGACGACGGCAACAACACCCTGGCCCTCGCGCCGCGGGTGGCGGTCGCCTACGAGCGCAACATCGAGACCAACACCCGGCTCGAGGAGGCCGGGATCGAGGTGATCGCGATCGCCGGGTCCGAGCTCGGCTCCGGCCGGGGCGGCCCGCGGTGCATGAGCTGCCCGGTGACCCGGGCGCCGCTGCCGGCCGACTGACGGACGCACCTCCAGCGCTTACCCACACGACGCTCCGTGTGGGCAGCGTCGGGTCCGCGTGGTCGGCGCCCGGTGGTCAAGGGCGCGTGCCGGCGGCGACGACCGCCGCACCGCGCCACAGCGCGTCGGGCTCGGTGCGGTGCGTCCAGCGCAACGCACGCGCGCGTACGTCGACCAGGCCGGCGCCGTCGAGGAGTCCCGCCAGCCCGTCGACGGTCCGGGGGAAGTCCATCGCGGGCGGCAACCCCACGCCGGGCGTGCGGACCGCACCACTGGCCTCGATCACCGCGTCCCAGAGCCGGGACTGCACGTTCTGCCCGCACGGCCAGATCGTCACCACCACCCGACCGCCCGGCGTCGCGACGCGAGCCATCTCACCCAGCCCCGCCCGGGGGTCCGGGAGGTGGTTGACCACGAAGTTGGCGACCACGGCGTCGTGGCGGGCGTCGGGCAGCGGCAGGGCGGGCAGCCCGGCCCGCACCAGGGAGGCCGCGGGAGCCGCGCGGGCCGTCAGCGCAAGCATCTCCGGGTCCGGGTCGACCGCGGTCACCTCAGCGCCCAGCGCCAGTGCCCGGGCGGCCAGGTCGCCGGTGCCGGCGCCCACGTCGAGCACCCGCCGTACGGACGGGTCGGGGAGGCCGGCCTCGGCCAGCACCGCGTCGAAGGTCCCGGCACAGAGCCGGGCGAAGGTCGCGGCGTAGGCCTCCGCGACACCGGACCAGCCCACCGCCTCCTGCACCCGAGTCATGACGGGGACCGTACCGGTCCCCTGCCGGCGGGCGGCTGCGCCACCCGGGCCCCGGGAGCCGGGAAATGGAGAAGCCCGGCCGCTGTCGACGGGGGATACGACAACGACCGGGCGTGGAGAAACCTAATAGGCCCGACGGCTCGACACAACTCCCCGGGCGCAACACCGGGTGGATTCAGCGAATTGTTACCTGCCGGTTGGCCAGGCCGGAGCGGGCCGCCCGCTCCTCCGCGGTGAGGTCGCCGCCGGCGGAGAGCGCCTCCGCAAGATCGGCCGCGAACCGCCGCGCCGGCTCCTCCAGGACCGCCGCGCCCGTGCCCACCGGCAGGTCCCAGACCGGGACCAGCAGGCCGTGGGCGCGGAACATGCCGACCAGCCGGGAGCCCTCGGCGATCTCGTCCTTGCCGGCCGCATGGAGCCGGGCCAGGGCGGCCAGCAGGTCGTCCTCCGGCTCGGGCATCACCCAGCGCAGGTGCTCCTTGGAGCCGACGGTGGTCCAGTACGCCGCCTCGACGCCGGTCAGCCGCGACGTCGGGTGCGCTGCGCTGTTGGCCTGCTCCAGGGCAGCCGCGGTGGTGGTGTCGCGCTGGTCCTCGTCGATCCAGAAGTCGAAGCCGTCGTGCACGGTGACCTCCAGCGGCCGGTCCTCGACCAGGTCCTGGAAGCGCGGACCCTCGCCGGGGGGCTCGGTCAGCCCGACCACGCCCTCGTCGGCGCTCAGCGCCTTCTGGAGGACCGCGCCGAGGTCGCGGGCGGGGTCGCCGAAGCTGTGCTGGACCTGCAGGCCGAGCCAGATGCTGCCGTCGGCCCGCACCAGCGCGGGGGCGGCCATCGGCAGCAGCGTGCACAGCCGGACCTCGCGGTCGTCGTCCCGCAGGGTGACCGGGGCGGTCGCCGCGGGCACCAGCTCACGCAGGGCGATCAGGTCGCACTCCCCGGCGAAGCCCGCGAACGGTCGCGCGACGTACGCCGGCGGCGGCCCGTCGGCGGACCCGTGGCAGGCCTTGTAGCGGCGGCCGGAGCCGCACGGACACGGCTGGCGAGGGCCGACCGCTCCCTCGGCGGTGGCGGTCGCGGTGGCCTCGCGGGCCTTGGTGCGTGAGCGCTTTCCCATGCCGCGGAGGTTACCGACCGAGCTGCTCCAGCATGTACGCCGGCCGGTCGGTGATGACCGCCTCGACCCCGAGGTCCTGGCAGAGCTTCAGGTCCTCGTCTGTGTTCACCGTCCACACGTGGATGCGCCGGCCGGCGAGGTGGCGCCCCAGCCCGGGGTGGTCGCGCAGCTCCTTGATGCCGGGCCCGATGATCCAGTCCGGCTGCACCAGGCGGCGCAGCATCGGCCAGTGGTGCGCCTTCTCGACCAGCATCACCAGGGGTACCTCGGGCGCCAGCCGGTGCACCCGCTGCAACGCGGTGAACGAGAAGCTCATCACCCGCACCGGCGTATCGGCCCCGGCCCAGCCGAACTCGCCGAGCAGCTGGACCAGGCGCCGCTCGACCAGGCCGCCGTACCGGGTAGGGTGCTTGGTCTCGATCGCCACGTCCACCGGCCGTCCGCAGTCGGCGACGGTCTCGAGCAGCTTGCGGAGGGTGAGCACCCGGCCCAGCTCGGGGTCGACGTCGGGCGCCTCGTCGTCGAGGTCCGCCCACGGGTGCTTCCAGGCGGCGACGTCGAGCTCGTGCAGGTCCTTGAGCTCCATGGTGGAGACGGTGCCGCGGTTCGCGCCGGTGCGGAGCAGGCTGCGGTCGTGCACGCAGACCAGGTGCCCGTCGGCGGTGAGCCGGACGTCGCACTCGAGGCCGTCAGCCCCCTCGTCGAGGGCCTCGAGGTACGCCCCGAGCGTGTGCTCGGCGTTCTCCTCGCTGGCACCTCGATGGGCGACGACCTGCATGGCGGTCATCCTGCCAGTTTCGCGACGCTCCGCCCGGCGGCACGCGGTCGGGGTCGCGCCGTCGGCGCGAGCCGGTCAGCCCCGGCGCGGCCTCTGCTCCACGAGCCCGACCAGGTTGCCCTCGGAGTCGCGCAGGAACGCCTGCCACTCGTCGGTGCCGGCCGGGCCGAGCGTGGCGTCCTCGTGCCCGAAGATCACGTGCGGCTCGCTCTCGACGACCGCACCCAGCTCCCGCGCCCGGGCGACCGCGGCGTCGATGTCGTCGACGCCCAGGTAGAGCAAGGCCGCGGGGGCCACCCGGTCGAGGAGCAGACGGACGCCGTCGAGGTCGAAGAAGACCAGGCCAGGCGGGTCGTACGTCGCGAGGGCCGGCGCCCCCAGCAGCCCCTCGTAGAATGCGGCGGCGCGGGCGAGGTCCTCCGCACGCTGGGCGACCTGGACGAGCTCCATCGACACTCCTTCGTCCCTTAGGTTCCCTAACTGTTAGGCATGCTATTGATAGAGCATGGCACCACGCAAGGGTTCCCTCGACGACACCGCCCAGCTGCTCAACACCGCCGCGATCCACCTGCTGCGCGGGATGCGCGCAGTCGACCGGCTGGCCGGCCTGACGCCGGCGCGGCTGAGCGCCCTGTCGGTGCTCGTCTTCGGCGGACCCTGCACGCTGGGGTCCCTGGCCCGGACCGAGGGCGTCGCCGCGCCGACCATGACCGGCGTGGTGCGGGGCCTGGTCGGGCTCGGCCTGGCGACCAGCGAGGCGCACCCGGACAGCGGCCGCCAGGTGCTGGTCTCCGCCACCGCGGCCGGAGTGGAGCTCATGCACGCCGCCGCTGCCCGCCGGCGGGCCGTGATCGTCGAGGCGCTCCGGGCGCTCCCGACCGACCAGCGCCGGGCCGTCGTGGGCGCCGGACCCGCGCTGCGCGACCTGTCCCGGACCGTCCCCGAGGTCGCCCGCCGCCGTGGTCAGTCGGTGAAGTAGACCAGCCCCGGACCCTCGTCCAGGAACGGGACCCCGAGCCCCTCCAGGACGCCGCGCCAGGAGCCGGTCACGTCCGGGTGGCTGCCCTCGAACCCGTGGTCCGCGGTGAGCAGGAAGGCGACGTCGTCGAGCACCCCCTGCTCGTCGAGGTGATCGAGGAACCGGCCGAGCCGGGCGTCGCTCTGGCGCAGCGCGTCGCGGGCCATCTCCGAGCGCGGACCGGCGCCGTGGTGCCCCGCGTCGGTGACCACGTGCGCCCACCAGGTGAGGCGCGGCGGCGGCGACGTCGACGGGTCCGCCCAGAGCTGCAGCACCTGGTCCAGCCCGACGTCGTCGACCCGGACGCCCCAGCGGAAGTAGCGGTCGTCGAGGAACGTCGGCTCGCCGAGGTACGGCGACCCGGTCGGGTCCGGCAGCAGGTCGTCGAGGGACCCGGCCCCACCCGTGCTGGTCGCGCGGATGACCTGCATCGTCGAGTAGTCCGCGCCGCGGTCGATCGCCTCGTTGACGCTCGCCGTACGCGCCGACTCGGACGGCGGCAGCAGGTCGCCGACCATCTCGAAGACCGTGCGCACCGACGGCTTGAGCCACTCGGCACTGCGGTGCCAGGTGGTCTCGTCGTTGGGCACCACGGTCTCGCCGGTCGCCCGGTCGTAGTAGACGTTGCCCATCACGCCGTGCCGGCCCGGGCCGACGCCGGTCAGGATCGCGGTGTGGTTGGTCAGGGTCACGCTCGGGAACTCCGCGACCGCGCCGCCGCGCAGCGCCGTACCCCGCTCGACCAGCCGGGCCAGCGCCGGCAGCTCCCCGGTCTCGGCGAGGTGCAGGAGGTCGCCTGAGGGTGCGCCGTCCCAGAGGATGCCGACCACGTGCCGCGGCGGCGGCCCGTCGAGGTACGCCGTCAGCGGGCGGCCGTCGAGCGGGGTGCCGTCCGCGTCGGCCAGCGCGTCCTCCGGCACGCCCGACAGCACGGCCAGGGTCGGCCCGACGTCGACCAGCCGGGCGTGGTCGTCGACGTACCCCCGGCGGGCGACGCCGGCCCCGCTCAGCACGAGCGGGGCGCGGGACTGGATGACGTCGAGCGACCCGTGCTCACCGATGTGGCCGCCCTCGTCGAGGAACCGGTGCCGGGGCGTGTGCACGATCGCGAGGTCCGGACTGCGCTCGGGGTCGGCGAAGAACGAGTGCAACCGGGCGGCGGCGTACGGGTAGGCGTTGCCGGTGGACAGCCGCGGCGACGGGTCGGCGACCTCGCGCTCGTAGGGCAGGAACGCCATCGGGTCCTCGCTGCCGATCGGGTCGACGCCGGCGAGCAGCTCGCGAGCGTCGTCGCCGTTCCAGCGGACCCGGCCGAGGTGGTTCGCGGCGTACGCCGTGCCGTCCTCGACCCAGACCACCAGGTCGACGATCGCGGCGAGGTCGGGGGCGCACAGTGCGGCGACCGCGCGCTCGCGGTGGGCGGCGCGCTGCTCGGGGGAGGGTGCCATGGGCAGACCCTATGGCGCATCGCACACGTCGACGTGCCAAGGCAGCCCGCCGCCGACCGGACGGCTCAGCCGAAGTCCTCGTTGAGCTGCGTGAGCCGGAAGCTGTTGCCCGACGGGTCGCGGAACCCGGAGTCGATGCCGTAGGGGTACTCCTCCGGCGGCTCCGAGAACTCCACGCCCCGCCGGCTCAGCTCCTCGTAGGACTTGCGGCAGTCGTCGGTGATCAGGAAGGCGGTGCCCGCGAACCCCTTGCCCATCAGGTCCCTGATCTGCTGGTGGGTCGCGTCGTCGACCATCGGCGGCCCGGGGATCGCCATCAGCACGATGGCGACGTCCGGCTGGTCCGGCGGCCCGACCGTGAGCCACCGGAAGTTGCCCATCTCGGGCACGGTCACGTCCTGCCGCACCTCCATCCCGAGCTTCTCGGTGTAGAAGGCGAGGGCCACGTCCTGGTCGTGGACCCACATCTGGCTGCTGGCGATACGCATCATGCTGTCGTCTCCTCGGGTGTGGTTCGGTCCTGCTGACGCAATGAGTCTGCGGCGACCGGCACGGCGTCGTCTTCTCGAAACGTGCGGACCTGCGGGCGGCCGTAGGCACGCAGCACGCACATCGGGACCTGGGCCCGCTCCCGGGCCGGCGGGTACGCCGCGCGGTACTCCGTCGGCGTCCGCCCGAACATGCGGCGGAAGCTGGTCGTGAAGGATCCCGGGCTGCTCAGCCCGACGGTCGTGCAGATCTGCAGCACCGACCAGTCCGTGTTGCGCAGCAGGGTCGCGGCCCGCTCGAGTCGCCGGGTCAGGAGGTACTGGTGCGGCGACTCGCCGAACGCCCGGCGGAACTCGCGGCTGAAGTGGGCCGGGGACAGCCCGGTGGCTGCGGCCAGGTCGTTGACCGTGAGCGGCTCGGCGTACCGGGCGTCGACGAGCTCCTTCGCACGCAGCAGGTGGCGGGTGGGCGGGAGGCTGGCCACGCGGCCAGTCTGGCACGCCGCCCCGCGGGTCAGCCGTGCTCGCGGAGGTAGCGACCGAAGTGCGGCACGGTGAACGCGATCCGGCCCCGCTCGCCCGAGTAGATGAGCCCCTTCTTGAGCAGCGAGTCGCGGGCCGGGCTGAGCGACTGCGGCTTCTTGCCGAGCGCGGCCGCGACGTCCGCGGTGGGCACCGAGCCTATGTCGTCGACCTCGGCCTCGCCGGACTCGGCGATCGCGACCGCGGTGTCGGCCATCGCCCGGAGGTAGTCGCGCTCGCCCGGGGTGGCCCGCTCGAAGCGGCTGCCGAAGAAGCCGACCGCGAGCTCGGCCTCGGCCTCCGGACTGGCCACGGCGACGTCCTCGGCGGTGATCGGGCTGGCCGGGGCGAGGTCCCAGACGGCCTTGCCGTAGGCCTGGATGAAGTACGGGTAGCCCCCGGTGGCGGCGTACATCGCGGCCAGGGCGTCGACGGCGTACGCCGCGTCCTCCTCCTCGGCGGGCACCGTCAGTGCGAGGTCGGCGGCCTCACGGGCGAGCCGGTCGATGCGCTGGTAGCGGAACAGCCGCTCGGAGTAGGACTTGCTGGCGCTCAGCACCGCCGGCAGGTGCGGCAGGCCGGCGCCGACCACGATGACCGGAAGTCCGGACTGGCTGATCTCGTGGCAGGCGGCGCAGAGCGCGGACACGTCGTCCGGGCCGAGGTCCTGCATCTCGTCGATGAAGACCGCGACCCCCTTGCCCACGTCGGCGGCGAGCCCGCCGAGGTCGCTGAACAGCTCGACCAGGTCGATCTCGATGTCGCCGGAGTCGGCCCGGCCCTTGACGGCCGGCGCGTCGATGCCGGGATTCCACTGCTCGCGGAGCCGGGCGTTCGGGCCGGCGTCGCGCTGCGCGAACGCCTTGATCACGCCGAGCACGTGGTCGACGTCGTCGGCCTGCGGGTGCCCGAGCTCGCGGACCGCCTGGTGCAGCGCGCTCGACAGCGGCCGCCGCAGCCCCTGGTCGGGCCGAGCCTCGAGCTTGCCGGTGCCCCACCGCTTCCGGACCGCGGCCGAGCGCAGTGCGTTGAGCAGCACGGTCTTGCCGACACCGCGCAGGCCGGTCAGCACCAGGCTGCGCTCGGGTCGCCCGCGCGCGACCCGCTCCAGGACGACGTCGAAGGCGCGCAGCTGCTCGTCACGGCCGGCCAGCTCCGGCGGCCGCTGCCCGGCGCCGGGGGCGTACGGGTTCCGGATCGGGTCCACGATGCGACGCTATCGGCTTGTCTAGCGAACTCCGTAGATTTCCCGATCGTTTCCTCGCAACCATGTCCCCCTCCCCGCCGAACCGTGCGAAATGGCGGGCCCAACCGTGTGCGAAATGGCGGCCGAACCGCGCGACATGACGCCGCTGGTTGAGGAGGTCGCGCAGCGACCGTCTCGAAACCAAGGGCCACGGAGCGGCGAGGGCTGGCGGCCGACTGGCGTGCGGGGTCAGCTGGCGCCGGGGAGCGTCGTACGGCGGTCCTCGGCGGCCTCGACCCGCTCCTTGGCGCGCTCGTAGGCCCGGGCCAGCCCGCCGCGCAGGGCATCGATCAGGTCGGGCACCTCGTCGACGGTGAGCCGGAAGGTGCCGGCGCACACGTTCTCGCGCCACAGGGACAGCACGACCAGGTCCTGCTCGTCGTGCCAGGTGACACGGAGCGCGCGGCTCTCCCCGCGGGCGTCGAGGTAGATCGCACCCTGCCGGGGTACCTGCGGAACCGGCTCCACCTCTCCATCATGGCTCGGGGCTCCGCATCTGTCACCGGATCGCGCTCCGCCGGAACGCATGGCTCGGCCCGCCATGTCACTCGGCTCGGCCCGCCATGTCACTCGGCTCGGCCCGCCGTCTTCGGACGGTTGGAGGAGCAAGAAGGGGCACCTCGGACATCGAGAAAGGGCACCTCGGCGGAATCGGGCCCGGTCTAGAGTCGGGGACGTGCCGGAACTGCCCGAAGTGGAGGCGCTCGCGCTGGACCTGGCGGGACGCCTCGACGGCCGTGCGATCGTGCGGGTCGACATCGCGGCGTTCAGCGCGCTGAAGACCTTCGACCCGCCGCTCTCGGCGCTGGAGGGGACCTTCGTCGACGGGGTCACCCGGCACGGCAAGTTCCTCGACATCAGCGCCGGGGGGCTGCACCTGGTCCTGCACCTGGCGCGGGCCGGCTGGGTCCGGTGGCGCGACGAGGTCCCGAAGCTGCCGCCGCGCCCCGGCGGCAAGTCCGGCCTCGCTGCCCGGGTGATCCTCGACGACGACTCCGGGCTGGACATCACCGAGGCCGGCACCAAGAAGTCCCTCGCCCTGTACGTCGTCCGGTCACCGCAGGACGTCGAGGGCATCGCCCGGCTCGGGCCAGACCCGCTGTCGGACGAGTTCGACGAGGCCGCCCTGCAGCGGATCCTGACCGAGGCGGGCCGCGCCCAGGTCAAGGGGGTGCTGCGGCACCAGGGCACGATCGCGGGCATCGGCAACGCCTACTCCGACGAGCTCCTCCACGCCGCCAAGATGTCGCCCTTCAAAGCGGCGTCATCCCTGACCCCCGAGGACGTCTCAACGTTGTACCAGGCGATCCGCACGGTCCTCGGGGACGCGGTCGAGAGGTCCCGCGGCCTGGCCGCGAGCGAGCTCAAGGGAGAGAAGAAGTCGAACCTCGCCGTCCACGGCCGAACCGGACAGAAGTGCCCCGTCTGCGGGGACGTCGTCCGGGAGGTCTCGTTTGCCGATTCGAGCCTGCAGTACTGCGCCACCTGCCAGACCGGTGGCAAGCCGCTGGCAGACCGCCGCATGAGCAAGTTGCTGAAGTAGCGTGATCCCCATGCACGTCCCCACCGTCACCCTCGACCAGCTCCCCTCCGAGCTGCCGTCGGGGCTCACCGTCCTCGACGTCCGCGAGCAGGTCGAGTGGGTCCACGGCCACATCGACGGCGCGCACCACATCCCGCTGAGCGAGCTCGGGGCGCGGCTGGGTGACGTACCCGACGACCAGCTCCTCGTCGTCTGCAAGATCGGCGGCCGCTCCGCGCAGGCGGTGGCCTGGCTCTCGGCGCAGGGCCACGACGCCTACAACCTCGACGGCGGCATGATCGAGTGGGCCGAGGCCGGCCGGCCGATGGTCAGCGAGACCGGCCGGCCCCCGCACGTGGTCTGACCCTCCGTCGACCCGTCGACGCGCCGCTCAGGACGTCGGCGACAGCAGGTCGCTCGGGATGTCCGACGGCAGCTCGGTCGGCATGTCCGAGGGCATCTCCGACGGGAGGTCACCGAGGTCGGTGCACTTCTTGATCGTGTACGTCGTGAACGCCTCGACCTTCTTGGTGTCCTCCTTGCTCAGGTCCTCGGCGGCCTTGTCGACCTCGTCCGCGCTGTCCGCGTCCTCGACGACGCCCAGGAGGATGTCGAAGCCCTCGCGGGCGTCGTCCGGGATGTCCTCGGGCGTGCCGGTGTCCTTGAGGTCCTGGAGCCGCTCCTTGCCCTTGTCGAAGTCGTCGCCGGCGCTGCCGACCGCCTCGAAGGCGTCGCAGAAGTCCTCCTTGGACGCGTTCTCCGGGGCGTCGTCGCCGCACCCGGCCAGCATGCCCGCCATCAGGACCATCCCGGCCCCCACCAGTGCCACGCGCACGATCACTCGCCTCCCTGCTCGCAGGTCTTGTCGATGTAGCTGCTGAAGGCCTCGACCTTCTTCTTGTCGTCGGAGCTCAGGTCGTCCTGGGCCTTCTCGAGGTCCTTCTCCTTCTCGGCCTCGTCGAACGCGTCGATGCTGATCTCGAAGCCCTCGCGGGCGTCGTCCGAGATGCCCTCCGGGGTGCCGACGTCGCCGAGGTCGAGTGCCGCGTCCCGGGCCTTGTCGTAGTCGCTGGCGTTCTTCGACACCTTCTCGACAGCATCGCAGAAGTCGCTCTTGGACGCGTCGGTCGGCGCGCCGCAGGCCACCGTCACCCCCGCCACCAGCAGCACGGTGGCGCCCAGCAGAAGTCGACGCATGTCGATCCCCATTCCCGAAGTGGTTGTCCCCGGACAGAGCGTCCGGGCTCTCGCCACCCTGCCCTACCCACGGGCAGTTGGCGAGAAACCCTTGCGAACACAGGGCATCCGGGCGTCGACGGCCGCAAGACCTGGCCGCTCGACCCGCAAGACCTGGCCGCTGGTCAGGAGAAGGCGGTGGGCAGCGGGCAGGCGAGCACCCGGCCGAGCCGGTCGAGGTAGTCCTCGCGCTCGACCTCCACGACACCGAGCGACGTCAGGTGCGGGGTGGCCCACTGCACGTCCACCAGCCGCTCGGCGACGTGCTCGTCGTCGAGCAGGTCGACCAGCCCGACCAGGGCGACCTTCGACGCGTCGGTCTCGCGGTGGAACATCGACTCGCCCGCGAACAGCCCGCCGACGGCCACGCCGTACAGCCCGCCGGCCAGCCGGCCGTCGCGCCACGCCTCGACGGAGTGCACCCAGCCGAGCTCGTGGAGACGGAGGTACGCCGACCGGATGCCGTTGCTGATCCACCCGTGCGGCCGGGCGGGATCGGCGCAGGCCTCGATCACCTCCTCGAACGCGGTGTCGACGCGGATCTCGAAGCGACGGCAGGACCGGTGCAGCGACCGGGACACCTTGAGGCCGCCCGGCTCGAGGACCCCGCGGCGCTCCGGGGACCACCAGCCCATCGGCGCGCGCGGGCGGTCGTCGAACGGCATGGGGAAGAGCCCGGCGCGGTAAGCACCGAGGACGGTGCCGGGCTCGAGGTCGGCCCCGATCCCCACGAGGTCGTCGTCCACGGCGCGCGGGTCGGGGAAGACCCACGGCGTGGGCGGCGGGTCGATCGGCACGCGACCACGATAGGCGCGTGGGTGGCCTGCCTAGGATGCACGCATGAGCATCAAGGGATCGGTCGGCCGGAGCCTGGCGCCGCACGTGCCGCGCGCGGCGCCCGACCTCACGGCCGGCTTCGTCCGCGAGGCGCTGCACCGCGCCATCCGCGGCGTCGGCCCGCTCCCGGCCGCGCACGTCAGCGCGGACAAGGCGCTCCGGGAGGCCGGCGGCGACGTGACGAAGGCGGTGCGCGAGGTGATCGAGGACCACGTCCGGTACGCCGGCGCGCAGGGCTTCGTCACCAACCTCGGCGGGGTGCTGGCGGCGGCGCTCGCGATCCCGGCCAACCTGACCGGGCTGGCGTTGATCCAGTGCCGGATGATCGCGGCGGTCGCGCACCTGCACGGCTACGACCTTGCCGACCCGCGCGTGCACAACGCGATCCTGGCGCTCCTGCTCGGCGAGGACGACGTCGAGCGGCTGGTGCGGAAGCGCAAGCTGCCGACCACCCCGATGGCCATGGCGACGGCACCGGTGTTCGACCCCGACCTCGACGTCGTGATCGCCACCGAGGTGGCCGCGGAGCTGATCGCGAAGGTGGCCGGCAAGCGGCTCGCCGTCGTGGTCGGGCGACGGGTGCCGGTGGTCGGCGGGGTCGTCGGCATGGGCGCCGACGGGGTCTCGACCTGGCGGGTCGGCCGCTACGCCGCCCGCGAGCTCCTGCCCCGCGCCCGGCGGTAGACCCCGAGCAGCCGGCGTCCCCAGCCACGCTCCTCGGCGGATCGGACCAGCTTCTCGCGGGCCCGGTACGTCGGCCGCAGGTAGGCCCGCTCCAGCGCGAGGTGGGCCTGGTGCAGCTCCTCGCGCAGCTGCTCCTCGGTCTCGCGCTGCCGCGCGCCCTCGACCAGCAGCGCCTTGATCGCGTCCAGCGCAGCCTGGTTGACCTGCCGCGGGTTCGGCCGGTCCGGGTCGACGTACGGCGCGTCGGACGGCTCCGGGAGCAGCTCGTCGAGGTCGCCCACGACGTCGTACCCGCGGGCGCGCAGCTCGGCCACCCACTCCCGGGCCAGGTCCTCGGCCCAGGCCCGGGCATCCGGCGGCAGCGACAGTCGCGGCGAGCCGGTGCGGCGGGAGAGGGTGTTGTGGGCGAGCAGCTCGCGCACCAGCGGCCGGTAGTGCGCCGGCTCGACGTCCTTGTTGACGGCCCGGTTGATCCGGCGCACCAGCGCGGTCTCGGGCACGCCCATGGACGGGTTGGACCGCTCGGCCTCGAGGTCGAGCGGCAGCCCGGTCAGGCCGAAGGTCTCGGCGAACCGCTCCCACAGCAGCGTCGACGGCGCTCCCGGCCGCGGCACGGTGACCACGTGCACCCGTGACGGGTCCAGCTCGCCGCCCCACCGGTCGAGGATGTCCGGCACCTCCTGGACACCCCAGAACCAGGTCGCGAGCCGGGTCGCGCGCTCGGGGTCCCGGATCTCGGACAGGAAGCGGTCGTAGCGCAGGGTCCGCCGGTGCTTGACGTTCTCCTGCCACTCGGCCGGGATCTGCCGGACCAGGTCACGCACCGACAGCACCACGTGGACCTCGGTGCCGGGGTGGCCGACCGACTCGAGCGCGCGGCGGATCTGGGTGCGGGAGGCGGTGGCCAGGATCTCGTGACTGATGATCGAGGTGCCGTCGAACGCGCGGACCTTCGCGGCCATCGCGTCCCAGGCGCCGACGGCCTCGGTCTCGAGGCCGCCCCAGGGCAGCCGCATCAGGTCGAGCGCGGCGAGGAACTGCCCGTCGAAGCGGTCGGCGGGGTAGAGGATCCCCTTGCCGGCCAGCAGGTCGCGGTTGCGGAAGAGCACGTCCTGGAGGTACGACGTTCCCGTCTTCGGGGTGCCCACGTGGAGCAGGACCCGCCTGGGGCTCACCGGGCCTCCTCGATCGTCCTCGTTGCGAGCAGGGCACGCAGGGCCACGTCGAGGGCACCGGTCGCTCCTGCGGCGGTCGGCCCGCACCCGTTGCGCGGTCGCAGGGAGGCCAGCTCGCCGTGCACAGGGTATCCAGCCCGCGACAGCTCCCCGACCAACCGGTCGGCCCGGCGACGTACCCACTCCTGCTGGGCCTCGGGCACGCCGGGCAGCGTGCCGCGCTCGCCGGCCAGCAACGGGACCACGACCCGGTCCAGCAGACGCTGGTGCCGTTCCGGCCGGACCAGCACCCGCAGCACCTCGTTCACGCGGCGGAGCAGCTCCCCGGCGTCGGCCGAGAGCGGGTCGGCCCGCAGGTCGACGGCAGTGCCGAGCAGCGACGCGGGCAGCTCCCCGCCGACGAGGACGTGCACCCTCTCCCGGCCGACCCGGCCCGCCCAGCGGGCGGCGACCGCGGCCAGGTCGACCCGCGGCGGCAGCTGGTCGCGACGGGCCCAGTGGCCGACCCACCACGCCCACGACGGGGTGACCCGGTGCCGGACCCGCCAGGTCCAGGTGTCGGCCAGCATCGCGGCGAGGTCGTCGGCGACGACCAGCGCGACCGGCGAGCGGAGGCCGGGACGTCGGCCGGCCGCGACCAGGTCCGAGCGGGTCCGGTCCGCGATCAGCGGGTCGCCGACCACGGCCCACTTGCGCCGCCACGGCACGGGCAGCGGGGACCGCTGCTCGGGCTCGGGGCCGGGATCGAGGTCCAGCGCCAGCTCGGCGAGCACGCCGACGGTCATCCGCAGGAGCTCGTCGTCGGGAAGCGCGGCCGGGTCGGCCGGAGGCGGGCCGAACCGGGTGTCGTCGAGGACGCCGACCAGCGGCAGGTCCGGCTGGCCGCGGCCGGGGGCGCTCGCCGCGAGCACCCGGTCGACGAGGGCCCGGTGCCGGGGGTCGGCAGTGCCGGCGGGGTCCGCGGCCAGGTTGAGGCGGCGTACGACCTCGAGCTGGATGGCGCCCGGCAGCAGCGCGTCGGCGGAGGAGGCGGCGGAGTCCGGGTCGCCGGGGGCGAACTCCTGCCAGGGCGTGGTGCCTCCGGTGCGCAGGTGTGCGACCCACGCCCAGGCGCGTGCGGTGTTCACGCGCCGGTCACCAGTCGCGGAGGTGCTCGGCCCGGCGCCGGATGCGGGCCCCGAGCTCCTGACGCGGGTCGGGGCGGCTCGCCGCCTCGTTGGTCATCGCCGCCAGCGCCTCGATCGCCACCCGGGCCAGCGCCTTGCGCGGCACCCGGTCGGGGTCGCACCACTCCTCGGCCGGGTCGAGCCGCGGCCAGAGGTCCTCGACGTCCCCCACCACGTGCACGCCGGAGCCCTTGACCCAGTCGATCCAGCGTTCGGCCTGCTCCTCCGCCCAGGGCAGCCGCTCCGGGGGCAGCTCCACCTTGCCGCTGGTGCTGCCGCCGAGCTCGCCCTCGTCGAGCATCCGGCGGAGCAGGTCGTCCTGGGGTGCGTAGCGACGCGTCCGCCGGTCGATCCGGCGGTTGAGCCGGCGCAGCAGCTCGGTCTCGGCGATGCCGAGCGAGGCGTTCGCCCGCTCGCTGTCGAGGGGCGCCCACGCCGGGTCGATCCCGAAGACCGCACAGAACCGTAGCCACAGCTCGTCCGGCTCGGCGCCGGCCGGCGGCACGGTCACCACGTGCACCCGCTCCGGCGGCAGGTTCCGGCTCCAGTTGTTGAGCACGGTCGGCAGGTCGAACGCGCGCATGAACCACGCCTTGCCGGCCTCGGCACTGTCGAGGAACCGCTCGAACCGCCACTTCCGGCCCTGCTTGATGCTCTCCTGCCAGGCGGCGGGCAGCTGTCGCGCGAGGTCGCGGGCGCTGTAGACGACGTGCACCTCGCAGCCGGACAGGTCGTTCATCAGCCGGGCGATCCGGGCCTGCGGGGCCGGGGCCAGGATCTCGTGGCTCAGCACCACGGTGCCGGAGGACTTGCGAATCTTGCGGGCCATGGTCGGCCAGGCGCCCCTGGCGTGCCCCGACGTACCGCCCCAGTCCTGGTCGAGCAGGTCCAGCGCGGCCCGGAAGTGGGAGGTCGCCGGGCTGGTCCAGGCGTTGAGCGCGGGCACGTGGACGTCGTGGTCGCGCAGTCGCCGGGCGTTCACGGTGAGCCGGTCCTGGAGGTACGTCGTGCCGGTCTTGGGGGCACCGATGTGCAGGTGGACGACGGGCCGGCTGCTCATGTGCCGCATTGTGCCTCAGGCGAGGGCGGTGACCACCCGTGAGGGGCTGGGGCGCCCGAGCTCGCCGGCCATCCAGACGCTGGTGCCGACCAGCGCGTCGAGGTCGACGCCGTTGTCGATGCCGAGGCCGTTGAGCATCCAGACCAGGTCCTCGGTGGCCAGGTTGCCGGTCGCGCTCTCGGCGTACGGGCAGCCACCGAGGCCGCCGGCGCTCGCGTCGAACGTCGTGATGCCCTCCTCGAGCGCGGCGTACGCGTTGGCCAGCGCCTGTCCGTAGGTGTCGTGGAAGTGGACCGCGAGCTGGTCGGTGGTCATCCCGGCGGCGGCGAACGCCTGCAGCAGCTCCTTGACGTGGCCGGCGGTGCCGACCCCGATGGTGTCGCCGAGGCTGAGCTGGCTGGCGCCGAGGTCGAAGAGCCGCTTGCCCACCTCGACCACCTGCGGGATCGGCACGTCGCCCTCCCACGGGTCGCCGAAGCACATCGAGACGTAGGCGCGTACGTCGAGCCCGGCCTCGCGCGCCCGCCGCACGGTCGGCTCGAACATCGCGAACTGCTCGTCGAGGCCGCGGTTGAGGTTGCGCTGCGCGAAGGTCTCGGTGGCGCTGCCGAAGATCGCGACGTGCTCCAGCCCGAGCTCGAGGGCCCGGTCGAGGCCGCGCTCGTTGGGCACGAGGACCGGCATCCCGCGGCCCTCGTCGCCGAGCTCGGCCATCACCTCGGCGGCGTCGGCGAGCTGGGGCACCCATGTCGGGTGCACGAACGAGGTCGCCTCGACGACCGGTAGCCCGGCGGCGACCAGCCGACGGATGAACGCGACCTTGGTCGCGGTGGGGACCAGCGCGGACTCGTTCTGGAGGCCGTCACGGGGACCGACCTCCCAGATCGTCACCCTCTCGGGAAGGCTCATCCCTGCACCACCTCGAACAGCAGGGCGCCGAGCGCGACCTGCTCGCCGGCCGTGGGGCCGACCTGCTCGACGGTCCCGTCGAACGGTGCCTTGAGCGCCAGCTCCATCTTCATCGCCTCCATCACGCCGAGCACGTCGCCCTCGGACACCGCCTGCCCCTTCTCGACCCGGACGTCGAGCACGGTGCCCGGCATCGGGGCCAGGATCACGCCGTCGCCGGCGTCGACCGCGTGGTCGCCGAACACGTCGGGCCGGTCGAACACGAACCGCTGGCCGCGGTGCACGACCTCCGCGATGTGCGGCTGGACGTTGACCACCGCCTGCTCACGGCGACCGTCGATCTCGAGCACCGCCAGGTGGCTCTCCGCGGACAGCTGGCGCACGGCGTGGTCCCCGACCCGGCCGCGGTGCCGGTCGACCAGCACGGTCTCGTCGAGCTCGACCACGGTCGGGGCCGGGTCGGCAGCGCCCCGCCATCCGTCGTTCTGGAAGGGGTGGCCGGCGTCGACGACGGCGACCAGCATCGCCTGCACCCAGGCGACGAACACCCGGGCCAGGTCGGGCGACGGCGCCGGGACCGTGGCGTGGTCGAGCCACGCGGTGTCGATGGTCGCGTCGCGGAACTCGTCGCTGGCGGCCAGCGCCCGCAGGAAGCCGGCGTTGGTGGTGAGGCCCAGGATCGCGGTGTCGTCGAGCGCCGCCACCAGTGCCCGGCGGGCCGCCTCGCGGTCGGGACCGTGCACTATCACCTTGCCCAGCATGGGGTCGTACGCCGTGCTGACCACCTGGCCGCTCTCCAGCGCGTGGTCGACCCGGGCCCGCTCCGGCCAGCGCACGATCGAGGTGGTGCCGGCCTGCGGGAGGAAGCCGCCGAAGGAGTCCTCGGCGTAGACCCGGGCCTCGATCGCGTGGCCGGTCACGGTCACGTCGTCCTGGGTGAACGGCAGCGGCTCCCCGGCCGCGACCTTCAGCTGCACCTCGACCAGGTCGATGCCGGTGACCAGCTCGGTGACCGGGTGCTCGACCTGGAGGCGGGTGTTCATCTCGAGGAAGTACGCCTCGCCGGTGTCGGTGTCGAGCAGGAACTCGACGGTGCCGGCGTTGCGGTAGCCCACGTGCCGGGCCAGCGCGACCGCCGACCCGGTCACCAGCGTGCGGGTCTCGTCGGTGATCGTCGGCGCCGGCGCCTCCTCCAGGACCTTCTGGTGCCGGCGCTGGGTGGAGCAGTCGCGCTCGAAGAGGTGGACGACGTTGCCGTGGGCGTCGGCCATCACCTGCACCTCGATGTGGCGCCCGTGCTCGACGTACTTCTCGACCAGCATCGTGTCGTCGCCGAACGCCGACGCCGCCTCGCGCTGCGCGGCCGCGACCGCCTCGTCGTACTCCTCGGCGGAGCGGACGATGCGCATGCCCTTGCCGCCACCGCCGGCCGCGGCCTTCACCAGCACCGGGAAGCCGGCGTCGTCGCCACGCGGCACCACCGGCACGCCCGCGGCGATCGCGATCTCGCGGGCGGCGTCCTTGCGGCCCATCTTGTCCATCACCTCGGCGGACGGGCCGACCAGGGTGATCCCGGCGGCCTCCACCGCGCTCGCGAACGCCGAGCGCTCGGACAGGAACCCGTAGCCGGGGTGGATCGCGTCGGCTCCGGACGCGACCGCCGCTGCGACCACGGCCTCGATGTCGAGGTAGCTCCCGACGTGGACGGAGTCGTCGGCCGCGAGCACGTGCGGCGCGCTGCGGTCGAGGTCGGTGTGCAGGGCGACGCTGCGCAGGCCGAGCGAGCGGCAGGCGCGG
Organism: Nocardioides guangzhouensis; assembly: GCF_004519545.1. GTDB lineage: Bacteria > Actinomycetota > Actinomycetes > Propionibacteriales > Nocardioidaceae > Nocardioides > Nocardioides guangzhouensis. The sequence continues at coordinate 193,151 of NZ_SDKM01000002.1, forward strand.
ATCACGCGCAGCGCGATCTCGCCGCGGTTGGCGATGAGGATCGAGTGGATCACTGCGTCACATCCTGAAGGCGGTCGGTGGTGGCGCGGGCCATCACATGCGGAAGATGCCGTAGGAGGGGGCGGGGACCGGCGCCTCGGCGGCAGCAGCGAGCCCCATGCCGAGCACCCGCCGGGTGTCGGCCGGGTCGATGACGCCGTCGTCCCAGAGCCGGGCGGTCGAGTAGTACGGCGACCCCTGGTGCTCGTACTGCGCGCGGATCGGGTCCTTGAACGCCTCCTCGTCCTCGGCGGACCAAGACTCCCCCCGTGCCTCGATGCCGTCGCGGCGTACGGTCGCGAGCACCGACGCCGCCTGCTCGCCGCCCATCACCGAGATCCGGGCGTTGGGCCACATCCAGAGGAAGCGCGGGTCGTAGGCGCGGCCGCACATGCCGTAGTTGCCGGCACCGAACGAGCCGCCGATCACGACCGTGAACTTCGGGACCACGCTGCACGCGACGGCGGTGACCAGCTTGGCGCCGTCCTTGGCGATGCCACCGTTCTCGTACTCCCGGCCGACCATGAAGCCGGTGATGTTCTGCAGAAACACCAGGGGTACGCCGCGCTGGTTGCACAGCTCGATGAAGTGGGCGCCCTTGAGCGCGGACTCGCTGAACAGGATGCCGTTGTTGGCGAGGATCCCGACCGGGTGGCCCCAGATCTTCGCGAAGCCGCAGACCAGGGTCTCGCCGTACAGCTTCTTGAACTCGTGGAACCGGCTGCCGTCCCCGACCCGGCGGATCACCTCGCGCACGTCGTACGGCGTGCGGGTGTCGGCGGGCACCACGTCGTACAACGACTCGGGGGCCTCGTGCGGCTCCTCGACCTCGCCCGCGGGCTGCAGCCGGGTGGTGCCTGCCGCCGCGCCACCGGGCGGCAGCGTGTCCACGATGCTGCGCACGATCGCCAGCGCGTGCGCGTCGTCGTTCGCGAGGTGGTCGACCACGCCTGAGGTGCGGGCGTGCACGTCGCCGCCCCCGAGCTCCTCGGCGGTGACCACCTCGCCGGTCGCGGCCTTCACCAGCGGCGGGCCGCCGAGGAAGATCGTGCCCTGCTCCTTGACGATCACGGTCTCGTCCGACATCGCCGGGACGTAGGCGCCGCCAGCGGTGCAGGAGCCCATGACCGCCGCGATCTGGGCGATGCCCTCGCCGCTCATGGTGGCCTGGTTGTAGAAGATCCGACCGAAGTGGTCGCGGTCGGGGAACACCTCGTCCTGCAGCGGCAGGAAGGCGCCGCCGGAGTCGACCAGCGAGATCACGGGGAGCTTGTTGGCGCGCGCGATCTCCTGCGCACGCAGGTGCTTCTTGACCGTGATCGGGTAGTAGGTCCCGCCCTTCACGGTCGCGTCGTTGGCGATCACCACGCAGGTCCGGCCGCTGACCCGGCCCAGGCCGGTCACGATGCCGGCGCTGGGGACGGCGTTCTCCTCGCCGGGCTTGCCGTACATCCCGGTGGCGGCCAGCGCGCTGAACTCCAGGAACGGGCTGCCCGGGTCGAGCAGCCGGTCGACCCGCTCGCGGACCAGCAGCTTGCCACGGTCGGTGTGCTTGCGGCGGGCGGACTCGGTGCCGCCGGCGCCGTCGTTGCGTACCGCTGCCAGGCGGGCCCGCAGGTCGTCGACCATGTCGCGGAGCCCGGGCCGCGCCTGCGTCGCGGTCTCCTCGGATGTCGCGGTCACGCAGCCTCCCTGGGTGGTGTGCCTGGTTGTCGACGGCCCGACGGTGCGCGTCGGTGTCGCCGATCACGTTAACGATCGCTAACCACGGATGTTAGCGATCGCTAACCGAAGCCGTCTACTCTTGGGCTCGTGCCAGCCTCCCGCCGCGACCAGATCCTGTCCACCGCGGCCGTCCTCTTCGCCGAGCGCGGCTTCCACGGGACCTCCGTGGCCGACCTGGGTGCGGCCTGCGGCATGAGCGGACCCGCGCTCTACAAGCACTTCCCGTCCAAGGACGCCCTGCTCGCTGCCATGCTCGTCTCGATCAGCGAGGAGCTGCTCGCGGTCGGCACCGAGCGGGCCGAGGCGGCCGACGACCCCGCCGCCGCGCTGGACGCGCTGGTCGACTGGCACATCACCTTCGCCCTGGCCAACAAGTCGCTGATCGTCGTGCAGGACCGGGACTGGGCCGCGCTGCCCGTGGAGGCACGGGAGAAGGTGCGCACCCTGCAACGGAAGTACGTCGCGCTCTGGGCCGCGCAGCTGCGGTCGCTCTCGCCGGAGCTCGACGACACCGAGGCACACGTGCGGGCGCACGCGGCGTTCGGTCTGCTGAACTCGACGCCGCACAGCGCCTTCCTCCCCGAGGACGCGATGCGTGCGGTGCTGCACGACATGGCCACCCGGGCGCTCGGCCTGCGCGAGGAGAGCGCATGAACACCCCCCGGTACCACTCGCTGCGCTCGCGCTTCCGCGGGGACCACGCATGACCGCCACCCGCAATCACGCGCGCCCGGGGGATCCTGCATGAGCACCCGCTGGTTCCTGGAGCGCTCGGAGGCCGAGCGGGCGGCGTACGCGACGTACTTCGCCAGGCTCGCCGCGGCCGGGCAGGACATCGACGGCGAGGCCCGCTTCGTGGACGCGATGGCCGAGCGCGGCAGCCGGATCCTCGACGGCGGCTGCGGCACCGGGCGGGTCGCCGCTGCGTTGGCGGTGCGCGGGCACGACGTGCTCGGGGCGGACGCGGACGGGACGCTGATCGACGCGGGTCGCGAGCAGTACCCGGGCCTCCCCCTGGTCCACCGCGACCTGCTCGACCTGCGCGCCGAGGACGGTCCGTTCGACCTCGCGGTGCTGGCCGGCAACGTGATGGTCTTCCTGGAGGCCGGCACCGAGGCCGGCGTGCTGCGCGCCCTCGACGGCGTGGTCGTGCCCGGCGGCCGGGTGGTGCTCGGCTTCGCCACCGACCGCGACTACACCGTCGCCGCCCTCGACCGGGACGCGTCGGCCCTGGGCTGGCTGCCCGAGCACCGGTTCGCCACGTGGCAAATGGCCCCCTGGGGCGACGACGCCGACTGGGCGGTCACGGTCTTCCGCCGCCCCGGCTGACCCGCCGTACCCGGACTGGACGGGCAGCTCCTGCGCTTGTCGGGCGGAATTCTGCCCGTCATGTGCAGGATTCCCCGGTCAACCGGGGAATCCTGCGCCCTACCCGCGCAGGCTGGCGGTCGCCTCGGTCATCCGCACGACGTGGTCGAGCAGGCTGGTCAGCTCGCGCTCGCGCCGGTCGAGGGGCCGGAAGTCGTCACCGTCGAAGTCGGCGAAGTTCTGCAGCGCGACCTGCGGGCGTACGGCGACCATGAACGTCGCCGCCACGATCGACCGCCACTGCTCCACGGCGCGGGTGGCGCCGTCGAAGCCGTAGCCGACGAAGCCCACTGCCTTGTTGCCCCACTCCGGCCAGAGCACGTCGACGGCGTTCTTCAGCGCGGCCGGGACGCCGTGGTTGTACTCCGCGGTGACGAACACGAACCCGTCGAACGACCCGATGGTGCGGCTCCACGCGCGGGTGGCCTCGTCGGCGTACTCCCCGTGCGCGTCGCTGGGCACCACCTCGGCGTCGAGCAGCCGCAGGCCGTAGTCGCGCAGGTCGACCAGCTCGAACTCGGCGTCGCCGCGTTCCGTCGCGATCCGGTGCACCCACGCGCCGACCGCGCCGCCCTTCCGGACGGGGCGGGTGCTGCCGATGACGATGCCGATCCTCACGCGGGTCCTCCTGGTTGGATGCTGGGGCTGGATCATGGGGCTGGCCGGTTGCCCCGACTCTCGCCGTCCGGCGGCCCGCGATCAAGCGCGGAATGCCGGACCCGGACAGGACGTTCGGCGGTCATGACGGATGACAGCCGGTACGGCGTGCTGGGCACGCGGGATCACCCGACGTTCGGTCTCGACACCTTCGGCGACCTGGAGCTCGACGCCACCGGCGGCCCGGTCAGCCAGGCCGAGGCGATCCGGCAGGTGGTCGCCGAGGGGGTCCTGGCCGACGAGGTGGGCCTCGACTTCTTCGGCATCGGCGAGCACCACCGCGCCGACTTCGCGGTGAGCGCGCCCGACGTCGTGCTCGCGGCGATCGCCGGGCAGACTCGACGGATCCGGCTCGGCACCTCGGTGACCGTGCTCAGCTCCGACGACCCGATCAGGGTGTTCCAGCGGTTCGCGACCCTCGACGCCGTCTCGGGCGGCCGGGCCGACGTGACCCTGGGCCGCGGCTCGTTCACCGAGTCCTTCCCGCTGTTCGGGCTCTCGCTGGAGGACTACGAGGTGCTCTTCGACGAGAAGCTCGACCTCTTCGCCCAGCTCCTGGAGGAGCGGCCGGTCACCTGGGAGGGCACCGTGCGGCCGCCGGTCGAGGGCATCGAGGTGTTCCCCCGCACCGAGCACGGTCTGGTCGCGTGGGTCGGCGTCGGCGGGACTCCCGAGTCCGTGGTCCGGGCCGGCCGCCACGGGCTGCCGCTGGTGGTCGCGGTGATCGGCGGGTCGCCGGAGCGGTTCCGGCCGCTGGTCGACCTCTACCACCGGGCGCTGGACTACTACCACCACGGGACCCGCCCGGTGTCGATGCACAGCCCCGGCCACGTCGCCGCGACCGACGAGCTCGCGCGCGAGCAGATGTACCCGCACCAGGCCGCGGCGTTCACGAAGATCGGCGCCGAGCGCGGGTGGGGTCCGTACACGCCCGAGCAGTTCGAGGACGGCGCCGCCCCGACCGGGTCCTTGTTCGTCGGCTCGCCGGAGACGGTCGCGCGGAAGATCGCCTGGGCGGTCCGAGCGCTCGGGCTCTCCCGGTTCCAGCTGAAGTACGCCGTCGGCACGCTGCCGCACGCCCAGCGCCTGGAGTCGATCCGGCTGTACGGCACCGAAGTGGTGCCCCGGGTGCGCGAGCTGCTCGCCGCCGACCCCGTGATCGCCTGACGACAGGCCAGCTCCGGTCCGCCGAGAGGCCAGGTCGTGCCGGTCCACCGGCGACGGTCGTGCGGGCGGCGCGCAATTCCTGGCCGCTCGGCGCGCAAGACCTGACCGGTCGGCTAGAGGAGGTGGTCGATGTCGGCGTCGTGGCCCTCGGCCTCGGCGCGGGCGACCACCTCGAGCAGCCGGGCGGCGCGCACCGCCGCGTCGTACGCCGCGTCGAGGTCGGCCGCCTCGTCCGGCGGGAGGTCGGGCTCGCGCTCGCGGACCCGCTGGCTGTCGCGGGCGTGCAGGGCGGAGAGCAGGTCCTCGCGGGGCAGGCCGCGCAGCAGGACCAGCACCAGCGGGTCACCGTCGACCAGCCAGCCGACCTGGGTCAGCACCGCGACCGCGTGTCGACAGGGCTGGGCCCAGGCCTGGCAGCCGCACTCGGTGGCCAGCTCGCCGCCGTACGGGAGCAGCTCGACTCCGGCCTCGTCGGCGTGCTCGACCAGGCTGTGCGGCAGGTCGCCGGCGAGCAGCTCGGCGATCCGGCCGGCCTCGGCGGCCACCAGCTCCACGAACGTGGCCACCGCCTCGCGCGGCAGCCGCGGGACTGTCACCTGCACCGGCCATGCGTCGTCGCCCTCGATCACCGCCGCCACCACCGCGCCGGGACCGACGGTCAGCGCCCCGACCGACCCGGCCCGGGCCAGGGTGCGGCCGGCCCGCAGGTCCGCCTCGGCGTACGCCGCCTCCTCCACCGCACGCAGCCACGCCTTCGCCCACCACGACCCGACCCGGACGCCGCCGCGGCGGGCCGGCATCCGCGGGTGCGTGACCGCGGTCAGGAGGTCGCTCCCGGCCGCAGGGTGACCAGGTCGCGCAGCTCGTCGTCGCTCAGCTCGGTCAGTGCGGCCTCGCCCCGTCCGAGCACGGCGTCGGCCAGGGCGCGCTTGCGGGTGAGCAGCTCGGCGACCTTCTCCTCGATCGTGCCGCGGGTGACCAGGCGGTGCACCTGGACCGGGCGGGTCTGCCCGATCCGGTAGGCGCGGTCGGTGGCCTGGTCCTCGACGGCGGGGTTCCACCAGCGGTCGAAGTGGACGACGTGGTCGGCGGAAGTCAGGTTGAGGCCGGTGCCGCCAGCCTTGAGCGAGAGCAGGAACACCGGCACCCTCTGCTCACCTCTGGCCGCCTGGAACCGCCGCACCATCGCCTCGCGCTCGCGGACCGGGGTGCCGCCGTGCAGGAGCTGGCAGGGGATGCCGGTGCGCGCGAGGTGCGCCTGGAGCAGCCGGGCCATCGCGACGTACTGGGTGAACACCAGCGCGGCGCCACCCTCCGCCAGCACGGTGGCCAGCAGCTCGTCGACCAGCTCGAGCTTCTCCGAGCGGCCGCCCAGCCGCGGGTTGGCCTGCTTGAGGTAGTGCGCCGGGTGGTTGCAGATCTGCTTGAGCGAGGTCAGCAACGCCAGCACCAGACCGCGGCGGGCGTGCTCGTCGGCCCGCTCGATGCGCTCCATCGACTCGCGCACGACGGTCTCGTAGAGCACCACCTGCTCGCGGGTCAGCCCGAGCCGGTGGTCGGTCTCGGTCTTCGCGGGCAGCTCGGGGGCCACCCCCGGGTCGGACTTGCGCCGGCGCAGCAGGAACGGCGAGATCAGGTCGGCGAACTGCCGCGCCTTGGCCGGGTCGACGCCGGCCTCGATCGGCGCCGCCCAGACCCGGCGGAAGGCGTTGCGCGAGCCGAGCAGCCCGGGGATCGCCCAGTCGAGGATCGCCCAGAGCTCGGTCAGGTTGTTCTCGACCGGGGTGCCGGTGAGCGCGACCCGGGCCCGGGCGTCGATCCGGCGCAGCGCGGTGGCGGTCGAGGCGCGGGGGTTCTTCACGTGCTGCGCCTCGTCGGCGACGACGAGGTCCCACGGGACACCGGCGAGCAGGTCGGCGTCACGCCGCATCGTGCCGTACGTCGTCAGCACGAAGCCCCGGGTCAGCCCGGCCAGGTCGCGCTGCGTGCCGTGGAAGCGCCGGACCGGGACTCCGGGAGCGAACCGGGCGACCTCGTCCTCCCAGTTGCCGAGCAGCGACGCCGGGCAGACCACCAGCACGGGTCCGGCGTCCGGGTCATGCGCGGTCCGGTGCAGGTGCAGCGCGATCAGCGTGATCGTCTTGCCGAGGCCCATGTCGTCGGCCAGGCAGGCGCCGAGCCCGAGACCGGTGAGCTCGGCCAGCCATGTCAACCCGTGCCGCTGGTAGTCGCGCAGGCTAGCGGCCAGCGTGGCGGGAACCGGCACCGGCTCGCGGGTGGCCGCCGTGACGACCCGCTGGCGGACCTTCTCCAGCGTCGCGCCGACCACGACCTGCTCGTCGACGTCCTCGACGGTGACCACGCCGGTGAGGGTGGCGGCCAGCGCCTGGGCGGGCTTCGCGGTGCGGACCAGCCGCTTGCGCGCCCGCCGGGCCATCACGGGGTCGACGACCATCCAATTGTCGCGCAGCCGGACGATCGGCCCGGTAGCCGATGCCAGCTGGTCCATCTCGTCCTCGGTCAGCGGGTCGCCGTGCAGGGCGAGCTGCCAGGAGAACGAGAACATCGAGTCCGGCCCGAACAGCCCCTCGACCAGCGGCTCCTCGCGCTCCCCGGAGCCGGGACGGAGCACGGTGACCGCGGTCAGGTCGCGACCCAGGCTGCGCGGCCACAGCACGTCGACGCCGCGCTCGCGGAGCGCCGGGAGCCCGTGCTCCAGCAGGTCGGCGAGCTCCTCGGAGTCGAGCGCGATCTCGTCGGGCACCCGCAGCTCGAGCAGCCGGTCGAGCACCGGCCAGGCCCCGGCCGCGCTGCGCAGGGCGATGGTGGCATGGGTGCGGGCCCGGTCGCCGAACCCGTGGGAGGCGTCCGCGCCGGACTCGGCCCAGAGCACCGCGGCGTCGGCGACGTGCAGCGGGTTGCGCTCGTCGTGGACCTGGAGCACCAGCCGAACCGCGCCGCCGACCAGCTCGCCCTCGTCGGCCTCCACCCGCAGCGACAGGGTGACCAGGTGCGGACGGTCGTCGGGGCCGCGGCCCGGGCCGGTGTGCCGGGCCAGCCGCTCGGCGAGGCGCTCGGCGAAGGCGGGGTCGGCAGCCCGGGACCGGGCAGGCGCCGTCCGGCCGGGCACCGTCGGCGCGGCGGTCCGGCGGACCGGGGGCCGGCGGGCGACCAGGGAGCCGGCCGCGGGGGCCGACCGGGGCAGGGTGTCGGCGACCGCGTCCATCACCGACCGCACGAGTGCCGCGGACTCCGGCTCATCCGTGCCGCCGCGGGCCTCGACCAGGCGGTCGAGGCGGTCCTGGTCGTCGGGCCCGAGGTCGGCGATCCGCCAGCCCGAGCGGTCGGGCTCCAGCCGGCCGGCCGCGACCAGCCGCATCGCGAGCAGCACCGCCCCGGCCAGCAGCGCCACGCTCGGGTGGACGTCGTCGCGTCGGTGCGCGCGCGTGAGCACCGGCAGCGCGGCCCGCATCGGCAGGCTGACCGTGCGGTGGTCGTCGCTGAACACCACGACGCTGTCCCTCGCGGGCTCGACCGCCTCGAAGGTGGCCGGTCCGGTGACGGGAACGAAGCTCAACGCGTGCCTTCCGGTCGGGCGGGTGCTGACCCGACGCTAACGCGCGGCACCGACGAGACGTTCCCACGGCAGCAGCACCGCGGCGGCACGACGGCGGCACGACGGCGGCACGACGGCGGCAGGGCGGCACGACGGCGGGGGCACTGCGCACCACGGCGGCCGGTGGCGCCGGGGCCCGTCCCGGGGTGGCGGCGTACGGCCCGTCTGGACCGGCTGGCTAGGCTCGCGGCATGAGCATCCACGACGTGCCGATCGCCCGCCTCGACGGCACGGCCGCCACCCTCGGCGAGCTCACCGGAGAACGCCCGGCGCTGCTGGTCAACGTCGCCTCGAAGTGCGGGCTGACGCCGCAGTACACCGCGCTGGAGCGGCTCCACGAGCAGTACGCGGACCACGGCTTCACCGTCGTCGGCCTGCCGTGCAACCAGTTCGGCGGCCAGGAGCCCGGGAGCAGCGAGGAGATCGCCGAGTTCTGCTCCGCCACCTACGGCGTGACGTTCCCGATGACCGAGAAGGTCGCGGTCAACGGCGACGGGCGCCACGAGCTCTACCAGCAGCTGGTCGACACCCCCGACGAGGAGGGCGAGTCCGGCGACATCCGGTGGAACTTCGAGAAGTTCCTGCTCGCCTCGGACGGCAAGCCGGTCGCCCGGTTCTCGCCGACCGTCACCCCCGACGACCCGCGCGTCGTCGACGCGATCAAGGGCCTGCTCTAGCTGTCTCCTTCGACGCTGGACGACGGCGCCCTCCCGCGGGCGCGTGGTCTGGACCGACGACCGGTCCTGTCACCCTGCTGTTCCCATTTCCACAAATTGGTAACAACCGGTCACCATCTCACCTACCGTCGACCGCATGTCACCCGCCGCCCCCGCCGCGTCGACGGCCGTGCTTCCCCGGGCCGGCCGTCACTTCGCGCGTCGCTTCTCGGGAGGCATCACCCCCACCCTTGCCTCCCAGATCACGCGCGCCGGCGGGGGCCGCCGGTGGTTCTCCCAGCAGCTCTACCCGGCCCGGGTCACCGACACCAAGGGGGACCAGGTCAACACCTGGTTCCCGTCGCTGAAGCTCACCCCGGCCCAGATCTTCCAGCGCGAGCAGGACGACGTGCAGGGCTCCTGGGACGTGATGGCCGACCTCAGCCGGTGGACGGTGTGCCGCCGGATCCACAGCACCCGGCAAGTGCAGGAGCTGATGGTCGAGTTCTGGTCGAACCTGCTGCACGTGCCGCTCGGCGACGACCTCGCGGCGTACCACCGGGTCTCCTACGACCGCATGATCCGCACCTACGCGCTGACCAGCTTCGAGCGGCTGCTGCTGCACGCCACGACCCATCCGGCGATGGGGTTGTTCCTCGACAACGCCACCTCCAGCAAGCAGGCGCCCAACGAGAACCTCGGCCGGGAGCTGCTCGAGCTGCACACCGTCGGCGTCGACGCCGGCTACACCGAGACCGACGTGAAGAGCTCCAGCCGGATCCTCACCGGCTACCGCTCGGACGTCTGGTGGCCGGCCTTCCAGACCTTCTACGACCCCAGCTGGCACTGGACCGGGCCCATCAGGGTGATGGGCTTCCAGCACGCGAACAGCAATGCCGACGGCCGCGCTGCCACCACGGCGTACCTCAAGTACCTCGCGCACCACCCGGCCACCGCCAACCGCATCGCCCGCCGGCTGTGCGTCCGGTTCGTGAGCGACACCCCGTCCGCGGGGCTGGTCGCCACCGTGGCCCGTGCCTACCGCCGCAACAACACCGCGGTCCGGCCGACCCTGCTCGCGATGGTCGACCACCCCGAGTTCCTCGCCTCCGCCGGCGCCAAGGTCCGCACCCCGCTCGACGACTACGTCGCGACTGTACGCGCGCTCGGGATCAGCCTGGGCAAGCCGGTGGACGGCGACTCCTTCGCCAACGCCATGCACTGGCACTACCGGGACGCCGGACAGGCGCCGTTCGACTGGCCGGCGCCGAACGGGTTCCCGGAGGTCAACGGCGCCTGGATCAGCAGCGGCCGGATCCTCAACAGCCTCGAGGTGCACCGCACCCTGGCGTTCGGCTGGTGGCCTCGGGACGAGGCGGTCTTCCGGAAGCCGGCCGCGCTGCTGCCGGCGCTGCCGGCGACGCTGGAGGCCGTCATCGACCACGTCGCGGTCAAGGTGATCGGCCAGGCGCCGTCGGCCGCGGTCAGCCAGGGCATCGCGACCGCCCTCGGCTGGAGCCTCTCCCGTCGCGTCACCGCGGAGGAGGCGCAGCGCTACTGGACGCTGCCCACCATCGTGGTCTCCCTGCTCGACTCCCCCCACCACCTCACCCGGTGACCGCCATGACTCCCGACCTCCCCACACCCGCGGACGGCTCCGGCGAGTCCTGCGGCTGCCCCGACTTCACGCTGAGCCGGCGCCGGTTCCTCGCGACCACGGTTGCCGGGGCGGGCGTGCTCACCGCCGGGCAGCTGTTCGACGACGCCTGGCGACAGGTGGCGTACGGCGCGGCGCCCGGCGGCAACGTCGTCGTCGTGGTCAGCCTGCGCGGCGGCTCCGACGGGCTATCGATGGTGGTGCCCCGTGGCGCCGACCACGACCTCCTCGCCGCCGCGCGGCCCGGCATCGTCGTTCCCGAGGCCACGCTGATCGGCGGTGACACCAACTTCGGCCTGCACCCGGCCTTCGCACCCCTGCTGCCGATGTGGAACGCCGGCACCTTCGGCGCGGTGCACGCGGTCGGCCTGCCCGCCCCCAACCGCAGCCACTTCGACGCGATGATCGAGGTCGAGGACGCCGACCCGGGCTCGTCGGGGCGGGTCGGGTGGATCAACCGGGTGGTCGGTCTCGACGCGTCCGCGCAGCCCGAGGGCGCGGTCCAGCTCGGCTCGGCCCTGTTGCCCACGTCGCTGGTCGGGCCGGCCCCGGCGCTCGGCGTACGCCGCGTGCAGGACCTCAGCGTCCCCACGCTGGCCAACGACGACGCCGCGATCCGGCGTACGTCGCTCGGGCAGATGTGGGCGCGCACCTCCACGCCGCTGGGCAGCTCGGTGCGGGCCACCCTCGCCACCGCCGAGCGGCTCGCCCCGCTGGTGGCCTCCGCCGACGACGTCGTGCACCCCACGGCCTACCCCGCCGGCCCGCTGCGCGAGGTGCTCGCGAACACGGCGGCCCTGATCCGCGCCGACGTCGGAACCCGGATGGTCACCGTCGACTACGGCAACTGGGACATGCACAACGGGCTCGGGCAGCCCGACAGCGGCTGGATGGCCGACCAGGTCACCCATCTCGCCGGCGCGCTGGCGGCGTTCTTCACCGACCTCGGCGCGGCCGCGTCGCGGGTGACGGTGGTGACGATCAGCGAGTTCGGCCGCCGCGTGCAGGAGAACGGCGACCACGGCGTCGACCACGGCTACGGCAACGCCATGCTGCTGCTCGGGGCCGGCGTCAACGGCGGCGGCGTACGCGGCCAGTGGGCCCACCTGAACGACCTGAACGACGGCGACCTGGCGATCCGGCAGGACTTCCGCAGCGTGCTGTGGGAGGTGCTGGCGTCGCGGTTCCCCGAGGTCTCCGGCAGCAAGGCAACCGTGTTCCCCGGGTTCGTGCCCGAGACCGTGGGGGCGATGTCGTGATCGCCGCGGCCGGGCTTCAGCTCTCGGTGCCGAGCGTCAAGGGCAGGACGTCGGTGGCGCCGCCCGAGCGCAGCGCACGCGCGGCGAGCGTGAGGGTCCAGCCGGTGCCGACCAGGTCGTCGAGCAGCAGCATCGGCCCCGACGGCACCTCGCCCTCGAGCCGGTAGCGGCGCAGCACGGCCGCGACCCGCTGGGCGGAGTTGGCCTGCCCCTGCCCCGGCGCCACCGACTCGTCGACGATCGCGAGCCGGGCCACCACCGGGATCTTCAGGTAGCGCGCCAGACCCTCGGCGAAGTCGCGGGTGAGGGTCGCGCGGCGTGCGGACTCGACGTACGCGATGCCGGACGCCTGCGGCCGCCAGTCCCCGAGCACCTCGATCACCGCCTGCACCAGCGGCACCGGGACCGGCCCGTCGGGGGCGCCCTCGCGGAAGAGGTCGCGCAGGTGCTGGCCGTAGCCGAGATCGGTCAGCCGGGCCACCGCCCGCCCGGGCGAGGGCTGGTCGGCGATCTTGCCCTTGAGGTCGATGCCGAGGTTGGCCAGCGCGGTCGGCCACATCTTGCGCGGCTCCACGACGACGCCGGGCCGGGCCAGGCGCTCGTGCGCAGCCTCGGTGGCCTGCTCGGAGACGGACGCGCTGACCGTGGTGCCGCCGCAGTTGTCGCAGCGGCCGCACTCGACGGCGTCGGGGTCGTCGAGCTGGTCGCGCAGGAACCACATGCGGCATCGGTCGGTGCCGAGGTAGTCGAGCATGGCCTGCTGCTCGCGCTCCCGGGCCTCCCTGACCCTGGCGTAGCGGTCGCGGTCGTAGGCCCAGTCCGCACCGGTGGACTCCCAGCCTCCCGGGACCCGGCGCACGGCACCGTCGACGTCGAGCACCTTCAGCATCATCTCGAGACGCGAGCGGCCGAGGTCGACGTACGTCTCGAGGGCGGGGGTGCCCAGCGGCCGCTCGGAGCCGGCCAGCACGTCGAGCACCTGCCGGACCTGCTGCTCGGGCGGGAACGCGAGCGAGGCGAAGTAGTGCCAGATGTCGCGGTCCTCGGTCGCGGGCAGCAGCACCACGGTCGCGTGGTCGGTGCCGCGGCCGGCGCGTCCGACCTGCTGGTAGTAGGCGACCGGGCTCGACGGCGCCCCGACGTTGACCACGAAGCCGAGGGTCGCGTCGAAGCCCATGCCCAGCGCACTGGTCGCCACCAGCGCCTTGACCCGCCCGGCCGCGAGGTCGGCCTCGAGGGCCTCGCGCTCGGCGGTCTCGGTCTGGCCGGAGTACGCCGCGACGGTATGGCCGCGGGCGCGCAGGAAGTCGGCGATCTCCTGGGTCTGGGCGACGGTCAGGCAGTAGACGATGCCGGAGCCGTCGAGGTCGTCGAGGTGGTCGGCCAGCCAGCCCAGGCGCTGCTCGGCCGTGCGCAGCCGAACCACCGCGAGGTGCAGCGACTCCCGGTCGAGCGAGCCGCGCAGCACGAGCACCGAGGTGCCGAGCTGCTCGGCCACGTCCCGGGTCACGCGGGCGTTGGCGGTCGCGGTCGTGGCGAGCACCGGGATGCCGTCACGGAGGTCGGCCAGCATGGTGCGGATCCGGCGGTAGTCCGGACGGAAGTCGTGGCCCCAGTCGGAGATGCAGTGCGCCTCGTCGACCACCAGCAGGCCGGCCTCGTCGGCCAGCCGCGGCAGCACGTTGTCGCGGAACGCCGGGTTGTTGAGCCGCTCGGGGCTGACCAGCAGCACGTCGACCTCACCGGCGTGGATGGCGTTCTCGATGCGGGACCAGTCCTCGATGTTGGTCGAGTTGATGGTGACCGCGCGGATGCCGGCGCGCTCCGCCGCGGCGATCTGGTTGCGCATGAGCGCGAGCAGCGGCGAGACGATCACGGTCGGCCCGGCCCCCTCCGCCCGCAGCAGCAGCGTGGCGACGAAGTAGACCGCGGACTTCCCCCACCCGGTGCGCTGCACCACCAGCACCCGGCGCCGGTCGACGGCCAGGGCCTCGATCGCGGTCCACTGGTCTTCGCGCAGGGTCGCGTCGTCGCGACCGACCAGCGCCCGGAGGTGGTCCTCGGCCGCGACCCTGGCGGCGCGGCGCACGTCGGCGTCGGGGGCGGTGTCGGTCTCGGCGGGCATGCCCGCATGTCTACCAGCGGCCGCCGACGGGCTCGACCGGTCGTCCACGGGCGCCGGCCGCCGGCACCGTCGGTCCGCTGCGCTAGACCGCCGACGGTCGCCGCGATTGACGCTCGGGGAGGCGGGTACGACCCAGGTGCCGTGCGGCTCGTCCGTCCTCCGTCAGCCTCCGTCGGACGTCCACACGACCGAGTGCCACCCCGTGAACCGACCGAACCCAACGCCGGGGTGGCTCTCGGCTGTCCGGGGCCGATTGCGCGGCCGGCGAGCTGCGCCGCCCCGGGCGCGGGGGATTGGGATGCCACGGGGCGGCGCCGGCTCGTCGGCCGCAACCAGGTCGTGGCGCGCGTCGTCACGGGGGACTGGTCGACGCGCGCCCCCGGACCGACGCGCCACGGAGGCTATCGAGGCCGGACCGGGTCGCGCAGGAGTTCCGGGAGGAACGGGAGATATTTCGGCGAGGGCCCGGTTCCGTGCCACGATGACGCCCGCGGACGGCCGCAAGCCACCCCTTTCGTAGGCCGCGTCTGGTCGTCGTGGGCCTCCGGTCCGGGGTGAAGTCCCACCCGCGGGCGGAGGCGCCGCCGGCGTCCCGGTCCTAGCCTGAAACGAGATGGTGTGGAGGCGCACCACCCCTCGGGCAAGGGGGCACCGGGATGGCAGCCAAGCTCAGCGGACGGCACGTCGCAGGACGCATCGTGGCACTGGGGCTGCTCGCCACCTTGGGCTGCGCCTCGCAGTCCGGCGACCACGGGAGCGGATCCGGTCCGACGTCGTCGACACCGTCAGCCACACCGGCCGGCGGTGGGCCGGCCACGTCGAAGGCAGTCCGGGTGACCTACGACGGCCCCGGGGCGAACCGCGGGAACCGCAGGATCCACCTCGTCCTGCTCGTGTCCGGGACCCACCACGCCCGGCTGGACAGCGAGATCGCGACGTACCCGCCGATGAGCTCCGTGTGGGACGGCCGCCGGTTGCTCGTGCACGACCCGGAGGAGTACCGCCCCTGGATCCTCTACGAGGCGCCCGAGGAGCACCCCGACGCGCTGGACCAGGTCACGGGCTGGAGGGTCGACCCGACCAGCGCCACGTTCGAGAGCACCTGTCCGTCCGCCGCCCCGATCGGCCACCGCACGATCCTGGGGCGGACCGCCGTCGGCTACCGCTGCGGTCCCATCCACACGCCGCAGTACGACCGGGAGGCCAGGAGCATCTGGCTCGACGAGAAGGCCGGACTCCTGCTGGTCGACCCGCCCATCTCCGCGACCGCGATCGAGGAGCACCCGGTCATCACCCGGTCCACGTTCTCCACCCGACCCCCCGCCGGCAGCGAGGTCACCGTCTACGGGGCCAAGGAAGGAGAGGGGCAGCCCGGGCGCGCCCCCGGCTTCAGGCTCGAGCGTCTCGACGGCGGTACGGCGCGACTCGCGGACTACGCCGGGCGACCCGTGGTGCTGGCCTTCTTCGCCTCCGACATCGTCTTCGACCCCGCAGGCGAGGAGTGCCGGCGCTGCATCCCGTCGCTGCTCGACCTGCAGCGGGAGACCTCCGGCGGTGCGCACCCTGCGGTCCTGGCCGTCCAGGGCGGCGACCGGGGCAAGCCCGGACACCTCATGGTCCCGCGCGGCCTGCGCCTCCCGGTCGCCAACGACCCCGGCTACGACGTCCAGCACTCCTACGGCCTCGAGCAGCGCGTGGGCTTCGCCTTCATCGCGGCCGATGGCACGCTCCGGCAGGTGATCGACGGGCCAGCGACCGCCCCGCAGCTCCGGGCGGCCCTCGACCGGCTGCACTGAGGGCCGGCCGCCGTACGGCCGCAATCGCAGCCGCACGACACGTCGGCCGCTCCGGGCCGGGACGCCGTGCGCTTGACTGGGCGCATGCCGACCGACGTATGGCAGGTCGACCAGCTCGACCTCGAGGGCTACCTGCAGCGACTCGGCGTGCCAGCTCGGGAGCCCGCGCCAGCGGCGCTCTCGGAGCTGCACGAGGCGCACGTGCGCGCGTTCACGTTCGACAACATCGACGTGCTGCTCGGCCAGCACCCCGGCGTCTCCCTCGACGCCATCCAGCAGAAGTTCGTCGGCCGCGGCCGGGGCGGCTACTGCTTCGAGCACAGCACGCTCTTCGCCGCCGCCCTCGAGCGGCTCGGCTACCGGGTACGGCGACACCTCGGGCGGGTCGGGGACCCCGACGAGGGCACGCAGCAGGCCCGCACCCACATGGCCGTCGAGGTGGTCCTGGCCGGCGAGCGACTGCTGTGCGACCCGGGCTTCGGGATGAGCCTGCTGCGGCCCATCCCGCTGGCCGACGGCGCCGAGGACGACTACCTCCCGGGCTGGCGCTACCGGCTGCGCCGGACCGATGCCGGCGACTGGGCGCTGCACCGGCTGCGCGAGGCGGGCTGGGAGGTCGCCCACACCACCGACGAGCTCGAGGTGATGCCCCTCGACGTCGTCATGGGGCACCACTACACGAGCACCTACCCGGGGTCGCACTTCACCACCGGCCTCATGGTCACCCGGCACCTGCCCGGCCGGCACGTCACCGTGACCCACGACTCGCTCACCGTCCGCACGCCGGGCGGAGCGACCGAGCACCGGGCCCTGCGTGAGGGCGAGCTCGCGGAGTGGCTGTCGACGCTCGACGCCCGGCTGACCGGCGACGAGCGCGACCGGCTGCTCGCGACCGTGCGGACCCTGGTCTCTCCCTAGCCCGGCGGGCCCGACCCGGACCCCGTCACCGCCGTGCGGATCCGGGAATGTCGCAGGTCGGTCACGAGTGGGCGGTTCTCCCCGGCGATCGACCGGACACCACCTACGATGCCTCAGCCGGGGCCACGGGGGTCCCGCCAGAGGACCGGCAGGGGCACCGCATGAATCACCGTCGCAGCCGGCGCGTCCCGGCCTCTGCCGGCCTGACCGCGCTGGCGCTCACCGCGGCGGTCAGCGGCTGTGCGTTCAGCCCGTCGAGCACGCCCTCGACCTCGCCGATCCGGGGCTCCGGGGACATGGTGACCGCCACCGGCGAGCAGGCCAGCGTCTCCAGCGCCGCGCTGACCGGCGCGGCCCGCCGCCCCAACGTGCTGTTGATCACCGCCGACGACGCCGCACCCGGCGACCTGCGGTTCATGCCGCACACCCGCGAGCTCATCGCGGACCGGGGCGTCACGTTCACCAACGGGGTCGCCCCCACCCCGATCTGCGTGCCGGCCCGCGCGTCGCTGCTGACCGGCCAGTACACCCACAACCACAAGGCGTACACGATCGAGGGCAAGGGCGGCGGCTACACGTCCTTCGACTCCCGCAACACCCTCCCGACCTGGCTGCGCAGGTCCGGCTACGACACCCTCTTCATCGGCAAGTACCTCAACGGGTACGGCGACGCCGGCACGGGCACTGCCCGGAAGATCGAGCCCGGCTGGACCCAGTGGCGGCCCACCGTCGGAGGCTCGACGTACAACTTCATGAACCCGACCCTCAACATCAACGGCCGACTGGTCGGCTACCACCAGTACAACAGCAACCTCTTCGCCGACCAGACCGTCGACCTGCTCGGGCGTTCCCAGCGCAAGCGCAAGCCCTGGTTCATGTGGGTCAACTACGTCGCACCGCACCACGGCGGGCCGCTCGACGCCGACGACCCGCAGCTGCGCTATCCCCGGAACCCGGCGTCCTGGGTGAAGACCACCAAGCCCGCCCCCAGGGACCGCAACCGGTTCCGGGACCTGCGGCTGCCCCAGGACCCCAACATGTTCCGGCGGGTCCGGCACGGGTGGGACAACGGTGCGCCGATGTCGCTGCTGAAGCGCCGGAACATCCGTGAGGCGTACCAGCAGCGGATCGAGGCGCTCCAGAGCGTCGACCGGGGCGTGGCGAGGTCCGTCGCGGCACTGCGCCGCACGGGGCAGCTGCGCAACACCGTCGTCATGTTCACCTCCGACAACGGGTTCCTGGTCGGACAGCACAACCGGTTCGGCAAGCTGTACAGCTACAACGACTCCCAGCGGATCCCCGTGGTGATGTCCGGCCCCGGCGTCCCGCGCGGGAAGCGGGTGCGGACCGCGGTCACCAACCCCGACATCGCGGTCACCATCGCCGCGCTCGCCCGCGCGAAGCCGGGCCGTCGCGTCGACGGGATCGATTTCATGCCGCTGCTGCGGATGGGCTACCGCGGGCGGGTGGTCCCGACCGAGGCGTACCCCGTCCACGGCGGCACCCGTCCGGTCTACACGGGCATCCGCGAGGGCACGTGGACCTACACCCGGCTGCGCCGGGACGGCGTCCGGCGCGAGGAGCTCTACAACCGGGCCACGGATCCCTACGAGCTGCACAACCTGGCCGGGAACACCCGGTACGCCGCCGAGCTGGCCCGGTTCCGGGCGCTGGACCGCCGGTACCGCGACTGCGCCGGAGCCACCTGTCCCAAGGCGGTGTACCTGCCCGGCGACCCGCCGGCCGGCTGACCGGCGCGGTCCTTGCGGTGCCCGGGACGCGTCCTACGGCGCGAGGTACGCGTGCACCAGCGGCACCACCGACGCGCCCTCGCCCGAGGCGGCGGCGACCCGCTTCATCGACCCGCCACGGACGTCGCCGGCGGCGAAGATGCCGGGCACGGTGGTCTCCAGGTTCGCCGGCGGTCGGCCCGCGACCCAGAGGTGCTGCGGGATGTCGCGGCCGGTGAGCACGAAGCCGTCGTCGTCGCGGCAGACCGCGGGCGGGATCCAGTCGCAGTGCGGCGCGGCGCCGAGGAGCAGGAACAGGCCGCCGACGTGGCGCCGGGTCTGCTCGCGGGTGTCGACGTCGCACTCGACGATCCACTCGAGCCGGCCCTCGCCGCCGCCGCCGACCACCTCGGTGCGGCCGCGGACCGAGATGACCGGGTTCAAGGCCATCTCGCGGATGAGGTACGCCGACATGGACTCCTCCAGCCCGGCGCGACGTACGACGATCGTCACCGACCGCGCGAACCGGGACAGGTGGACGGCGGCCTGGCCGGCGGAGTTGCCGCCCCCGACCACGACCACGTCCTGCCCCTCCATCTCGCGGGCGGCGGACACCGCGGCGCCGTAGTGGACACCGGCGCCGACCAGCGCCTCGAGCGGCGGCACGCCGAGCCGGCGGTAGGCGACGCCGGTCGCGATCAGCACGGACCGGGAGTGCACGTCGCCGCCCGCGGTCACCACCCGGTGCGGCTCGCCGTCGGCGCCGGGCTCGAGGGCGTCGACCCGCCACCCGGTGAGGAACCGGGTGCCGAACCGGATCGCCTGGTTGCGCGCGCGCTGCGCCAGCCGCATGCCGGAGATGCCACGGGGGAAGCCGAGGTAGTTGCGGATCATCGACGAGGTGCCGGCCTGGCCGCCGATCGCCTCCGCCTCGACGACGACCGTCGAGAGCCCTTCGGAGGAGCCGTAGACCGCGGCCGCCAGCCCGGCCGGCCCGGCACCGACCACCGCCAGGTCCACCACGCCCTCGGTGCTGATGTCGGCCGGGGTGCCGTAGATCTGCCGCGCCACGGCGGACACCTCGCGGGCCACGAACGGCACCCGGTCGTACGCCGAGACCAGCGGCCAGCCGAGCTCGTCACCGACCTCGTCGGCGAACCGGGCGACGATCGCCTGCCCGACCTCGCTGTCGGGCGGGTAGGTGCGGTTGGGCATCCCCATCCGGTCGAGGAAGTCGCGCACCCCGACGGTGACCGGGTCGGGCCCGTCGGCGACGATCCGGACGGTGTCCACCTCGGGCGTGGCCACCGACGACCCCCAGTCGGAGAGCATCTCGACGATCGCGCCGTGGAACTCCTCGTCGCGCACGCCGCGCGGCATCAGCAGGTACGCGTCGTACTTGCCCTTGGCCAGGCCCTCGCGCAGCGTCGGTGCCTGGTCGAGGAAGACCGACCAGTGCGCGGCGATGATCCGCTTGGCGGTGGGCACGATCGTGCGCCAGGACTGGAACGCCGCGTAGACGGTGGTGCCGGGCAGCACCGACTCGGTCACCAGCATCGGCACCCGGCCACCGGTGTCGCGGATCGACTGCAGCTCCGCGGTCACGTCCTCGGCGGTGGGGACGAGGCGCACCTCGTAGTCGCGGGCGTAGCGGCCGAACTCACCGCCGAGCACGTCGGCGTGCTCGGGCGCGCAGACCAGGATGACCGGCAGGTCGGTGGGCTCCGCGCTCCCGGTCACGGGACTACTGCGGCTGGGCGCGCAGCTGCGCGTCGAGGTCGGCGGGGTCGTCGGAGCCGTCGACCGGCACCACGACGACCGGGCAGACCGCGTGCCGCACCACCTGGTCGGCGGTCGACCCGAACCGCAGGCCCCGGAAGCCCCCGGCGCCGCGCGAGCCGACGACCAGCATGTCCGCGCCCTCCGACGCCTCGGTGAGCCGGCGGCCGGAGGATCCGTGCAGCACGTGGCAGTGGAGGTCGACGTCGATGGGCAGGCCCAGCGCGGCGATGTCGTGCTCGAGCCGCTCGAGCACCGCGGCCTCGAAGTCGGTCATCGGCGGCACGTAGCCACCCCGGGCCGAGGCGGGGCGGGGTGCGGAGGAGAGCGACCAGGTGCGGACGACGTGAAGCGGGCAGCCGAGCCTCGTCGCCATCTTCGCGGCCCAGCGCACCGCCTCGCCGGCCGGCCTGGAGCCGTCGTGCCCGACCAGCAGCCCTCCGTCGAGCTCCAGTGTGGTGGCGACCTCGATCACCGTGGCTCCCTTCCCTCGACCGGCGTCAGCGTACTCACAGGATAGGGGGCGGCCCGTGGCCGGTGGAGGGTCGAACGTCTCGGGATCAGCCCTGCCGGCGCCGGATCTCCTCGTTGATCGCCGGCACCACCTCGTGCAGGTCGCCGATCACCGCGTACGTCGCCTTGGTGACCATCGGCGCCTCGGCGTCGGTGTTGATCGCGAGGATGCTCTTCGCCGACGAGCAGCCGGCCCAGTGCTGGATGGCGCCGCTGATGCCGCAGGGGATGTAGAGGTCCGGCGAGATCCGGCTGCCGGTCTGCCCCACCTGCTCGTGGTGCGGCCGCCAGCCCAGGCTGGTGACCACGCGCGAGACGCCGAGGCTGCCGCCGAGCAGGTCGGTGAGCTCGAGCAGGTCCTTGAACCCGTCGGCGCTCCCGGCTCCCCGTCCGGCGCCGATCACGACGCGGGCCGAGCGCAGGCTGCCGGAGAGGTCGGGCTCGGGCTCCTCGGTGGAGACGACCCGGGCGACCAGGTCGGACTCGGACACCGCGGGAGCACAGTCGACGAGTGCGGCGTCGGCACGGGCGGGCGCGGGCTGCGCCTCGACTGCGTGGCCTGCGACCGTGAACACCGCCGGCCGCTCGTCCAGCCGCATCTCCTCGAGCGCGGCACCGCCGACCACCTGGCGGGTGACCACGAACGGGGCCAGGCCGCCGAACGAGAGCACGTTGGCGGCCATCGCCACCCCCTCGCGGGCCGCGACGTGGGCGATCACCTCGTTGCCGCGCGGCGTACCGGCGGCCATCACGACCACGGACCCGGCCTGACGCCGGGCCTCCTGCACGGCCGCGGCCCAGGCGGCGCCGGCGTACGACGTGAACGCGTCGCCGGTGACCCGGTGGACCGTGCGGACGCCGTACGTGGCGAGCTGGTCGCGCAGCGCGTCGGCGACGTCGCCGACCACCACGGCGTCGACCGGGATGCCTCCGCCGGCGTCCCCGAGGGACCGGGCGAAGGTCAGGGCTTCGCGGGAGACCTCGATCGCGCCGGAGGCGTCGGTCTCGACGAGGACCAGGATCATCGGGCCAGCACCCCCAGCTTCTCGAGCACGTCGACCACGGCGGGTGCCGCCTCCGGTCCGGTGCCGAGGATCTCCACGTTGCTCGGCGCCGGCGGGGGCAGCAGCAGCCGCACCCGCTTCGGCCCGGTCGGCTCGGCGGCCGGCGTGCGCTCCTCGATCGGCACCTTCTTCGCCTTCATCCGGCCCGGGACCGTCGGGTAGCGGGGCTGCACGCCGCCCTCCAGGATCGTCACCACGGCCGGCAGCGGCACCCGGTAGGTCTCGTGCCCGTCGGGCCCGGACCCGGTCGCGGTCACCACGCCGTCGGCGACGGTCACCGTGTTGACCCCGTTGACCACCGGGCGGCCGAGCTCGTAGGCGAGCCGGATGCCGACCTGGAAGTCGCCGCTGTCGGCCGCGTCGTTGCCGAGCAGCACCAGGTCGTGGCTCCGGCCCTGCGCCTCGTGGTCGCGGACCACCACGGCGATCTCGCGGGCGACGTCGGCCGGGCCGAACCGTTGCGGGTCGGCGACCACGTGCGTGGCGGCGGTGCAGCCGACCGCGAGCGAGGCCCGCAGCTGCTCGACCGCGTCGGCGTCGCCGAGGGTCAGCACCGTGGCCTCGTCTCCGCCAGAGGTCACCTGGGCAGCGATCTCGACGGCGCACTCCTCGTGGGCGCTCATGGTGAACCCGGCGTACCGGCCGTCGACGGACTGGCCGTCGTCGGTGAGCACGACCTCGCTCGACGAGTCGGGCACCCGCTTCACGCAGACCAGGACGTTCGTCATCGGGGTCCTTTCGGTGTTGTCCGGTGGAGGAGCGAAGCGGGGGAGGCGGAGAACACCGTGGGGTGGGTCATCGGATGCGCTCGTTGGTCGGGTCCAGCAGGCCGGTCGCGTCGACCGAGCCCACCGTGACGGGGTAGAGCTCCTCCATGTAGGACACCGCGAGCCGGTTGCCGACGGTGGCCTGGTCGGGCGGGAGGTAGGCCATCAGCACGTGCTTGCCCAGCGACGGCGCGGAGCCGGCGCTGGTGACGTACGGGTGGTGGCCGTGCCCGTCGGTGAGGGTTTCGCCGTCGCGGGTCAGGATCGGCTCGCCGCCGAGCATGTAGCGCTTCACGCCGCTGGCGGAGGTGTGGTCGTCGACGGTCATCGTGCACAGCACCGCGGCAGGTGCTTCGTCGCGCTGGCGGAGGTACGCCTCCCTCCCGACGAAGTCGGCGACCTTGACCTTGGGGCGCTGCATCCCCGCCTCCACGATGCTGCGCTCGCCGTCGAGCTCGTATCCGTAGGCGCGGTAGCCCTTCTCGATCCGGCCGGTGGTGCCGTAGACCCCGATCCCTACCGGGACGGCGCCGACCGGGCCGCCCGCCTCGAGCAGGGTCTCCCAGAGCTCCGCGGCCTGGTCCATCGGGACGTACAGCTCCCAGCCGAGCTCGCCGACGTAGGAGATCCGTGAGGCCAGCACGGGCACGCCCTTCACCTGGATCTCGCGGCAGGTCAGGAAGCCGAAGCCCTCGTCGGAGACGTCGTCCCCGGTGAGCGAGGCCAGGATGTCGCGGGCTCGGGGACCCCACAGGCCGATCGTGGACACCGCGTCGGTGCGGTCGGTCAGGGTGGTCGCGCCGGCCCCGTCCGGGTCACTGACGAGCTGGTCCTCGAACCACTTCCGGTCGGCCATGCCGTGGGCGCCGCCGGTGACCACGCGGAAGACGTCGTCGCCGAGCCGCATCACGGTGAGGTCGGAGCGGAAGCCGCCGGCAGCGTCGAGCACCGGCGTGTAGATCACCTTGCCGACCGCGACGTCGCACTGGGCGACGCAGGTGCGCTGCACGGACTCGAGCGCGCCCGGGCCCTCGATGTCGAAGATGCAGAACGCCGACAGGTCGATCACGCCGGCCGCCTCGCGCATCCGCAGGTGCTCGGCGTTGATGATCGGGCTCCACCAGCGGGAGTCCCACTCGTGCTCGCGCGGCATCACGGCGTCGCCGTACACGTCGAGGAGGTGGGCGTTGGACTCGTACCAGTGCGGCCGCTCCCAGCCGGCGGTCTCGTAGAAGAACGCGCCGAGCTTCTTCTGCGACTCGTGCATCGGCGAGAGCCGCTGCCCGCGGTCGGACTCGTACTGCTCGGAGGGGTGGATGATGCCGTAGGTCTTGATGAACGCCTCGGTGGTGCGCAGCCGGGTGTGCTCGCGGCGCTTCTGGTGCTGGTGGAAGCGGGAGATGTCGCTGGCGTTGACGTCGATCTCGGGGTGCCCGTTCGTCATCCACTCGGCGACCGCGCGGCCGACTCCCGGACCCTCCTTGATCCAGACCGCGGCGGCGGTCCAGAGTCCCCGGACCTCGCTCTCGCCGAGGATCGGGTTGCCGTCGCAGGTCAGCGACAGCAGGCCGTTGATCGCGTAGCGCATCTCCGCGCCCTCGGCCCCGAGCAGCTCCGGCATCAGCTCGTAGGCCTGCTCGAGCTGGGGGTCGAAGTCGTCGGAGGTGAACGGCATCTCGGTGGGCGAGAGCTTGGCCTGCTCGATGGACGGGATGTCCTCGGGCTCGTGCAGGATCGCGCGGTGGGCGTAGGAGCCGACCTCCATGTCGGCGCCGTGCTGGCGCTCGTAGCAGAAGGTGTCCATGTCGCGGACGATCGGGAAGGAGATCTCGCCTTCCTGCTCCGCGAGCTGCGGGCACGGGCCGACGCTGATCATCTGGTGGACGGCCGGCGTCAGCGGGATGGAGATCCCGGCCATGTCGCCGATCTTCGGGCTCCAGACGCCGCAGGCGATGACCACGGTCTCCGCCTCGATGTCACCACCCGTCGTACGCACCCGGGTGATGCGGCGGCGGCCGGCCGCGTCCTCCTCGGTGTCGAGGCCGGTGACCTCGACGTTGGGCACGACGGTCAGCGCGCCTGTCGCCAGGGCGTTCTCGCGCATGATGGTGCCGGCCCGCAGCGAGTCGACGACGCCGACGCTGGGGGTCCAGAACGCTCCGATGAACTGGTCGGTCTCGATGAAGGGGACCTTCTCCTTCACGAAGTCCGGGTCCACGAGGTGGGCCTCGATTCCCCATGCCTTCGCGCTGGACATGCGGCGCCGCAGCTCCTCCATGCGCTCGGGCGTGCGGGCGAGCTCGAAGCCGCCGGACTGGGTGAAGACGCCCATCTCCTGGTACTGCCGCACCGAGTCGAGGGTCAGGTCCGTGATCTCCCGCGAGTGGTCCACGGGGAAGATGAAGTTCGAGGCGTGCCCGGTCGAGCCGCCGGGGTTCGGCAGCGGGCCCTTGTCGATCTGCACGATGTCGCGCCAGCCGAGCCGGGCGAGGTGGTGGACGAGGCTGTTGCCGACGATGCCGGCGCCGATCACGACGGCGCGGGCGGTGGAGGGAACGGTGGCCATCTGCGGTCAACTCCTTGTTGCGTATGCCGCAACGGATTGCGCTATGTGGAACAACGCCAGTGTGTGCTGTGAGCCCGGGGCTCGTCAAGAGCAAGGCCGGCGCCGCCGCGGACGACGGCGCCGGCCTCAGGAGCGGTGCGGCGCGGGTGGGTCTACTGACCCAGCCAGGCGTCCACCTTGTCCTGGTTGTCGTCGATCCACTTCTTGGCGGCGTCCTCCGGCGACATCTTGTCGGCGGTGATGTACGCCGCGAC
Organism: Nocardioides guangzhouensis; assembly: GCF_004519545.1. Lineage (GTDB taxonomy): Bacteria > Actinomycetota > Actinomycetes > Propionibacteriales > Nocardioidaceae > Nocardioides > Nocardioides guangzhouensis. The sequence goes on from NZ_SDKM01000002.1 coordinate 218,807, forward strand.
CTGGTTCTGGTCGTCGTTGGTCCAGGTGAAGTTCTTGACCAGGTCGACCCCTGTCGAGTCTCCGTCGGCCCACTCGGTCGACACGACCTTGTTGAGCGGCGTCTCCGGGTAGTCGCAGGCGACCTTCGCCGGGTCGTCCTGGCAGCCGTCCTTGTACGGCGGCAGCTTGACCTGCTCCAGCGGGATCTCGGCGTGGATGTACTGCGGCTCCCAGAAGTAGCCGATCAGCCACTTCTTGTCCTTCTGGGCCTGCTCGAAGGCCGTGATCGTGGCGGCCTCGCCACCGGAGAAGACGACCTTGAAGTCGAGACCGAGGTTGTCGATGATCGCCTCGTCGAACTGGACGTACGACGGGTCGGAGCCGAGGAACTGGCCCTTGCCGCCGGACTCCGAGGTCTCGAACTCCTTGGCGTACTTGTTGAGGTTCTTGTAGTCGAGGATGTCCGGGTGCTCGTCGGCGAGCCAGCCGGGGACGTACCAGCCGATGATGCCGACGTTGCCGTTCTCGCCGAACATGGTGGCGCTGCCGTCGCCGCCCTTGTCCTTGACGAACTTCTTCTCGAGGTCGGGGTGGCCCCAGTCCTCGATCACGACGTCGACCTCACCGGTGCCGAAGCCCTGCCAGGAGACGTCCTCCTTCAGGTCCTTGTAGTTCACCGTGCAGCCGAGCTGCTCCTGGGCGACCGTGCCGACGACGTACGCGCTGGCCTCGTAGCCCACCCACGGGTTGACGGCCATGTTCAGCTCGCCGCAGTCCCCGCCGGCCGCAGCCTGCTTCTCCTCGTTGGACTTGGTCTCCTCGTTGATGGAGCCGCCGCCACAGCCGGCGACGACCAGGGCCAGGCACGCCGCAGCCAAAGCCGGGCGGGCCCGCATCCATCCGTTCCGCGTGATCCGCATTCCGTTCCTCCGTTGCGTCGTGCGAGTGCGATTTCTTGCGTGTTCTCCTGAACTCGGGGGGTCAGCCCATGGCCGACCGCCACCACGGCCGCTTGGCCGGGTTGTGCGTGACCTCGTCCTTGTCCGCGGCAGCGCGCGCGATGCGGTCGACCATGATCCCGAGCAGCACGATGGAGATGCCCGCCGCGGCGCCCTTGCCCCACTCCTCCGAGCGGGAGAAGCCGAGGACGACGTCGTAGCCGAGGGCACCGGCGCCGACCATGCCACCGATGACGGCCATCGACAGCATGTAGAGCAGGCCCTGGTTGGCGGCCAGCACCAGCGAGCCCTTGGCCATCGGCAGCTGCACCTTGGTGATCTCCTGCCACGCGGTCGCGCCCGTCGAGCGGGAGGCCTCGACCGTGGTCGCGGAGACGCCGCTGACGCCGTCCGCGACCAGCTTGATGGCCACCGGGGCGGCGTACACGACGCCCGCGATGATCGCGGTGAAGCGGGTCGGTCCGAACAGCGCCAGCATCGGGATCAGGTAGACGAACGGCGGGATCGTCTGCCCGGCGTCGAGCAGCGGCCGCAGCCCCAGGTCGACGGCCTTGCGCCGCGCCATCAGGACGCCGAAGACGAGGGCCAGGATCATCACCAGCACGGTGCCCACCAGCGTCATGTTCAGCGTGATCATCGCGTCGTGCCAGAGGCCGAAGAACTTGAGGCCCCACAGGCAGATCACGGTGGGGATCAGTGCCCGCACGCCCCCGAGCACGAGGGCCAGGGCGAGGATCGCGAGGGCCGAGACGTACCACGGCGACTCCGCCAGCAGGTCCTGCATCGGGTTGAGCAGGTAGTCGGTGATGACGTTCTTGAACCACTCGGTGTAGGTGCTGAACGTGTCGACGAACCAGTCGGTGAACGAGTTCACCTTGTCGGCGAGCTTGGGTCCCAGCTCGGTCTCGGGGAACTCGGCGGCCCAGGTGTAGTAGCGGGACATCCACAGCGCCACGACCACCGGGATCGCGGTGAGGGCCAGGACGATCCGGCGCTGGCGCATGTCGACGCCGCCCCGTGCGGCCTTCTCCGAGGCCTCGCTGGCCGCGGTGGTGGAGCGGTCGAGCATGACCGCCATCACCACGATGAGCATGCCGGGCACGAAGGCCCCGCCGACGTCGTTCTTGAACAGGGAGTTCAGCACCGGCTGGCCGAGCCCGGGGCTGTCGACGTACGCCGCGATGGTCGCCATCGACAGCGCCGCCATGATCGTCTGGTTCACCCCGACCACGATGGTCTTGCGGGCCATCGGGAGCTGCACCTTGCGCAACCGTTGCGACCGCGTCTGCCCCGCCGAGTCCGTGGCCTCGATGGTCGTGCCGGACACCGACCGGATCCCGTGGCCGGCGATGCGGATCAGCGGCGGCATGGCGTAGATCAGCGTGCAGACCACACCCGCGGAGGCGCCGATGCCGAAGAAGAGCACGATCGGCAGCAGGTACACGAACGTCGGCATCGTCTGGAAGATGTCGAGGATCGTGTTGATGATCGAGTTGCCGATCCGGCTGGTGGTGCCGAGCAGCACGGCGAGCGGCATCCCGATGAGGACCGCGAAGGCGACCGCGACGAAGGTCACGATCAGCAGGTCCATCGAGTCCGACCAGTAGCCGAAGAGGCCGAAGGTCACGAAGGAGGCGGCGACCAGGATGGCGATGCGCCAGCCGGCCACGGCCAGCCCGATCCAGGTGGCCACGGCGGTGACGCCGACCCAGCCGATCTGGGGCACCGGCCGCGGGAAGTCCGGGATCGAGATCATCCGCTGGAACCAGTCGACGAGGGACTTGAACCACTCGCCGAGCTGGTAGGTGAACTGGATGACCGGGTTGGTGTCGCGGCTGGCCAGGACCGAGTCCCGGAAGTCGGTGAGCTTGTCCTGGACCTCGGTGTGCTCGCGGGCGGCGATGGCGAGGGTGTCCTGCCCCTTCGTCACCGACCAGACCAGGATCCACACCCCGATCACGATCAGGGCCCAGGCCCAGCGCGGGAGCCGGCGGGGCTCGGCAGGCGGCGGAGGTGGCTCCTTGGCCGCCGGCCGAGGGGGCGCCTCGGTGGTGGCACTCATGCTGTGGCCTCCTCCTCGGCGACGACCACCCGGAGGATGTCCTCGTCGTCGACCACACCGACCAGCTTGTCGCCCTCCATCACCCGGCACGGGCCGTGGTGGTCGAGCACCACGCGGGCGGCGTCGCGGACGATCTGGTCGGACTGGAGGACCGGGCCGTCGCCGGCGTCACCGTTGGGCTCGTGCATGACCCACTTGAGGGTGAGCACGTGCGAGCGCGGGACCTCGGAGGTGAAGTCGCGGACGTACTCGTCGGCCGGGGCACCGATGATCTGGTCGGGCGTCCCGATCTGCACGACCTCGCCGTCGCGCATGATCAGGATCCGGTCGCCGAGCTTGAGCGCCTCGGCGAGGTCGTGGGTGATGAACACCATCGTCTTGCCGAGCTCCTCGTGGAGCCGGATCACCTCGTTCTGCATGTCCCGGCGGATCAGCGGGTCCAGCGCGGAGAACGGCTCGTCGAAGAGCAGCAGCGACGGGTCGCCGGCCAGCGCGCGGGCCAGGCCGACGCGCTGCTGCATGCCGCCGGAGAGCTGGTCCGGGTAGGAGCGCTCGTAGCCGGACAGGCCGACCAGCTCGACCACCTCGGCCGCCTTGGCCCGCCGCTCCTTCTTGCCGACCCCGCGGATCTCGAGGCCGTAGGCCACGTTGTCGATCACCTGCCGGTGCGGCAGCAGGCCGAAGTGCTGGAAGACCATCGAGGTGTGGTTGCGCCGCAGCTCGCGCAGCTGCGAGTCGCTGGCCTTGGTGACGTCCTCCCCGTCGATCACGACGTCCCCGTCCGTCGGCTCGATGAGCCGGGTGAGGCAGCGCACGAGCGTCGACTTCCCCGAGCCGGACAGGCCCATGACCACGAACACCTCGCCGGGCGGCACCTCGAACGACACGTCGCGGACGCCGACCACACAGCCGGTCTTCTCCTTCAGCTCGGCCCGCGAGAGCTCGGCGTCGGGGGTGCCGATGATCTTGTCGCCCCCGCGACCGAAGATCTTCCAGAGGTGGCGCACCGAGAGGGCCGAGTCGGCCCCCACGGTGGCCGTCGTCGTCTCGTCAGGGGACACGGTGGTCATGTCTGCTCCTCGGGGTTGCGAAGGTCGCCGGCGTTGCGGGGGTCACCGGGCGGGTAGAGGGGGGTGCTGTCGCGGTAGCGGTAGAAGGGAACGTCGGCCGCGGGGAGCGGGGTGTTGCCGGCGATGAGGTCCGCCGCCTTCTCGGCCACCATCATCACGGGCGCGTAGATGTTGCCGTTCGTGACGAACGGGAAGACCGAGGCGTCGACGACCGCGAGCCCATCGAGCCCGTGGACGCCCATCGTGGTGGGGTCGACGACGGCCGCGTCGTCCACGCCCATCTTCGCGGTGCAGGACGGGTGCAGCGCGGTCTCGGCGTCCGCCCGCACCCACTCGAGGATCTGCTCGTCGGTCTCGACCTCGCCGCCCGGGGACAGCTCGCCGTCGTTGTACGGCGCGAAGGCCGGTTGGTTGAGGATGTCGCGGGCCACCCGGACCGCCTCGACCCACTCCTTGCGGTCGGTGGGCGTCGAGAGGTAGTTGAACTGCATCGACGGGTGGACCTTCGGGTCGGTCGACCGGATCCGCACCCAGCCGCGGGTGTCGGCGTACATCGGGCCGATGTGGACCTGGTAGCCGTGGCCCTCGGTCGGCGCCGTCCCGTCGTACCGGATCGCGACCGGGAGGAAGTGGAACATCAGGTTGGGGTAGTCCACGTCCTCGTTGCTGCGGCAGAAGCCGCCGCCCTCGAAGTGGTTGGTCGCGCCGAGCCCGCTCCGGTGGAACAGCCAGTCGTAGCCGATCTTCGGCCGGGCCCGCCAGCGCAGGCCGGGGGCGATCGAGACCGGCAGCTTGGAGGCGTACTGGATGTAGACCTCGAGGTGGTCCTGGAGGTTCTCGCCGACGCCGGGAAGGTGGTGCACCACGTCGATGCCGTGGCCCTTGAGGAGGGTCTCGTCACCGACCCCGGAGAGCTGCAGGAGCTGCGGGGTGTTGATCGCGCCCCCGCAGAGGACGACCTTGCCCGCCTCGACGCTGCGGTGCAGCCGGCCGGCGCGCAGGTAGTCGACGCCGACCGCCCGTCTGCCCTGGAAGCGCACCTTCGTCGCGAGCGCCATCGTCTCGACGGTGAGGTTCGTGCGGCTCTTCACCGGGTGCAGGTAGGCCCGCGCGGCGGAGAGCCGGCGACCGCGGTAGACGTTGCGGTCGAACTTCGCGAAGCCCTCCTGGCGGTAGCCGTTGACGTCGTCGGTGAGCGGGTAGCCGGCCTGCTGCGCGGCCTCGAAGAAGGCACCGAACAAGGGGTTGGTGGCCGGGCCGCGCTCGAGCTTGAGGGGGCCGTCGCCACCGCGCCAGTCGTCGGCGCCGGCGAGGCAGTTCTCCATGCGCTTGAAGTAGGGCAGGCAGTGGAGGTAGTCCCAGTCCTTCATCCCGGGCTCGGCGCCCCAGCGCTCGTAGTCCATCGGGTTGCCCCGCTGGAAGATCATCCCGTTGATGCTCGAGGAGCCGCCCAGGACCTTGCCACGGGCGTGGAACACCCGGCGGCCGTTCATGTGCGGCTCGGGGTCGGTCTCGTACTTCCAGTCGTAGAGCCGGTTCCCGATCGGGATCGGCAGTGCCGCCGGCATGTGGATGAACGGGTCGATCCGGTAGTCGGAGCGACCGGCCTCGAGCACCAGCACGGTGGTGCCGGGGTCCGCGGAGAGCCGGTTCGCGAGCGCGCACCCGGCCGAGCCACCACCCACGATGACGACGTCGTACCGGTCTGCGCCCATCGTCTACTCCTCGAGCCCCGTGGTCGATGATCCGATCGACGAGCCGTCCGGGAACCAGCTCTGGACGGCGGGACGGATGTTGTGCCAGACGTGCTTGGTCTCGCGGTACTCGTCGAGCCCGGCCATCCCCAGCTCGCGCCCGATGCCCGACTGCTTGAAGCCGCCCCACTCGGCCTGCGGGACGTACGGGTGGTAGTCGTTGATCCACACCGTGCCCATCCGCAGCCGGGCCGCGACCCGCTGCCCCTTGCCGGCGTCCTGGGTCCACACCGCCCCGGCCAGACCGTAGATGCTGTCGTTGGCGATCGCGACCGCCTCGTCCTCGTCGCGGAACGTCTCCACGGTGAGGACCGGGCCGAACGACTCGTCCTGGGTCACCGACATCGTGCTGCTGCACCGGTCCAGGACGGTCGGCAGGTAGTAGAAGCCCGCGTCGAGCTCGGGGTCGTCGGGGCGCCGGCCGCCGCAGCGCAGCACCGCGCCCTCGGCGATCCCGGCGGCGACGTACGCCTCGACCTTGTCGCGGTGCCGCTCGCTGGTCAGCGGCCCGGTCTCGGCCTTCTCGTCGAAGGGTCCGCCGAGCCGGATCCGCCCGGCCCGCTCCACGATCGCGTCGACGAGCTCGTCGTGGACCGACTCCTCGACCAGCAGCCGGGCCCCGGCGGAGCACACCTGGCCCGAGTGGAGGAAGACCGCGGTCAGCGCGAAGTCGAGGGCCACCTGGAGGTCGGCGTCCGCGAAGACCACGTTGGGGTTCTTGCCGCCCAGCTCGAGCGCGACCTTCTTCACGGTGGCGGCGGCCGTGGCCATGATCCGGCGGCCGGTCTCGAGGCCACCGGTGAACGAGACCAGGTCGACCCTCGGGTCCGAGGACAGCGGCGCGCCGGCGTCCGGGCCGGTGCCCAGCACCAGGTTGCCGACCCCGGCCGGCAGCCCGGCCTCCTCGAGGACCCGCATCAGGTGGATCGCGGAGTGCGGCGTGAGCTCGCTGGGCTTGAGCACGAAGGTGTTGCCGGCGGCGAGGCAGGGGGCGACCTTCCAGGAGACCTGGAGCAGCGGGTAGTTCCACGGCGTGATCAGGCCGCAGACCCCGATGGGCTCGTGCACGACGCGGCTCACCACGTCGGCGTTGCCGGTGTCGACGACCCGGCCGGCGTCCTCCGCGGCCACGTGGCCGTAGTGCCGGAAGACCGAGACGACGTCGGCGACGTCGTACTCGCTCTCGACCAGGCGCTTGCCGGTGTCGAGCGACTCCATGCGGGCGATCTCGGCGGTGTCCCGCTCGAGCAGGTCCGCCACGCGCAGCAGCAGGTCCCCGCGCTCGCGGGACGGCAGTCGCGGCCACGGCCCGTGCTCGAAGGCGCGGTGCGCGGCGGCGATGGCGGCGTCGGTGTCCTCGGCCCCGGCCTCGTCGATCTCCTCGACGAGGGCGCCGTCGGCCGGGCAGCGGATCTCGCGGCGCCCTCCAGCGCGGGCGGACACCCACTGTCCGTCGACGTAGAGCTCTGCCACGGGCTCACCCTTCACGCAACAGCGGTCGTTGCGTATGCCGCAACCGATTGCTCAACCCGCAACCGGTTTCCTTGAGTTGAGAATGCTGCGGGCACCGGTCCCCGTCAAGGACTACTGGGGTGTTGTGACCTGACGGTGTCCCCAGCCGAGGCGCAGCGAGACCTCGAGCGCGGCCTCCTTCAGCAGGCGAACGATCTCCTCGGTGCGCTGCTCGATCCGGAACGTCGGGCCCGAGACGCTGATCGAGGCGACCACGTCGCCGCCCGCGTTGCGGATCGGCGCGGCCATGGCGGTCAGCCCGACCTCGAGCTCGTCGACCGCGACGGCATACCCCTGGTCGCGGACCTGCTCGAGCTCGGCGCGCAGCTCCGCCTTCCGGGTGATCGTCTGCGGCGTGTACGACGGGAGCTTCGGCAGCAGCCGGTCCAGGGCATCGGGGTCCAGACCGCTGAGCAGCACCTTGCCGTTGCTGGTGGCGTGCAGCGGGATGTGCTGACCCACCCAGTTGTGCGGCTGCAGCGCCGAGGTGCCGGCGACCTGGTCGAGGTAGAGCGCCGAGCTGTCCGAGAGGACGGTGATGTTGACGGTCTCGCCGGTCGCGGCCGCGAGCTGGCGGCAGACCGGCCGCGCCTCCTGCACCACGTCGAGCCGGGCCGCGGTCGCGCCGGCCAGTCGCAGCACCCCCACGCCGAGGCGGTACTTGCCGCGGTCCTCGGTCTGCTCGACGAGGCGGTGCGCCTCCAGCGTCGCCACGAGCCGGAACGCGGTGCTCTTGTGGACGCCGAGCTCGGCGGCCACCTCGGTGACACCGGCCTCGCCGTTGCGCGCGAGGACCTCGAGAATCGTCAGCGCCCGGTCCACCGACTGCACCCCGGCGGCGGCCGCGTCGCGCTGGCCGTCCTGCTCCGCGGCGGAGGTGCTCATGCTGGGACACTAGCGCAGAAGTTGTTGCGTATCGCAGACTGCGTTTCGTTGCGCGCAACGAAACCGAAGGCAGGACGGGGTTCGATCATGACTATCGAGGGCGTCGCGCCCGCCACCGACGCGGCCGGAGACTACCTCCTGGTGCTCTCCTGCCCGGACCGGCCCGGGATCGTGCACGCGGTCAGCGGCTTCCTGGTCCGGCACGGCGGCAACATCCTGGAGAGCCAGCAGTTCAGCGACCGGCTCTCCGGGCGGTTCTTCATGCGGATCGACTTCAACGTCACCGGCCCCGTGGACGCGACGGTGCTGCGCGAGGACTTCGCCGAGGTGGCCCGCGACTTCGCCATGGAGTACGAGGTGTGGGAGTCCGCGGCGCCGTACCGCACGCTGTTGATGGTCTCCCGCCAGCTGCACTGCCTCAACGACCTGCTGTTCCGCACCAGCACCGGGGCGCTCCAGATCGAGATCCCCGCGGTGGTCTCCAACCACCGCGACGCCGAGGCCCTGGTGCGGTCCTACGGCATCGACTTCCACCACGTGCCGGTCACGCCGGACACGAAGGCGGACGCCGAGGCCCGGCTCATGGGGCTCGTCGACGACCTCGGGGTGCACCTGGTGGTGCTGGCCCGCTACATGCAGGTGCTCTCCGACGACTTGTGCAAGCGGCTGTCGGGGCGGGCGATCAACATCCACCACTCGTTCCTGCCGAGCTTCAAGGGCGCCAGGCCCTACCACCAGGCGTTCGACCGGGGCGTGAAGCTGGTCGGGGCCACCGCCCACTACGTCACGGGCGACCTCGACGAGGGCCCGATCATCGAGCAGGACGTGATCCGGGTGGACCACACCTACGACCAGGACCACCTGGTCGCCGCCGGTCGCGACGTGGAGGCGCAGGTGCTGTCCCGCGCGGTCCGCTGGCACTCCCAGTCCCGGGTCCTGCTCAACGGCGACCGGACCGTCGTCTTCCGCTGAGGGACCACATCCAAGGAGGTCATCGACCGTGCTGTCCGACATCGAGATCGCCAACGCCGCGGTCCTGCGTCCCATCAAGGACGTGGCCAGCGAGACCCTCGGGATCGAGGAGCGGCACCTGGTGCCGTACGGCCACCACAAGGCCAAGGTCGACCTCACCCACCTCGCCTCGCTCGCCGACCGCCCGCTCGGACGGCTGGTGCTGGTCACCGCGCTGTCCCCGACCCCGCCCGGGGAGGGCAAGACCACCACCACGGTCGGGCTCACCGACGCGCTGCACGGGCTCGGGCACAGCACCGTCGCCTGCCTGCGCGAGCCGTCCATGGGCCCGGTGTTCGGCATGAAGGGTGGCGCGGCCGGCGGCGGCTACAGCCAGGTCGTCCCGATGACCGACATCAACCTCCACTTCACCGGTGACTTCGCCGCGCTGGCCGCCGCCAACAACCTGCTCGCAGCGCTGATCGACAACCACGTGCACCACGGCAACGAGCTGGACATCGACGTCCGCAGCGTCACCTGGAAACGCGTGCTCGACGTGAACGACCGGGCGCTCCGCGAGGTGGTCGTGGCCCTCGGCGGGCACGTCAACGGATTCCCGCGGGAGGACGGCTTCGACATCGTGGTGGCCTCGGAGCTGATGGCGATCTTCTGCCTCACCGAGTCGTGGGCCGACCTGAAGCGGCGGATCGGCGACATCGTCATCGGCTACACCCGCGCCATGAAGCCGGTGACCGCGCGCGACCTCGGGGCGCACGGCGCGATGGCCGCGCTGCTCCGCGACGCGCTCGCCCCCAACCTCGTGCAGACCCTCGAGGGCGCGCCGGCGTTCGTGCACGGCGGCCCGTTCGCGAACATCGCGCACGGCTGCAGCTCGGTGATGGCGACCCGGGCCGGGCTGCGGCTGGCCGACCTCGTGGTCACCGAGGCGGGCTTCGGGGCCGACCTCGGCGCCGAGAAGTTCGTCGACATCAAGTGCCGCAAGTCCGGGCTGCGTCCCGACGTCGCGGTGGTGGTGGCGACGGTGCGGGCGCTGAAGTACCACGGAGGCGTGGCGCTGGCCGACCTCGGCACCGAGGACATCGGCGCGGTGGAGGCCGGGATGGTCAACCTGCGCCGGCACCTCGACAACATCCGCGAGGTCTACGGCATCCCGTGCGTCGTCGCGGTCAACCGCTTCCCGTCCGACACCGACACCGAGATCGCCAGGGTGGTCGACCTGGTCGCCGCCGAGGGCGTGCGTGCCTATCCCGCCACCCACTTCGCCGACGGCGGCCTCGGCGCCCAGGACCTGGCCAAGGGGGTGCTGCAGGCCCTCGACGAGCCGTCGCCGTACACCTTCTCGTTCACCTACGACGACGACCTGTCCCTCACCGGGAAGGTCGAGGCCATCGCCACGCGGCTGTACGGCGCGGGGCTGGTCACGTGGGACGCGAAGGCACGGCGCCGGCTGACCCGCATCGAGCGGGACGGGTACGGCGGGCTGCCGGTGTGCGTGGCCAAGACGCAGTACTCCTTCTCGACCGACCCGACCGTGGTCGGTGCGCCCAGCGGCCACGAGCTGCACGTGCGCGAGGTGCGGCTGTCCGCGGGCGCGGGCTTCGTGGTCGTGGTGTGCGGCGACATGATGACCATGCCCGGGCTGCCCCGGGACCCGTCCGCCTCCCGCATCGACCTCGCGGACGACGGGACCATCCTCGGCCTCTCCTGAGCCCTCCCACGCCGACCCGGCACATCCTGTGCCGACTCACCACGCCCGAGCCACGCCGACCCGGCACATCCTGTGCCGGGTCAGCGCCGGGTGAGGGTCAGTCGCCGAGCTCGGCCCGCCGCCGGACGACGTACTCCTCGAGCTCGGCGCGGACCGCGTCGTCGAGCGCCGGAGGCTGGTACTCCTCGAGCCGCTTGCGGTAGATCTCGCCGGCCCGGGCCTGCGCGTCCTTGCCGCCGTTGCGCATCCAGCGCTCGTAGTTCTCCGACGAGGAGAGCAGCGGGCGGTAGAAGCAAGTGCGGAAGCGCTCCATGGTGTGCATGGCGCCGAGGAAGTGCCCGCCGTGGCCGACCTCCTCGTGCGCGCCGAACGCCATCGAGTCCTCGTCGATCTCCAGCGGCGTGAACTCGGCCTGCATCATCTGCAGCAGCTCGACGTCGACGATGAACTTCTCGTAGCCGGCGACCAGGCCGCCCTCGAGCCAGCCGGCGGAGTGCATCACCCAGTTGGCGCCGGCCAGGAACGTCGGGAGCATCGTCATCAGCGCCTCGTAGCCGGCCTGCGCGTCGGCGACCTGCGAGGAGGTGAGGCCGCCACCCGTGCGGAACGGCAGCCCGAAGTGGCGGGCGATCTGGCCGGTGCACAGCAGTCCCATCCCGGACTCGGGGGTGCCGAAGGTGGGCGAGCCGGACTGCATGTCGATGTTGGAGAGGAACGACCCGAAGATCACCGGGGTGCCGGGCCGGATCAGCTGGGACAGCGCGATCCCCGACAGGGCCTCGGTGATCTGCTGCACCAGCGCCGCCGGGATCGTCACCGGCGACATCGCCCCCATGAGGATGAACGGAGTGAGCACCACCGGCTGGCCGGCGGCCGAGTACTCGAACTGGGCCTCCAGCATCCGGTCGTCCCAGCGCAGCGGCGAGTTGCAGTTGATCAGCGAGATGGTCGCCGGGGTCTCCTCGATGGCCTCCCGGGAGCCGAACAGGATCGAGGTCATGGCCAGGGTGTCCGCGGCGTTCACGCCCGAGACCACGTTGCCCATGTAGACCTTGTCGGTCAGCGTCTGCAGGGCGTAGGTCATGTCGAGGTGGCGGCTGTCCAGCGGCGCGTCGGACGGCTCGCAGATCACGCCGCCCGCGGAGTCGAGCGCCGGGAACGACTGCGCCAGCTTGGTGAAGCTGCGGAAATCCTCCATGGTCGCGTCGCGGCGTACCTCCCCCTCACGGACGAACGGCGGGCCGTAGACGGCGCCGAACGCCATCGCGTCGCCGCCGATGTGGACCGAGTTCTCCGGGTTGCGCGCCTGGACGTCGAACTCGGACGGCGCCTTGGCGACCTGCTCGAGCACGAAGTCGGGGTCGAGGAAGACGGTGTGGTCCTCGACCTTCTGCCCGGCGGCGCGGAACAGGTCGAGCGCGCGGGTGTCCATGAACTCCACGCCGATCTCGGTCATCAGCCGGCGCCACCCCTTGTCGAGGGCCGCCATCGCGTCCTCGGAGAGCACCTCGTAGCGCGGCATCCGGTTGCGGAACATCAGTCCTCCTGTGGTGTGCGCCCGGCCCGGGCCGGGTCGCGGTTGGTCCTTGACCCGGGCGCGGTACGGCTCTTAGCCTCATGATGTGGAACCAGAGTTCCACATCATGGAACCAACGTGAACCCCCCAGATCGAGGAGCGTCCCCCGACGTGAGCGAGACCGCCACCGCCCCCGGCACCCGGGCCGTCGACCGCGCGGCCGACCTGGTGTCCACGGTGGTGCGCGCCGACGAGCCGATGACCTTCGCCGACCTCCAGGACGCCTGCGGGCTGGCCAAGTCCACGACCTCGCGCATGCTGACCGCGCTCGAGCGCTCCGGGCTGCTCGAGCGCGACGCCGCCGGGTCGTACGTCGCCGGCTCCCTGTTCTGGCTGTACGCCGCCCGGCACGACCCGTGGGAGGAGCTGGTCCGGCTGGCCCGCCCCACGATGGACGCGATCGGCGAGGACACCCACGAGAGCGTGCACCTGAGCGTGGCCCGCGGCGACCGCGCGGTCCAGGTCGCTCAGGTCGACTCGACGTACCTCCTCGGCACCCGCGACTGGACCGAGGTCGAGGTCCCGACCCACTGCTCGGCGCTGGGCAAGGTGCTGCTCGCCTGGGGCGTGCTCGCGCTCCCCGTGCGCCCGCTGGCGGCACTCACCGAGGCCACAATCACCGACCCCCAGGCGCTGCGGACCGACTGCGAGCACGCCCGACGGCGCGGGTGGGCGGTCACCGTCGACGAGCTCGAGGTCGGCCTGTCCGGGGTCGCCGTACCCGTCTCGGGACCGCACGGCGACGTGGTCGCCGCGCTCGGGGTCTCCGGCCCCACCCCACGGTTGGAGGGGCGGCTCGACGACGTCGGCCGCCACCTGCTGGAACGTTCCGTGCAGCTGTCCACGCTGCTCGGCCGCACACCCAAGGAGGGAGTGGCATGACCCCCGACGAGATCCTGCAGGGTCTGTACGACGAGACCCTGGTCGGCAACGGCCCACGGGTGCTCGAGCTCACCGAGGAGGGCCTTGCGCAGGCGATGGAGCCGCAGACCCTGCTCTTCGACGCGCTGATCCCCTCGCTCGAGGAGGTCGGGGCCCGGTTCGAGCGCGGCGACTTCTTCGTGCCCGAGATGCTGATCGCGGGCCGCGCGATGGCCGGCGCCATGGAGCGACTGCGGCCGCTGCTCGCCGAGACCGGCGTCGCGACCGTCGGGAAGTTCCTGATGGGCACGGTCAAGGGCGACGTCCACGACATCGGCAAGAACCTCGTCAACATCATGCTCGAGGGCGCCGGCTTCGAGGTGATCGACCTCGGAGTCCAGGTGGCTCCCGAGAAGTTCGTCGCCGAGATCGAGAAGCACCAGCCCGACATCGTCGGCTTCTCGGCGTTCCTCACCACGACCATGCCGATGTTCAAGGCCAACATGAACGCCCTCGAGAAGGCCGGCCTGCGCGACTCCGTCGTGGTGATGGTCGGCGGAGCCCCGGTCACCCAGGAGTACGCCGACGCGGTCGGGGCCGACGGCTACGCCGCGGACGCCTCCGCCACGGTCAAGCGCGCCAAGGCGCTGCTCGACGAGCGCCGCGCGAAGGTGCCGGCATGATCACCCCATTCGAATGCTCGCTGCGCTCCGCTTCGAACGGGGGCCCCGAATGACGGGGTCCTACAGCGGCGAGCCGCTGCACACCGTCCTCCGCTCCGCCACCCGCGAGGTCGTGCTCGGGCACGACCAGCGCTTCTGCCTGATCGGTGAGCGGATCAACCCGACCGGGCGCCGGATCTTCCAGGATCAGCTGCGGGCCGGGGACATGTCGGCGATCGAGCGCGACGTGCACGCCCAGGTCGAGGGCGGCGCCGACGTGCTCGACGTCAACATGGGCGTCCCGCTGACCGACGAGCCCGACCTGCTCGCGAGGGCGATCACGATGGTGCAGGAGCTCACCGACCTGCCGATCTGCATCGACTCGTCGGTGGTCGAGGCGCTGGAGGCCGGCCTCTCGGCGTACCGCGGGCGCGCGCTGGTCAACTCGGTCACCGCCGAGGACGACCGGCTGGCCGCGATCCTGCCCCTGGTCAAGAAGCACGACGCCGCGATCATCGCGCTCCCCAACGACCACGACGAGATCCCGATGGAGGCGGACAAGCGCCTCGACCTGACCGCGAAGATCATCCGGGTCGCCACCGAGGAGTACGGCATCGCGCGGGCCGACATCGTCATCGACCCGCTCGCGATGCCGATCGGTGCCGACACGACCACCTCGCTGGTCACGTTCGAGACCATGCGCCGGATCCGCGACGAGCACGGCGTCAACATGACCTGCGGCGCCTCCAACACCTCCTTCGGCATGCCCGACCGGCACACGCTCGGCGCGGCCTGGCTGCCGATGGCGATGACGGCGGGCCTCACCAGCGCGATCATGGACACCCGCACGCCGCAGATCGTCGAGGCGGTCAAGGCCGCCGACGTGTTCCTCGACCACGACGAATGGGGCATGTCCTGGATCGCGGCGCACCGAGCGAAGGCGACCGCGACGGCATGACCATCCCGGGGGGCTGCGCATGACGGACGGCGTCCCCGACGTCGACCTCGACGCCGTACGGCGTGAGGGGCTGCTGCCGACGCCGGGGGCCGAGCCGACACCGCACGACGGCACCGGCCGGGTCTCGCTGTCGTTCACCGTGCTCGACCCCGACCCGGAGCGGGTCGTACGCCGCGAGGTCCGGGTCCCGCCCGGTGTGACGGTCTTCGACTCGGCGTCGTGGAACGGCATCGCGATCGACTCGACCTGCGGCGGCCACGGCACGTGCCACAAGTGCAAGGTCCGGCTCGACTCCGCGGGCGCGATCACGCGGCACGACGTCAAGACGTTCACCCGCGACCAGCTCGATGCGGGCTGGCGGCTGGCCTGCCTGGTCAACGCGACCCGCGACCTCGCCGTCGACGTACCCCCGCTCACCACCCGCCCCAAGGCCGCGACCGTCGGCGTCGGCCGCCAGGTGATCCTGCGGCCCGCGATCCAGAAGCGCTACGTCGAGCTCGACGAGCCGACGCTCGCAGACCAGCGGCCCGACCTGGTCCGGCTGCTCGACGCGGTCGACGACCTGGAGCCGACCCCCGACCTGCACGTGCTGCGGCGACTGCCGCGGGTGCTGCGCGAGGCCGACTTCAAGGTGACCGCCGTCGTCGTCGACGAGTCGCTGGTCGACGTCGAGCCCGGCGACACCACCGGCGCGCAGTACGCCATCGCCTTCGACCTCGGGACCACCACGGTCGTGGCCACCCTGCTCGACGTCTCGACCGGCACGCCGGTCGCGGTCGCGTCCATGCTCAACCGGCAGCAGCCGTTCGGCGGCGACGTGATCACCCGCATCAGCGCGACCATGCTGGACCCCGACGCGCTGCACCGGCTGCAGCAGGCGGCGGCCCAGACCCTCGCCACGCTGGCCGCGCAGGTCTGCGCGGAGGGCGAGGTCGACCCCGCACACGTCTACGAGGTGGCGCTGGCCGGCAACGCGACGATGACCGCGCTCGTGCTCGGTGTGGACCCCGAGCCGCTCGGCGTCGCGCCGTTCGTGATGTCGACCGCGCACCCGCCGACCGTGCTCGCCGCCGACCTCGGGCTGGCCCTGCACCCGCGCGCCCGGGCCGCGATCTTCCCCGCCCTCGGGGCCTACGTCGGCGGCGACATCGTGGCCGGGATGCTGGCCACCGGGATGGACCGCGACAAACGGACCCGGCTGATGATCGACGTCGGCACCAACTGCGAGATCGTGCTCAGCAACGGCGACCGGATCGTCTCCACCGCCGCACCGGCCGGACCCGCCTTCGAGGGCGGCGCGATCCGCTGCGGCATGCGGGCCGCCGAGGGCGCGATCGAGGTGGTCAAGCTCGGCGAGGACGTCGAGCTCGGCGTGATCGGCGACATCGACCCCAAGGGGCTGTGCGGGTCCGGCCTGGTCGACGCGGTCGCCGAGCTGGTCAAGGTCGGGCTGCTCGACGGCTCCGGCCGGTTCGTCCCCGACGAGGACGCCCCCTCCGTCGCGCCGGCGCTGGCCGACCGGCTCACCCGCATCGGCGACGAGCGGGTCTTCGTCCTGCACCGCCCGCACCCCGGGGCCGACCCGGCGGACTGCGTGGTGCTCTCGCAGCGCGACGTGCGCGAGCTGCAGTTCGCCAAGGCGGCGATCTCCACCGGCTGGTCACTGCTGCTGGAGGAGCTCGGCCTCGAGCCGCGCGACGTCCAGCAGGTGCTGATGGCCGGCTCGTTCGGCAGCTACCTCTCGCCGGCCTCCGCCGTCCGGATCGGCCTGGTCCCGACGCTGCCGGTGCTGCGCATCGTCTCGGCCGGCAACGTCGCCGGCGAGGGCGCCAAGATGGCGCTGCTCTCGCTGCGCGAGCGGGCCGGCGCCACCGCGCTGACCGAGGAGGTGACCTATGTCGAGCTCTCCGACCGTGCCGACTTCAACGACCGCTTCGTCGACCAGCTCGCCTTCCACGGCGCCAACGGTGGTTGAGGAGGGCGCGCAGCGCTCGTCTCGAAACCACCGCACCGCCCTGATCGCCTGCGGCGCGCTCGCCCAGCCCGCGGCCGCGATCGCCGAGCGGCGGGGGTGGCCGCTCGACGTGCACCCGCTCCCGCCGCTCCTGCACAACCGCCCCGACCGGATCGCCGGCGAGGTGCGCCGCACGGCCGAGGCCCTCCTGCCGTCGTACCGCCGCGTCGCCGTCGGGTACGCCGACTGCGGCACGTACGGCGCGGTCGACGACGTGTGCCGTGAGCTCGGGCTGGCCCGGCTCGAGGGCCTGCACTGCTACGACGTGTACGCCGGCGCGGAGCGGCTGGAGAGGTTCTTCGACGAGCAGCCCGGGACCTACGTGCTCACCGACTTCCTGGTGCGCTCGTTCGCGCGCACCGTGCTCCGCGAGCTCGGCCTCGACCGGTGGCCGGAGCTGCGCGAGGCCTACTTCGCCCACTACACGCGGGTGGTGTGGCTGGCCCAGGAGCCCGACGACGAGCTGCGCGCCCTGGCCGACGAGGCCGCCGCCCGGCTGGGCCTGCCGCTCACGGTCGTGGCGACCGGCGACGCCGGCCTGGAGCGCGCTCTCGTGCCGCTGGTCGGCTGAGCGGCTACCGCGCGGACAGCACGCAGAACTCGTGGCCGTCCGGGTCGGCCAGCACCACCCGGTCGACCTCGCCCTGGCCGATGTCGACCCGCGTCGCGCCGAGCCCGACCAGGCGGTCGACCTCGGACGCCTGGTCGCTGCCGGCGGACGGCACGAGGTCGAGGTGCAGGCGGTACTTGCCGGCCTTCGGTGCGAGCGGCGGGCCGCCCCAGCTGATCTTGGTGCCACCGGCAGGCGACTGGATCGCGGTCTCCTCGTCCTGGTCCCACACCAGTGGCCAGTCCAGCGCCCGGCTCCAGAAGTAGCCGCACGACTGCGAACCGTCGCTGGACAGCGCCCCGATGAGCCCGGTCCCGGCGAGGAAGCCGTTGCCCGGCTCGATCACGCAGAACTCGTTGCCCTCGGGGTCCGCGAGCACCACGTGCTCCTCCTCGGGGAGCTGCCCCACGTCGAGGTGGCGTCCGCCCAGGGCCAGCGCCCGGTCCACCGTCGCCTGCTGCTCGTCGAGGGTGGCACTGGTCAGGTCGAAATGCATCTGGTTCGGGACCGTCTTCGGCGCGTCGGTCGGCGCGAACCGGATCCGGAACGCGACGTCGTCGGGCGGCAGCAGCGTGGTGCCGTCGTCGGCGATCTCACGACCGAGCACCGCGCTCCAGAAGCGGGCGAGGCCCTCGGGGTCGGCGGCGTCGATGCACAGCGCGTACAGCTCGGTGGTCACGCAGCAGGTCCCCTCTGCTCGCCGGTCCGGGTGGTCACGCTAGGACTGGGGACGTGGCGTGGCAACGGAATTTGCGGTGCTTGCTGCCGGACGAACGTCGGGTCGGCACCGCGCGGCCGTCTGCACCAGTGCGAAGCGGATGCTCCGGTTGTGACACGGTGGCCAGGGAAACCGCGGCTCGGGCGCCTGGCCTGCCAGGGAGGGGCAATGACGGAGCCGCGGATCAGTCCGTACGAACGGTTCCGGTTCCGGGTCGCGTTCCTCGATCCTCCCGGCGACTTCTGGGGAGGGTTCAGCAGGCTGACCCACCTCGAGGCCGGGATCCAGGTGCTGTCGCTGCGGCGCGGAGCCGTGGACGCCGGGACCCTCCGGGCATGGCAGGCCGCCGGACCGGCCGACCACCGCGACATCCTGCTCGACCTGCGTTCGGAGGACGGCAGCCCGGCGGTGGAGTGGACGATGTCCTCCGTGCGGCTGGCCAAGGTGGCCCGGCCGTCGGAGGACGGCGTGTGGCAGGACCACCTCGAAGTGGTCGACGAGCTGATGTTCGGCTACCGCCACCTCGCCATCGACCTGCCAGCTTCCCTCAGGGCCTCGCGAGCCGGTGGTTGACGACGTCGTCGCCCTGTCCGGATCACCCGACTGGTCGCTCCGGTGGTTGGTGAAGGATCTCCGGCACCAGGTGCCGGAGATCCTTCACTGATGCGCCGGGCATGGGCGCCAGGATTCCGCAGGCTAGCCCTGGAGCCGCCGCAGCAGGTCGGCGCGCCAGGCCTCGGTCTGCGCGATCTGGTTGAAGGTGAAGACGTGCAGCCCCTCGACGAGGGAGCCGGGCATCGCGACGGTCGGGGCGCACTGCTCGAGGAACTTCTCGCCGGTGAAGCCGCCGGGGGCGGCCAGCCGGGCGAGCGTGCCCTTGTGCTTGACCAGGAAGCGGGTGGACTCGCCGACGCCGATCCGGGTCGCCATCGCCATCAGCTTGGTGCGGTCGACCGGGCCGGGGATGCCGAGCAGCAGCGGCATGGTGATGCCGCGCTCGCGCAGGCGACGTACCCACGCCTTGATGGTGCCGGGGTCGAACGTCAGGTTGCTGACGATGTGGGTGGCGTACTTGCGCTTGTCCCACATCGACTGCACGGTCAGGTCGTCGTTGATGGTGGGGTGCGACTCGGGGTAGCCGGTGATGCCGACGTGCTGGAACGGGCGGCCGAGCGCGGTGAGGTCCTCGAGCAGGGACAGGGCGTCGGCGTAGGTGTCCTCCTGCTCCGCGTCCCCGCCCGGCACGAAGACGCGGGTGATCCCCTTCGACGTCAGCCGGTCGCAGATCTCGGCCAGCTCGGTGCGGCCGTGGATCATCCGGGCCGCCAGGTGGGGCACGGCGACGTACCCGTGGCCGGCCAGGCGCTCGGCCAGGTCGAGGGTGGCGCCCAGCCCCTTGCCGGGCGAGGCGGTGACGGTGACCACCCGCTCCCGGGGGAGATGTTCGAGCACCGCGTCCTCCGCCGACGGCGTGGGCAGCACCTCGTAGCGCGCGTGCTCGACCAGCGGGATCAGGAGCGCCGCATTCTTGTTGCGCATAGTGCGACTCGTTTCGTGATGCGCATCAACCGTGCCTCAGCGTACCCCCGCTGGGGATCCCGCGACCAGACCCCGCGCGCCTCGGTACGACGTCCGGTCGGCGACCGCCCGGCGGCACCGGTCCGGACCGGGGTATCGGCATCGCGGAGGCCCCCTCCTAGGCGGGCAGCGGGCCGACCTGCGGCCCACGCACCCTGGAGGGTCCACCATGAAGAAGAAGCTCATCGCCACCGGCGCTCTCGTGCTCGCCGTCTCCGGCACCGCGTACGCCGCTGCGGGCGGCGCGAACGCGTCCGGCGACCAGAAGAACGCACAGGGCCGCAGCACCGCGGCCGCCCGTGCCGCGTCCCCGTCGGTGATCGCCTGCGACGGCGGCAGGCACCTGAGCATGAAGTCCCGCATCGTGAACAGCCCGTTCACGTTCTCCGAGACCGCGACCCCCGACGAGGACCGGGCCCTCCCGGGAGGGTCCCTCACCGTCACCGGCCCCACCAGCGGCAAGGACACGGTGCTGGTCACGGTGTCCGGCGAGACCCAGATCACCGGCGGCACCGCCACCGACTGGATGGGCCTCGAGGTCAAGCTGGACGGCGTCAACATCAACCCGTTCACCGCCGCGGGCGACGTGCTGGCGTTCACCGGCGAGCCGAGCTGGAACCTCAACTCCGGCCAGTTCTGCGCCAAGGTCGGGCCCGGCCGGCACACCGTCCGGGTCTACGTGAACCTGCACGACGACGGCGCGAACAGCACGCTGGGCGGCTGGGTCGACGACTACCTGGTCAGCTTCCAGCGCTACGCCTGAGCACGTCCTGGTACGGCGGGAGGTCGCGGGCCGCGGCCACCCGTCGTACGGCGCTCAGCGGGCTGCGTCCGTGAACGCACCGTCGGCCAGCACCGGCACCACGCGGGAGGCGTCGATCTCGCCGGCGACGGCGACGTCCTGCGGGAACCCGCCGTCGACCAGCTCGCGGCCCGACGCGCACGCGCGCAGGGCCGCAGCCACCTCCGGCTCCACGGCGCGGAACGCGGCCGCCGCGAGCTCCGCCTCCGCGCTGAACCCGCCGACACCGAGGTCCGCGAGCGCGGCGAGCACCGCGCCCGCACCCCACAGGTCCTCGACCGCCGGCCGCAACGAGCCGTCGGGCCACCGCTCGCCACCGGCCACGACCGCGAGGCCGCCGCCGCCGAGCCGGTCCGCCAGGTGCTCGGCGACCGCCCGGCGGTTGCGCAGACCGGCGGCCACCACGGTCGCCCCGGAGTCCGCGAGCCGGGCCGCGATCGTGGAGCCGTTGGGGCTCGGCAGCACCAGCCGCTCGACACCGGTCGCCGTGGCCACCGACGCCGGCGACAGGCTGATGCCCCCACCGGCACGACGGGCCTGGTGCCGCCCGATCGCGAGCGCGGCGTCGAGGGACGCGGCGTACGCGCCGGCCCGCTCGTCCTTCCAGGCGAACGGGTGCACCGCGATCCCGCGCTCCACCGCGACCGTCACCGTGGTCGTGAACGACAGCACGTCGACCACCACGGCGTACGCCGCGCCGTCCGCGATCGCGTCGGCGCCGGTCGGTCCCCAGTCGAACCGGACCGGGTACGTCGCCTGGCGGTGAGCCGCCCGGGTCACCAGATCCGGACGCGCTCGTCCGGGTCCAGCCAGAGCCCGTCGCCCTCGGCGGTGCCGAACGCCTCGTGGAACTCGTCGAGGTTGCGCACGATGTTGGCGCGGAACTCCGGCGGGCTGTGCGGGTCGATCGTGAGGTACTGCTGCTCCTGCTCCGTGCGGCGCTTGGTCCGCCAGCAGTACGCCCAGTTCATGAACAGGCGTTGCGAGCCGGTCACGTCCTCGACGGTCGGGGCGGGCTCCTCGCCGAGCGAGATGAGGTAGGCCTTGTGGCCGATGGTCAGGCCGCCGAGGTCGCCGATGTTCTCGCCGACGGTCAGCGCGCCGTTGACGTGCTCGCCGGGGAGGTTGCGCGGCTCGAAGGCGTCGTACTGCTTGACCAGCGCGTTGTGCTTCACCTCGAACGCGGCCTTGTCGTCCGGCGTCCACCAGTCGTGCAGGTTGCCCTCGCCGTCGTACTGCGCGCCCTGGTCGTCGAAGCCGTGGCCGATCTCGTGGCCGATCACCGCGCCGATGCCGCCGTAGTTCTCGGCCGCGTCGCCCTCGGGGCTGAAGAACGGCTTCTGCAGGATGCCGGCCGGGAAGCAGATCTCGTTGGTGCCCGGGTTGTAGTAGGCGTTGACCGTCTGCGGCAGCATGAACCACTCGTCACGGTCGACCGGCGAGCCGAGCTTCGCCAGCTGCCGGTCGGTCTCGAACGCCGACGCCGCGGCCACGTTGCCGATCAGGTCGCCCGGGGTGACGGTCAGGGTCGAGTAGTCGCGGAACTTCTCCGGGTAGCCGATCTTGGGCCGGAACTTGTCGAGCTTCTCGAACGCCCGCTGCTTGGTCTCCTCGGTCATCCATTCGAGGTGGGTGATCGAGTGGCGGTACGCCGCGAGCAGGTTGCCCACCAGCTCGTCCATCATCGCCTTGGAGGTCGGCGGGAAGTGCCGCGCGACGTACTCCCGGCCGACCGCCTCGCCGATCGCGCCCTCGACCAGCGCCACGCCCCGCTTCCAGCGCGCCCGCAGCTCCGGGGTGCCGTTGAGGGTGCGACCGTAGAAGTCGAAGTTGGTCTCGACGAACTCGTCGGTGAGGTACGGCGCGGACGAGCGCAGCACGCGCGTCAGCAGCCACTGCTTCCAGTCCTCGATGTCGAACTCGGTGAGCACCGTCGAGAGGTGCGCGAAGTACGACGGCTGCCGCACGCAGACCTCGGCGATCGACTCCTCGGAGCCGCCGAGGTTGCGGACGTAGGCGCTCCAGTCGAACTCCGGCGCGAGCGCGCGCAGCTCGTCGGCGGTCATCAGGTTGTAGGTCTTCTGGACGTCACGGGTCTCGGCGCGTTCCCAGTGGCCCTCGGCCAGCCGGGTGTCCATCGCGAGCACCTTCTCCGCCGCGGTCTCCGCGTCGTCGCGGCCGGCCAGGCGGAGCAGGGCGACGAGGTAGGCGACGTACTTCTCGCGGATCTCGGCGAACTTGTCCTCGCGGTAGTAGGACTCGTCGGGCAGGCCGAGCCCGCCCTGGACCAGGTGGAACAGGTAGCGGTCCGACTGCCGGTCGTCGGTGCTGACGTAGGAGCCGAACAGCCCGTAGCCGCCGACCCGCTCCACCTCGGCGAGGAACGCAGCGAGGTCGCGGATGTCGCGCAGCCCCTCGAGGGCGTTGATCACCGGCTGGACCGGGCGGATGCCGAGCGCGTTGACCCGCTCCTCGTCCATGAAGGAGGAGTAGAGCGCCGCGATCTTGCCGGCCTCCGTGTCGACCGGGGGCTGCTCGGCTGCGAGCTCCTCGATGATGGCGCGCACCTGCTCCTCGGCGGTGTCCGCGAGCTGCACGAACGGCCCCCAGCTCGAGCGGTCGCTGGGGATCTCCGCCGTGTCGAGCCAGCGGCCGTTGACGTGGCCGAACAGGTCGTCCTGCGGGCGGATGTCGGGGTTCATGCCCTCACGGGCGTCGTCCAGGATGCTCACGCGGAGGACGCTAGCAACCTCCGGGTCAGGGGGCGAGGTCGCGGTACGCCTCGGCGAGCACGCCGATCCCGGACTTCTCTCGCTCGCGGTAGCCGGTGCTGTTCCAGTCCGGCCAGCGGACGTCGAGGCTATCGGCGGCACCGTCGGCGTCGAAGGCGAGGTGGATGCCGGCCACCCGCACGCGCGCGGCGGGCTCCCCCTCGCCGAGCGCGACGTGGCTGGACGGGTCGGCGAACCCGAGCATCGACCACGGCACCCGCAGCCGGATCACCTTCCGTTGCTCGTCCACCTGCCAGGTCGCCATCGAGTCGTAGGCGCCGGACTTCGGGTCCCACGGGCCGCGGACCAGGTCGCCGACGTCCTGGTACTCCGCCGGGAGGGTCCGGCCGCCCTGGAGGTGTCGGCGGTTCGTGATCAGCCGGTAGAGGTGCCAGTCCTTGGTCGCGTCCGGGTGGTAGGGACGCACCGTGGTGTCGAGGCGGAGGGGGTCGAGGTCCTTGCGCACCTCGAGGGTCGCCGTTCCCGTGCCGCCGTCCGTGGTCCGGTCGACGGTGACCCGGTAGTCGGCCTTCTCCGGGCCCGGCAGGACGTCGGCGTCGATCCGCAGGGTGTCCGGGAGCGCGTCGCGGAAGGTCGCCTCGACGTGGACGTACGACGCGTCCGCCCAGCTGTAGAGGTACTCGTAAGGGCCGGACGCCGGCGACGTCTCCACCGGGGCGTCCGCGATCGGTCCGGGGTCGGTCGCGACCAGCCCGAACCACTGCTCGTTCGTCAGCGGGTCGTGCCAGAGCTGACGGCGCTCGGCGTCCTGGTGCTCCATGGTGTTCCAGGTGCGCTTGAACCACTCGTCCGTCCAGGCGAAGACGAAGGCGCCGCTGATGCCCTTGTCCTCCATCATCCGCATCATGTCCGCGTCCATGGCCATCGCCTCCTGCTCGGAGTGCGCGCCCTGGTCGCGACCGTTGGTGCCGACGTGGGCGGACCCGAGCGACGACGGCACCCCGAACTCGGTCACCAGCAGCGGCATGTGGTCGGCGACGTGCTCCTTCAGCGCCATCAGGTAGCCGGCGTACGGGTCCTTCCGACCCTTCCACTCCTCGTCCTGGAGCCCGGGCTCGTAGCGCTGGAAGTCCGGGTAGTAGGGGTAGGCGTGGAAGCTGGCGAAGGTGCCCCCGGGCCAGGCGTGGGTGGGCAGGACGTGGGTGGCGTCGACCCCGGCCAGGTCCTCCTCGGCCAGCGGCTCCTCGGGGTGCTCGAGCGGGTCGGCGGTCGGCCAGTTGGTCAGCGCGATCGGGGCGGACGTGCCGCGCTCGGCCTCCAGCGCGGCCAGGTCGTCCATGTGGCCGGCGATCCAGCGCTCGGTGGCGCTGGCTCCGTCGGTGGCGGCGAAGTAGCGGCCGGGCGCGTAGGGGCGGTCGGCCTCGGCCCGGTCGGTCCGCACCACGCCCCACGGGTCCCACTCGACGCCGACGATCCAGGACAGCAGCCATCGCGACACGTCGCTGGTGTAGCTGCCGCTGGCCTGGCCGGGGGTGGGCCTGCGTTCCAGGTCGCCGTGCACGGCCCCGGAGACGTTGGCGATCTCGCCGGCGAACGCCTCGTCGATGTCGCGGTCGTAGAGGCTGCGGCCGGGCTCGACGTACTCCTCGTTCGGGAGGTAGGCGCCCTGGACGAGGTAGAGCGGCGCCTCGGGGTGTGCCTCGTTGTAGCGGGCAAGCTCGTCGTAGAAGGCGGGCGGGTGCAGGGTGTAGACACGCACCACCCGGATCCCGAGGCCGCCCATCTCGTCCAGCCAGCGGCGGTAGTGGTCGGCCGTGATGGTGTTGATCTCGCCGGGCTGGTGCAGCGGGGTCGTGCTGCCGAGGTTCACCCCGGGCAGGAAGGTCTTGTCGCCGGAGGCGGTGTGCAGCCGGAACCCGTCGGCGTCGCTCTGGGCCAGGACCGCGAGCCCGCCCACCGTCGCGGGCGCCGGGGTCCAGTCGGTGCCGGCGGCCCGCTCACGGTCGCCGCCTCCGTCGTCCGAGCCGCTGCAGCCGACCAGGGCGGGCACGGCGATCACGGCCGAGCAGGCCAGCAGCGCCCAGCGGCGTCGTGATCCCCGAGACCTCACGGGGCCAAGGGTACGAGCGGGACGGACGGGACCCCCGGGTTTTCGGGCCGTCCGCGCTGAGACTCAGCGCACACGCAGCACCGTCTTGCCCAGCGTTCGCCGGGCGTCCATGTCGGCCAGGGCCTGCCCGATCCCGGCGAGGTCGTACGTCGCGCCGATCGGCGGGCGGATCGCACCGGAGGCGAACAGCGGGCCGAGCGCCTTCCACTGCTCGCGCATGTACGTGGGGCGGGTCATCGCCCAGGCCCCCCAACCGACGCCGCGCACGTCGATGTTGTTGAGCAGCAGCCGGTTGACCTTGACCTCGGGGATGCCCTGGCCGCCGGCGAAGCCGACCACCAGCAGCCGCCCGCCGCCGGCCAGGCAGCGCAGCGAGTCGGTGAACGCGTCGCCGCCGACGACGTCCACGACGACGTCGACCCCGCGGCCGCCGGTCAGCCCGCCGACGGCGTCCTTGAACCCGTCGAGCAGGACCACGTCGTCGGCCCCCGCCTGCCGGGCGAACGCCGCCTTCTCCTCGGTGGAGACCACGCCGATGGTGCGGGCGCCGAGCCCACGGGCGACCTGCAGGGTGGCGGTGCCGACGCCGCCGGCCGCGCCGTGCACCAGCACGGTCTCGCCGTCGCGGAGCCCGCCGCGCTCCACCAGAGCGAACTGCGCGGTCAGGTAGTTCATCGGCAGCGCCGCGCCCTCGTCGTACGACAGGTCGTCCGGGAGAGGGAACGTGAACGCCGCGGGCACCGCCACCCGCTCGGCGGCGGCGCCGTGGGCGAGCACGCCGGCCACTCGCTGACCGGCCGTGAAGCCGTGCGCGTCCGCGACGACGGTGCCGGCGAGGTCGACGCCGAGCGTGAACGGCAGGTCCGGCTTGAGCTGGTACTCGCCCCTGCTCAGCAGGAGGTCCGGGAACGAGACGCCGACCCGGTGCACGTCGACCAGCACGTCGTACGGTCCGGGCTCCGGCTCCGGGACGTCGCGGACCTCGATCGCGGAGGGGCCGTCGAGGCGGGTCACCTGGGCTGCGCGCATGTCCGCGACCCTAGCCACCCCGTCGAGTCGCGCCTCCCTGCCCGTCGAGTCGCGCCTCCCTGCCCGTCGAGTCGCGCCTCCCTGCCCGTGTCCCAGCGAGGCGCTATTCGATCCCAAGCGAGGCGCCACTCACGGCCCAGCGAGGCGCGACTGAAGGCCCAGCGGGGCGCAACTCAACGGGATCAGCCGCGCAGCCTCCGGGCGGTGGAGCGCTGCTGCCGGCGGGCCACGCGAGCGACGAGCGGAGCCCCGCGCATCGCCAGCCCCGGGGTCAGGTCGAAGAGCCGGGCCTGCGCACCGCGCCACCGCGGGAGCGCCACCGCCGGGCGTGGCCGCTCCACCACCTGCTCGACCAGGTCGGCCACCTCAGAGGGCTGGAGCAGCTTGCCGGAGAAGGACATCGCGGCACCCGGGTCGTCGAGCTTGTCGTGCAGCATCGGGGTCCACATGCCGTCGGGGCAGACGCAGCTGATGTGGATGTCGTCGAGGCCGGCGACGCGCAGGTCGGCCAGGGTCGACAGGGACAGGCCCATGACCGCGTGCTTGCTGGCGGCGTACACCGCCTCGCCCGGGACCGGCGCCAGGCCGGCGAGCGAGACGATGTTGAGCACGTGGCCGCGGCCGGCCGGGCGCATGAGGTCGAGCGCGGCCATGGTGCCGTGCAGGGTGCCGAGCGCGTTCACGTCGAACATCAATCGCCGCTGCTCGTCTGTGGTCTCCCAGACCGGGCCGGTGAACAGCACGCCCGCGTTGTTCACCCACAGGTCGAGCGAGCCGGCCCACTCCTGGGTCAGCCGCGCGGCCTCCCGGCAGGCGTCCTGGTCGCGTACGTCGAGCGCGGAGGCGAAGGCGTCCGAGCCGATCTCCTCCGCGGCCCGGGACGCCAGGGCGGCGTCCACGTCGGTGACGTGCACGGTGTAGCCGCGCCGGGCCAGCCGGTCGGCGATCTCGCGGCCGAGGCCCTGGCCGGCCCCGGTGACCAGGGCGCCCGGTCGGCCGGTCACCGGAGGGCTCCGGCGGCCGGCGCCGCGGTGCGCCGCTCCTGGGCCCGGCGGGCGCCGCGCTTGCGCTCCCGCCCCAGGTCCCAGAGGTAGCGGTCGAAGTCGACCTCCATGGTGTGCCGCTCGGACTCGTAGAACCGCCGCTTGTTGCGCTGGTGGTCGGCCCGCGTCCGGGAGCGGACCTCGGCCTGGTCGGGGAGGGCATAGCGGCCGGTGAGGATCTCGGCTGCCCACTGCGACTGCGCCTCGGCGATCGGCATCACCGCCCCCACCGGCTGCGCCAGCCCGATGAACCAGAGCCCGGGCAGGTCCGGGTGCACCATCCGCTTCCACAGCGGCAGGTCGTTGTCCTGCGGGTCGACCAGCGCCCGGTCGAGGAACGGGAAGGTCACGCGGTAGCCGGTCGCCCACACGATCAGGTCGGCCGGGGACTCGGTGCCGTCGGCGAAGTGGACGGTACGGCGGTCGAGCCGGTCGATCGCCGGGCGCGGTGTGATCTTGCCTTCCTTGACCAGGTCCCGGAACCGCACCGACTGCACCGGGTGCGACTGCCCGGGCCGGTGGTCGGGCTTCGGCACCCCGTGCTTCGAGACGTCACCGGACAGGAACGCGCCGAGCTCGAACTTGGCCCGGATCACCCACCACGGCATCCAGCTGGGCAGTCCGACCTGGTCGGACGGCCGGCCCAACAGGTGCTTCTGCAGCACCCACTGGCCGCGGCGCACCGAGATCGTCGACGACCGCGCGACACGCGCCGCCTCGACCGAGATGTCCAGCGCCGAGTTGCCCATGCCGACCACGACCACGTGCCGGCCGCGCAGGTCGTCGGCGGAGCGGTAGTCGTGGGCGTGCATCTGCTCGCCCCCGAACTCGCCCGGGTACGCCGGCTCCGGCCAGCGCGCGTCCCAGTGGTGGCCGTTGGCGACCAGCACGGCGTCGTACTCGCGGACCACGAGGCCGGCCGGGCCGGAGGTCCGCACGATCCAGGTGCCGGTCGCGGACCGGGTCACCGCCTCGACCTTCGTGTTGAACGTGATCGTGTCCCGGAACCCGAAGTGGTCGACGTACGCCTCGAAGTAGTCGCGCACCTGGTGGTGCATCGCGTAGTCGGGGTAGTCCTCCGGCATCGGGAAGTCGGAGAAGGCCATCCGCGGGCACGAGGTGTTGATCTCGAGCGTCTCGTAGCAGGCGGACTGCCCGTTGGGGTTCTCGTAGACCCAGTTGCCGCCCACCACCGGGCCCTGCTCGAAGCAGTCGAAGGGCACCCCGGCGAGGTAGAGCGCCTTGGCCGCGGCCAGGCCAGAGGAGCCGGCGCCGATGACGCAGGCGCGGGGCAGGGTGGTGTCGACCGGGACGGGGCTCGTGACCGCGGGTGCGAGGTCCCGGGGCTTGACCATGTATGCCACGGCGTCGATCCTGCCTTGCGCCCGGGCACGGTGCCCAGCGAGGGTCCGGATCGTGTCCGACCGCTCCGGTCAGCCGACCTCGACCAGCGCGTTCATCTCGAAGTGCATCGGGTCGGTCCACCGCCAGTCGCCGCCCCACGCGAAGCCCCAGCGCTTGAAGATCGCGACCACGGTGCGGTCCATCTCGCCGACCGTGCCGCGCTGGTTGCCGGGCACGTTGAGGTCGAGGGCGATGCCGAAGGCATGGTTGGACAGCGAGGTGGTGCCGGCGATGAAGCGCGGGTAGTAGCAGCCGGCGAACTCGCCCGGGTGGATCCGGTCGGCGAGGCCGGCGTCGACGACGTCGGTCAGCGCCGCCCGCAGCTGCGGCAGCATCACCTTGTGGCAGGTGACCGCACCGAGGATCGGCACCTGCTCGGTGCGGATGTTGGCGGCCACCCACGAGGGGTCGGGGGAGATCCGGTTGCCGCCGGCCAGCCGGTAGGAGAAGGACCCGATCGCGCGGGCCACCGAACCGCCCGTCGGGATCGCGGTCTGCGCGGCGTCCGGGTCGAGGCCGTAGCGGGTGACCGCGTCGAGCAGCTGGATGGACGGCTCGCCCCCGATGATCTCCTGCACCCGGCCGCGCACCGACTGCGGGCTGCGGATGCCGGTGGAGACCAGCAGCCCGTTGCCCTCGACCATGCCGAGGTCCTCGCCCCACCGCTTGTTGACCACGACGTCGATGCCGGGCACCTGCTCGGCGTACGAGCCGATGTGCACCTTCGGTGCCGTCTTGTCGTTGCCGAGCTGGACGTAGGCGCCCTTCTGCTGGAGCCGCCGGCCGAGCTTCTGGGGGATCGAGAGCTCGCCGCCGGCGACGCGTGCCCAGATGTCCTCGTGCTGCGCCGTGGCCGCCACGTTGAAGCGGCGGTACGACGCGGGGTCGACCGCGGCCACCGTCAGCGCGCGGTTCTCCACGCTCACCTGGGCGACGTCGAGCCGCTCGACCGCGGCCACGCCGCGCAGTCCGCGGATCCGCTGGACCACGTCGTCCGAGAGCGGACGCCGGCTGGAGACCAGCATGTCGGCCGGGTAGAGACGGCCGTCGAGCTTGCCCGGTGGGTCGACCGCGTGGTCGGGGTCGGCGACGGTGGCGCCGGGCTGCGGGTCGCCCGACCGGGAGGCGGTGGCCGGAGAGGACGGGTCGGCGTCCGGCTCGGCACCGGCGCCGTCACCGCAGGCGGCGAGCAGCAGGAGCGGGACCAGCGCCCCGGCGGCGACCAGCGCACGCCGCGGTCGCCTGCCCGCGGGTCCGCGTGCCGGCGTCCCGAGTGCCCCGATGCCCATGGCGCTCCCTCCCCCCGCGGCCATGGTAGATCCCCGCCCCCCAGCCGGGTCGCGCGGTCACTGCGGCGCGGGAACCTTGAACGGGTTGCGGATCAACGCCCACGACACCGCACCCCCGAGGGCGAGCAGCAGCGCACAGGCGACCATCGCCTTCCGGTAGCCGACCTCGAACAGGGCGGGGTCGGCGTACTCCGCGCCGGTGAGGCCGACCGCCGCCGGCAGCGCGGCCACCGCCAGCAGCGAACCCGAGCGGGCCACGGCGTTGTTGACGCCGCTGGCGATCCCGGCCCGGTGCCCCGGTGCCGCCGCGAGCACGGTCGCGGTCAGCGGCGCGACCATCACCGCCAGGCCGAGGCCGAACACCACGAGCCCGGGCAGCGCGTCGGTGACGTAGCGCATGCCGGCGTCGATGCCGACCAGCAGGAAGGTGCCGGCGGACATTGCCAGCGGCCCGACCGTCATCGGGATGCGCGGGCCGATCCGGGTGCCCAGCGCACCGAACCGGCTGGCGAGAAAGAGCAGGCAGAGCGTGATCGGCAGCATCGCCACCCCGGCCGCGAGGGCCGACCAGCCGACGACGACCTGCAGCTGGAGGACGACGAAGAAGCTGACCGCGCCCAGCGCGGCGTACACGAGGAACGTCATCGCGTTGGCGGCGCTGAAAGTCCGATCACGGAACAGCCCGAGCGGCAGCATCGGGTGGCTGCTGCGGCTCTCGACCAGGAGGAAGCCGACCGCGGCCCCGATCCCGAGGACCGCGGCTAGGGCGGCGACCGGGGATCCCCACTCGATCAGCGCGTACGTCGACCCGCCCAGCGCCAGCGACCCGAGCGCCGCCCCGGTGACGTCGAACCGGCGGGAGGCCGACGGGTCCGAGGTCTCGGGGACGTACCGCTGCGCGATGAGGATCGTGGCCGCCGCGAGCGGGATGTTGATCAGGAAGATCCATCGCCACGACGCGTAGTCGATGAGGGCACCGCCGACGAACGGCCCGATCGCGGCCGCGATGCCGCCGAGCCCGGACCAGCTGCCGATCGCCCGGCCGCGGTCGTCCGGCACGAACGTGCCCTGGATCATCGCCAGGCTGCCGGGGGTGAGCAGCGCACCGCCGACGCCCTGGACGATCCTGGCGACGATCAGCAGCTCCGGGGTCGGCGCCAGGCCGCACAGCAGCGACGCGCCGGCGAAGACCAGCGTGCCGACCACGAACACCCGGCGCCGGCCGAAGCGGTCTCCCAGCGAGCCGCCGAGCAGGATCAGCGAGGCCAGGGAGAGCAGGTAGCCGTTGGTGATCCACTGCAGCTGGGCGAGCGAGGCGTCGAGGTCCTCGCCGATCGTGCGCAGCGCGACGTTGACGATGCTGCCGTCGAGGAAGGCCATCCCGGAGCCGAGCACGGCCGCAGCGATCACCGCGCGGCCGGTCGGGCTGCCGAAGGTGACCGCCGGACTCACCGGGACAACCTAGCCCGGTCCGGACCAGCGCGCGTGGGGACGAGCGGGCTCAGGCCGGGGCGGTGCTGTCGCGCACCACCAGCTCGGTCGGGAGCACGACGTGCTCGGTGGGCCGGGTGCCTCCGGTGCGGGCGGCCTCGATGGCGGCGGCCAGCGCCGCGGCGGCGGCCCGGCCTTTGCCGGCCACGTCCTGCCGCACCGTGGTCAGCGCCGGCCGTACCCGCGACGCGAGCGGGGAGTCGTCGAAGCCGACCACGGAGAGGTCGGCGGGCACGATGAGCCCGAGGTCCTCGGCGGCCCGGACCACACCGTGAGCGAGGACGTCGGAGTAGCAGAGGACGCCGGTGGGCCGGTCCTCGCGGTCGAGCAGCGCGCGGGCGGCGGCCCGGGCCTCCTCGTCGTCGTTGCCGAGCTGGCGGAAGACGACCGGCTCGATGCCCAGCGGCTCGAGGACGTCGAGGTAGCCGAGCAGCCGTTCGCGGCCGACGTACTTCCAGGAGCCGGAATCGGCGACCGCCTCCCGGGCAGGGACGATGCCCGGCTCGCCGTGCAGGCCGGCGGTGACCACCGCGATCCGCCGGTGGCCGAGGTCGACGAGGTGCCGGGCAGCGGCCCGGGCGCCCTCCCGGTCGGCCACGTTGACCGCGTCGATGCCCGCGCGCGGCTCCTGGTCGACGTACACGAGCGGCAGCGCGCGGCGCTCGAGCCAGTCGATCGCGGTGGTGTCGGGGTCGCAGGAGTAGACGAGGGCGCCGTCGAGGGCGACGTCACGGGCGGGGACCACCTGGTCGCGGCTGGTCGAGGGGAGCAGGGTGAGCGCGAGCCCGGTGGGCGTCAGCTCCTCGGTCGCGGCGCCGAGGAAGCCCATCGCCACGTCGTCGGTGAAGGCGTAGCGCAGCGACGAGGTCAGCAGGACGCCGACCGCGCCGGTGCTGCCCCGCGCAAGGGCGCGTGCCGCGGGGTCGGGGCCGACGTACCCGAGCTCCCGGGCCGCCGCGAGGATCTTCTCGCGGAGCGCCTCGGAGAGCTGGTCGGGCCGGGAGAACGCGTTGGAGACGGTCATCCGGGAGACGCCCACGCGGTCGGCGACGGTCTGCAGGGTCACACGGGCCACGCTGGCCAGCCTAGGTGGTGTCCCCGCATGACACGGGTCGGCCCTCCCCGTGGTGGGAGGACCGACCCGTGGGCGGCGTTCTCGTGGTGGTGCGTGCTCGGCGCCGGGGTGGAGCCGGCCGGTGGCCGGGCCACGGTCGGGCTCAGGAGACCGGGGAGTGCTCGGCGGGAGCGACGGCGTTGCCTGCGCGGTGCAGTGCCGAGGCGAGCACCGAGCGGGTCCGCGGCGCGCGGGTGCGGGCCGGGACGTGGGGGACGACCGGGTCGCCCGCGTGGGCGCCGACGAGGCCGTCGGCGACCTGGGTGCGGGAGGGCCCGGAGGCGGAGAACGTGGTGAACATGGTGGGTACCTCCATCGGTGGTTTCTGTACCGCTACAGTAGGCGCTCTGACTTTACCGGTCAAGTGCATATGGGAGTGGCCTGGCTCACACTGCCGGACCGTGCGACATGGCGGGGTCTCGAGGCGCTCGCCGACGCTCGCTCCTGGACGACCGGGATGCTGCTTCCTCACCTGTCTCGGGGGAGGCCGACGACGGCGATCGGGTGTTTCCATGAGCCCGGCGGCCGGAGGAGTTCCGGCCCGGAGCCTCGGCCGGTCCTACCGGTCGGAGAGGATCGGTACCCGCATGGACTGGCTGGACATCTTCTGGTTCATCCTCATCTCGTTCGCGTTCGTCGCCTACCTGATGGTGATGTTCGCGATCATCGGCGACCTGTTCCGCGACGAGAGCACGTCCGGGTGGATCAAGGCCGTGTGGATCATCGTGCTGATCTTCTTCCCGTTCCTGACCGCGCTGGTGTACCTGATCGCCCGCGGCGGCGGCATGACCGAGCGCAAGCGGGCCGAGTACGAGCAGATGCGTGCCGCCCAGGACGCCTACATCAAGCAGGTCGCCGGCGAGGGCGGCGGCGGGGGCAGTGCCGCCGAGCAGATCTCCAAGGCACACGACCTCCTCTCGTCCGGGGCGATCACCCAGGACGAGTTCGACCGGCTGAAGGCCAAGGCCCTGAGCTGATCGCCGACTCCCCCCGTCAGCGCGCGAGCACCCGGGCCGCGACCCACGCGATGTCGTTCGCGGTCGCGGCCGGGGTGTTCGACGGCTGCATGACATGGCTCAGCACCACCCGCACGACCATGTCGATCGCGGCGTCGAGGTGCGGCTCGTCGAGCCCGAGCTCGTAGGGCTCGAGGCGCTCGCGGATCACCAGCTTCGCGACCGTGAGAAGCGAGTCCGCGTGCGTGGTCAGGAGCGGCAGCAGCTCGGTGTCGGCGCCGTGGGTCGCGGAGACCACCGCGTGCAGGAGCGGGTTGTCCTCGGCCAGCTCGAGCACCGCCCGCACCGCCGACCGGATCGACTCCCGCATGTCCCCCGGGTGCGCGTCGAACGCCTCCGTGACCACGGCGAGGAACCGCTCGAGCTCGGCCAGGATCATCGCCTCCGCGAGCGCCGACTTGGTGCCGATCTCGTTGTAGACCGTCTGCCGGCTGACCCCGACCCGCTCGGCCAGCCGGGCCATGGTGACCCCGGACCAGCCGGACTCGGCGGTGAGCACCGACGCCTCGGCCACGATCCGGGCGCGCAGTGGCGCGACCAGGGAGGGGCCGACGGCGGGTGGGGTGCTCACGTCCCCATCCTAGAAAGCGGTCAGGCGGGAGCGGACGAGAGTGGCACGAAGTCGACCTTCTCCCGCACGCCGCAGTCGGGGCAGCACCAGTTGTCGGGCACGTCGGCCCAGGCGGTCCCGGCCGCGAAGCCCTCGTGCTCGTCCCCGGCCTCGACCGCGTAGGTGTAGCCGCAGCCCGGACAGCCTGCGGCCAGCACCTCCGCGGCCGCACCGGCGGTCGCGTCGGCCCCGGTCACGACCTCCTCGCGCACCGGCGGCGGGTACGCCGCCAGCACCTTCTCGCGCTTGCGCGGGCTGATGTTGGCCCGGCTCATGTCGCCGTCGAAGTGGGCCAGCACCCGCGGGTCCATCACCCGCCGCCACACGGCCGGCACGATCGCGAGCACGATCATCCCGGCGTACCCCGTCGGCAGCACCGGGCTCTCCTCGAAGTCGCGCAGCGTCTGGTAGCGCCGGGTCGGGTTCGCGTGGTGGTCGCTGTGCCTTTGCAGGTGGTAGAGGAGCACGTTGGTCGCGATGTTGTTGGAGTTCCACGAGTGCGACGGGTCGACCCGCTCGTAGCGCTGCCGCTCGCCGACGCCGACGCGTCGCCGCAGCATCCCGTAGTGCTCCATGTAGTTCACGACCTCGAGCAGCGAGAACCCGACCACCGCCTGCACGAGGAGGTACGGCGCGATGCCGACGCCCAGCCAGGCGACCAGGCCGACCCACAGCACCGCCGACATCAGCCACGCGTTGAGCACGTCGTTGCCGATCCGGAACGGGTGCTGCTTCTTCCGCGCGTAGCGTCGCTTCTCGATCCGCCACGCGCTGCGCAGGGAGCCGATGACCGTGCGCGGCCAGAACTGGTAGAAGTTCTCGCCGACCCGGGCGCTGGCGGGGTCCTCCGGGGTCGCGACGCGGACGTGGTGCCCGCGGTTGTGCTCGATGTAGAAGTGCCCGTAGAAGACCGGAGCCAGCGCGACCTTCGACAACCACCGCTCGTGGCTCTCGCGCTTGTGCCCCAGCTCGTGCGCCGTGTTGATGCCGATGCCGCCGATCGCGCCGATCGAGGTGGCCAGCCCGAGCTTCGCTAACCAGCCGAAGTCGCCGGTGCCGATCATCCAGAAGGCCACCACGAAGCCGGCGTACTGGAGGGGGAGGAAGAGATAGGTGATCCAGCGGTAGTACCTGTCGTTCTCGAGCGCGTCGATGACGTCGTCGGGCGGGTTGGTGCGGTCGAGGCCGGTGCCCAGGTCGATCGCGGGGACGATCACCAGGATCACCACCGGGGCGATCCAGAACCAGGCGGTCCACCCGGTGAGCTGGTGCATGCCGAGCGCGACGAAGGCCAGCGACGGCACCACCAGACCGATCAGCCAGAGGTAGCGCTTCTTGTCCTTCCACTCCTCGGTCGAGCCCGCGGGGGCGGTGCTGTTCCGAGCGGTGTCGCTCATCGGGTCTCCTCGCCTCGAGATTTACACGACCATAGGTTTTGTAAACTTGTTTGACAAGACCTACGGATTTGTAAAGCCCGGGAACGCCAAGGGCCCGCCGCCTGTCCGGTGGCGGCGGGCCGCTGCTCGGCGGAGGCCGGGAGTCAGATCAGCTGGTGCGCCCGGTCGACCTTGCGGTGGTAGCGCTCGCCGACCTTGCCGCCGGTCATCGCGGTGATCAGGGTCAGCGCGAGGACCACGATGCCGGTGAGGATGCCGCCGACGCTGGCCTGGTCGCGCGGGATCGGGATGCTCGGGAGGTCGACCCGGTCGAGGACGTTGTACTGGTCGCCGAAGACCCAGCCGATGGCGACCGCGGCGATCGTGACCACGAGCCCGATCAGCCACACGGCCAGGCCCTGCTTGCCGCCGTCGAAGCGCGACATCCGCCCGGCGACGTACCCGCCGGCGTAGTAGGCGATCGCGAGCAGCGCGGCCAGCACGATCGCGGCCGCGAAGCCGATGGTGTTCGCGGCCCGCTCGGCGTCGTCCTGGGTGACGTCGGCGGCGCGTCCCGCCGCCGCGGCGATGGCGCCGACGATCGCGCTCAGGAGGATGGTCATCCCGACCGCGACCAGCCAGCCGAAGAAGGCGGCGCCGGTGTTCGTGCCGCCGAACCGCTGGCGTGCCGCTTCGCGGTCGACGACCTCGTCGCGGGTCACCGTCTGCCGGTGCGGCGGGTCCTCGCCACCGATGATGGTCCGGTCCGTGGTCGTCCCGTCCGTGGTCGTGGTGTCGTGCTCGGCGTCCCCGTCGGTGCCGTCTCGATGGCGGGTGAACATGGCGTCTCCTCCTCGACGGGCGTGTCCCGTCCGTCTCGGTTCGTACCCGTTTCCCCGGCCGGCATGTGAGGGCCGCGCTCGGACGCCGTCCGTCGTGCCTCCCTCACCAATGAGTCGCGCCCCCCTCACCGATGAGTCGCGCCTCCCTCACCGATGAGTCGCGCCTCCCTCATCGATGAGTCGCGCCTCCTTGTGCCCGCGACCAGCCGGGCGCAACTCAACCCCCAGCGCGGCGCAACT